>NVSQ01000006.1 GCA_002401285.1 SAR202 cluster bacterium
ACCTTGGAATCTGACCCCGGCGTTGCTAAACCTACGCTGTAACATCATTCGAAGCCCAKWSKTGYTWMSTSNGTTKYCKCMRGWRYCSMWCMACRKCCAKTNCMGACTTGCTTCCCAGGCCCACTCGGCGTTGCTTGCTTGCTTTTCCAGTCACCAAGATGGTTTGGTCCCTCCAGTCCAAATCTGAGACCTTCATTCCACACAGCTCCGCCGCGCGGRCTCCGCTGTCATATAGGACCATYACCATAGYGGCGYCTCGTAGATTGAGGGAGGTACTTCGGCCTATGGACTTCACCACGGTCTCAACGTCGTCGGGCTGATAGTAGGGCTGGATTTCACTTGGTATTCTTGGCGGCTCGACATGGTTCATTGGGTTATCGGCTCTCTCATCYKCCTCAACGCACCACCGGAAAAAACGGTTCAGAGACCGGTATCGGATAGAAACTGTCGCAGGTTTGTTGCCCTGTTGATAAAGTGAGGTAAGCCAATGCCGGACTACCTTCCTGTCCATGGTGACCAATCCAGGTAGTCCTAGATTTTGGGCGAAATCAGAGAGCTTCCGGATGCTATCTTCGTAAATAAAAAGGGTCCGTGGCTTGCGACCTCCAGMCCCAAGGGCCAAGGTGAAGCCACGGATGAGGTCATCGTCTGAGAGTGGTTCAGAGRAATAATTAGGCGCACTAACATCCGAACTAGATGATTTGGAAGCCATGACAGCCCTCCTGATTGGACTACATTTAGCTTCGCAAAAGTGCTACTAATTGTCAAATGGTGGCGACGACTGGGTTCGAACCAGTGACCTAGCGCTTATGAAGCGCCCGCTCTGCCGCTGAGCTACGTCGCCACTACGGAGTACACCGGCCAGCCGCCARGTGTTCCTCCAGCGTAATCAATGTTAAGCCTAGCCTCCGAACGCTGTCAATCAGARGCTTGACGGCTTTCAGCTATCTGCCGTCAGCTTTCAGGTGTGAGTTATCGTGGTCTTAACGGATTTCCCCATTGGGCCTAATTCGCTTATCATGTTTCGGCAATGMACCCAAAACAAGACGAAAAAGAAGACATCCTAGTGGCCGCCGAATCCGTCCTCCGGGACGCGGCGGCGCGGCTTAGAGAACTGTTGGCCGAGTTGGCCCAGAGTCTGCGGCCTTTTCCGGCCTTTCTTAACATGGATTCGTTGCAGGCCGTGGAGTTGGAGCCCCCCTTCGCGCCCACCGCGGACCATGGCTGCGTGGTGGTGTTGCCCGAGGGCGAGATCTGCGAGATGGACCTGTCGGTGATGCCAGGGATCCAAGGGATCATGGACATCGACCAAGTTGAGCGATTCACTGAGTTGGAATTGCCGGACGAGGAGTACATCGTGTACGCGGCCACGGCGATACGGCTGCTGCGTCAGGAGCTTCGGCACCGGGGTGGGTAGTGGGGGCGGATTTTTTTTGGGCCGCCAGATGCCCTAGAACCTCCGGATTTACCCCGTTCTCTCAACGGATACCGATTACCATTATTGGATGGGTATCCTGACTTGCTTCGCGGTTAGGCAGAAAAAACCAAGGGGGGAAATCGCGTCTGGTCCCTTGGAAGCGTGTGGGGTCGGGGAGTGTCCTGGGGTTAGTGGGGGAATAGTAACCGGGCCCARCGTTTGAGCTCGGTCCAGCGGGGGCTGATCCACGAATAGCTGTCCAGCATCTCGTGRAGACGGGCGGTCCCCTCCTCAAGTATCGGGTCTCCGTGGCCCCCGCAAGCTGTCTCGAAGGTCAACCCCGCCAGCCGCTCCACCGATGCCCGGTAGTCCTTCAGATCGGTTCCGGGAAAATAGACGGGGCGGCGGAAGCRGCGCCCGTTGGACAGCAGTATGTCTCCGGTGAATAGTACCCCGTGTTCAGRCAGGTGGAGACACACGCTGCCCGGTGTATGTCCCGGCGTGTGAAGCACCTGCAGTCCGCCCATAACGGGCAATATCTGTCCATCCTCGATGGTTTCATGGGCAGGGATGCGGCGGAGGAARGGGACGTTCCAAYCGAACGCKGGCGGTTGKCCGGGATAATGTASYCTCCGKCCRCCGGTCTTCGGCTGGTACCGGGTATCYTTTTCGTGCACGGCGATGGTGGCGCCGCTTATCCGGGACAGCTCTTTCATGGGACCGGAATGGTCCGGATGGCTGTGGGTAAGGACGATGCGAGTCAGATCCTGCGGAGTGTGCCCCAGKTRGCTGATATAACGGAGGATCTTCGATCCGTCACCGGGGATGCCGCCGTCGATAAGGGTCAGGCCCTCGTCTTCCACCAGCAGATAGGCGTTGCTCCACTTTAGTCCGGGGACCTGGTGAATGCCGGGGCGAATCTCCATCTGACGATCAACGAATCACCACGGGAGACTATTCCTCCAGGGTGATGTCCCCGCTCTGGCCTCCTCGCTTGCGCACCAAGCGGATGTTCTCGATGCGGATGCCCCGGTCCACGGCCTTGCRCATGTCGTAGACGGTGAGCGCGGCAAYGGACACGGCGGTAAGGGCTTCCATCTCCACGCCGGTTTTCGACGAGGTGCGCGCGCTGGCGGTGATCTCTATCCGGCTGTTGGATTCGTCCAGTTCGAAGTCGACGCTCACCTGATTCAGGGGCAAGGGGTGGCAGAGGGGTATCAASTCGGAGGTGCGCTTGGCTCCCATTATTCCGGCCAGTTGGGCGATGGTGAGAACGTCTCCCTTCTTCATCAGCCCCTCTTTGATCAACCTGAGGGTTTCGGGCTGGACCGTGACGTGTCCCTTGGCCGTGGCTTCCCGGTCGGTGACGGGCTTGTCTCCCACGTCCACCATGCGGGCCCGGCCCTCATCGTCGATATGGGTCAATGACTTGGCGGGTTTCTCAGGCTCGGAAGCGGCTCCGGAATCACGGCCGGCGGCGATGTTCATGGCAGCCACCGCCAGACGGTCGGCCGCTTCGTTCCATCGGTCCCCATTGTGCCCACGCACCCAGCGCCATTCCACGTTGTGGGACCCGGAAAGGGCATCAAGGCGTTCCCACAGGTCATGATTCACCCGCCTCTTCCAATTTTTSGTCATSGTGTTGACCARRTAACTGCTGTCGCTGTGGAGTACAACCTTCGACCCAGCTGGAACGGCCTCCAATCCCTGGATCGCCGCCATCAATTCCATGCGGTTGTTGGTGGTCTGAGCCTCATGCCCCGAGAGACGCCGCGGCACTTCAGACTCGCCAAATACTAAGGCGCCCCAGCCTCCGGGGCCGGGATTACCTAGGCATGAGCCGTCGGTGTATATGGTTATGGCGTTAGTAGTAGTCAATCCTATAAGCCATCAGCTTTCAGTTATCGGCGGTCAGCCGCCGATCTGGTACATCTCGACTTTGGCTGGGACGTTTTGAAGAGAGGCCAGTTCGGTCCGCTCTTCCGAGTAGCGGTCGGTGCGGCGGGTCCAGATTCGGGTTATCAAGTTCCGGAGGTCATCGTCGCTGGCTCCGGCCCTCATCTCGTCTCGCAGGCTCACTCCCGTGCTGGCGAACAGGCAGGTGTAGAGCTTGCCGTCGGTGGACAACCGGGATCGGGTGCAGTTGGCGCAGAAGGGCTGGGACACCGACGAGATGACGCCGATCTCTCCCTGGCCGTCCCGGTAGCGATAGCGATTGGCGACCTCTCCGGGATAGTTGCTGTCCACCGGCTCCAGGGGCATCTCGGCGTCGATCTGCTGGACGATCTCCGCCGCCGGCACCACCTGGTCCCACTTCCAACCGTTTCGGTTGCCTACGTCCATGTATTCAATGAATCTGACGATGTGGCCGGACCCTTTGAAGTGGCGGGCTAGGTCCACCACTGTGTGGTCGTTGACTCCTTTCTGGACTACGGCGTTGATCTTGATGGGAGCCAGCCCGACTGCGGCGGCGGCATCGATGCCCTKCAGCACCCGGTCGATGCTGATTCCCCGGCCGTTCATCTCTTTGAAGACTTCATCGTCCAAAGTGTCCAAACTGATCGTAACCCGCTGTAGCCCGGCGTCCTTGAGCTGCTGGGCTTGCTGGGGCAAGAGAAAGGCGTTGGTGGTGAGCGTCAAGTCTTCCAAGCCTGGCATGCCGGTCAGCATGGCGATCAGTTTGTGCAGGTCGGTCCGTAAGAGAGGTTCGCCACCGGTGATTCGCAGTTTGTTGACGCCGAACTCAACGAAAATGCGGGCGAGGCGCGCAATCTCCTCAAAGCTGAGGATCTCGTTCTTAGGAAGGAATTTATAGCTTTCGCCGAAGATCTCCGCCGGCATGCAGTAGGTGCAGCGGAAATTGCATCGGTCGGTTACGGAGATTCGCAGGTCCTTGAGAGGCCTGCCCATGGTATCGGTTATCACTCGAAGGTTTTGTCCTTTTCAGATGTCAGCATTCGGCCTATCGTTGATCGCCGAAAGCTTATCGGTCAAGAATGCCACCGCTTTGCGGGCCGCGTCTGAACGATGGCTAATAAGGTTCTTATCAGCCAAAGAAATCTGGGCCAGGGTTTGGCCGAATGAGGGCAGGTAGAACACCGGATCGTAGCCGAATCCTTCGTCACCCACCGGCTCATATTGTATCATTCCCGCAACYGACCCCACCATGAAAGTTAACCCACTAAAAGCCCCCCTTTCGTAAAGGGGRGTTGGGGGGATTTCCTCGCCGGCTTGAGAATCGCTCCCGGTCCGCTCGCCCCCTTCTTGATTAGGCCTCCCGATGGCTATAACACAGCGGAATCGGGCGGTTCGCCGCTCCCAAGGAACGCCCTCCAGGTTGCGGAGAAGCAGCGCGACCCGGTCTTCGTCAGTCATTTTGCCCTCTTGCCCGGTTCCTGGGAGGAATTGATCAGTCGGCGTTGACGGAAGTTCCCCGTAGCGGGCGGAATAGRCTCCGGGAGCACCGTCCAGGGCATCAACTTCAAGACCTGAGTCGTCGGCCAAAGTTAGCAGCCCACTGAGGGCGGCGTAACCGCTGGTCTTCAGGGCTGCGTTCTCGTGAAACGTGACCCCGGTTTCTTCTACCTCATCAGTGATGCCCATGTCGGAAAGGGAAACGAGTTGGAACGGAACGGCCCGTAGAAGATCGCGATACTCCCGCATCTTGCCCGGGTTGCCCGTGGCGATCAGCAGCTTGGGTTGAGGCATGTCTCTTGGCTTTCTCCAATCGAGTTTGCACTAACCCCGAACTGATTTCATATGGGCACCCCTCTCACTCAGGGAGAGGGGCCTGGGGTGAGAGCCACACCCATCTTAACAGGCTCAGGTAAACGTGTAAAAATCTCAATGTATTGGCCAGATCCGCATTGTGCAGAATTTCACTATCGCCCCTCAAAGCCCTATGATATAATTCCAGCCGAAGCGGACCCAGCCTGAGCAGAGGCTTATGCTAGACGATTATTTCCGCCAATATGGCTTGATCGCCATCTTCTTCGGCGTCGCTCTTTTCGTTCCTATCAGTATGGTGACTGCCTCTTGGATGATGTCCCGGCTGGGCCTACGTCCCACCAATCCCACCCCCGTGAAACTGGAGACCTACGAGTGCGGGATGGAAGCCATCGGGGGCCGTTGGAACCTCTTTAATTTCCGCTACTATATGTATGCCATCCTCTTCGTCATCTTTGACGTTGAAGTGGTGTTTCTCTATCCYTGGGCGGCCAAGTTCCTCCAACTGGAGCTTTTCGCTCTCATTGAAATGCTGGTCTTCGTGCTCATTCTGTTGGTGGGCTGGGCCTACGCTTGGCGCAAAAGAGATCTGGAGTGGGGGTAGGCTGAATTGAGCTCGGAGATATCCAACGAAGACGGACCTCTCAACAGCCGAACCTGGGACATCGACCGGGAAGAAGGGAGGACGGTCCAAGGGCTGAAGGACTCATCGACCGAACCCTTGGCTGAGCCTTTTATTCAAGTTCCCGACGACCTGAAGGGCAACCTGGTGGTTACGTCGGTGGACGCCTTGATCAACTGGAGCAGGAAGTCCGCTCTGTGGCCCGTCACGTTCGGCTTGGCTTGTTGCGCCTTCGAGATGATTGCCACCGCCATGGGCCGGTTCGACATCGCCCGCTTCGGCATGGAGGCTTTCCGGGCTTCGCCACGCCAGGCGGACTTGATGATTGTCGCGGGCACCGTGACCTGGAAGATGGCCCCGGCGATCCAGCGGATCTACGATCAGATGGGCGACCCGAAGTGGGTGATATCCATGGGGGTTTGCGCCACCAGCGGCGGCCCTTATTATGGATCCTACAGCGTGGTSCCCGRMGNGNAMCACNTAMKMCMMRTYSAWGKYTACGTGCCAGGATGCCCGCCCCGCCCCGACGCCCTGCTATTCGGCATCATGGAATTGCACGAGAAGATYAARAAATACCGCAACMTSGGCAAGTCYGCCCGTCCRCCCATCTCCGGRCAGGTTACCGYTGAAAGGCCTCCCGTGGAAACTTTGCCGGAAGACGGCGTCCCCGGTTCACAAGGCAATCCCTGATGCCGGTTCAGGCATTGACCGGGGCGGAGTTGGCGGAGCGTCTTAGCGCAGGTGTCCCGGCTTCGGTGGAGCGGTGGGAAGAAGAGGTTGTGTGGGTGGATTCCTCGAAAGTCGAGGACGTTGCCCGGTTTCTGCGGGATGACTCTTCCCTAGACTTCCAGTTTCTCAACGCGATCAGCGCCATAGATTTCATCGAGTATTTCGACGTCGTATATCACCTGACCTCTTTCCGTCTCCAGCACACCGCCGTGATCAAGACCAGGTTACACGGGCGTGAGTCCTTGTCTGTGCCATCGGTTTATCACGTGTGGCGGGGGGCCGATTTCCAGGAACGGGAGGTCTGGGACTTGATGGGCGTMGATTTCCAAGGMCACCCTAATATGAAGCGRATCATGCTATGGGAAGGATTTGAAGGCCATCCCTTGCGTAAGGATTTTTTATAGCTATCAGCGTTCAGCCGACAGCTATCAGCAAGAACACTGTGCTGAAAGCTGAGCGCTGAWAGCTGACAGCCGCCGAAGGCGRARAATGCCCATTCACACCGAACCGATGACGATCAACGTGGGTCCCCAGCACCCCAGTACCCATGGGGTGTTTCGACTACGTGTGACCTTCGACGGGGAAGAGATTCTTGAGGTGGAACCGGTTTTTGGGTACCTGCACCGGGGGACGGAGAAACTGGCCGAAGAGCGGACCTATGTTCAAATAGTCACGCTAACTGACCGGCTGGACTACGTCTCCTCCATGATTAACAACCAGGCCTACTGTCTGGCGGTTGAAAAACTGTTGGGGGTAGAGCCGCCGCTAAGGGCCAAGTGGCTGCGCACGATGGTGGCCGAGCTGCAGCGAATCGCCAGCCACTTGATGGGAATAGGTTTCTATTTGCAGGACCTGGGAACTTTGGGAACGCCGTTGATGTACGGGTTTCGCACCAGGGAGAAGATTCTAGATCTGTTCGAGATGCTGTGTGGCGCCAGGATCACTCTGACCTATATGAGACCCGGTGGGGTGTTCTCCGACACTCCCCCGGATTTCTGGCCGGCCCTGGAAAATTTCATGCAGGAATTGCCCTCGGAAATAGGCGAGATTGAACAATTGGTGATGGAGAACGAGATCGTTCTAGTGCGCACCAAGGGCGTGAGCCCGCTTTCGCCGGACATGGCCATCAACTGTTCGGTAAGCGGGCCGGTGCTGAGAGCCAGCGGCATCGCTTGGGACTGGCGTAAGATGGAGCCGTACGATGCCTACGAGTGGGTAGACTTCGACGTGCCGGTGGGCGCCAACGGTGACAATTACGACCGATTCTGGGTTAGGATGCAGGAGATCCACCAGAGCGCGCGTATTATCCACCAGTGTATGGAGCACATAGAACCGGGCCCGGTGCGGCTGGACCTGCCCTTGGTATTCCGGCCCGAGCCGGGGGCCGAGGCTTACGGCCGGGTGGAGGCATCAAAAGGGGAGCTGGCCTTCTATATGCTGAGCGATGGGGGCGTGAGTCCGTATCGCTGCAAGATTCGGTCCCCCTCTTTGATCAATCTTACGGTCACCGAGCATCTGCTGGTGGGCTGGAAGCTGGCGGATATGATTGTGACCTTGGGTAGTCTGGACATCAACATGGGGGAAGTAGACCGTTGAGTTGCGTGATGTCGCCGGACAACGTCCTATACGGAACCCCCGTATACCGGTTCGTGTACGAACTTGTAGGTACGGTCCTCCCCTGTTGGATCTCCTACGTCGCTGCCGGGTTGGTCATAATGTTTATCCTGGTGAACGCGGTGCTGATGGGCGCGGCGGTGKYCRWYNNTTYGCSGMMNGGYGTCTCATCGGCCGTTTCCACAACAGGATAGGCCCCAACCGGTGGGGACCCTTTGGGACTTTCCAACCCTTTGCCGACGTATTGAARCTCATCTTCAAGGAGGATATTACCCCCGCAGCGGCCGACAAGATCGTGTTTCTGGCGGCGCCAATCGCGATGCTGGCCCCGGCAATCTTGATGCTGGCGGTGGTGCCCTTCGCCAAGAACACGGCCTTGGCCGACTTGAACGTGGGAATCCTTTATATTCTGGCGGTTACCTCGCTGAGTTCCGTGGCCATCCTGATGGCCGGTTGGTCYTCCAACAACCGCTACGCCATGTTCGGAGCGGCCCGGGGAGTGGCGGTGCTGATAAGCTATGAAGTGCCGGTTGTATTGTGCCTGCTGGGGGTGGTGATGGTGGCGGGTTCAATGTCTTTAGCGGATGTCGTTGAAGCCCAGGCGATACCCTTCCTGCTGGTGCAGCCGTTGGCCCTGTTCGTTTTTCTGGCCGGGGTCTCCGCTGAGCTTAACCGCACGCCCTTCGACGTTGCCGAAGCGGAATCCGAACTCGTCGCCGGCTACCATACCGAGTACAGCGGCGTTAAGTTCGCGTTGATCCAAGCGGCCGAGTTCGGTGGGGTTGTGACCGCGTCGATGGTTGTGGTTACACTGTTTTTGGGTGGCTGGGCGGGACCATTGGCCGACTATCTGGGGTGGTTCTGGTTCCTGTTAAAAGTTGGCGCGGTGGCATTTATCTTCATCTGGGTGCGGGCTACTTATCCCAGGTTGCGCATCGACCAGTTGATGGCTTTCGCCTGGAAGTTCTTACTTCCCTTGAGCATAATCAACCTCTTCGCCACCGCCTTGGAGGTCTTCTTCCTGCGGGACTCCCAGGGAGTGCTAGCGATCAACGACCTGTGGATCATGACCGGTATCAACCTGGCGCTGGGTGCCGGATGCATCGCCCTGTTTGGCAGCATGATCCGAGAAAAGATAAAGCCGGTAACGTGGCAACCGGCCGCCGGAACAGCGAGTCTAACTGTGGGTGAGGTTACATAATGTACGGCATGGGCATGGCCAAAGGTCTGCTGGTCACGTTGAAAAACTTGACCAAGCGCCCCTTCACCGTCCAGTACCCGGAAGAGCGCCTGAAGCAGCACCCCCGCTTCCGGGGCGAAGAGTTTGTCTGGTATGAAGAGCGCTGCACCGGTTGCGCGTCCTGTGCCAAGTTTTGCCCCCTGGGAATAATAAAGATCGTGACCAGTCCMAGCGAGACTGCCCCGGCGCAGGGAGACAAATACCKGCTGGAAGTYTTYGACATCGASATMGCSAGGTGCATGTTCTGCGGTCTGTGCGTGGAGGCWTGCCCCTACGACGCGCTGTTCATGGGCAGCGGTTTCGAGCAGAGCCAGTATTCTCGAAAAGAGATGGTGATCGGCATAGATCAGCTGCGCCAAGCCGACAAACATCCCAGCACTTTTTTCAGGCCCCAGTTGGAATCCGCCGGATATGATCCCCATCAAGGCCAGCCGTTGCACTGGAAGGACGTAGGTCGGGAGTCCTGGCGTTGGCACCTACAGGAAAAAGCCGGTATGCGCCTGGAGCCGGCGCCGGGCTCCGGAAACGGAGATTCGATCGAGGCCGTGGACGACCTCAACTCGCCTGACCTTGATGGAACCGCCGACGACGCCGGCGCCCCAGAGCAAACCCAGTAGATGTTGTTTCAGGACATCGTATTCTGGGTCCTATCCGTGCTGGCCATTGGCGCGTCCTTGGGTGTGGTCCTAGTCAAAGACCTGTTCCGGGCCGCTTTGCTGTTGGTGGTGGTGTTTATCGCGGTGGCTGGCTTCTTTGTGCTGCTGAGCGCCGAGTTTCTGGCCGTGGTGCAGGTACTCATCTATGCCGGGGCCATCGCCATCCTGATCATCTTTGCCATCATGCTCACCCGGGACGTACAGCACGGAAACTTGCCCAACCGGTTTCAGATCCCGGCGGCGACCCTTGCGGCAGTGCTCTTGGCCGTTMTGGTGGYGGTGGCCGTCGACACCAAGTGGGACCTGCTGGCTGGCCAGGCGCAGAGTAGGGCCCAAGCGGTACAGACCAGCGCGGTCCGTACCCTGGAATCGCCAGGAGACCTGGCCGGTTTAGAACGGGCAGGATTCGCTACCGAAGGCGAAAGGACGGCGGCTCAGGAAGCGGGCCTGGCCGACCTGCTGATAGGCGACTTCGTACTGCCCTTCGAAGCGGTTTCCTTGCTGTTGCTGGCCGCCGTAATAGGCGCATTGGCGCTGGTAAGGCCGAGGTAGCGTCTAATGACCCTTGAATCCATGATGATTGTTGCCGCGATCATGTTTTGCATCGGGTTGTACGGTACGCTGGCTCGGAGCAACGTCTTGGTGGTGTTGATGTCCCTAGAATTGATGTTCAACGGCGTCAACCTGACCTTGGTGGCCCTGGCGAAGTACGTTGTCCCCGTTGGGATAGAAGACAACATCGCCGCCGTGCTAACCGGCCAAATATTCGCGGTTTTCATAATCACCGTGGCCGCCGCCGAAGTCGCGCTGGGTCTCGGCATCGTCTTTGCCATGTACCGCAACACCGAATCCGTGGACCTAGCCAATGCAACCGAACTACGAAACTAAGCTGATTGCTGACCGCTGATAGCTGATAGCCGCAATGTGGATTGAATTTAAACGAGCGCCTAATCTGATGATGGCCGAGATGTGGAAGGAAGTCTTGGAGGGAGAAGGCTTGCCTACGCGCATCTTACCCGAGGGAGACATATTGGATTGGGGCGAACGGGTCCCCTTCCGCATCTACGTGCCCAAAGGGCGGGAGCACGTGGCCGAAGAGATTCTGAGGAAGCTATGAATGGTTAGCGAAGCCTCCATATGGGCGATCTTGCTGCTGCCGTTGGCCGCCTTCGTGGTGATCGGCCTAGTCGTTCGKCCCTTCCTGAACCGCTACGCCTGGGTCAGCGGGATCTTGCTGATCATCGCGCTGGCCGCGGCATTGGCTCTGTCGGTCTTGACACTGGATGCGGTTATCCGGAGCGGCGAGCCGCACTTTGAAGGACACCGATGGCTGGACGTGGGCGGAGCCGTAATAGAATTTGCTCTGTTGATCGACCCGCTGACAGCCATCATGCTGGTGGTAGTCACCGGCGTCAGTCTGATGGTGCAGATATATTCCCTGGGTTACATGCGTGGCGATCCTAGCTATGCGCGGTACTTTGCCTACATGGCGCTGTTCACCGCGTCGATGTTGGGGTTGGTGTTGTCGGCCAACATAATATTGCTCTACGCCTTCTGGGAACTGGTGGGCGTATCGTCCTACCTGCTCATAGGCTTCTGGCACGAGCGGCCCGCCGCCGCCGCRGCGGCCAAGAAAGCGTTCTTGATCACCCGTATCGGAGACGTGGGTTTCCTGATCGCGATAATGTACCTTTTCCTCCAGGGGGACAGATTTGCCGCCGCCGGCCTCAATCCCTTCCACATCCCGGATATCTGGCAGGCAGCCCAGCCGCTTGCTGCCGGGGGTGCCGTTCTAGGGGGTGTGGGGTTGACCTGGCTGACCCTGGGGATCTTCTCCGGCGCGATGGGAAAGTCCGGCCAGTTTCCTCTGCATACGTGGTTGCCCGACGCTATGGAAGGTCCCACTCCGGTCAGTTCCTTGATTCATGCCGCGACTATGGTGGCGGCCGGAGTGTTCCTGGTGGCCCGGTTCTACCCGGTGTTTCAGGCGGCCCAACACGTCTTGACTGTGGTGGCRTTGGTCGGCGGCTTCACCGCCCTCTTTGCGGCYACCATGGGCCTGGTGATGAACGATATCAAGCGGGTCATGGCCTATTCCACGGTGAGCCAACTGGGTTACATGATGGCGGCTCTGGGCTTGGGGGCCTTCCCAGCGGCGATTTTCCATCTGGTGACTCATGCGTCGTTCAAAGCCCTGTTGTTCATGGTGGCCGGTAATGTGAATCACGCSACCGGGACATTCAACATGCGCTACATGGGAGGACTATGGCGCCGCATGCCTCTGACCTATGCGTTGGTCCTGATTGGCGGCCTCAGCTTGGTGGGCATCATTCCGTTGGCCGGCTTTTGGAGTAAAGACGAGATTCTGTCCGCAGCCTGGAGCGATGGATGGCATGGCGGAGGTCCGGCCGCGCTTTGGGCCGGCAAGTTGACTTTGGTATTCTTGCTGACCGGGGTTTTACTCACCGCCTTTTACACGTTTCGTATGATCTACATGACCTTTCATGGCGAGTTCCGTGGCGGAGCGGAACAGGAGCGGGCGGACCTAGCCGCGGAGGGACAACCTGACACCGGCCATCTGGGCGAGGTGCACCTGGCCGAGTCCCCTATCTTCATGTGGTTCCCCATGGTGCTTTTGGGTGTTGCCGYCGTTTTCTCCGGATATTTACTCAATCCTCAATGGGTGGAAGTGTTCGGGATACCCAAACATTGGATAACCGAGTTTCTGATCGAAGGGTTGAAGTCAACTCCGTTGGGCGGAGTCGTTCATTTGGAARTCCCCGCGTTTAACCGTTGGATGGTGGCGGCCTCTACCGTAATCGCTCTGGCCGGTATCGGCTTGGCCTCGGTTCTCTACCTCARGCGTTCAGCGGCGAATAAAGACCCGCTGGAATCGATAAAGCCGGTGCATACGCTGCTGTCCCGAAAGTATTTCTTGGACGAGTTGTACGAAGATGTARTTGTGCGGCGGTCTTTCCACAACGGGATCGCCAGAGTGGTTGACTGGGTCGACCGGGTGGTGGTGGACGGGGTTGTGGATGCCATCGGATYAATCTCGCGCAATCTGGGGCCCAACTTTATTTCCAGGTTCCAGACCGGGGAGGTCCAAGCCTACGGCATTGCTTTGACCCTCGGTAGTTTGCTCATTCTGTTGGGATTTTTGGTATTTTAAGCGGAGCTAAATGGCCTCTGAGTGATTCCGGTTGTGGYGGGAATCCCCCCAACCCCCCTTTACTAAAGGCGGGCAACCGGGGAAYTGCCTTGAGACTCTGGCCGATTAGCGAGTATGTGWTTTAGTGGATACTGGTTTTTCAGGGTTGTTGACGGCGACGGTGTTTTTGCCAGCCGTGGGTGCGGTGTTCATCTTGCTATTGGTACGAGGCGACCGCAACATCCGTGTGGTTGCCGTCATGGTGGCCGTGGCCGATCTGGTATTAACATTGYTGGTCTTTGGACTATTTARCCACGGCGAAGACGCAGCGCGGTTCCAGTTTATCGACCAGTTCACTTGGATACCGGGCGAAACTTTAAGGGCCAATTATTTGCTGGGGGTCGACGGCCTTAGCGCTCCCTTGGTGGCCCTCACCGGTATTCTCGGATTGTGCGCCGTGCTGGCTTCGTGGCGCATCGACACCCGGGTTCGAGAGCATTTCGTATGGCTTTTGGTGCTGCAAACCGCCGTGATGGGGGTGTTCAGCTCTCTGGACCTGCTTCTGTTCTTCTTCTTCTGGGAACTGGAACTAGTTCCGATGTACATGCTCATCTCCATTTGGGGCACTGGCCGCAAGGAATACTCGGCGATGAAGTTCTTGATGTTCACCATCCTGGGCAGCGCTTTCATGCTGGTGGCGATCGTGGCGGTGTTCCTGACCCCCGATGTGGGCACCTTCGACATGAGGGCCCTTTCCACCCAAGGGACCATGTTGGGGGCCGGGGTATTGTTGCCTCTAGGCGCCCTGTTCTGGCTGTTTTTCATCGGCTTCGCTATCAAGCTGCCCGTATGGCCGTTGCACACCTGGCTGCCCGACGCCCATACCAACGCGCCCACCGCTGCCAGCGTGATGCTGGCCGGAGTTTTGTTGAAGATGGGGGGCTACGGGATACTCCGTATCAACGTTGGAATGTTCCCCGGCCAGGCGCAACACTTCGCCTGGGCGCTGGTGACTTTGGGGGTTGTCAGCGTTATTTATGGAGCAATTGTCACCCTTCGCCAGACCGACTTGAAGCGGCTTATCGCATACTCCAGCGTCAGCCATATGGGGCTGGTGTTGGTGGGCATAGGCTCCATCGGGGTGACCCACGGGACGCTGACATCCGCCGGGTTGAACGGCGCAGCCATGCAGCTTTTCACCCACGGGACTATTACCGGCCTGCTGTTCTTGGGAGCGGGCTTGGTTTACGACAAGACTCACACTCGCTATATTCCCGATCTGGGCGGGCTGGCCGGTAGAATGCCCTTGGTAGCTGCCGGRCTTCTGATAGCCGGGTTCGCCTCATTGGGTTTACCCGGACTCAGCGGCTTTGTTTCCGAGGTGCTGGTGTTCCTGGGGGCCTTCCGGGCTTATCCTTGGCCCACCGCTCTCGCGGTGTTTGGGATAGTCCTGGCCGCCGGCTATATCCTCTGGATGATGGAACGGGCGTTCTTTGGGGTCCGGCGGGAGCGGTTCGCCGATGTAAGAGACGCCTCTCTCATCGAGGCGCTGCCCATGGCSATACTGGTGATAACGATCGTGGGAGTCGGGATCTATCCGTCCATCTTGACCGACGTGTTCGAATTCGGATTACGTCCCATCGTGGCCTTGATCCCGGCGGCTGTTCCGTGATGCCATGAACTTATACGACCTTTACTTAATCTCCCCCCAGTTGGCCGTGGCTAGTACGGGTATCCTGGTCATCCTTTTGGACTTGGTTTTCCAGCGCAAAGGTTTCCTACCCTATGCGGCCTTTGCCGGGTTACTGGTTTCTTTGGCGCTCCTGGTGATTCAGTCCGTCGACCTGTCCGGTGCCGTTAATCTGGTGGACGAGACCGAATCTGGGGCTGCGGGTGTTTTGGCGGGTAGCCTGGCGGTGGACCGTTTCTCATTGTTCTTCAACTACCTGGTGCTGGCCGCGTTAGGATTGGTGACATTGTCGTCGGTGGACTATGTGATGCGGATAGAGCGTTTCCGGGGTGAGTACTTCGGCTTGCTGCTCTTCTCGGCCACCGGGATGATGCTACTGGCATCGGCGACCGAGTTGATAACCATCTACATCTCCTTGGAGCTGACTACTCTCCCACTGGCGGCATTGTCCGCATTCTTGATGACATCCAAGTCCAGCGAAGCTGGGATGAAATTCCTGATTATCGGAGCCATCAGCTCGGCCGTGATGCTTTACGGAATGGCCTTGATCTATGGATTCACCGGAAGCACCCAGCTGGATGAGATCTCGGTTGCCGTCACGTCAGCGGCGGCGCTGGAGCTACYCTTCGGCGGGTATGCTCTGCTGGTCGGCGTGGTGCTGATGCTGGTGGGATTCGGCTTCAAAATCTCATCCGTYCCCTTYCAGATGTGGGTSCCSGACATCTACGAAGGGGCGCCGGCCCCGGTGGTCGCTTTTCTGTCCGTGGCYAGCAAAGCCGCCGCCGTCGCCGTCCTTATCCGRGTGTTGTTCACCGGATTCTTCCCCATAGCCTTGGATTGGGCAAGTTTGATCGCGGTTCTGGCTGCCGCCTCAATGACCCTTGGCAACCTGGCRGCCATGGGACAAACCAATATACGAAGACTCTTTGGGTACAGCACCATCGCTCATGCCGGGTACATCCTGGTGGGGATCGCGGCAGGCGTGAAAGCTTCCGGATCTGTCACGGGAGGTCCCGAGTTCGTATCGTTGGGCCTCAACAGCGTGCTGTTCTACCTTGCCGCTTACGCCGCGGCTAACTTGACCGCCTTTTTCGCMATYATCGCCGTTAGCCAACGAACCGGCAGCGATCTGATCGAAGATTATGCGGGGCTCGTCAGGCGTGCGCCATTTCTAGCGGTRGTCCTGACCCTGGCRCTGGTGGCTCTGATCGGAGTGCCYCCCACCAGCATCTTCATCGSCAAACTGGTCATCTTCTCKGCGGCGRTTAAAAGCGGCCTGGTGTGGCTGGCGATCCTGGGCGTGATAAACAGCGTTGTCTCGGCTTACTACTACGTGAGAATCGTCCGGGTAATGTTCTTGGAGCCGCCCCGGGAACAGGGAGCCTCCGGTATTTCACCCGTAGCCTGGTTTGCTTTGACCGTGTCGGGTGTTGCCATGATYGGCATCGGCATCGCCCCCGGTTTCGTTCTGCGGGCCGCCGAGATCGCGGTAGGCGCCCTGATGCTGTAAGCCCAACTTGGCGATTAGGATCTCAGGCCGATGAATGACCGCCGGCGCTAGCCGCCATTGACACTGATCAAGARCCGGTGCTAGACTCGCCCTGCCTCGTAGCCAGGTGCGGACTGCTCCTGTCATTAGTCTGAACATCTATAGTAATACCATACGAAAAAGATGAAAAACGTCGGGATAATATACAATGGCCGAATACCTGAGGCTCTGGACCTGAGCACTACGATTCTGCACGATCTGGCCTTGCCGGAAGACACATGGGTTTCGCCGGCGGAGAACCTTCAGGTGCTTAGGGAGAGAGCGAAGGAAACCGAGTTGGTCATCACCGTGGGCGGTGACGGAACCATCTTGCGGGCCGCCCAGGTTACCGCTCCCAGTGGCATCCCCATGGTTGGAATCAACATGGGACGGCTCGGTTTCATGACCGAGCTTCAGGTTCACGAGGCCCTGGAAAAACTCCCGCTCTACCTAGAAGGAGAGTGCCGCATGGAAGAGCGGTACATGCTGCAGGCGRAGGTCATCTGGGGCGAGCCCAACGGGGAGCATGATGACGGACCTTTCCACGCCCTCAATGACGTTGTTCTCGCCCGGGGAGCCGTTTCCCGCGTAGTGAYAATAAGCGGGACCATCGACGGCGCGCAGATGACGACTTTCCGCGCCGACGCGGTTATCCTTTCCACCGCCACGGGCAGCACCGGGTATAACCTGGCCGTGGGCGGGCCGATATTGGACCCGTCGTCCGACGACCTGGTGCTAAAAACGGTGGCGGCTCACATGGGTTTAACCGCGGGTCTGGTGCTCAATGGCGGCACCGAGGTTGTCCTCACTTTGGAGGGATACGAGAAGGCCACTCTCAGCGTAGATGGTTACGTGGATTACACCTTAACCCCCGGAGACCGGGTGGTGGTGAAGCAGAGCCCCTACAAGGCTAAGTTCTTGCGGGCCAACCCGCCCAGTCATTTTTACGCCACGCTGACTCGCCGCCTGGGCTTCAGCATCCGCGGACAGTAGGTTATTTGAACGTGACGGAACAATCTGATCCCGAACCCACGACGGACAGCAAGGTTGTATTCGAGGGTCGGATAGTTAAACTTCGAGTCGACACGGTACAACTTCCCAGCGGCCGGACCACCACAAGGGAGATCGTCGAACATGAAGACGCCGTGTGTGTGGTGCCGATCGACGAAGACAATAACGTCTTGATGGTCCGTCAGTATCGCAAGGCGGCTCAACTCAACCTGCTTGAAGTGCCGGCCGGCGGGGTGGAAGCCGGCGAAACTCCGGAGGAAACGGTGCTCAGGGAACTGCAGGAAGAAGTAGGCGTTACCTCCGGTTCCCTGCGGAAGTTGGCCGGATTCTGGGTTTCTCCCGGTTGGGCCACCGAGTTCATGCACGCCTACCTGGCGATGGAATTGACATCTGCCAGTTTGCCCGCCGACGATGACGAATACATAACGGTGGAGCGGGTGCCCTTGGAAAGCATCCCCGGTCTGATAGAGAGCGGCGTGATCCAGGACAGCAAGAGCATCGCGTCATTACTGTTGGCCCTCCGGCTTTTGGGCGGGGATCAACCCGTCTGAGCCGGCCGGTTCTAGAACGGCGATGGGGTTTCTGATATATTARGTGGCGGTCTTATTGGACCGTCCTTTTGTTGCGGGTAACAACGGCCCACGTGATTACATGATGGCCGTTTCGAAGATAATCGATAGAACAGGATTGATCGGAGGAAAAGTCGACCATGTTGGAGCATGATGTCCTTGTAATCGGAGCCGGGCTGGCGGGAATGCGCGCGGCCATCGCGGCGCGGGCCGAAGGGGCCAGCGTCGCCATCATCAGCAAAGTCCACCCGGTGCGCAGCCACTCCAATGCGGCTCAAGGCGGGATCAACGCCGCCCTTACCGACCGGGGCGACGGCTGGGAAGACCACGCCTACGACACTGTTAAAGGCAGCGATTACCTTGGAGACCAAGACGCCATTGAGGTCATGTGCCAGTCAGCGGGGCAAGCCCTTATCGACATGGAGCACTTCGGTGTCACCTTCAACCGTGATGACGAAGGCAAGCTGGGCACCCGGGCGTTCGGCGGCCAGCGCCGCGCCCGAACATTTTTTGTAGGCGACTTCACCGGCCAAGCCATGCTGCACGTCATGTTCGAGCAGTTGATCAAGTCGGGAGTCCGGCGCTACGAAGAGTGGTTCGTGACCGGACTTATCGAAGAAGACGGCCGGGTTTGCGGAGTAACCGCCCTCGAGATACGCACCGGGCAGGTCTTCGTCATCCGGTCCAAGACGGTGATCTTTTGCACCGGCGGTCTGGGCCGCTTGTTCGAGCCCAGCACCAACGCCTTGATCGTCACTGGGGACGGCATGGCCCTGGCTTACAACGCTGGGGCCCAATTGATGGACATGGAGATGGTCCAGTACCACCCAACGACTCTGGCGGGCAGCGGCGTGTTGATATCCGAAGCCGCCCGTGGCGAGGGCGCCTACCTGCTGGACAAGAACGGCGAACGGTTCATGGAGCGCTATGCCCCCAACATGATGGAACTGGCCTCGAGGGACGTGGTGTCCCGCGCYGAGCAGACCGAGATCAACGCMGGAAACGGCGTCAACGRATGCGTCTACCTGGACTGCCGCCACTTGGGGAAAGCTCTGATCATGGAGAAGCTCAGCCAGATCCGGGAGATAGGGATCGACCTGGCCGGCGTCGACATGATTACTGACACGATACCGATACGTCCCGGAATGCACTACATGATGGGCGGTATCAAGACCGACGTGGATGGGCAAACCAATCTGCCGGGGGTTTACGCCGCGGGAGAATGCGCTTGCGTGAGCGTTCACGGCGGCAATCGTTTGGGCGCTAACTCCCTGCTAGATACCATCGTATTCGGGCAACGGTCGGGCGTCCACGCGGCTCAAGCCTGCCGGGATCAGGAATATATCGAGTTCGATGTGGAGCAGGCCGTTCGAAGAGAGGAGAGGCGCATCCAAGAGGTCATCGATCGCCCTCAGAACGGCGATAGAGTAGGGTCGGTCCGCTTGGCAATGGGCGAATCCATGAACAGGAACCTGGCGGTGTACCGCGACGAAGCGGGCATGCTGGAGACGATGCACGATCTGCRAGGTTTGAAAGAGAAGTACACCAGGGTGCCGGTGGACAACAAGAACCGGGTGTTCAACACCGACCTGGTGTTCGCTCTGGAACTTGGCTTCATGTTGGACTGCGCCGAGACCATCGCCGTAAGCGCCTTGGAGAGGAAGGACAGCCGCGGCGCTCAAGCCCGCACCGACTATCCCAACCGGGATGACGAGAACTGGATGAAACATATCGTCGCGGTTAAAGGCGAAGAGGGACCCGAAATCTCTTATTCGCCGGTTTCAATCACTAGATGGACTCCCGAAGAGAGGAAATACTGATCCATGGATGTCACATTCAAGATTAAGAGGTACGACCCGGAAGTAGAGGCCCCCGAGTCCTATTGGCAGGATTTCTCGCTCACACTGGATGACAGCGCCACCGTGCTGGACGGCTTGATAAAGATCCGGGAAGATATGGACGGCACCTTGAGCCTGCGTTGTTCTTGCCGTAGCGCCATATGCGGCTCCTGCGCGATGCGGATCAACGGCCACGCCGGATTGGCCTGCAAGATGCAAGTCCGCCTGGCGCTCGATGACGATAACGTAATCATCATCGAGCCGGCCGGAGTGATGCCTGTTGTGAAAGACCTGGTTGTGGACTTCGATATGTTCTGGTCCAAAATCATGGAAGTGGATCCCTATCTGCGACCCGAAGGTACCGAGCCCGATGCCGAGTACATCGCCTCTAATGAAGCGATGCTCCACCTATCCGGGGTTACCGCTTGCATCATGTGTGGCGCATGTGTCTCCGATTGCACCGTGATGGAGGTGGACCCAACGTTCCTGGGTCCGGCGGCCCTGGCCAAAGCTTATCGGTTTACGGCCGACCCCAGGGACGGCGATGCCCAAGGCGTGTCCCGAGACCGGTTGGAAGCTCTGAACGAGCCTACCGGAATGTGGGACTGCACTCGTTGCGCCGAGTGCGTTGAGGTCTGCCCCAAGGGAGTGGCCCCTATGGACCGGATCATGGCCCTACGCGAACAGGCCATCAACGCCGGGTTCGACAATACTTATGGRGCCCGCCACGCCGAAGCCTTCAGCAACTCGCTGGAGCACAGCGGCCAACTTGACGAGCTACGGCTTGTTCCCAACACGGTGGGCGTGTTCAACCTGCCGGTATTACTGAACATGGCCCCAGAGGCGCTGCGGGCGTTGACCCACGGCAAGCTGCCTCCCATCATCCACAAGAAGATAGAGAACGCCGACCGGGTTCGGAAACTCTTCCGCAGAGTCGAAGACCCAGACCGAAGTTAACCGTTTCATGCCCTATTCTGCTTATCCCGGAGGACCAGGTTGAAGTACGCTTTTTTCCCCGGCTGCGTGTCCCGCGGAGGGTGCCCGGAGTTGTATCCGGCAGCCAAACTGATTTGCCAACGGCTGGATATTGAATTGCAAGAGATGCCCGGCGCGTCCTGCACGGGGGCGGGAGTTCTCCAGGAAAAGAACGAGTTTCTGGGAGACACTCTTAACGCCAGGACCTTTGCGATGGCCGAGGACTTAGGTCTGCCGATCATGACCATTTGCAGTACCTGTCAGGGAGTCATGAGCCAGGCCAACCACCGGATGAAGTCCAACCCCGAGTACCTGGCCAAGGTCAACGTTGAATTGGCCGAAGAAGGCCTGGAGTATAAAGGCAACGCCGAGCCCAAGCATCTGCTGTGGATACTGATCGAGGACTATGGTCTGGATAAGTTGGAGAGTCTGATCACCAAACCGTTGGCCGGCATCCGGTTGGCGCCCTTTTACGGCTGCTATATCCTCCGCCCTACCGATGCACTGGATTTCCAGGATAACCCGGATCGCCAAAGCTCTCTGGAGCGGCTCATCGAGACTCTGGGGGCCACGGTGGTGGATTTTGCCGGTAAGACCAGGTGTTGCGGTTTTCCCATCCTAACGATTAACGAGAAAAACTCCATGGCCATGGTGGGCAAACACACTGCGGAAGCAAAGGACCTGGGCGCCGACGCCATGGTGACTCCTTGCCCGCTGTGCCACTTGAACCTGGACGCTTTCCAGCCGAAAGCCTCAGCTCAAGCCCAGCGGTCCATCGACCTTCCCATCATCCACATGCCCCAGGCCATCGGCTTGGCTATGGGGATCTCGCCCAAAGACCTGGGGCTGCAGCGTCACATAGTAAGCACTAAAGCGCTCATCACCAAGTTGGGAGTCGCGGCAGGGTAGAAAGACTGGGYCGGAAATTGTGACGTGAAACGAAAAAGCTGGCGTCGACACGCCAGCTTTTTCGTTTCATATGTATCCCAGCCTAAAAACTTCGTAAGATTTTATTCCGCCGGCCTAACCCCTCAGAGTAGGAACGACTTCCTGGAACGCTTGGATGGTCTTGTCCACGTCCTCTTGGGTGTGGACGGTTGATGGGTAAAATTTCTGGGTGCCTTTCAAGATTCCCCGTTCCAGCAGTCCGGCATTGAAACGCCCYATCATCTGCCCGTCGGCGGTCAATGTGTCCCGGTAGTTTAGCACCGGGCGGTCGGTGAAATAGACGTCGAAGATTGCGTCTTCGCCGCACATACGGACGGGGATGTCATTCTCGGCGCACGAGTCGACTAACGCCTGCCGCAACCGGCTGCCGGTTTCATGAAGTCCCTCGTATATACCAGGCTTGCGCAGTTCTGCCAGGGTAGCCAGCCCAGCGGCGCAGGCGATCGGATTGCCGTTCAGCGTGCCGATCTGGTTGACGAAGCTATCGGCATCGGACTCGGCCGGGTTGTAAACCGAGAGGATGTCCCGGCGGCCCAGCACTACAGCTAACGGATAGCCGCCGCCCATGATTTTGCCCATGCAACAGAGGTCCGGTACGACCCCGTAATATTCTTGAGCCCCGCCATAGGCCAACCTGAACCCGGTGACAACCTCGTCGAAGATCAACGGGATCTCGTATTTGGTGGCGATTTTGCGCAAGCCCTGGAGGAAGCCCGGTTGGGGGGTAATCACGCGTTGTAAAGGCTCGACGATGACCGCGGCCAGCTCTTCGTGATGAGCGTCGATGATGGCCGTGGTAGTATCCAAGTCGTTGAACGGGGCGATCAGCATCAGGTCTTGTATCGCCTTGGGAATCCCGCCGGTGTTGGCTTCGGCCTGGGGGAACTCTTCGGCCGCCGACGGGGTGAAGCTCATCAAGGCATAGTCGCTGGTGCCGTGGAAGCCGCCCTCAAACTTCAAGATTTTCTCTTTTTTAGTATAAGAGCGAGCCGCCCGCATCGCTTGAAACGTGGCGTCGGTTCCACTAGTGGTGAACCTGACTTGTTCGGCACAGGCTACGGCCTCAACCAAAGTCTCGGCCAGCAAAACCGCTTTCTCGTTGGTGGCGAAGAAGGTGCTGCCCTGCTCCACCGCCTTGATCACTGCCTCCACCACCGCTGGATGGGCATGCCCCAACAACATAGGACCCGACCCCATCAACCAGTCGACGTACTCGTTGCCGCTGACGTCGAATATGTGGGAGCCTTTGCCTCTTTGGGCCAGAAAGTTGAGGTCGTCTCGCACCGTCAAGTTGCCGGTATAGCCGCCCGGCAAATATTTCGCCGCCTTATGCAGCAGTTCCTGTTCCAATGGCGAACGTTCCGGCACAAGAGGCCTCCTTTCTTTATCGTGGGTTACGGTTCGGCGAGTGACCTCCGGTGAACCCAGCCCTTGGGTGGGGACTGGCTATCCGGCAGCTTCATCCTTGGCTTTCCGCATCACGTCGACTAGTTCTTGGACGCTGGCTGCCGAGTGTCTCAATGCGGTCCGTTCTTCTTCGGTAAGGCCGATCTGCATGATCTGCTCCACTCCCCCGGCGCCAAGCTTCACCGGCACGCCCACGCACAGTCCGTTGATGCCGTATTCGCCCTCTAGGTAGGCGCAGGCGGGTAGGACGCGTTTCTTGTCCAGGAGCACGGCCTCCACCATCTGGGTTATGGCGGCGGAGGGGGCGTAATARGCGCTGCCTTCCTTMAGGAGTGCGACRATCTCGCCRCCGCCRGCGCGGGTTCKGGCTACTAATTGGTCGATCTTTTCCTCGGCCATGAGTTCCGCGATGGGGATACCCCCCACCCAGGTGTAACGGACCAAGGGGACCATGTCGTCGCCGTGTCCGCCCAAGACCAAGGCTTGGACATCTTCCACGGAAACGTTCAGTTCTTCGGCGATGAAGGTGCGGAACCTGGCTGTGTCCAGGATTCCCGCCATTCCGAACACTCGGTTTCTGGGGAATCCGCTGGTCTCGTAGACGTTCTGCACCATGGCGTCCAGTGGGTTGGTTACCGCGATGATGATGCATTCAGGCGAATACTTGACCACCTGTTCCGTGACTGACGAGGTGATTCTCATGTTGGTCAGAAGTAGGTCGTCCCGGCTCATGCCCGGCCTGCGAGCGATGCCGGCGGTAATGACCACCACGTCGGAGTCCGCGCTCTCGTCGTAACTGTTGCTRCCGGTYACTCTGGCGTCGGTTCCKATAACCGGCCCGGCTTCCAGCATGTCCAGTGCTTTCCCCTGAGGCAGGTCTTCGACCACGTCGACCAGAACAACGTCGGTGTAGCCAAGCTGTTGAATCCTCAGGGCGGTGGTGGCGCCAACATTGCCGGCGCCGACCACGGTCACTTTACTTCGCATCGGTGATTAAATCCTCCAAATTAGTCTGACAACCTCCAGCTTTCAGCGGTCAGCAGNTNCNNNAGNNGNGNNSYKMMWSMWRCCRAGANNSGRMMMMWASCTNGASRGCYRARRGYTGACWGCTGATCGCTTTTCGCCAGGGCGGCGACTCATTCGCTGCTAGTCCCCGGGAAGCGAATTTATTATACATCCGCGACTCGCCGGAGGGTAGTCTCCACGCCTAAATCCCCTGCGGTAAGTGACGCCGAGGCAAAGACCTGGACCAACCTAAAGGCTTTCTAGGATGCCGTCCTTTTAGCCTCAGATCGGAGCTGTTCCCTGCGGACTTCTTCCGGGGGTTTTACGTTGCGGAATATGGCGTASAGTGAAAGGTCGTAGCTGATCTTTAGAATCGCTGAACCGACGAATGGGACGGTGGCGGACAGGGCGTTCCACAGGGTCGATGACACCCAAGGTCCGCAGGCCCCGGCGCCGCTGCGGCTCACCATATGGATGCTGGCCATGGCGACTCTTTCCTCAGGCCCGACCACGGCCATGGTATACGAATCTTTCGTGGCCACGTCCATCTGGCTTAAAAAAGCCCTGACTTGCCAGAATAGTATCGCCAGCCAAGCGGTAGGTGAGAACACCGCGAAGAYGAAAAATATGCTCGACGGAATATGCGTGAAAACCATGGTGTTCAACAACCCTATCCTGTTGGCTAACTTGGCGGCCACTCCGATGGAGATTGCGGTCAGAACATGGGACAGGAAAAATACGGGGCCCAGTTCCCACGGTTTTAGATCGAATTTGGCGATGAACCAGGCGGCGATCAAGCTTTGGTGCACCATCGATGTGCTAAAAGTGTCCACCGTGAATAGCCCGGTAAGGGTAAATATCCGCCGCCGAGAGGGGAGCTTGAGAGGGTTGCTCCATTGCCGCTGAGCAGGGGGGCCTTCCACTGCGGAAGATAGGAGACTGTACAGCAGCGCGCCGCTGAGTTGAAGAGCGGCGAACACTACGAACATCACCTGGTAAGAGGAACCGGGGCTAAACCCGAGTTGTTCTTGGAAAACGGTGGGGAGCAAAGCGGYCAGGGCTCCAAGGGCAGTGCCGGACCGAGCCACGATCGTATATATGGAGAAGACGTCAGTACGCCTTTCATTCGACGTAGTATCGGGTAGGCTGGCTATCTCCAAAGGTTGAGCGGGGCTCTCTCCTCCTCCGCCGCCGCCCGCCGCCAAACTCCCAACAAATGAGACGATCAACAGGGCCAGGTATTCCTCGCTGAGGATCAGGGCTAGCCCAGCCGCGCCGGATACCAGAGAGAAAAACACGAGAAGCCTGCGCCGCCCCACCCTTCCAGAGATCAGTCCTACAAAAAACGCGAAGAATGCCACGCCTGCGATGCCGACACTGATAAATAAGCCCAACTCTACAACGTTGTACCCCAACTCAAGAAAGTAAAACGCCAAGAGAACAGCCATGTAGCCCTGGGCAAAAGTCCGTATTCCCCGGGCGCTGATCATCAGGATAGCGTCCCGGCTTATCCAGTCAGGTGGCGAAAGATTAGGAATCATAGGCGAAATTTAGGTTGAACCGGCAAAGGGCGTCTTGCTGCCCGATCTGAGATTTGGGAGATGTTCTTAACCGGCTTGAATCCCCGCCCAGGTGGGGGAATGGCTGCTTCCCGAATCGTTCGGGACCGGGCCGGGTATTGCCGATCCGGCCTCCATCACAATCATAGTACTGGGCAACCTGCTGCCGGCGAATAAYCGGGAACCGAAAAAGGCGAGGCCCYCGGCGTTCGGGACCACCATCGCTATACCAAGAGGGTCAACAATCGTCTCCGCCAACAGCAACACCAGGGCCAACAATACCACAGAAAAGGAGGAGCCGAACGGTGCCAAACAGGTTTTTTGCGGCGTAGAACATCTTCTCCCRGTGCAATCTGCTGGTCAACGGTTCAGGCGTATCGACGGCCCCTTACTCGGATAGCTGCTCCGCCAGACCGGCCGGGTCGGTCACCGGCAATTGGCAAGCGTAATTCTGGCAAACATAGGCCGAAGGTAGACCCCCAACCATGCCGCGGCCGGCGAGGAGGGGGATATCTGCCTCCGAGTTGTCATCGGCGGGAATCAAGGGGGTTTCGACGCCCATGACTACTTTGTTGGGTAGGAATCGGTGGAACACGGTGTCCAACAGAGCTTGGGTGGTCGGGTCGTCTCGGGGTCCTATAACGGCGATCTCCTTGGGCGKGGAAACGTAGAAGTCCAATGCGCTCAGCCAATGGCCGGTGCCGCCGGGCGATTGGGACATGGCCTGGTGCAGGCTTCGCAGAGGGACGGTGGCTTTGGCGGAGTAGTCGTTGTTCCCGGTGAATACCGCCAGCCTGAGCAAAACGTCGCTGGCCACCGAACCGCCGCAGGGCTGAGCGTTGTCGAAAACGTCCCTGGGCCGAACCACCAGAGTTTCGTGGTCGGACCCGGTGTCATAGAAGCCGCCGATGCCCTCGTCCCAGAAAAGCTCGATCATCGAATCGGCTAGAGTAACCGCTTCGTCGAGCCAGCGCAGGTCGAAGGTCGCTTCGTAAAGGGCCAACAAACCGTCGATGACGAAGGAGTAGTCTTCCAGGTATCCCAGCAGCTTGGCCTGACCGTCGCGGTAGGTGCGCAACAGGCGGCCGTCGGATTTCATGGATCTGGCTAGGAATTCGGCGTTTTTTATCGCGACGGCTAGATAATCCGGCCGTCCCAGAGCCGCTGCCGCTTCGGCGAAGCTACGCAACATGAGGCCGTTCCAGGAGGCCAGTACCTTGTCGTCCCGCATCGGATGGATGCGCTGTTCCCGCACCTCCAAAAGCGCTTTGCTGCCCCGGTTGATGATGTCCCCAAGCTGGTCCGCCGTTAGACCTTTGGTCTCGGCGAATTCCTCCGGGTCTTGACGGATGTTTAGGATGTTCTTGCCTTCGAAGTTGCCGGCGCCGGTCACCCCGTAATAGCCTGCGAAAACTTCGCCATCGGCGTCACCCATGACGGAGTTAATCTCGTCCGGCGACCACACGAAGAATTTCCCTTCCACGCCCTCGCTGTCTGCGTCTTGGGCCGAGTAGAAWCCTCCAGAGGAGTCGGTCATCTCCCTTAAAACGTAGTCCAGGGTCTCCTCTACGACGCGGCGRTACAAGGCGCGTCCGGTTATCAGGTAGGTGTGGAGGTAAAGCCGGGCCAACAGGGCGTTGTCGTAGAGCATCTTCTCGAAGTGGGGCACCAGCCAATAGGCGTCGGTGGAATAACGATGGAAGCCGCCGCCGATCTGGTCGTAAATACCGCCATAGGCCATCTTTTCCAGCGTTAACTCCACCAACTCCAATGCCCGGGGGTTGTAGCCGTGATGGTAGTAACGCAACAGGAACTCSGGGGTCATYGGCTGGGGAAATTTGGGAGCGTTGCCGAACCCGCCGTTTTGGTAATCGAAGTTGGTGGCCAGGCTGGAGTAAGCCTTGTGCAGGATATCTACCGTCAGGATGCTGGTACCCTGGGAAACTTGATTGGACTGACTCATCTGAGTGGTTAATTGCTTTGTAACCCGGTCAATCTCGCCACGGTTGGTGCTGTAGGCCTCGGCGATGGATGTCAGTAAGCGGGGGAAGCCGGGCATGCCTTGGCGGTCTTCTGGAGGGAAGTAGGTGCCGCCATAGAATGGCTTGCCTTCCGGGGTGAGGAAAACCGTCATCGGCCACCCACCGCTGCCGGTGAGCATCTGCACCGCCTGCATGTATACCTGGTCCAGGTCGGGGCGCTCTTCCCGGTCCACCTTGATGCTGACGAAGTTGTCGTTCATCAGACCGGCGATGGTCTCGTTTTCGAAGGACTCCCGCTCCATGACGTGGCACCAATGGCAGGCGGAATAACCGATGCTCAGTAGAATAGGCTTGTCCTCGCTGCGCGCGCGCTCCAAAGCCTCCTCACCCCAGGGATACCAATCCACGGGATTGTTGGCGTGCTGCAACAGGTAGGGGCTGGTCTCGTTGATCAAACGGTTGGGCATGAACTCACCTATTTCCAGCCGCGGGCGGCGGCGTCGTTTTCTGCAACCTATTTTCAACTAATTTGGTTTGGAATGCTAGGACCAAATCCCCCCAACCCCCCTTTACCAAAGTGGGGCTAGCAAACGGCGTTCGGATGGAYGACTGAGAACGTCAGGCCGACCGAAATATCGCTGTTGTARCTGATGCGGACCAAAYCCCCCTTTCGTAAAGGGGGACATAGGGGATTTCCCCGTCGGCTAAAACGCTGTCCTATGCCTATGATAAACTCCTGGCTAAATAGTCTCCCTTGACAATCAAATTTGGAGAAAATATCAGATGGCCGATATGAAGATCGTGTTTTTCACCAACCTGGACCCCGACTTGCGCCAGGTGGTTGCGGATAAGGCGTTGCCCGGAATGGACGTCGTGACCGCTCCGGCTGACATGGATGACGACGAAAAGGTTGAGTTGGTCCGGGACGCCGACTTCATCATCGTGTTTCCAAGCTTCATCTCCGACCGAGTGTTGCAGGCAGCAACTAAATGCAAACTGGTGCAACTCCTCAGCGCCGGCTAYGACCAGATGAACCTKCCTCTGGCCGRGGATCTGGGCATCGCGGTGGCCAATAACGGTGGGGCGAAYCGGGTYGCCGTCGCTGAGCACACSATGATGCTCATGCTGGCCTGCCACCGGCGCATGATGTTCTACGCCAACAACGTCAAGGCCGGGCGGTGGAAGCCGGAGCAGGACCGCAAGATCGACGTGTTCGAGATTGAGGGCAAGACTCTGGGCATCATCGGCATGGGCAACATCGGGCGGCAAGTAGCCCGGCGCGCGGCAGCCTTCGACTTGGAACTGCAATACTACGACAAATACCACCCCTTGACCCCTGTGGAGGAAGAAACCCTGGGGATCCAGGCGGTCTCGATGGACACGCTGCTGCAGACTTCGGACATCGTGACGACCCACGTGCCCTTGACCCGGGAGACCTATGGGATGATTGGGAAAAGAGAGTTGGAGAYGATGAAGCCGACCAGCGTAATCATCAACACTAGCCGGGGCGGGGTCATCGACGAAACAGCTCTGGCGGAAGCGTTGATATCCAAAACCATCGCCGCCGCTGGGCTAGATGTGATGGAGCACGAGCCCCCGGACCCCAACGAYCCTCTGCTTCAGATMGAGAACCTGATAATCACTCCCCACACGGCAGGCCCGACTTTGGAGTCCATACCCAAGCGGGCGGTCAACGCCTTCGAGAACATCCAGCGCGTCTGGGACGGCCAGCCGGCCATGTGGACCGCGGAGTACGAGAATCTTTAGGAGGGCGTACTATTGTGTGCCAAATAAGCACACAATGTGATATTATTGGGYTGTGAAGTACTTCTCTTGGGACAACGAGAAGAACGAGATTCTAAAGACCCAACGACAGATATCGTTTGAAGAGGCCGTATTCCATATCGAGCAGGGAAACTTGCTTGACATAGTTGAGCATCCAAACCAAGAGCGATATTCTGGGCAACGAATCTTCATCGTAAACATCGGTGGTTATGCCTACCTAATCCCCTTCGTTGAGTCCGCCACCGAAGTATTTCTTAAAACGGTCATTCCCAGCCGGAAGGCTAYAAATTCCTACTTGAGACGGGGGCAACGAGATGCCTGATCTGGATCAGGAAGAGCAGGAGTTGCAGGAGTCCTACGAGAACDACGAATGGCGTTCGATACCAGGGCGTGGACCGGAGATTGAGCGGTATCGTGAATACGCTCGCGCCACTTTCAAGAAAGACATGCGAGTCAACATCCGTATGTCTAGCAAGGACCTGGATGGCCTCAAGAAACGGGCATTGGAGGAAGGTATCCCATACCAGACTTTGATGTCCAGTGTGTTGCATAAAYATGCCAGTGGGCGCCTGGTTGAGAAGATTGGCTAGCGTGAAATATCGGCAGGTCTGATTCGGCAAGTACTTAAGTAGTTGCCTTGGCCGAGGGAATCACCGCCTCCTCACCCAACCGCTCCCTAAACGAAGCAACCGGCATCGGCCCCAGGTCGCCTTCGTCGCGGTGGCGCACGGACACTGACTCGGCTTCCGCCTCTTTGTCGCCCACCACCAGCATGTAGGGCACCTTTTGCATCTGGGCGTTGCGAATCTTCTGATTCATGCGGTCGCTGCGGGAGTCTACTTCTACCCGGAAACCGGCTTTCGCCAAGGTGTCTTGTACCTGGCTGGCGTACTCCAGGTGGCGGTCGGCGATGGGGATGATCACCGCCTGCACCGGGGCCAACCACAGAGGGAAAGCGCCGGCGTAGTGCTCTAACAAAACCCCGAAGAATCGCTCCACCGACCCCAATATGGCCCGGTGGACCATGTAGGGTTGGACCCGGTTGCCTTCGTCGTCCTGATAGGTCAGGTCAAACCGCTCCGGCAGGTTGAAGTCGAACTGGATGGTGGTGCATTGCCAGGCCCGGCCCAGAGCGTCGGTGATATGGATGTCGATCTTGGGACCGTAGAATGCGCCTCCGCCTTCGTCGATCCCGAAGGACAACACCCGTTGCTCCAACGACTCGCGCAAAGAATCCGTGGCATGCTCCCACATCTCCGGGTCCCCAACGGCCTTCTCAGGCATGGTTGATACATTGATGGTATATTCGCTGAAGCCGAAGGCCTGAAGAAGCTCGAATGTCAGATCCAAGACCCGGCCGATTTCGTCTACTACCTGATCGGGGCGGCAAAAGATGTGGGCATCGTCCTGGGTGAAGCCCCTGACCCGCATCAGGCCGTGCAACACGCCACTGCGCTCGTAGCGGTACACCGTGCCCAGCTCTCCGTATCTTAGCGGCAACTCCCGGTAACTACGCAGCGACGACTTGTAGATCATGATATGAAATGGGCAGTTCATGGGCTTAAGGAAGTATTCCTGCTCGTCCACTTCCAGCGAGCCGTACATATTCTCCCGGTAAAAATCCAAATGACCGCTGGTCTGCCACAGACTGCCCCGCCCTATGTGGGGGGAGTAGACGATGTCATAGCCCCAGCGGCGGTGAAGGTCTCTCCAGTAATCTTCGATGAGGGTCCGCACCAGGCCGCCTTTGGGATGCCAAACGATCAAYCCCGGCCCAATCTCRTCATGGATGCTGWAGAGTCCCAATTGTCGGCCCAAAGTGCGGTGGTCCCGCCGCTCCGCTTCCTCCAGACGCGCYAAGTGGGCGTCYAACGCCTCTTGGCTCTCGAAGGCGGTCCCGTAGATCCGTTGCAGCATGGGCCGATGCTCGTCGCCCCGCCAGTACGCGCCGGCGACGGTTAGCAGCTTGACCGCGACGATCTCTCCGGTGTTTTCAACGTGAGGGCCTTGGCAAAGGTCCACAAATTCGTCGTGGCGGTAGACGGTGAGGGTTTCCTCCTCCGCCAGTCCCTCGATTATCTCCAGCTTGTAGGGCTGATCTGAAAAAAGAGACGTGATCTCCTCTCGTGTCATCTCTTCGCGGCGGAAGGAGTGGCCCGCGGCGATGGTCTTGACCATCAACGCTTCGATCTGTTCCAGGTCTTCCGGCGTGAAGGGGCGGGAAACGTCAAAGTCGTAATAAAACCCGTCTTGGGTTGGCGGCCCGATGGCCATTTTCGCCTCGGGAAAGAGGCTAAGCACCGCGTCGGCCATCACGTGAGCTGCCGAATGGCGCAGGCGATGCCTTAGGGCTATTTCGGGACTGACGTGTCCGGTGTCGACGGTTCCGTGGTCTAGCATGTAACCTAACCTAGCTGGAATTTGGAAGAGAGGCTATCAGCCGACGGCTTTCAGCGGTCAGATCCAGGCCCGGACGTCTGAACGCCTAAGAAAAAGGCTTGGTACATTATAGCTCATGCGGCTCGGCAAATATGCGAATATCGGTTAGCCCATGCCTGGAATKCGTCTCCGGGTGTTAAGCCARGCCGGTGAACAACTCCTTCCATCGGTGGTCTTTGATGGACTGCACAACATGGCTCCAAATGCTGACTAAATATGTGACGGATACTATCAGCGTCAAGAATATACACAGGGCTACTTGCTCCGGGTTCCGGTCGGAGACCAGCAGAAGTATATTCAACATGAGGAAGCCGAAGGCCACGCCAAGGACCACGTTGCGAACGGCTAGGACGATCAAGGCCACCGGCACAAGGGTTATCAGAGTTAGCACCGGCACCAAAGCCAAAGAGACGCCGAATATGGCCGACGCCCCTTTGCCGCCGCGAAACCCAAGGAACACCGGCCAGTTGTGTCCGGCCACTACTAAAGTGGTGGTTACCAAGACCGTCCAATGGGGGGCGCCTAGCCAGATGGGTACCAACACGGCCAGCACGCCTTTTCCGGCGTCGACTATCAAGACCGGCACGGCGCGCCACGTCCCCACCTGTTGGTAGGTATTGAGCGCGCCCACATTTTTGGAACCTAACTGCCGGATGTCATGTCCCGTGACTAGGCGAACCATGATGTAAGCCGTCGGCACCGATCCCAAAAGGTAGGCGCCCAGACCAAAGGCAAAGGCAATAAGTAAGATCAACTTGTGCCCCTCTAGGATCAGTTAAATGAGCGGCCCGGCGGCCTGCCCGCCACGCCATGTTATCCCCTAGCTTGGMTGACTTCTAGTCTGGACCGGATTCTCCCAGGGTCATCAGGTCTTATTACTGTGGTTAGGGGGACGGTGTATCACAGGTCGCCCATCGAGGGATGCTTTGCCGGGCGGGGAACCGGGGAATATAATGGGCCGCACCGCCGCGATTCCTCTGGGCGGCCACGGCGGGCAGGAGGCACATGTTTGGCTGACCAAAAGGACCTGGACGCATTCGTCACTCAAGTTACCCGCCCGGAAGACTTCGACGATTTCTGGGAGCGGGTGCTGGCCGGATTGGCGGAGATTCCCTTGGAACCGAGCCTGTCTCCGGACCCCATGCGGTCCAACGCCGATGTGGATGTTTCCCGGGTCCACTACCGGAGCCTTGACGGCCTGGAGATATCCGGGTGGTATTGTGTGCCAACCGAGGGAGACGGACCCTTTCCGGCCGTCATCCGGTTTCCCGGCTACAAAGGCGAACCCGGCCTGCGGCGGGATTGGGGCCGTAAGGAAGTTGTCATCCTGACCGTAGCGGTGCGGGGAAAGCTGGGCAGCCACGCCGATTTCAATCCGGGATATCCGGGATTGCTGACCCACGGTATCCAAGGCCGGGATACTTACGGTTACAAGGGCGTTATTTCCGATTGCTCGCGCGGGGTCGAYTTCTTGCTGTCCCGTCCGGAAGTCGACCCCCAACGTATCTTCGCTTGCGGCAGCAGCCAGGGAGGAGGACTGACTTTAATAACTTCGGCGCTCCGTCCTGAGATAAGGGGTGGCGTGGCCGGCTATCCCTTTCTTTGCTGTTTTCCCGAGTCGATGAGGATGCTGCGTAGCTACCCCTACGACGAGCTGAACTGTTACGCCAGGGCCTATCCGGACCTGGTCCAGGAAATGCTGGAGACCCTGCGCTATTACGACGCGGTTAACTTCGCTCCGGGGATCAAGTATCCAATGGTCGTGGGAATCGCTTTGGAGGACGAGGTCTGCCCGSCGGAAACCAGTTACGCCGCTTATCAGCGGCTGACCGGTCCCAAAGAGCTATGGCTATTTCCCGATTCGGGCCACGGCAACGCCCACGACTACCCGGCCAAGGAAACGGAATGGCTGGAACGGCAGATAGATCTGACCAACCCCGGGGGCGCAAATGACTGAGCACCGGACCGATCCGGACGCGATCTGGAACTCCCTGGACCGCCAATTGGAGCAGATCCCGTTGGATCTTGAGCAGGAACGGGACGCTTTTTACTCCCAACCCGATTGGGATGTCTACCGCTTGCATTACACCGGATTGGACGGGTACCGGCTGTTCTGCTGGCTGTCGGCGCCGGTCTCGGCCGATGGACCGGTCCCGGCATTGCTGCGCATGCCTGATTACGGCAGCGTTCACGACATCGTATACACGCCACTTCGATCGGTTGCTCTGGTGATGAACSCTACCCACCGAGGCCAGAGGCAAAGTGAGTCGGTGTTCCAAGCCAATTATCCTGGTCTGCTTACCCAGGGTATCGAGCGGCAGGATACCTTCGCGATGATGCGGGTGTTCGCCGACGCTTTGCGGGCGGTTGACGCTCTCTTGGGGCAAACATTGGCTGAAGTCGGGCCTATCGCGTTGACCGGCAGCGGTCTCGGCGGGGCTTTGTCCTTGCTGGCCGCCGCCCGCCGTCCGAGGATCACCGCCGTGGCGGCCGATACTCCGCTGGCCTTGGGGCATCCAGAGCTTCTGGAACACGATCTAGCCTATCCCTTGGCCGAACTCACCGATTATTTAAGAGTTTACCCCCACCGAAAAGAGGCGATCCTGGGCAGCACGGCTCCTTTGGACCCGGTTGCGGCCGCTCCCAAGGTAGAAGCCCCAGTACTGCTTAGCCTGGGACGCCGGGACCGAGGATTGTGCCCTCTGCGCATAGGAGAACTGTTGGCGGCTCGATTGCCTCATTGCGACCTGAGAGTCTACGACGGGGCCAGCGAAGGCGGCGGCCATCCCCATAGCGTCATCCGGGAAGCCTGGCTCCGAGAGCAGCTAGGGGTGGGCTGATCCGGACAATTTTGGATGTCTGATATACTGGATAAGTGTAAGTGCGGGGACGGGTTGGACGGTTTAACTTTTCACAACACTCTTGGATACCAACGATTCCGCACGCCTGAGCGATTCTACCGGATCTGGGTATCACGAATTCGCCGGTAACGGCTTACGAGGATTGACACTGCGATGGAACAGCTAAAGCAAGACCTATCCAGCATGCGCCAGAAGATCGATTCTGTCGTGGAGCGTCTTTGACCTCGTAGGCAAAGAAAAGGCCATAGGTGAGATGGAACTGGCTGCTTCAAGCCCCGGATATTGGGATGATCCCCGGGAGGCCCAGCGGAAGATGCAAGAATTGGGCCGGATCAAAGATACAGTTTCCACTTGGCGCGGGCTTCAGTCYARGGCCGGCAACCTGTTCGAACTGACGGAATTGGCGATGGAGGAAGGGGACGACTCYCTACAAAGCGAACTGGAAGAAGAGGGTAAAGAGATTTCGGATGCCCTGGCCAAGCAAGAAATCATTCTGACCCTTTCCGGACCCTACGACGAACGCTCGGCCATCTTGTCGATACACGCCGGAGTCGGTGGGACCGATTCCCAAGACTGGGCGGAAATGCTGTTTCGCATGTACGTCAAATGGGCGGAAACCGACACCCGCTCCGTTCAAATCATGGACATGTCTTACGGAGAGGAAGCCGGTCTGCGCAGCGGAATCATCGAGGTCGCCGGACCCTACGCATACGGATATCTCAGCGCCGAAAGGGGCGTGCACCGGCTGGTCCGGTTATCGCCGTACGATCCCAACCACCTGCGCCACACCTCCTTTGCCGAGGTGGAGATACTGCCTTCGGCCGAGGAAGACCCGGAGATTGAAGTCCGCTCCGACGATATAAAACTGGACGTATTCCGGTCGAGCGGACCGGGCGGCCAAAACGTGCAGAAGGTCGCTTCAGCGGTAAGACTCACCCACCTCCCCACCGGGATGGTCGTTACTTGCCAAAACGAACGCTCCCAGCACCAGAACCGGGAGTTTGCCATGCGCATCCTCAAGGCCAAGCTGCTGGCCAAGATGAACGAAGAAAAGGCTCAAGAGCTGGCTAAACTACGTGGTGAACGCGCGATTCCGGAGTGGGGAAACCAGATCAGGAGCTATGTTCTACACCCCTACAAGTCGGTGAAGGACCACCGGACTAATTACCAGAGCACCAATCCCGACGCGGTGTTGAACGGAGACCTGGGGGGATTTATCGAAGCCTACTTGATGTCGCAAGTTGGAAASCAGGAAACCTAGCGTTCGGGTTGTGCCTCGTCTGGCAAACCACCTAGACCAATCAAAAGCAAGAGGCGGGTCCGAAAGACCCGCMTCTTTGATTACTAGTGGATCAGCCGAGTTTAGCAGTTGCCCAGAATGTGGCCCATGCGAATCTTTTTAGTCATCATGTAGTCCCGATTCTCATCGGTAACCGCAGCCTCCACCGGCACCCGTTCAACGATCTCCAGATCGAAACCCGAGATACCTGCCACCTTCCGAGGATTGTTGGTCAAGAGACGGAGCTTTTTCACTCCCAGGTCTTGGAGAATCTGCGCGCCGATGCCGTAATGGCGAAGGTCGGCCTCGAAGCCTAATTTTTTGTTGGCTTCAATGGTGTCYAAGCCCCCGTCCTGCAGCGAATAGGCCTTTATCTTGTTGTGCAGGCCTATGCCTCGACCTTCTTGCCGCATGTACAGAAACACGCCGGCCCCTTCCTTGCCCAGAATGGTCAGCGCCATCTCTATCTGCTCGCCGCAATCGCAACGGAGACTGCCAAAGACGTCGCCGGTCAGACACTCGCTGTGGATCCGCACCAGCACGGGTTGGTCCGCATTCCACGTGCCGATGGTCATGGCGATGTGCTCTCCGGGGTCCACCTGACTACGGTAGGCGATGGCTTTAAATTCGCCGTATTTGGTGGGCAGACGGGCCTCGGCCACTCGCTCGATGAGCTTCTCGTGGCGGCGGCGGTAGGCGATGATCTGGGCGATGCTCAGGACATTCAGTTGGTGTTTATCCGCGAACTTCTCCAGCGTCTCCATACGCGACATGGTGCCGTCTTCGTTCATTATTTCGCAGACGATCCCGGCGGGATACACACCCGCGATCACGCACAGATCGACGATGGCTTCCGTGTGTCCAGCCCGTGCCAAGACGCCGCCGGGATGGTACCGCAAGGGAAACAGATGGCCCGGCCGGGACAACTTATCGCCTCTGACTTCCGGGTCGATCAACGCCTGGATGGTAGCGGACCTATCTTGCGCTGATATACCGGTAGTGGTGCCCTGATTGTAGTCAATCGAAACGGTGAAAGCGGTGTGATTCTTGGTGGACGTGTTTTGTGAGATCATCAGAGGGATATCCAGTTCGTCCAGACGCTCCCCGATGATGGGCATGCATAGCAGTCCACGGGCTTCGGTGACCGCGAAGTTAACGGCTTCCGGGGTCACTGTCTCGGCGAACATCACTAGATCGCCTTCATTTTCTCGCTGCTCGTCGTCTACGACGATTACGAACTTTCCGGCTTTGAGGTCTTCTAGGGCCTCTTCCAAGCTACAGAGAGGCATATAACCTTCCTTCTTGTGGGGCAGAATTGATTGAGTCTGTCAAACACTCTTGGGTCATCTTGCTAGCATGCTCTCCACATATTTCGCTACGATGTCTGCTTCCAAGTTGACGCGGTCGCCGGGTCCCTTGTCCTGCAAGTTCGTGTTTTCCAGTGTATAGGGTATCACCGACAGGGTGAAGGACGACGTACCCTTTTGTACCACGGTGAGACTGATACCGTCAACCGTGATGAACCCTTTTTCCACGATATAAACTCTCAATCTGTTGGGATAGCGGATCCGTAGGATCTGGGAATTACCCTCGGTTCTGGACGATGTTATCCGGCCCGTCGCATCGACATGGCCCTGAACGATGTGTCCGCCCAGCCGATCGCTCACCGCCAGGGGCCGCTCCAGATTGACCTTATGACCCTGGGCCAAACTTCCCAGTGAGGTGCGGCTCAGCGTTTCGGGCGATAGATCGACGGAGAAGGTCGATCGGTCATGGTCAACTACGGTCAGGCAGGTTCCGTTCACCGCGATGCTGTCGCCCATCTTTTGGTCTTCCAAAACTTTGCTCGCGTTGATGGTGAGCTTAAAGTCACCCAACTTAGCTACCGTACCTACCTCTTCTATTATGCCGGTGAACAATCTATGCCTCCGTCTGCCGTGATGGGGCCTTTGGAGATGGATCCGGGTAGCCGGTCACCAGCCAGTCGGGCCCCACTTCTTGCAGATTAGTTCGGGTAAGCCGCCAACTGCCGGCCATGCGGGATGCGCCGATCCCCTCGACGGGGGAGGCGGCCTGTATTCCCCCGATAATCACCGGGGCGATGAACGCCATCACTTTGTCGACCAATCCGGTGTCAAAGAGGGAACCTTGCAGAGTGCCGCCCGCCTCCACCAAAAGACTGACGATATCGCGCTTACCCAGTTCAGCCATGACCTGATTCAAGTCGATCCGTCCATCATGGGTGGAGGCCACCGGCAACACCTCTGCGCCCGCGTTTTTCAGGCGTTCAGCTTGCTGAACGGTAGGATCGCCGGCGGTCACGATCAGCGTGGCTCCAGGTTCTTGAAGCATACGGGCATCTGGTGGAGTGCGGCATCGGCTGTCAAGGATCACCCGCAATGGTTGCCTGGTTAATGGGTCTCCTTGGTCATTCCGATTTGTTAGTTGGGGATCGTCGGCCAGTACGGTGCCGATGCCGACCATCACCGCGTCACTTTCCCGGCGGAGCCGCTGAACGACCTCCCGGGCCTGGGGACCGGTGACCCACCGGGAATCTCCTGAGTTGGTGGCGATCTTGCCATCCAGGCTCATAGCGAACTTGGCGATGACGAATGGAAGCCCGGTGATGATGTATTTGGCGAAGGCTTCGTACAGTTCCCCGGCGGCCTCGGCTTCCTCTCCAACCTCGACCCGCAAGCCGGAGGCTTCCAATTCTGTCTTTCCCTTACCGGAGACGCGAGGGTTGGGGTCGATCGCGGCCACTAGAACCTCCGCTACCCCGGCGGAGATTATGGCCTGAGTGCAAGGCGGAGTGCGGCCGAAATGGCAACATGGTTCCAGGGTAGTGTAGAGAGTCGCTCCCCGGGACGAGTCTCCGGCCGACCGTAGGGCTTCAATCTCGGCGTGGTGGCTTCCCGCAGGTTGAGTATGGCCGGTGCCCAGCACCACGCCGTCCTTAACCACCACCGCTCCAACGGCGGGATTGGGGCTGGTGGTGCCTAGGGCCTGGCGGGCCAGGCTGACGGCGCGTTTCATGGGAGTCATTGAAAATCTACCAGAAAGTCTATGCGTTTAGTCCTGGAAGGGTTGAGACAGCGTTCGCCATATCGCCTAGGCCTATGTTACATAAGTAACAGTATCGTGAGAATTGATACAACTAGATTCTAGCAACCCGAAGCTACGTTAGCAAGTTGGCCAGTTATATTGAAGTCCATCTGTCTTAATTGATGGTCGATAGCCATTCATGGCGCAAAGCCCAACCCCCACCCACGTGTCATAGGGTAGGGGTTTGCGTCGAGTGATTCACTCAGAGAACGGCGTAAGATCGCTACTTGATGGCGTACAGTGCTTGTACCGTGACCGTTACCTCCAGCTCTCCGCCTATGATTGGCGTGGGAGCACTCTTGGCAGAGGTGGCGAAAGACACCCGCTCAAAAGTATCGAAGGAGACGCGAGGCTGGCCCCCGGATTCGCTGATGTTGATGAGCTTGCCTAGTTCGACTCCGGTCAGGCTGGCGACTTGATTGGCTTTGTCCATCATATCGCCGATGGCCGCTGCCCGGGCCTCATCCTGCAGGGGATCGGTGTCGTCGATCGTGAACCTGATTCCATTGAATCGGATGAGGTTTCCTCCGGCGGCCGTCACCTCGTCGATGACACTGCCGGCGTCGTCCAAGTCCCGCAACTTGACCGTTAGCTGGTTGGTAACTTCGTAGCCTATGATGACCCGTTCCCGCTCTTTGAAGCATTCGGGCTTTCCCTGACTCCGGGCAATCTCCAGGCTTGGCGCCAAGGTAATTTCCCGGCTTGCCTCTACTTTGGGTTCAACGGCGGGCGCGACTTGGCGTACACCAGTGTCCAAGGCGGCAGGGCATCTGGTCACTTCCCGGCTGGTGTACCTGGGATTGATATTGAAATTGCTGGTCTGGATGTCCCGGTTCTCGATGTTCTTAGCCTTCAGTACCTCAAATACCCGTCCCATGGCGGCCGCGGCCTGCTCGCGGGCTTCGGCCACGGTGTCGGCCAGGGTTTGCACTCCCAAGTTCAAGATCGCCAGGTCTGCCTCGGCAGAAGCCCCGCCCCGGCCGCTTACCATGATTCCCTGGCGCGCGGCCATCGGTCCATCAAAAGTTGCTGAGGCTCCGAGAGCCATTGCCCGGCGCTCGGCCAACTCCATCATGGCGTTGTTGGCGGGTGATACGTCAGATGCTGCACTGGCTTGGACCGGCTGGCCGTTGTTTTGCTGGACGGCTCCGGTCACCTGGCCCTCCCTCGATGTACATGCCAGCACCAGCATCAACATTAGTCCCAGCCCAAATAAAATCAAGATTCCTTTCTTGGTTCCTGCTTGTCGTTCCATGGTTTCCTCCTGTATTTGTTTGACGGGGGATATCCCCCTGATAATTCCTGGCCGGTTTCCCCCCGTTTGGGATCTGTTTATGGCCTACAGTATCTATGACGGGCCGCCGGCCAAAAAAATTCCCGGCGGATAGACGATGAATTCAGAATAGACCGGTGGGCTTCTCGAGTAATCGATAAAACGGCCGATTTACAGTAGGTAATACGGCTGACCAAAGTGGTGACGATTGGGATAAAGATTGGCAGGCATAGGAACTGATGCGCGGTGGCCGGAAAGACAGTGGTCCTAACGACGAAGATTCCGGGCGAGGCGGTCCAACCATGCGGCCGTTCTAGCGTCCGGCACGCCGTCTCAGTATCCAAACTACTAAAAAGCCCACTGCCGTCACCGCCGCCAATCCTTCCAGAACCCGCCAAATATTAATCGGGTTATAGGGTGGAGGGATACCTCTAGGCGAATCTTGGGCCACCGTCGTAGGCTCCGGAGGTCGCTGCGGGGTAGTAAGGGCGATTATCGAAGGCGTTGAATCTGCCTTCATTTTTGCTGATTCATCGGCTTTAGCGGCGGCCATGGCAACTTCCGGCGTAAGCGGGACTGATTTGGCTTTAACTCCTTCTTCAACCGCAAGCGCGGACATGGCGGCTTCTGGTTGAGGTCGAGCTACCTCGGAGGTCGCGACTTCCTCAACCTCGGTGGTGGCCATGGCAGCTACCGGGGGAGGCAGTGCCAATTTGGATTCCACGGCCTTTTCCATCTCGGGGGCGGCCATGGCGGCCACTGGAGCGGAAGCCGAAGTATCCGCTGGGGCTTCCACCTTGGCGGCGGTTTGAGGTGGGACYGCCGCTTGCCGTAAGGTCGGGGCTACCGCCKCGGCCTCGGCTACCTCAGTCTCTCGAGTCACAGCGATATTGAGGCCCTTTTCCGCWGATATTGCCTCGTTTACAACCGGGGCTTGGGGCGCGGCCATCTCGATGGCGCGAGCCGCGCCATCCCTGTCTTCTTGTTGGAAGCTTTCGGGCGCCGCCCGAAGCGCCTGCGCCGTTACTTCCGGCTGASCGGTGAGCTTTGGGGCCAGCAATCCGGTGGCGTCGGCGGAAACCAGAATGGSGAAAACCAATGCGGCTGTGGCTGCCGCGCCGGAGTATACCCACCGGGGCCGGCGGTGGTCCCGGCATGATGAAACTACGGGGCAGTGTCAACTCGGGCATCTGCTGGAGCAGCGAGACGGTGGAACGCAGGGCGTCCAGATCTCGACGGCAGCTGGCGCACTCGGTCAGCCGCAGGTCTATCCTGGCGGCGGCGGTACCGGAAAGCCGGCCATCCAGGTACTCGGACAGATCGTCCTGGTTTATGTGAGYGTGGCCTCGTTTAAAGATCAGCATAATAGGCCCTATACCTCTTGACGGAAAAGGTCGGGCAATAGTTCCCCGGTGTTTCGTAGGTAGTCCTTCATTCGCCCCCGGCCCCGGCTGAGGCGGGATTTTACCGTGCCCAGAGAGCAATGCATCGTTGCRGCGGCTTCCTCGTAGTCCATACCCTGCACATCCACCAGCAGGACTGCCAGCCGCTGTTCTTCCGGCAGTGAAGCCAGGCCTGATTGGAYGATCCGGGCCAACTCCTCCCGTTCGGCGTAGGCTTCCGGGGACTCTTCAGWAGACGGTARGTCMRCCGCYGAAGGGGGCGCWGTGGGGTCGTCCGGGTCTGATGATATGGGATCTAAGGGAACGGTGGGACGGGCCCGGCGTGACCGAAGCATGTCTTTGCAAGTGTTCGCGACGATACGCATCACCCAGGCCTTGAGRTTGTTGCCCCGGAATTGGTGGAAAGCCCGGTAACCGGAAACGAAACTCTCTTGCGCCGCGTCCTCGGCCAGGGACCAATCTTCCAGCATCCGCCGGGCCAGGTTATAAGCCTGAATCTGCATCGACTCGATGATGCAGTTGTAGCNGNNAGTGGCGCCGGAACGATCCTGTACCGGTAGTGGCTCGTGAGTGGTGCAGTTTAGGACTTCGGCAGTGCTTACCATTAGGGTTAACCTGCCGCCGAATTCATGGATGGCAAACCGGATCCACTGGCGATGTTCCGGTCTCCGGAAAAGGCTACTCGGCTGCCTTTTGGTGTTCTGCAGGGTCTAGAGCGTCTACCCTTGATATGAAACACTTCCGTTAAGCAGGGCCCGGGCCATGACGAACTTATGAATCTCCGATGTGCCCCCACCGATGCGGGCGTGACGTAACAGGAGATACCAGTGGGCGATCGGCATGTCCAGGGTTTCGCCCATACCGCCGAATATCTGCATTATCTTGTCGATGCTCCGCCACCCCCACTCCCCGGCGCAGTACTTAATCATGGACGACTCGACGCGAACGTCCTCGCCGTTGTCCGCCCGGGCCGCTGTTTCCCGGGTGAAGGACCTCAGGGTCATGATATCGGTGTAGACGTCGGTGAGCATCCATTGGATGGCCTGCCGGTCGGCGATGGGACGGCCGTAAGTCACCCGTTGTTTGGACCATTCGATAGCCATATCCAACGCTCGGCTGAGTATCCCGGTGGCCATGGACCCCCGAAGCAACCGGTCGTGGTGGACCAGCCATTTTTGCCCCAAGGTGAATCCCTGGCCCACCTCKCCCAAGACCTGGGTCTGGGGCACCCGAACGTTGTCCAGGTGGATGAAATGCTGCTGGGACCGCGTCGGACTAGTCCAGATGCGGATGGGATCAAAGGTCATCCCCGGAGTGGGATTGTCGATGATGAACATGGTTATGCCGCCCCGTTGACGCCGTTCCGGGTCGGTGATTGCTTGCAGCAGGATAAAGTCGGCGGTCGCCGCCCCGGATATAAACATCTTGGTGCCGTTTATCACCCAGTCGTCCCCATCCTTTACCGCCCGGGTTTGCATCATCCCGCCGGGGTCGGACCCCGCCTCGGGTTCGGTTTGAGCAAAAGCGTATTGCAAGTCCCCTTGGATCGCTGGGTGCAGGTAACGCTGCTCTTGCTCCGGGGTGCAGGCCCCAATCATCATCATCGGCACGGGTGAGGTCGGGAGTTGGACGATGCTCTTGTGRACTTCCTCGTCCAAGACKACGTGGCCCAAAGCCCCCATRCCGCCGCCKCCGTAYTCTTCCGGCACGAATGACGTATAGATGCCGGTCTGCTTGGAGATATTATTGAGCCGGTCCCACTTCTCTTTATCCAGGGTGCCCACGATTCCCATCACGGCCTGAGCGATGCCCCTGGGCCCGCCGTCGTCCTGGCCTTCCATGGGCGGGTTAGCCAGGTAGTGTGCTTCCAGCGGCACGCACTCGTCCTTGACTACCTGACGAATGGTGTTCTTCAGCGCGTCTAGCTCCGGCGGAAGCCCTGTTTGCATAGCGGTTGCTCCTGAATTTGATTGGAATTGGYGTGCGACTAGCTTCGAGGCGCTGGGCGTGTTTGGTGCCTGGCCTGCGATGCAAGTATGTTCCTACTATAAACCTTGAGCCTGGACTGTTTYATGATTCTGGAAAATTCAAAACTACCGGCTCATCTCACGAAGAGCTTAACATAACATTATTGTAGGTGGGCCGGACCCGGCGGGCCTCATGTTAAAATAAAGCCCGGTTGCCGAGTGGCCGCCGCAAGGAGTTTGAACAGATGCAGTTTCGCGATCTACCCAGCGTGGACCGGGTGATGGCCAGTGACGGTATGGCCGCGCTGACCGAAACCTATCCCCGCGACTGGGTGGTAGACCTGGTGCGGCGGGAGTTGGACCGTGCCCGGCAGCAGATACGGGACGGTGGCAAAGCGCCCTCTGCCGGGGATGTGGCGGATGGKGTTGGCGGGGAACTTYKRWMCAKYRRYRRMRYRRMMCCTCGNMAGGTGATCAACGCCACTGGGGTAATCGTCCACACTAACCTGGGGCGGGCCCCTTTGAGTCAGTCGGCCATCGATGCCATGACCCAGRCTGCCCGAGGCTACACCGATCTTGAGATGGACTTGAGCACCGGCCGCCGTGGCTCCCGGCAGGCTCACCTCCAATCGTTGTTGCAGCAAGTAACCGGAGCCGAAGCGGCCCTGGCRGTGAACAACAAYGCATCCGCCCTGCTTTTGGGTTTGTCGGCTCTGTCGGTGGGCAARGAGGTCATCGTCTCCCGGGGCGAAGCYGTGGAGATCGGAGGGGGCTTCCGAATCCCGGACGTTCTCAAGCAAAGCGGCGCTACCCTGGTGGACGTGGGCACCACCAACCGGACCTATATCCGGGATTACCAAGACGCGATCACGGATAATACCTCGGCCATGTTGAAAGTTCACTCTAGCAATTTCCGGGTGGAAGGGTTTACCGCTGAGGTTGAACCCAGCGAACTGGTGGAGCTGTCCAAGGAGAGGGGAATCCCGGTGCTGCACGACGTGGGCAGCGGCGCTCTGTTACCTACCGAAGCCTACGGACTGGCCCACGAGCCAACTCCYCAGCAAAGCATCGCCGCYGGTGTGGGACTGGTCTTTTTCTCCGGAGATAAGCTCCTGGGCGGGCCCCAATCGGGCATCGTCGTCGGCCAGACTGAATTGGTCCGGCGTTTGGAAAGGCATCCCCTGGCCCGTGCCGTCAGGATAGATAAAATGAGCCTGGCCGGGTTGACGGCGACGGTGTTGCACTATCTGAAGCAAGAGGCCGAAGCGGAAGTTCCCATATGGAAGATGATTTCCGCCGGCGAGCAGGGCATCAAAGACCGGGCGACCAGGTGGAAGACCCAGCTTTCCATTCCCGGAGAGGTGATTTCCGGTAGATCGGCCATCGGTGGCGGCAGCCTTCCCGGAGAGACCCTGCCGACTTGGGTGCTGGCCCTTTCCTGCGAGGGCGATGCCGGAAGTCCGGARCGGGTGATGCGAAGACTGCGGGAAGCGGTTCCGCCGGTGATAGCCCGTATCGAAGACGACCGGGTGATCTTGGACCCCCGCACCGTGACGCCCGACGACGAGGAAGCCCTCCTGACGGCGCTACGGGAAGCGTTTTCGGGCTAGGTTCGGGATCTTYCGACACAAGCTCAGGACGAACGGAGAGGAGGCCACACACCGTTCTTGGTGAGTTCGTGGAACTCCATATCCAACGGGCGACTTGGAAATCGGGCAGGTAACGAAAAATGAGTTGGCTGACTGGGGAAACTAACGGTAAGATGGACGTATGACAGACTTTCTTTTGGTCCACGGCGCCGGACAAGGAGCCTGGACTTGGGGCCAGGTGTGGGGTTACCTGACTGCGCCGGTGGAGCATCCGCCCCGGCTCTACTCCCCGCGCGTCGCAAACCGGGTGTTCACATTGGACCTGCCGGGGCACGGCGCGGACGCCTACGGAGACACCACCGACGTCAGGTTGGAAGAGTGCGTTCATGCTATAACCCGGGCAGTGGAACGCCATGAGTTGAAGGATCTGGTGCTGGTAGGACACGGCTTCGCGGGCAGCATGGTGCTTCAAGCGGCTGGGCAGTTGGACAAGCCTCCCAAGCGCATCGTTTTGGTGGCCGGCATGGTCCCTCTTTACCAGCGTAGCATGCTTAGCGTGCTCCCCCAGAAAACCAGGGTCACCTTTCGGATTTTGTCAGTCTTGAGCGCTTTTTCAGGCAAAGGTTTGAGGCTGCCCCGCTCGGTGATCTACAATTTCCTATGCAACGGCATGGATCCCATGGAAGTGGTCCACTCAGTAGGCCGCTTTGGGCCGGTGGCTAGGCGGGTACTGACCACCAAGGTAGCGTTAGACCGGCCGGAGCCTACGAGTCCGGTGACCTACGTGGTACTGAATCAGGACAAGATACTACCGCCGGAGTCACAACACCGAATGGCGCAGCGGGTGCCCGGAGTCGACGTAGTTGAGCTAGATTCCTGCCATCAGGTAATGCTGCAGCAACCTCGAGAGTTGGCGGAAATATTGTTGGAGTACGCCTGAGCGGAGCCCCAGCAATTCGGAGCCCCAGGTATTCAACGAAGGRCTGAAACTAAAACAGGCCCCGGCAGGAAACCGCCGGGGCCTGATGTTTTTGTTGGCCTAGTTAGGAAGGCCGGTTAGAACRTACCGCCGCCGTGGTCGTGGCCATGGTCGTGGCCGGCATGCGCGTCTTCCGCTTCCTCTTCGGTGATAAGGGATTGGGTGGTCAATATCATGCTGGCTACACTGGCCGCGTTTTCCAGCGCGATGCGGGCCACCTTGGCCGGGTCGATGATGCCCTTGTCCACCAGGTCTCCGTATTCGATATTCGAGGCGTCGAAGCCGTAGTTTTGGGACTGATTTTGGCGGATATTCTCCAGAACGACGGCGCCCTCTTGGCCGGAGTTTGAGGCGATTATCCGGATGGGTTCCTCCAAAGCCTTTTTAAGAACCGTCACTGCATTCGCCTCGTCCCTCTCCAGGCCCAAGTTGTCTAGAAYGTGCATCGCCCGGATGTAGGCCACTCCCCCACCGGGCACGATGCCCTCGTCCACGGCCGCCCTGGTGGCGGAAAGAGCATCCTCAACCCTTTGCTTGCGCTCCTTTAGTTCGGGCTCGGTGGCGCCGCCTACTTTAATGACTGCAACGCCGCCGGCAAGCTTGGCCATGCGCTCTTGTAGCTTCTCTTTGTCGTACTCCGAAGTTGTATCTTCCATCTGGACCTGGATCTGGTCCACCCGGGCGGTAATAATGGCTTTGTCGCCCTTGCCGTCGATGATGGTGGTCTTGTCTTTGGTGGAAATCACCCTCCGGGCTTGTCCAAGATCTTCGATATTGGTAAGGTCCAGTTTGCGCCCCTGTTCTTCGGAAATGACCGTGCCACCGGTGAGGATCGCGATATCCTCCAGCATCGCCTTGCGGCGGTCTCCGAATCCGGGCGCTTTCAATGCCAAACAGTTGATGGTGCCACGCATCTTGTTCACCACYAACACGGCCAGAGCTTCGCTATCAACGTCTTCGCCGATGATCACCAGGTTCTTGGAAACCTGGAGGTGCTTCTCCAAGATCGGTACCAGGTCGGCCACCGACGATATTTTCTTATCGGTAATCAGGATGTAGGGGTCTTCTATCACGGTTTCCATCCGCTCAGGGTTGGTCACGAAATAAGGGCTGATGTAGCCGCGATCAAAGGTCATGCCATCGACGTACTCGGTCTCGGATTCGATCCCTTTGCTTTCTTCAACGGTGATGACGCCGTCACGGCCCACGTGATCCATAACATCGGCTATCATCTCGCCGATCTTGTCATCGTTGGCGGAGATGGTGGCGACTTGAGCGGTCTGTTCCCTAGTGTCCACCGGAGTGGACAGGTTATCCAGCTCGGCTACGATGGCTTTCACACCCTTGTCGATGCCTCTTTTCAATGCCATGGGGTCGGTGCCGGCGGCTACCAGCCTCATCCCTTCCCGGACGATTAAATGGGCCAAGATTGTGGCGGTGGTTGTGCCGTCGCCGGCCGATTCATTGGTTTTGGTGGCGGCTTCTTTAATCAGTTGAGCGCCCATATTTTCGAAGGATTYCGGCAGGTCGATCTCTTTGGCGATGGCCACCCCGTCGTTGGTGATGACCGGCGCTCCCCACTTCTTCTCCAGGATCACGTTCTGTCCCCTGGGTCCCAGGGTCAGGCTGACAGCGTTGGCTATCGCCTTGATCCCATTCAATAAAGCCTTCTGGGCCTCTTCGTCGCGGATTATATGTTTCGCGGGCATTCTGTTAAAACCTCCTACGGTTTGGCGGACGTTGGCCGGCCCCTATTTCCTGGTGGTATATATCGAAGGGCGGCCGACTATTTCACAATGCTATGTTATCACTTTCACCARCCAGAATCATAAGTCAGGCGGTCCCACCGGTCAAGATACGGCCTGACCAACGGGTGAAAGCGGAMCCAGTCTTATTGTGGTTCCAGCCCGGCGATATCGCGATCTGACCGGTTTACATAACGCCCCTCCCACGCCYGTGCTAGACTGGGCCCATGACCTACGCCGCAGACCTTCACCTACACTCTCGCTACGCCTACGCCACCAGTAAGAACCTAACCCTGGAGAGTTTGGCTGCGTGGGCTCGGATTAAAGGTATCGATTTGCTTTCCAGCGCGGATTTCACTCACCCGGCTTGGCGCCGGGAGTTGGAGGAGAAGTTGGATCCGGTGTCGCCGGGGTTATACCGGTTYGGCGGCGTTAGCTTCGTCTTAGGCACCGAAGTCAGCTGCGTCTATAAACAGGGAGGAAGAAGCCGGAGAGTTCATATGTTGCTGTTCGCTCCGGATTTCGCGACGGTAGCCGAACTTTACACGGCCTTCTCCAAGGTAGGGGCCAAACTGGAGTCGGCCGGCCGGCCGACTTTGCCCATGTCCGCCAGGGACCTGACCGCTTTGGCATTGGACATAAACCACCAATGCATGGTCATTCCGGCCCACGTTTGGACACCTTGGTTCGGATTGTTCGGGTCCAAATCCGGGTTTGATTCCCTGGAAGAGTGTTTCCTGGACATGTCGCCACACATCCACGCCATCGAGACCGGGCTGTCCAGCGACCCGGCGATGAACTGGAACATCCGAGAGGTGGCCGGAAGGGCYATAGTTTCCTTCTCCGACGCCCACTCCGCGCCAAAACTGGGGCGGGAGCTTACGGTATTTGAAGGAGATTTGGGGTACGGCGAATTGGCTCAAGCCCTGAAACATCGCCAAATTGCCTACTCCGTGGAGTTTTACCCTGAGGAGGGTAAGTATCACCACACTGGGCACCGGAAATGCGGGATAAGACACTCTCCGGAAGATACCCAGCGTATCGGCCAACGTTGCCCCGCTTGCGACAGACCGCTCACTCTGGGCGTACTGCATCGAATCAATGCGCTTTCCGATGGCGAAGAAGCATGTCACAGAGACGGCACYGGCTTTGTGCAGAACCAAGAAGGCTTTCCACCCTTCATCCGGTTGGTCCCGTTGCAAGAAATCATCTCGGAAACTTTGGCCCTTGGTCCGTCCAGCAAGCGGGTCCAAAAAGARTACAGCCGCATCATTGGGGAGTTGGGYAATGAGCTGAACATCCTGGCGTGGGCCGAGGAGGCCGACCTCGTAGCCGCCGCAGGAGAACCCCTGGCCCGAAACATCCTGAAGGCCCGGGTTGGCGAGGTGAGTATCGAACCAGGCTATGACGGCTTGTACGGGAAGGTTAGCGTTGCTGATTAASGACAACTCGCCCTTAGCGGRCTGTCSTCTCCCCCTTACKAARKGGGAGAGYYAGAGWGGGGGNNTCGNCCCNCCNNATTGCTAATAATCCAGATCGGGGTCCGGGGCCAGCACCAGCCGGAGCGCCCGGTTGGTGGCAGGGTCGTAAAAGGCGGCGCGCACCCGGTCTCCGGTCTTCAGGTCGCTGAACTTTAGGCCGCGTTTGTTTTTGCGTGAGATGGCGGGGGGGTCTGCCTTTGGGAACAGCAGTATCACCGGATCGCCCCGGCGGGGCTGAATGGTTACGGTCGACAAGTACTCTTCGACCAGAGTGATTTCCCCGCTTATCCGGGCAGCGCGAGGCGGTTGGACAATCAATCGGTCCGTCTTTCCGGTTATAGGATAGTAGGCGCCGTTCACCACGCGCTGGCCCAGGGAMAGRCCGTCGACYCCTATCGATCTCCCCCTTTGAACCACCTGAGTTTCGGCGTTCACCAGAATCACCACCATATCCAACTTGTTGGTAGTGATCGTCACTCTAGTGGATCCTTGGTCCGCGCTTGTAATCCCCGCGATAACCCCTTTGATCGACGCCGGTGGCGGTGAACTGAGGCTGAGAACCCCCAACACCGGTACGGCATTCCCAGCCGCTCCGGCTGTCTCCAGGATGCGGGTATTAGCTCGGACCAAGTCGCCCAACCTGACTTCGCTGATGGATACGCGGCGGCCGTCCCGCCGAACCACCGTCTCGCCTGTACGAGTGAATGACCGGATCTCTCCATCCTTGGTCATGATCGACAGGTTGCCGGGCAGGGCTTTGGCGACGAACCGGTGTATCACTCCTCGAACCGGCGGGCTGTCCCCAACCCCGGCTTGGGAATCCAACTCGATCAACGCCAGGGAGTCAGGTTGGAAAATCGCCGTCACGTTGGTGTCCAATAGCTCTTTCCCCAGCCTGGTTGGGGAACCGTCCACTAGAAGAACACTTTCCGGCAATACATTAAGGGTCACGGTGGCCTGGGTTGCTGAGTCCCGAATGGTGATCCTCGGGAGTGCGTCGTAGCTGGTATCAAGGTCGAGCTGGATGATGGGCCCGTTGACGGCCCCTGGGTCCACTGTTGTTAACAATTCTTTGGCGGTGGTTCTGTCCAGGGTTGCTCCGGCGGATACCAAAACCCGGCTGGCGGTCCGGGATTCCAGGTCGTAGCGGACTTGAACCCGGTTGGCCAAGTCCAAACGGCTGAAGGAGATGTCCCTTCCTTGGAACCTGATGGCGGTCGCGCCATCGATGATTACCTGCACCGCAGGAAGTCCGGAAGGCTGCACCGTCAACAATTTTCGATTTAGGTCGATGGAGGTGACGATGCCCGAAACAGTGGCTGAGGGTTTTCCAGCCCCGAAACGTGACATTCCTCGGGCATAAGCGTTTTGGGCTTTAGTCAATCGTTCTTGAAACTGGCTGTGCCGTGAGGAATCGGTTCCCGCCAGCACGTCTTGGGCCAGCGTTAAGTGGCGATCGGCGTTTTCGTTCAACCGTTGCCGCAAGGCCGACAATTTGCCCGCTGCCTGGGTCTTCTCGGCCTGCTCGAGTGCCGCCTCGATGCGCTTCAGGTTGTCCAAGGCCCCGTCTAGCCCGGTGATCAAAAGAGAACCGGTGCTTAGGTCTTGCTCCAGAACGGCGGTGACCAAGTCACCTGGCTTTAATATGGACGGGTCACCGGCCGAGGGGGAAGAAATCTTCCGGCCATCAGCGTCTTGGATGTCTACGACTCCGTCTTCTCCTACGCCGGTCACGATTCCGGTGAAGTGACGGGACCGCACCGGATGGACCGGTATAACGAGGATYGAAAYAGCYTGGCCGTTGRCCGCCAAAACCGCCACGGCGCTGCCCAACGGGATGTCGTCCACCGTGGGCTGCTCCAGTCCCGGAACCCGAATCTCCGTGTCAGGGTTGGCGGTTATCTCCACCGGGCCGTTGGGAGTTTCTAGAATGATGTCGATCTCACCGGCCACCGCCCTAGGATGGTCCCCGGTGATAACCACGACTTCTCCAAAGATGCCGGTTTGGGGCGATTGACGCGGTCCAGCGGCTCCGGCGGTTCCGCTGGATGCGGCTAAGGCCAGAGCCAGCGTCAGGAGCACGATTCCAAGAATCGAGATCGAACTCCTCCGACTGGGTCCTTCGACAGGCTCAGGACGAACCGAAAAAGGTATCCCCWSGGATCGCGGTGAGCTTGACGAGCCTATTTTTGCTCCGGCGTTCGGTCTTAACATTTTTAGGGCCTCCGTCGTTTGGCGGCTGMTGGCGGGCAGTCTGGTGTGGGATTAAGGGACGAAAATCACCGTGCGCACCAGGGACAGTTCCTCCCCGGCAATCGATGTAGCAATCACCTCGATCGCCAGAGGGTTGTCGTCGGGGAAAATGATTAATTCCAAGGAAAAATGGCCCTCGGCGTCGGGAATGGCCAGCCTGCCGTTGATGCTCACCGTGGCATCGGGTGAGGAGATACCGGTAACTGTGATGACATCTTTGTCCACCACCATGTCTTCCGGAGGGAAAGTTACTTCCAATTGCAACGCAGCGGTCTGAGGCACGGGCGATGGTCCGGRAGTAGACGCCGGTTCCGTCGCTGATGGCGGCGTGATAGGAGGAGTCGTTGCCGTGGGAGAAGGGATCGGCGTTGCCACAACCGCCGGAATCACRGTTGGYATCACCGATGGAACCGGTGTGGCGGCCGGCGTGGGGTCCTTTTTTGGCGATTGGGTGGGGGGTTGGACCGTGGTGGACGGGAGGGCGACAGCCGGGGAGGAAGAGACAGGCTGCCCYGCCTCAGTGCCCTCCGGAGTAACTTCGTCGCCTCCGCATGCCGCGGTCAACAAGAGAATGAACAGTGCCGCCGCCGGCAGCAACTTAGCCGGGAAGGTTCGAACCCGCATCCCTACACTCCTATAGCCGAGGCTATCACCCAGTTCGCGCCCAGCCGATCCCTGATTATCCAGCGGAATCCGCGATATATTTAAGTATAAAGGATTGAAGCGTTTGTCAGTAACTGGCTGACAACCCAGTTACATTAGAAAGGCGGCTCTATGCTAAAATGGGGCCAATTTCCGGACCACGTACGCTGGCTGACATGCTCCAGTTGAATCCTGCAGTCCGGTCGTAGAGATCGATGAACGTTTTACTGCGGCGTCTCCAAACTGGAGACATTGACCAGGTGATTGAGATTGAGAGGGAGGCGTTTTCCCCCCTCTGGATCACCACCCCTTTTAAGCGAGAGTTGAACAACCGCTACGCYTGCTAYCTAGTGGCTTGTGAGGCGGCGGAGGAAGAACAACCTCCTACGGACGCCGATCCGGAGGGGTCCCGGTCTTTGTGGTCCCGGGTATTGACGAGTGCCCAACGCTTGGTGCCGGGTAGCCAGGGAGACATCGCTTCTCCTACTCCCATCTCCGGTTACGTTAGCGTCTGGTATCAGGGGGACGAGGCCCACATCACCGAGATTGCGGTGCGGGAAAGTCTGCGAGGAAACGGAATAGGTGAATTGCTTCTCATAGGTTCGTTGCGAGAAGCCGTCGAATACGGCTCTGAGGTAATGACTTTGGAGGTCCGGGTTTCCAACTTTATCGCCCAGCGGCTTTACGAAAAATATGGGTTCAAGAACGTGGGCGCCCGCAAGGCATACTATTCAGACAACCGGGAAGACGCGGTTATCATGACCACGAATCCCATAAAGAGTGAAGAATATCAGAGTATGTTTCGAGATTTGCAGGAGACCTACCTCACAAAATGGGGTGAGATCCGGTTTCAGTCTAAAACCACYGGCTCATCCCAGTCTTAACCAGGCCGGAGAACGGCAAATCTTTTCGTCATACCTTCCACGGTTTACCTACCGCCAKCGTCCACTGCCCATACCGGTTTAACGTGTGCACCGCCTTAGATTCCGAGTTCTGTCGCTGGCGTTACTGATGTTGACCATCTGAGGCTGCGTTGGTAGAATGACTCAGTCGTTAGAAYCCTCAAAGGCCGGTCGAGGTCAAGCTAGACTATTTATGACCGGCAAAGTTATTGGGCCGGAGGCCGGAAACTCATGTTGGTCATCGGACTCACCGGGGGTATAGGGACGGGTAAGAGCGAGGTTGCACGCTTGTTGCAGTCACTGGGGGCGKCCGTCATCAGCGCCGACGAGGTCGGTCACGAGGCTTATRCTCCCAATTCCGAAAGCTGGCGCGAGGTAGTCGATACCTTCGGTAAGGAAATATTGCAGCCCAGTGGCGAGATTGACCGGCAAAAACTGGGTGCCATAGTGTTTTCAGACCCCCAGCAACTGGAAAAATTGAACGCTATAATGCATCCTCGCATGGCTAGGATGGTGGCGGACAGGATACAGGTTTTGCGGGATCAAGGTGCTTCGACGGTGGTCGTCGAGGCCGCCCTTTTATTCGAAGCCGGATGGGACTCCCTAGTTGATGAGGTTTGGACCACCGACTCGTCTGTTGAATCGGTGGTTGAAAGACTTCAAGCCCGTAATGGCATGGATGAAAAGGAAGCCCGTCGGCGCATCGATTCGCAGATGGACCCTGCCGAGCGGATAGAGCGGTCTGACTTGGTGGTGGATAACTCCAGCGATGTATCCGCTTTGGAACAAACGGTTATGGCTCTGTGGGAAAATAGAGTAAGCGTGAGGACAGAGAGAGGCTAATGGTACAGACAGATCAGCCGAGTTATAAAGAATACGCCATCGAGGAATTCTTGGTACGCGACGAGCCTTACTACCGGGTCGTTGGCGACGAATTAGATCTTTTCACTGCGGCCTACCATCAGCATATTCCGGTGTTGCTAAAAGGTCCCACCGGTTGCGGCAAGACCAGATTCGTGGAATATATGGCCTGGAAGCTCGGCCGCCCTCTAAGCGTTGCGAAAGGAGAGGGCACCGAGGAACTCAAAGAAGGAGAAGTCAGGGTACCTCTGGTCACCATCGCTTGCCATGAAGACCTTACGGCCAGCGACTTGGTGGGCAGGTATCTTTTAGACGCTAACGGGACCCGTTGGATCGACGGCCCCATGACTCGGGCGGTAAAGAACGGCGCTATCCTCTACCTGGATGAGGTTGTCGAGGCCCGTAAGGACACCACGGTTCTGATYCACCCGTTGACCGACCACCGGCGCATATTGCCCATAGAGAAAACCGGTTCTATCGTCGAGGCGGACGACCGGTTTCTGCTGTGCATCTCCTACAACCCCGGTTACCARAGCGCCYTGAAGGACTTGAARCACAGCACCAGGCAGCGGTTCATGTCAATAGAATTYGACTATCCCCCAAGGGACATTGAATCTGAGATTATTGCCCGCGAGAGCGGGTGTTCCACGGAGATAGCGGACTCCCTAGCCAAGYTGGGGGAAAAGATACGCAACTTGAAAGAGCATGGCCTCCAGGAAGGCGCCAGCACCCGCTTGTTGATCTACGCYGGGAAGTTGATTTCCGAGGGTATTAGTATCCGCCGGGCTTGCCAGGTGGCCATCGTGTGGACCCTGACCGACGAACCGGAACTCCAGCGAAGCATCGAAGAAGTGGTGTCTTCTATATTCGAGTAGGGGTTTGATGGCCTTATCTCCTCCGGACATCGTCAGCCAAGTTCTAGCCCACCGTACTAAACAGACGGTGGGCGAACCATCTCTAACGCCTGCCTCTGTTCTGCTGCTGCTATACCCCAAAGACGGCGAATATTGTATTCTGTTGAACAAGCGGTCCCAGCAGGTGGAGCACCACAAAGGGGAGATTTCCCTACCTGGAGGAGCCAGGGACCCTGAAGACCGGGACTCGCTGGATACGGCGTTGCGGGAGACCGAAGAGGAAATGGGTATCGACCGGTCCGACGTAACCATCCTGGGAGAATTGGACGATGTCGTTACCAGGAGCCATTTCAAAGTAAACGTGTACGTGGGCACCATACCCTATCCCTACCCCTTCAATCCCAGCGCGGATGAGATCGCCGAGGTCCTGGAAATCCCCGTGGCCGATCTCAATGATCCGTTGAACCACCGGGTTGAGACCCGTTTTGAAGATGGCGTGCCGGTCACAAGCCGGTCCTACGCTTATAATGAGCATCTAGTTTTCGGCGCGACGGCAAAAATCCTCCAGCAGTTCTTGGAACTTTTGGAGGATGGGACGGTAAAGGAGGAACACTAAGTTGAGTACGTCTCCTCTAGCGGGAATAGAAGTTGAGCTTGCCAAGTTACCCCCGGCGGTTCTGGAAGCCTACCAAGAAGCCGTGGAAACGATAGAGGCGGCTTTCGGCGAAGAGGAACTTGTCCTCTGGGCGAAAGAAGGCCTGGCCATCGGGACCCAGACGGTTCGATCCTGGGAATCGGCGGTAGAGTACTACAAGGTCGGACCTCAAGTCTCCCGGTTCCTGTCCTTCCCTTCGTTCATGCAATGGGCGCGGTGCGGCACCTATCTGGCGCAAGATTCGCCCACGCTTGCGGTGGCATTCTTCAAAGCCAGTTCGTCCATAGTTCCCAATCTCAGGCCGCAATACATACCCCGTTGGGCCGGCCTGGGCCGCAGTTTGTATAAGGGCACTTGGAAATCCAGCACGCTGGCGGCCAAGTTCTTCGAAGTCAGCCCTGACCTAGTTCGTAATCTACCTTTCTGGGATGTGGAGGTATTCGCTTCCTTGATCGAGGCAATGTCCKRSMAVKSSYMSGWCGTYGNMKGYGRANGKCYGSTGTNSGRCSGNGSMCRTKWWRMCRRMGMTGGNCSSKGARSGCGAGGCCTTTCTCTCCATGGCGCGAGCTTTGATCGATGGTAGTTGGCGTGAGATTAAAACCTGTTTAGAGTTGGTGCCCAGGGCACTGCAGCAGGTGGACGAAAACCAGACTGGCCGTTTCCTCAAGCTAGGAGAGCGGTTGGCGAAAGTGGGCCTTCGGGAAACATCCCGTTTCTTGGCCGACGGCACCCAATCCTTGAGTAAGGTCCCCGCCGGCTCCCAGGGATATATCCTGGATCTTTGCGAGACCTTGCTGGCGGTTTCCCCCGAGGCCGTGCCGCCTTTCCTCAAGAGCCTTAGCAGCGTGCTGGAACGCATCACCATCAGCCAATTGGACTCTTGGTTCCACCGCGGCATGGACCTGCTCAAGGACAACCCGGAAAGCGGCATCGCTTTCTTCAAGATAGAGTCCAACACTTCCGTCGCSATGCTGGAAACCTTATCATCAAGCCTGGAACTGGACCGGGTGAAGGGTATCATCCGGCTGTATTGCAGCGCCTTGTCTGGCTCGTCAATTGACGTTCTAGACACCCAAGAATTGGTTAGGAAGAACATCGGTTGGGTTGATGAGGATTCTGCTTCCACCGATGGCACCAAGGTTTTCCTACCCACGATCGTGGACCATTATCCCGACAAGCAAGACAACTTCTCCTGGTTCAAGGTGGTTTCCACCCATCAGGTGGGCCACTTGGAGTTCGGCAGTTTCCTATTTGATTTCACCAAGCCCAGCGGACTGTTCGATGACCGCCGATCTCCCCTTGAGGACGAGGTTAACGCCGGGAAAAAGGCCGYGGCGGAGGAGGAGGGCGTTGAGCCCAGCCAATCTCTAACCGACATCGGCCGGTTCTTGTCTCTGTTCCAAGATCGCCAACTGGCGTTCGATCTCTTCACCGTGCTGGAGGACTGYCGTCTGGACTACCGGATCAAGGTGGAATACCCGGGTATACGCGTCGCCGCGAACCGGGTCCAGGACGAGGCGTTGGCCAACCGTCCGAATATTGAAGAGATGGGCGTGCAACAGGCTCTAGTAGAGCTGCTTATCCACATGAGCTTGGAGCAGTTCACCGAACTGCCGGTGCCCGTCGAGTACAAAGACGCCGCGGTCGTCTTGGCCCAGATTCTGCATGAACTGCGCAATGCCCAAGCGGAAGTGGAAGACACCGCGGAAGCCACTTTGAGGGCTTACGAGATCATTTCCCGGATCGCCAACGAAAACCCGCCGGAAGAAGATTGGGAACAGGAAGACTTGGAGGAGCCCGGCGACTTTTCGGAAGAAGAATACGAATCCCTCATTGACCAGTTGCAAGCCGGCCAGGACGCTTCTGGAGAGTCCGGCGAGGGGGAGTCCCGGGAGTCGCCCGAGCCGGTGGACTACCGTGGAGACTTCAAGCCGGAGATGGTTCAGCTATTAACCAGGTTGCAGTCCGACCAGGATCAGCAAGGCGAGGGTGAGCCTATCTCCCAAGAGATGCTGGAACAGCTCCTCCAGGAAAGCTCAGAGCTGGAGTTGGACGCCGAACAAGGCGACATCAACGACAGCATGAGCGCCTTTGCCCAGAATCTGATGAAAGAAGCCGGAACGCCGCCGCCTAACTCTCAGCCGGGGCAGGGTTACGGTCCTCTGCTGCACGACGACGATCAAGGCGGAGAACTAGAGGCCCGGGAACCCAAGACATTTGCCTACGACGAGTGGGATTTTAGGGCCAATGACTACAAGCCGCGGTGGTGCATCGTCAAAGAGAAAATCGTGGACGAGGGTGACACAACCTTCTACAACGACGCTCTGAAAAATTATCTCTCTCTGTCCAACCACATCAAGCGACAGTTCGAGCTGATCATGCCTGAGAGCATGAAGAAGATCTACCGGCTGACCGACGGGGAGGACATTGACCTCAACGCCGCTTTGGAAGCTTGGGCCGACCTACGTATGAATGTCCCGCCGGATGAGAAGATCTACTGGCATCGCAACCGGAACCGGCGGGATGTGGCAGTGGTGTTTCTGCTGGACATGAGCGCATCCACCGCCGAAGCCATCGACGAAGGCCGTCAAGTGGTGGACGACCGGGACGCCCCCGATGACCCGGTGGAGTACATGGTGTGGCTGCGCCGGCGCCGGGAAGGCTTGGTGCGCCGGAACTACAAGCGCATCATCGACCTGGAAAAGGAAAGTACCACGTTGCTCATCCAGGCCCTGGAAGCTATCGGAGACACCTATGGCATCTACGGCTTCTCGGGCTAYGGCAGAGAGAACGTGGAGTTCTACGTAATAAAAGACATCGACGAAGGATTCGGAGATAAGGTAAAGCGGCGTATCGACAAGGTGACTCCGCTCCATGCCACTCGCATGGGCGCCGCCATACGGCATTCCATCACCAAGCTGGAAAAGATCGACGCTACCACGAAGATTCTCTTCCTGATCAGCGATGGCCGGCCCCAGGACCGGGGCTACAGCCGGGAAGGAGTGGAGAAGGAGTACGCCGTCCACGATACCCACATGGCCCTGCTAGAGGCCAAACGAAAGGACATTACCCCGTTCTGCCTCACGGTGGATAAATCGGGGCACGATTACCTAAAGGGCATGTGTGGCGACATGGGATACGAGGTGTTAGGGGACATTTGGGCCCTGCCGGAGCGGCTGCCCATGCTGTACCGCCAGCTGACTTTGTAAACCACCGGCGACTGGTCCGATTATGATTNANACGATAGGGGTACGGCTAGCCGTACCCCTATCGTATTAATCTGATTTGGCCCGCAGCTTTATCCCCCCGCGAAGGAGGACTACCGGGAGGTCATTTTCTCCCCAGAGAAACCTCCCATATATCCCTTCTTTTGTAAGAAGCGGACTTGCTGAAAATGCTGAAATCCTACCGGACGCCTTCCGACGAGATTAATTTGCTTAATTCAATCAGCGCATTGTTGGACATACGCCGTTTCACGGTGACCCGCCTGGGGGGCACCCGCAGTTCCATCTCTTTTGAACCGTTGGGACCAACRATGGATAGGTAGGCYAGYCCGGMCGKCGGWCCRTCMCCGGGCGGCGAYCCGTCGTCGCCCGCTATGCCGATACCGTAATCGGACCCCAATACCTTCCGGACCGCTTGGGCCATGGCGTTGGCCGTCTCTTGGCTAACAGGGCCGTGCCGCTCTATGACTTCCGCCGGCACGCCGTGAGCGATCTTTACGCCGTCGCCAATCGCCACCACTCCTCCCTTGAAGTAGCTGGCGCTATCCGGGGAGTCGGTTAAGCTGTTGACCAAGTATCCTCCGGTGCATGATTCCATGGTTGCCAGAGTCAGGCCCCGCTGCCGCAGGAGTACGCCGACGGCATGTTCCGGGGTTTCCTCATCGTATCCCCAGATGTGGGGGCCCAATCGTTCCTCAATGGCTTTTTCGACCGGGGCGATCAGAAGCCGGGCGGCTGCATCGTYTGGCGCTCKGGCGATTATCCTCAAGTGATTCCCGTCGGCCTTGGAGTAGATGCCTARGTAGGGATTCTCCTTRCCAAAGAACTCGGATATTATTTCGTCGATCGCCGCTTCCGACAAACCCATGGTTTTGATGTTCCGGGTGATTGTCACCTCGCCGTCCACTAACTTAAGTAGCCGGGGCGCCACCTCTTCGTCCCAGATCGCGTGCATCTCCGCAGGAGGGCCGGGCATCGACACGATGATGCCGCCGTCGCGTTCCGCCCACCAACCGGGGGCGGTGCCGTTTCGGTTGGTGATGAATTGGGCTGAGGGAATCAACTGGGCTTGTTTTATGTTGCGGGAAGGCATGTCGGTACCSCGGTYCCGGAATTGCTGTTCCAGGTGCCGAACCGCTTCTTCCTGGACCGTAGGCGKCTCSCCKRRRKMYKYCGCCANCGCCTNCSCTGGTCAAGTCGTCCTGAGTCGGCCCTAGGCCGCCGGTGGTGAAGATAATGTCCGAGCGTTCCAGCCCCCGGGAAAAGGCTTCGGATAGCATATCCAGGTTGTCTCCGACGATGGACACCCACCGGAGTTGGATACCCAGGGCGGGCAACCTAGTGGCGATCCATGCGGCATTGGTATCCGTCAGTTCGCCCATCAAAAGCTCGGTCCCAATGGAAAAAATTTCAGCTTTCAAATAAATCTCCTCGACAAATAARGGCGCCTCGATCATGTCGAGGCGCCCCTGCTTCATGTCTCTTTAGCCCTTAGGTTGTGACATAGATGAGCTAAGTCTGTCAACCCGAACCAGGATTGGGTTTGTCCTCCGGCCGAACCGGTGGGTCGGTGACCAATGCGCTTATCCGTTGTGCCCGTTCGATCGGCATCGAGAATACTCGATAGCCCCCCAACAGGCTGGCGTAGCGGTGTTCTCCGTCGGGCGTTGTGTCACCCAAGTAAAACTCTACGTCCGCCCCCGCGGCAAGTCCCAATCGTATTTTTGTCTTGGGTGGGTCCAGACCGTATTCAGCGAAGTTATCGATATCTTCCGCCAGAATATCGTCGGCTCTTGGGCCGCTGAGCATCTCAGGAGTGTTGCCCCACTTGTCCGCCAGAACCGGCTCCTCGCTGGGCTGCAGTTCTACAGGGTCCAAAATAGCCCACGCCGAATCGCCGTCGCCGACCTTGCCGTAGGCCACGGTTTGGTCTTGCTCGGTTATCTGGATGAACACCAGTGGGTTGTCTTTCAACTGGAACAGGCGCAAGTAGGGCGGATCTAGTGCCAGGCGGTTTATCACTTGGGCCCATATAGACGGCACAGTGAAAAGCGTGGGATGCCCAACCAACCTAGCGTACTGGTTTTTATCGTCTGGCGTATTGCTACCCAGATGAAACTCGAAACTCTGACCGCTTGAGTCGGCGACTTTAATGATCGATAAAGGGGGGTCCAACCCGTAGGACGCTGGATTTTCGATTGTTTCGGCTAGGTCCCGGTTGACCCGAGGCCCGCTAAGCAACAAGGGTGTGCCGCTCCACTTGTCCTGGAATACTGGAATCTCAGGGTCACCTTGAATGTACCATCGACGGCCTCCCGGCAATCGGTTATAGATCACTGTCTGACCCTCGTTAGTAACCTCGATGCGTTTAATGCTGTCTTCGTCGATGCGGTACAGCCAGGGCTCTTCCGGCTCCCGGTCGGTGGGTCCAAAGTACCGCACCACCAAGAATGTGCCGCCAAACAGCACCAAGATAGCAACCAATAAGATTGAAAGACGTAGGTTCATGTTATTTCGACGCGCCCTTGCCGGAGATTAGGTTCTTCCCCTTGGTTAAGAAACCTGCTTATCAACAAACCTTTTTAACCAGGCTACCGCCGTACCCACCAGACGAGGGCGGCCATCAATCCCATCAATCCGGGCAAGAACAACCAAGATGTCCAGCGTACGAAATTAAACTCGTTCTTGTTTAGGTTGAACTCCCGGAAAGTAAAAGCTTTGTCGCGGATGGATACCAGAGAGAAGTCTCCAAGAAGGTAGTTGGCGGAGTTCAGGAAAAGGTCCGCGCCGCCGCCTCTGCTGAAGAAACTATTTGACACGAAGTCGGAGTCACCAAAAACAACCAGCCAGGACAACTCTGAATCCGGCGGCTGAGACGTGGGAGCCGGGCTGCCAACCGGGCCTATCCCTTGAACAAATACAGCAGGGAAGAATGKRSCNNGCSKKWCRKRCWWAWCYSMWKCATCCGTTATAGGGTCAGCCCGATCTAGATCGTCGATCAGGTAGCTATTAGGTGAAGTCATGGCCAGAGGCACGGGTCTCCTGAGGCCATCGTTGATCACGATCATTGGGGATGTGGAGGGCATGAAGCTGGGTTGCAAAGGCACGCCTCTGGGAAAGACTATCTCCAGAGGCGCCTCAGGGTTGTATCCGCTAACCCTAAGGATCTGGGGGTTCCCCGGCACGGATTGGCTCAAGTCCCTGATGTATCCTTTCCCAACGACGACTCCCCAAATGGCCAAGAACTGGCGGAAAGTGTCAACGATCTCCGTGTCAGCCAAGAATATCATCCGGCCGCCTTCTCTCCGGTCGGACACGATTCCGTCGCTGTTCAAGAACTTGCCTTGCATATAAAGGTTCAAAGCAGCGGCATGAGTGTCGGGAAGTTCACCGGTTGGACGGGCTATCACCAACAATGCGGTGTCTTCCGGCACCGACACTTCTGTGTCATCGGGGGGCCAAGTAAGGGGCGCCACACGATAGTTGTCTTGTTCCAGGCCGGCACGTAGCTCACTATAACCGTCGGCACCAGAACTGTTGATGCTACGTTCCCCGTGGCCGGTCAGGAAGTAGATCGCTTTTTGCTCTTCACCGGTAGCTACCAGCATGCCGGTCACCAGATCCTGCTCCAATTGGCTGTAGGATGGATCAGTGGGCTGCACCACGTCTATCTTGTCTGAATCCAGGGACTCCACCACCACCGACTCCGCAACAAAAGCCAGAGGCCTGGCGCCGAAGTAGGCGTTGGCGATGTCTGGCTTATAGTCCGGGTCGACCATGCGGAAAGTGAATTTCCCGGAGCGGGCCGCAAACTCTTTCAGGGTGTCCTCGACCTTAGCCCGCCTGTTGGCTTGGGCGGGGTCCGAGGTTAATGCCAAGTCTTTGTAAAATGCCGTGGCCCGTAACGGTTCGTCCAGATCGCTGAGAATCTGTTTGGTCCGTTCAGCCAAGCTGAATTGGTTGGTGGCTGTTACATCGATCCTTTTGTTGTTCTCGAAAGTGACTACGCCTATCAGCAATGTGATCCCGATGAACGCCGCCATCATTATTATAGAATTGACGCCGTAACGGCCGGTCCGGCTGAGAAATGCTGCCGTCACCGAGCTCAAGAAAATCAAGCCCACCGTGCCGATGAGAACCAAGCCGAGGATGATGTCGGCGATGCCGTATATGCGCATGGAGCTGACGAACGCCACCACAATTATTCCGGAGACCAAGGCGATCACGCCGGCGACGACCATAGGAAAACGGTAGGAGCCTATGACATCTAAAATCGGCTCCAAAAAGCTGAAGAGGGTGCGGGACAGTTCCACATCTCCGGCGCCKCCTTCAGTAGRTCCCTCCGGATCGACAAGTTGTTCCGGTGAAGCTTCCTCCGCTACTTCATCCTGCCTGCCGGAGCCGCCCCGCCGCCGGCGCCAATCTCTAGGCTGTTCGCTCATGCTACCTCCACCGCCGCGAYTCTAGTGCCCGTATCGAGAGGAAAACGAAGAAGGAGGTAAGCAGCAGATAGTAGGCTATGTGTTTCGTGTCAATCACACCCCGTTCGAAATCGTCGAAGTGGCTTTTCAAGCCGATCTCGYTGACGATTGTGGCGGGTAATCCGGTCAGGGTYGCGGCCGCGAAATCGGTGAAGTAAAGCACCAAGAGAATGCCCATCGCAACGACGGCGGCTACGATCTGGTTGCTGGTCAGTGTGGAAGTTAGCAAACCTATGGAAAGAGCTGCCGCGCCGTACAGAATCAATCCTAAATAGCCAGCCCAGATGGGACCGGGGTCCGGGTCGGCAAAGATGATCAGTAAAAGCACAAAATATAGGGTTAGCACTATCGTGCCTAGGAGAAAGACCAGGCTGGCTATATATTTGCCCAATACAACCTCCCAGTCCCGGACCGGTGAGGTTAGCAAAAGCTCGATGGTCCCTAATTTCTGCTCTTCCGCCAATAACCGCATTGTGAGCGTGGGGGCCAACAAGATCAGTATGATGGTAGCCCCTTGAAAAAAGCTGCTCATCGACGCTTGCGGGAATGGGTTGCTCAGGTCCCTCACAAAAAAGAAACTGGCCAGAGCCAGAAAAATCATAGCTACGATATAGGCGGTGGGGCTGGAGAAGTAGATCTGAATCTCTTTCCAAGCCACTGCTTGAACAGTGCGCATCGCTAGAGCTCCTCGTGTGTTGTTAGTTTCAGGAATATCTCTTCCAGGCTCATCCCCATGGTTTGCATACTAAGCAGGCTCCATCCACCGCCGATCACMGTTCTGGAGATCTCGTCCCTAAGGTCCTGACCCTCATTTGCTTGAATGGTGTAGATCTCCTTGCCATGGTTTGACCGGTGAGACGCACTGGCCACCCCTTTCAAGGCCCGCAACGCCGGTAACACCTGRGACACCGGACCACCGATCTCTACTTCCATCTGCTCGGACCCCTTCAACCTCTCGGCCAGGTTGTCTGGGGTGTCCTCAGCCACGATTTTACCTTCGCTTATGATAAGAACACGATCGCAGATCATGCTAACTTCGGGCAAGATATGGGTGCTTAGCACCACGGTTTGTTCCCGGCCTAACTCTTKGATAAGCCGCCTGGTTTCCACAACTTGTATCGGATCTATGCCAATGGTGGGCTCGTCCAAGACCAGAACTTCCGGTTCGTGGAGGATCGCTTGGGCGATGCCGACCCGCTGCCGGAACCCCTTGGATAACTTTCCTATCAAGGTTGACCGATAGTCGCCCAACCGGCAAACGTCGATCACCTCTGATATGCGGCGTTTGATGTCCTTGGGCGGCATCTGGCGCAAAGTTCCCATGTATTTGAGGTAGCTGTTCACCGGCATGTCAGTATAAAGGGGGACGGTTTCCGGCAAGTAGCCCACCTTCCGTCGGACTTCCAGCGACTGCTCCACGATGTCGAAGTCGTCAAGGGTAACTTTACCCCTRGTTGGGGGCATGTATCCGGTTAAGATACGCATGGTCGTGGTCTTGCCCGCGCCGTTGGGTCCCAAGAATCCCAGGACCTCCCCTCTTTCCACGCCAAAATTGACATCCTCTATCGCCGCGTACGGACCATAGTAGTGGGTGAGGCCGGTGGCCTGAATCATGAGCGATTTAGAGTCTTGTATTACCATAGGGTTGCATCCCGCCGTCTATTGAGTGAAAATTACAMTWGGCTAGATGGCATTAATTCGTAATCGASAGTGATGATATTCCATACGAATGGATTTGCCAAGGCGTAGGGTATCCCTATAATTCGCGATATGGCGTAAATTGGCCGAGGGAGGTAGGATGCACCTGGTGATCGACGGATACCGTGGAGATCTTGATAGGATGTGGGACGTTGAATTGGTACGGTCCTTTTTGACCGATTGCCCYGCAACCCTGGGTATGACCCGAATTACTGAGCCCGAAGTATTGAAGTACGATGCTCCTAAGGAGCAGGATTCGGGTGTTTCCGGATTCGTGATTATAGCGGAGAGCCACATTAGCATACACACATTCCCTAATCGCGATTACGTAAACATCGATATATTTTCGTGCCAGCCATTCGATCACGACCAGGCTTTGTCTGAAGTGAAAAGTCTGTTTCAACTTCAGGACGCGAAAACATGGCTCCTAGACCGGGGGTTGGAGTGGCTGGACACCGAGCAGGGGCGAAACGAGGTGCGGGAGCAACGCACCGCATTGGATGCCAGTTCGCCGGATCGCCCCCGTGTCTGAMACGGAACACCTGTCCTGGATACCTCCGAACTTCCTGGCGCTCCCCGCCGAAAATAGCGGCCTAGATGAGGCCAGGGCCGTGCTTATTCCGGTACCGTACGACAGCACGACTTCTCTACGAGGCGGGGCCAGGAACGGACCGGGCGCCCTCATTGAAGCCTCATATGGCCTTGAAGATTACGACCACGAACTTGATTTGGATGTTTCATTGGTCGGGATCCATACCACCCAGGCCCTTGAGGCCCATATGGGGGGGCCGGCCGAAATGGTCAAACGGGTGCGGGCGGCTGTCGGTAGTTACGCACACTCCGGGAGGCTGGTCGGCGTGTTAGGGGGCGAACACTCGGTATGTATCGGCTCGGTCCAAGCTAATCTAGAGGTTTATCCCGATATTTCGGTGCTCTACATCGACGCCCATGCCGATCTGCGGAACGAGTACATGGGCACGCCTTGGGGCCAYGCATCGGGRGCCAGGAGAATCCACGAGATGTGCCCGCTCGTATTAGTAGGGGTGCGCAGTCTTTGCCCGGAAGAGCGGGACTATATCAAATCAGCCTCTATACCCACGTTCTACTGGCCGCCATCTTGCGACGACCGGGAGTTGATCAGCGGTATAGTCGAGCATCTTGGACCGACGGTATACGTTAGCATTGATCTCGACGCTTTAGACCCGGCCTTGATGCCCGCCGTGGGGACACCGGAGCCGGGDGGGCTGAGTTGGTACCAGWTGGTTTCGTTGTTGCGATGCGTCGCTGAGACAAGGCGTATCGTTGGGTTCGATATCACCGAATTATGCCCGGCTGAGGGTCCGGCGGCCTGCTCCTATACGGCGGCCAAGCTGGTCTACAAATTGGTGGCATACGCCACCTCTCTCGGAAAATGACGAAAGATCGCCCAAGGGCGAATCGTTGCCACTGGGCATATCCATAGKASCCGGCGCTTCGGCCGGTGCGGCTCCCGCATTAATCTTAATACTGGCCGCTCCGCTGAGATAKGGGATTCTGGAGACCGGGTTTAGATAATCGATGGGACCTTCCATCCGCGTGGGCAAAATCTTCGGTATTCCCATTGAGATCCACTTCAGTTGGGTCTTCATCTTCCTGCTGATGATCGTRATCCTGGGCGACCTGTTCGACCAATCTCAATCTACTGCCCTCGGACGTTGGGCGTGGGCGTTGTTGATTGCGGTCCTGTTCTTCGYGTCTGTTCTTGCCCATGAGCTTTCCCACAGCCTAGTGGCGGTTCGTAAGGGCATCCCCGTAGACGGGATTACGCTGTTCTTCTTCGGCGGCGTTTCGCACCTGGCCCACGAAGCGCGCCGCCCCTACGTCGAGTTCGTAATCACGGTTGTCGGGCCGCTGTGTAGCATCTTGCTGGCCGGAATATTCTGGGTCCTCTGGCTGCAATTTCAGGGCACCAACTCGTCTCTGGAATTAGCTTTCCGGTTGCTGATGAGCATAAACCTGATGCTGGGCGTCTTTAACATGCTACCGGGCTTTCCTCTGGACGGAGGGCGTGTGTTGAGGTCCGTCATCTGGGGGCTATCTGGGAGCTACTGGCGAGCCACACAAATAGCGGTGAGGGCAGGGCAAGTGATAGGCGGGTTGATCGCTTTGGGAGGCGGCTACCTGGCCGTTGATAATTTCCATGCTGTTGGGATATCTGGGATATGGATGATATTGATCGGCGCCTTCCTCTTCTCCGCGGCCACCGCGACCKACCGGCAGGAACGGGCCAAAGAGCGTCTAAAAACCTACCGGGTAGCGGACGTAATGAACGAGGAGTGGTGGACACTACCTGGGGAAATGTTGATGAACTCTCCCTTGGTTACCCAGGGCTTGGCCGAACATGACAATCTGTTAGCGGTTTCATTGAACGGACATGTCGAAGGCATGATCACTCGGCGGTTGATGGACCGTATCCCCAGAAAAGCGTGGGGTTCTACTCTATTGTCTCAAGCAATGTTGTCCTTGCGGTCACTGCCCGTATTGACCCCCGCGGATACCGCGTCAGAAGCGATGGACCAGATGGAGACCGGCAGGTTAAGTAGCCTGGCGGTGATGAGAGACGGTGAATTGTTGGGCTTCGTAAGCCGGGACGGTATCAAAATGCTCGCCAGGCGCCGGAACAGGAACCGTGTTTAACAGTCTCCGTTCAGCCGCCTGTGCTACAATAGGTTCGCCGCCCGGTAGTCAGGATTGGCGCCGGGAAATGGCCGCTGAAAGAGTAACAGAGGGCACAKATGCCGCCTCCGGAAATCGTGTATTTGGACCATGCTGGAACCACCCCGACCGACCCCCGGGTGCTGGAAGCCATGCTTCCCTATTTCACCGGATTGTACGGGAATCCATCCAGCATGCACACGGTTGGKCAAGAAGCCCGTTACGCGCTGGACGGYGCCCGGGAGAGGGTGGCGAAGGTGCTGCATTGCCGGGCCGGAGAAATAGTGTTCACCGGCAGCGGTACTGAATCCGACAACGCCGCCATCARCGGGGTGGCCACGGCGTTGGAGGAGACCGGCAATCACATCATTACCTCCACGGTGGAGCACCACGCCGTATTACACTCTTGCCAGTACCTGGAGAACATCGGATTTGACGTGACATATCTGCCGGTGGATCCATTCGGAATGGTCCATCCGGAGCAGGTCTACGACGCCATCACCGACCGGACCACAATGGTGACGGTGATGTACGCCAACAACGAGATTGGGACCATCAATCCCATCGCCGAGATCTCCAAGGCTGTCGCGCGCCGGGCCTCGGAATTGGAGCGGACGATCGTCATGCATACCGATGGAGTGCAGGCGGCCGGGTTTTTAGATTTGAACCTGCGAAACTTGGGCGTCGATATGATGAGCCTGTCAGGCCATAAATTCTACGGCCCCAAGGGCACCGGTGCTTTGTACATCCGGCGGGGCACCCCCCTGCTGCCATTGATCCAGGGTGGAGGGCAAGARCGGGAACGGCGGTCCGGAACCGAGAACATCCCCGGCATAATCGGGTTTGCAGCGGCGCTGGAAGCGGCCGACGCTCAACGGGAAGAGGTCAGCGTCCACTGCACCGCGCTTCGGGACCGGATCATCCAACACATCGCCGAAAATATACCGGATTGTCACTTAAACGGCCATGAAACCCAAAGATTGCCAAATAACGTGAACTTCTCCTTTCAAGGAATAGAAGGCGAGGCGATCCTCCTGGGGTTGGACGTGGCGGGCATTGCCGCTTCCAGTGGCAGCGCCTGCAGTTCCGGTTCCCTGGAGCCGTCCCACGTGCTCCTGGCTCTGGCCCAATCCGCTGAACTGGCCCGGGGTAGTTTGCGGGTGACGTTGGGCCGGGAGAACACGGTCGAGGAAGTGGACTATTTCCTCGGCGTGCTAGACCGTTTAGTTCCCCAACTTAGGAAGTTGCCGACTCTTGCGACAAGTGGTTCTTAAATCTGATATGAAACGTATCTTGAGTATGCCTTTTATGGGAAAGCGAAAAACTTTATTGTTGGCTCTGGTGTCTATGGCGATCCTGGCGCTGTCAGGTTGCTCGGATGCTTCCCCGGCTTTCGGCCAATTTTTCTCTGGCAGAACCTTGGTTATCAGCGTGGTTGGCATCGACCGGATGTCTGAATTGCGCTATACGGCCGTGATCGAAGACGATGTTCCGACCTACGTCCGAGTGGCGCCATCGCAAGAAGGATTGGAGTTGGTGGTGGTTCACTTGAAGGTCCAGAATCATACCGCTACCAGCGCCATCTTGAATGTTGACCGGCAGGCGGCCGAATTGAGGGACATCCTTTCCAACAAATATTTCCCCATTGATGTGGGTGTGCTAGGAAAACAAGTCGATTCGCCACCCGTCAGGGGGAGCCAGTCGGAAAAGGTGCTGGAATTGGAACCCGACGGCACATTCGCCGCGACCAAGGGCTTCATCAGGGGACCGGTGGAGTTGCAAAGAGGCATGGGATTGGATGGTTGGATGGTCTTTGAGGCCCCACCGGATACGAAATTCCGTGAGTTCAAGTGGCRGGCCGGCGACAACTTGACTATAACGTTCTAGCCGGATCATTCCTCGAGTATCCTGTAACCAGTTCGCCTTCAGATCCGCCGCCAGAGATTCTAGTTTAGTTCTCTAAACTGGTTACCGGTGGCCCCAGCCGTTTAGCCTCCTCTACCCCAGAGCAATACGTGTAACTACCCTTCGACCGGGTTTGCCGTGACTAGGAATCAGTGAATTTCCCCCGATTCTCTTGAGCCTTCCGTGGCGGGATGATGCTATGACCTTACCTATTCGAGGTGGTGGGCGGGGGGCCGGAGTTCAACCGCCGGTCCCGAGAAGGATTTTCCACATCGCTGCCGGGTCAACCATCCCGATCGCGGGAATCTTCTTGCCCGAAAGCGTTATGGTGGCCGGATTGGGGATCCTGTCCGCCGGCGGCTTGGGGATGGAGTTGACGCGGTTTAAGGTTGAGTGGYTTAACCAATGCCTGGTCCGGTGGTTCGCGCCTCTATTAAAGGCCGAAGAGGACCGACGRATCACCGGGGCGACCTACATGGTAATCGGCGGGTTGATCGCCTTTTTGCTGTTCGACACGGTCGTAGCTGTTTCGGCGATGCTTTTTCTGGCGCTGGGAGATCCGGCCGCGGCGTTGGTAGGAAGGCGAATGCCAGGCCCCAGGCTGTTTGGCAAATCGCCCGTTGGAACAGCAGCTTTCTTAGCGGTCTCGCTATTAGTTGTGGCGGTTCTAGTGGGCAGCGGACGCTTCCCTTACCACTGGGCATTGTTGGTGGGAGGGGCGGTGGCCGCCTCAGTAGAGCTGGCGCCGGTGCCTCCGGACGACAACCTGACTATACCTCTCGCCGCCGGGGGAGCGATGCATCTTCTTGGAGCCTAGCCCGCGCCGGAGAACTCCACTATCTCGGCTTGTTCCCTCTGGAATTTGACGTAGGCGTCTTTCTTCATCGCCGGACGATGGCGGGCGAGGACTTCTTTGCCCGCGGCGCCCCSGTCCGCCAGCAAGTCTATGACTGTCATCGCCATGATTTTCGCCGGATTGACCACCGCGTTTTGATAGTCGGTGATGACATAATCCTTGCTGTGACCGGCCCCAACCGCTCCGCTGGTGTAGGGATGGCAGGCYGGGATGATGTGGCTGAGGTCGCCCATGTCKGTGGAACCGCCCCGGTTGCGSCGGSKRGRYATRACCAAWAYSGAWKMCTCCCCCARSAGRKSGGYGSCGTTYWKCCGGAACAWKTCYTGRAKSKTKWTGTCGTGGCGCATGGGMAGRTARCCGGGTATGTTGGTGATCTTAACCGASGCSCCCACSGCCAKGGCGCCKGCTTTRAARCAGCGGTCMACYAYSKCWGAGTTKYKSACCACCGCKTCSSGKSTRCCMGAGCGKACWCKCCAYTCCAGCYKMACSTCRGMGGGTACGGCGCTGACCGCCTCTCCCCCTTTGGTCATTATTCCRTGGATGCGTACCGTGTCTTCTTCCTGGTAGAGTTCCCGGTTAGCGTTGATGGCTTGCAGGGCGAAGGTCGCGGCGTTCAAAGCGTTGATGCCACGGTGGGGCGCGCTGCCCGCGTGSGCGSCMCGGCCTAGGAACTGAACGTACTTCACYACGTGGCCGTTGCTGGTTCCGCCCATGGCGAATTTACGCTCGCCCATGTCGCTGGCGGTGTGGCACATCACCGCCATGTCCACGTCGTCGAATTCGCCCAGCCGGATCAACTCCTGCTTGCCTCCTAGGAACTCCAGCTTGCCTTCGGTCCGCATCTGCAGCCTTCGCTCAACTTCGATGAACTCTTCGGCGGGCACGGCGAAGGGGACAACTTCCCCGTTCAACTGCTCACGGACTTGGGGAGTTAACAAACCCATGGTTGCGCCCAGCATCATCCCGATCTGGCAATGGTGGCCGCAGGCATGGGCGGCGCTGGTTTCCGAGTCGGCGTGGGGATGCTCGCCAACCAGCAGAGAATCCAACTCTCCGATGATCGCTACTTTGGGGCCGGGTCCGGCTCCTCCGGCAAACCGACCTTTGACCCCGGTAATGGCCAGTCCCTGTTTGTGCTCTATACCAAGTTCGGTGAACTTTTTTGCAACTACTTGCGCCGTACGGACCTCGGAGAATCCCGGCTCAGGGTGGGCCAGGATATCCTGGGCGATGCCGATGATCTCGCTGGATTTCTCGTCGATGGCGGCGCAGGCCAATTCTTTCAGTCGATCAGTGCTTAACATAATGCTAATTGCTCTCGAAAGTTTCTTCCGACGCCATTTGGCGCATGAATTTCAAGTATTCTTCCTTGGTCATTTCGGGCCGGTGACCGGCGATGATATTTCCCGCGATTGCGGCCCCGTCGCCCAGTAGGTCTACCGCGGTGGCCGTTAACGCTTTGGCCGCGGTGATCACCGCCAGCTTGTAATCCTCAATYACATAGTCCGCGCCGTGGCCAAGACCGGATGCCCCTCCGACGTATGGATGRATCACGGGCATCAACTGGCTAACGTCTCCCATGTCGGTGGAGCCGGTTCGGTGAGCCACGTGGCCAACGTTTTCCTTACCGACCAGATCATTGGAGTTTGCTTCGAAGATGTCGGCCATGTCCTGGTTCTGGGTCAAAGGCATGTAGCCCGGTATGGTTTGGATCTTCACGTTGGCGCCCACTGCCATCGCGCCGGCCTTCAGCGCCCGGTCTACCTTCATGTTGGCGTCCATTATCGCTTCGATGGTGCGGCCGCGAACAAAAGTCTCCATGCGAACGTCGGCGGGTACTGCGCTAACCGCTTCCCCGCCCTTGGTTATGATTGGGTGTACCCGCACCGTATCGGCGTCTTGGAAGGTCTCCCGGTTGAAGTGAATGGCGGTCAATGCCAGCGTCGCCGCGTTCAGCGCGTTGATTCCCAGGTGAGGGGTGCCCCCGGCGTGGGCGCCACGGCCGATGAACTGGATCTTCTTCGCTACTGTGCCGTTATTCGTCCCGCTTAGACACAACTGCTTCTCCGCCGGGGTACTGGTGGTGTGCAGCATCATCGCCAGGTTCACATCGTCGAATTCGCCCAGCTTGATAAACTCCGGCTTGCCGCCGAGAAACTCGATCTTGCCCTCCCGGCGCAGCGAGTCCCGGTACTCGATCTCAATGTACTCTTCGGCGGGCACGGCCATAAATACCAGCCGGCCGCTGAGTTCTGACAAAACGCCCGACTGCATCAGGCCCAGCGCCGCGCCGTAAAGCATGCCGATCTGGCAATGGTGGCCGCAGGCGTGGGCGGCCCCGGTGGCTGCGTCCGCGTGGGGATGCTCACTGACGATCAATGAGTCCAACTCCCCTAGGATCGCCAGGGTCGGKCCGGCGGWRCCGCCSRYCAATTMACCCCGGACCCCGGTTATGGCCATGCCGCCCCGGAAGGGTATGCTCAACTCGGCAAACTTGCTGGTTATCAGATGGGAGGTCTTGGTTTCCCGGAACCCCGGTTCCGGGTTTTTCAGGATGGTCTGGGCCAGGCCCACAATTTCATCGGCCCGGTCGTCGATCGCCTGAAAGGCCAGCCTCTTCAGATCTTCTTTAGATGGCATCCGAACTCCTTCCCTAATTGCTGCCAGGATTTTAGCAGAGGGCGGTAAGAATGGGTATACCTGTATAATGGGCGCGCCATGACCCTGAAGATAGTGAYYGCRCCACAAAGTTTTAARGGGAATATCTCTGCTTTAGAGGCGGCTCGGGCGATCGAACGGGGCGTGCTGACCGCGGAGCCTGATGCGCAAACCGTGTTGGCCCCGGTGGCCGATGGCGGCGACGGCACCCTGGACGCCTTGGTAGAGGGGACCGGCGGGCAGTATATCCGCAGCATTGTAACCGGGCCGTTAGGCCAGCCCGTGGAAGCTACTTGGGGTGTGATGGGGGATGGCCGGACCGCAGTGATTGAGATGGCCCAAGCATCTGGCTTGGCCATKGTGCCGCCCCGCCRCCGCAACCCTCGCATTACCACCACCAGGGGGACCGGGGAGATCATCAAAGAGGCGCTGGACAAGGGTTTCGATCACATAATCGTTGGATTAGGGGGGAGCGCCACCAACGACGGTGGCGCCGCCATGGCGTCAGCCCTGGGAGCCCGGTTTCTGGACAGCAAAGGCCGGCCCCTTCCGGACGGCGGGGCCGCTCTGGCCCGCTTGGACTGCATCGACGTTTCCAGGCTGGATCCCAGGTTAGCCGAGACCACTTTCGTCGCGGCTACGGATGTGACCAATCCCTTGTGCGGTCCAACGGGTGCGTCGGCGATCTACGGTCCGCAAAAGGGCGCATCGGCGGAAGTGGTTGCCGAACTGGATGCCGCATTGCTGAATTTCGGAAATCTGATCCTCCGGGATCTCGCGAAAGATGTATCCAGCCAGCCTGGGGCAGGAGCGGCCGGTGGGATGGGCGCCGGGTTGATGGCGTTTGCCGGCGCCCAGATCCAGCCGGGAATCGACATGGTCTGCGATGTGCTGGGATTTGATTCCCACTTGGACGGCGCCAGTTTGGTGATYACCGGAGAGGGCGGGGCTGACCGGTCGACCATTTTCAACAAAGCCCCGGTGGGGGTGGCCAGGCGGGCGTTGGCCAAGGGCGTTCCTACAATATTATTGGCCGGGACCCTGGGGCAAGGCCATGAGGAACTGTACGATCATGGCATCGCCGGCATAATCTGCATCGCCGACCGGCCCATGAATTTTGACCAGAGCCTGCGCCGCACCGGAGAGCTATTGGARGCGGCGGCCCACCGGGCCATGCGGCTGATTGGGGTGGGTAGAGGGATGGGGGGRTGAGGTTACTGCCGGTATGCTCGGCCTCTAGGCAGGATCCGCAGAACCACTATAATGCGGTCCGCCCGGTCCAGTTCGAAGCGCACCCGCCAGCCCCCGACCCGCAACCGCCACTCGTTATCTCTGCCTTGTAATTTGCTCAAGTCTCCCCGTGTTGGAAATTCAGTCAATGAATCGATGCTTGCCCGGATGCGACCTTGGTCCCGCGCCGACAGGYCTTTCAAGTCACGCTCTGCCCGGGACGTGACGACGATTCTCCACCGCATAAATGTCTACTCGTTGTCCAGTTCTTTCCGGACCTCCTCCCAAGGACGGGTCTCCCCGCGGAGGTATTCTTGCCGGGCTTCGTGCACCAATGCCCGCTCCTCTTCGGTCTCCTCCTCGTCGTCCTCCGGCGCTTCCATGAAAGCGCGCAAGACGGGGTCACCCATGTTTCGCAGATACTCTAGGTACCGCTTGGCCACGGGTAGTTCTTTTTTCGGTAGTTCGTCAACTAGCCGGTGGAGGTCTTCTTTGATAGTCATGTTCCATGCCCCTTAGCCGTAGACCTTCATAAGCCCATTAACCATGTTAGCATCCCTACCCCAACCGTTGTCCGACGAAGTCAACTACGCCCTGGGCCAGTTCTATGGACCGGTCCGCGTCTATCCTRTCGAAGGCTTCGGACGAGGTGCCGCTGGGCAGATAGCTGGGGTACCGGGTGATCTCGTAGTACTTGTCCAGTTGCCGCGCCTCGCCTTTTATCGTGTCGAAGAACATCTCGAATAGCTTGGCGTCCTCGCAAAGATCGATCAGGGAGTGGCCCCAAACGTCCTCGACGCCCCGGTGGTATAGGTACGCTTTGACGGCCTTCTCCGCCGCCTGCTGGCCCATGAAACAGGCCAWGTTGAACCGGCTGCCTTCCCGGAGAAAAGCGGCGTCGTCCATGTCTTGTCTTGCTTGTCGTAGCCAGCGAGCGCCTTCAGCCAAGTGATCAGGCATTGAATATCACCCTTCCATTGTCGCAAGCCAGTTTCAGYGCTGGCARCGACTCRCGGTAAATCTCGAATTCCTCAGGGGTATAAACCTGGGTATCAACCGCCACACCGCTGTCGAGATGCCAGGAGAAAAAATCGGCCCGGCGTCCGAAGCACAGATCAGTTTTGTGGACGATGATGAGGTCGATCCGGCTATCGGGGGAGTAGTCTCCGGAAACCATATCGCCGGTCAGGATGACTTGCTCAACTCCCAGATTAGGCAGCATCGCTTCGATCCCTTCCAGTTCTTGTTCTAGCATCTGCTGCCTAAACTTGGTGAATCCCACTCGAACTGACATTGATWCTCCCTTTATCCCAACAATACCAGATGGACTTCTTTGGGGCCGTGGACGCCTACCACCAAGGTCTGCTCGATGTCGGCGGTTCGGCTGGGTCCGGTGATGAAGTTCAAATAGCTTCCCATCTCGCCGCCCTTCTCGTGGTATTCCAACCGGCGCAGTAAGAACAGATCGTCCAAACTTTCTACCAGATCTTCCGGCCGAACCAAGGCCAGGTGTACCGGAGGCACCACGGAAACCAGGCGGCTCATACCTTTGCGGGGCATAACGATCACCGAGCCGGTCTCGGCCACGGCGTAATCCGCGCCGGTGAGTCCAATATCGGCGGCGATTATAGAGGAACGCAAGAACTCCCTGGATCTGTCCGGGCCATGAGAAACGGTCGTCACGTTGATTCCGGTGGATTCTAGAGGCGCGTCCACCAGGATCTGGCCAAAAACTTCTTGGTCAGATCGAACCGCGTTCTTCACCCCTAGGGAATCAGCCAAGGACTGGATGTGGGCCATGGCGTTTTCCGGGTCCGAAGTACGGTGCACGTTCCATCCCCGGACCTCAGCCACCTCGGCGAAACGGTCCAAAAGAGCCGGCCGGTTTTCGTTAATACGTGCCCGTATCCGCTGTGCTTCTTCTTGCAAAGATGACACGCCATCCAACAACCGCGGGTAGGCCGGGTCGGGGGCGGCCGGTTTCCTATCAAGAGACCGTCGCACCGAATCCAGAAACTCGGCCTTAGGAACGCCCAGCGACCGATCCATGTCAGTGGCCTTCCTTGTCTTTGGACAGTTCTTTTTTCCAGATGTCCCGGAATGTGTCTTTGGGCAGCTCCGGCAGGTCCCGCATCCGGGTCCAACGGGACAACAGGGGCAACGAAGCTTTGCGAATCATCCCGCCCTTTTTGGAAAATGGGAAGAAAGGCATGGCGGCCCAAACGTTCTGCTTCCATCGGCCCAACTTGTGGGACGCCGATAGCAGAGCCGGACTCCGCATCACCCGGGTGTAACYCYCGGCCAGGAGRTTGGGAACCAACCCCGCGGATCTCTCGCTGGGGTCGGGACTTTCGGCGCTTTTCTGTCTCAGGTGCAAWAGCATKCGGGGAATATTGATGTTTACCGGGCAGACCTCCCGGCACGCCCCGCAMAGRCTGGACGCCTGGGGCAGATCTTGCGCTTCCTTCAGCCCCACCAGAGACGGCGTGACGATCGCCCCGATCGGTCCTGGRTAAACCCACCCGTAGGCGTGGCCACCAACCTTCTGGTACACCGGGCAGATGTTCAGGCAAGCGCCACAGCGGATGCAGTAGAGTGCTTCCCGCAGGTCGGGGTCGGCCAGCATCTTGGACCGGCCGTTGTCCACGATGATCAAGTGGAACTCCTCCGGTCCGTCTTCGTCGTCGGCGCGCCGGGGGCCGGTGACCATACTCACGTAGCTGGTGATTCCCTGGCCGGTGGCCGACCGGGGCAGCAACCGGAGAAAGACGGCCAGGTCCTGCAATGAGGGAATCACCTTTTCCATGCCGGTGATACCGACGTGTATGCGCGGAGCCGAGGTGGATAACCGGCCGTTGCCTTCGTTGGTAATGATGACCAGAGTGCCGGTTTCGGCCACCAGGAAGTTAGCCCCGCTGATGCCCAGGTCTGCGAGAATGAAYTTTTCTCGCAGGGCTAGTCTCGCCGCCGCCGCCAGCGCGTTGATGTCATCGTTATAGGGGATACCCAGTTTGTCGGTAAAGAGCTGAGCAACCTGCTCTTTGGTTTTGTGCAGTGCAGGGGCGACCAGGTGGAATGGAGTTTCTTCCGCCAACTGGATGATGTATTCGCCCAGGTCGGTTTCGTAGACGTCGACCCCTTGGGCCTCTAGCGCCGGGTTGAGGCTCAGTTCCTCGGACACCATGGACTTGCTTTTGGTTGCTACTTTGATGTTGCGGGTCCGCACCAGTTCGCCCATGATATCGTTTGCCTGAGCGGCGTCTTTGGCGAAGTGGACGTGCCCGCCGGCTTTGGTGACGTTCTGTTCTAGAAGGTCTAGGTAATAATCAAGATGGTCCAGGGAATGAACCTTGATCCGGCGGGCCTCTTCCCGCCATTCGTCCCATATTTCCGGAGAGACTTCGTCGATGGCCGCTCGCCGGGCGGCATCAAATCCGGTACCTACTTGTCGCAACGCCCGGCGCAGTTGAGGATCGAGGATGGAAACTGCCGAAGCTTTAGAGAAATCCTTGGTTTTGATGTCGGCCACTGGTTAATTCCTCTTCGGGATGTTGGCTAATCACTTCCCGGACTGCCTGTATCCCATAGATCTAGCTGTTAGAAGACTGGTCCTGGTCAAGCACCTGGGCTAGATGCCGGACCTTTATATCCGAATCTTGCCGGCTTAGGCCCCCGCCGATCTGCATCAAACAGCCCATGTCGCAGGACACCAGGGTATCGRCGCCGGTGCTAACTACGTTCTCGACTTTATCGGCCAGCATCCCCTCGGAGATATGGGGAAACTTTATCGAGAACGCCCCACCGAAGCCGCAGCAAGTTTCCGCGCCGGGCAGATCCGTTAGTTCAAGGCCGGACACCGAACGAAGCAGGGTTTCGGGTTCGTCGCGTACCTCCATCTCCCGCAGCAGATGGCAACTGGGATGGTAGGTAGCGGTGCCCGAATAGGTGGAGCCMGTGTCTTCAACACCTAAGACGGATGTTAAAAACTGGGAGAACTCGTACACCTTCGAGGAAAGTAATTCGGCTTGCTTGAGCATCTTCGGGTCGTCACGGAACAGGTCTAGATAAAATACGCGCATCATGGCGGCGCAAGATCCGGAGGGCACCACCACATATTCGCTGTCTTTGAAGGTGTCCAGCACGCGGCGGGCCAAGGTCCGGGCTTTTTTGGAGTATCCAGCATTGTATAGGGGCTGGCCGCAGCAGGTTTGGTCCTCCTGGAAAGATACGTCCACACCCAACCGCCTCAAAACCCGTACAACACTGACCCCCACCTGGGGATAGAGTTGGTCGATGATGCAAGTGACGAACAGGTCCGCTTTTGGAGGCGAATTGGAGGACAATCGTTCACCCGGCTGCGCTGGATCGGCAGGGRTAAGGTTAGCAGAGAGGCAGGATCGGGGCAACCTCGACTGGCGAAGCGGCGATTGGGTTGTGTTGGATGCCGCCACCGGAGATAATATCTGGGACCATGAAATCGCTCGGATACGACCTGGCATTCTAGTTGCCGGCGCTCTGGCCGATAGATTTTGGCCAGGAAACTTTTTTTGAGGTAAGGATATGGATTGGGGAATGGCGAACCGGATGTCGCAACTGATTCAACCCGACGGCCATTGTGTGTTTATGCCCATCGATCACGGGTATTTCCTTGGGCCGACCAGTAAATTGGAGCAACCAGGTAAGACGGTTGAGCCGCTTTTGCCTTATGCCGACGCTTTGTTCGTTACCAGGGGAGTGCTGCGCTCGGCCATCGACCCGGCCAACACGAAGCCTATCGTCCTGCGAGTGTCGGGGGGCACCAGCACGGTGGGCGCCGACCTGGCCAACGAAGGGATCACCACCTCCATCGAAGAAGCTATCCGGCTGAACGCCTCCGCTTTGGGCATCTCCCTCTTCATCGGCACCGAGTTCGAAAAGCAAAGTCTGCTGAACCTGGGCAAGCTGGTGGATGAGGGAGAAAAATACGGTATACCGATCATGGCGGTTACCGCGGTGGGAAAGGAGCTGGAGAAGCGGGATGCCCGTTACCTGGCCCTGTGCTGCCGCATCGCCGCCGAACTGGGGGCTAGGGTAGTGAAGACCTACTGGTGYGAGGATTTCGACCGGGTGGTCAACGGTTGCCCGGTGCCGGTCATCATGGCGGGCGGACCGCAAGCGGACACTGAGCGCGAGGTAATGGATTTCGTCCACGACGGGATGCAGAATGGGGCCATAGGCATAAACCTGGGCCGCAACGTTTGGCAGAGCGAGCATCCAGTACCCATGATCMGGGCCTTACGCMACATMGTCCACGAAAACGCGTCGGTGAAAGAGGCTCAAGAGATATTCGATAGCGCCAAGGCGGGGAACGGCCGGGTGGCCTCCGTTCCAGCGTAACGGCCAAAGCTGCTGGTCGATGCATCGGCAGTTCAACACATTCATATGTCCTGTGGGCGGTCKAAATCCCCCCAACCCCCCTTTATTAAAGGGGGGNNWYGGGGATTTGCTTCGTTATGGGGGAAGTTGATCCACGGAAGCTGGCGCCACTTTGTTTTGGCAAGATTGTCTAAAGAGGTAATGTTCGATGCGCGTGGCCATGTACTACAACAACCATGACGTTCGCTTGGAAGAGATGCCGGTTCCGGAGATTGGACCCGGAGAGTTGCTGCTCAAGGTTGAGGCCAGCGGCCTGTGCGGCAGCGACGTGATGGAGTGGTACCGGATCCAGCGAGCTCCGATGGTATTGGGCCATGAAGTTTCAGGTGAGGTCGTCCAGGTTGGGGCGGGCGTGGATCGATACAAAGAGGGCGACCGGATGGTGGTGACCCACCACGTGCCCTGCAATGCCTGTCACTGGTGTTTGAATAACCGCCACACTGCCTGCGACACTTTACACCAAACGAATTTTGACCCCGGCGGTTTTTCCGAGTATCTTCGTATCCCTCAGATCAACGTGGACCGGGGTGTCTTTCCTATTCCAGGCCATGTTTCGTATGAGGAAGCTTCCATCACCGAGCCGCTGGCCTGCGTGTACCGAGGCCAAAAAAGGGCTAACCTTCAACCGGGACAAAACGTATTGGTACTTGGTAGCGGATTGGCGGGACTGCTTCACATCAACCTGGCCCGGGCTTTGGGAGCAGGGCGAATAATCGCTACGGATATGGTCGATTACCGGCTACAGGCCGCCCGGAGGCTTGGGGCCGATACTGCGTTCTCGGCTACAGAAGACGTGCCCTCCCGGTTGCGGGAGGCCAACGATGGCCGTCTGGCGGAGCTGGTGATAGTTTGCACCGGAGCGCTCCCGGCGTTGAATCAGGCGTTGAGATCGGTGGAACGGGGCGGCACCGTCCTATTCTTCGCGCCCACCGAGCCGGGCGTTTCCCTTCCGGTCGAGATAAACGACGTCTTTTTCCGGAACGACGTGACCCTCACCACCACCTAYGCCGGCGCTCCCGCCGACCTGGCCACGGCACTGGAGATGATTGGGTCGGGCAGAGTGCAGGTCGGCGATATGATCAGCCACCGCTTGGGGCTGGCCGAAGCCGGACTGGGCTTCAGGCTCACGGCGGAGGCCGGGGATTCCTTGAARGTRATCATTCAACCCCAGAGGTAAGGGGTCCTCTTCCCATACCGGTCTGACCCTGAGTACGATGTTCTTGAAACGCACCCCTTTTTATTCGAAAGAGATGTATCGTTATCATTCGGGTTAGACGACCCATGGTGGTAAGATTTCCCCTCGGGGCACTTAGAAGCTGAGAATCCTAAGCCGAGGATTCGCCGTATTTGCCGTTGGGAGACCTCGATGTTCCGCCCCGTGGCCTGCCCATTGAGAGCATTAATATTCACGATCTTTGCTCTTTTGACTCTTGGCGTAGCTGCTAGCGTCGCTGAGCCGACCCAGGTCCCTACCGCCGTTCCTCAGGTCGAACCTACGCCTGTTGATACTCCTGACGTAAGCGCGACCGTCATCGCCGCGATAGCAGCGACGGCCGAAGCCCAGAACCAGTAAGATGCCTGACTTGGCGTTGTAACMCAACGTTGCAGNCCNCCCCAAGAAAGCCTCTGTAGTCATTCATTGTKACGCAGCTAAGGAGCAATCTCCACTACCCGATGGCGGATCGGCTTTAAGCTCTTTGGTGGGATATTGTTGAGGAAAGGCTGCATAGGGGGTGGCGGTTTCGCGGCAAGAAAGGGGCCGAATCGCCTATTTTCGTGGTGATGACCAGCCATTTGGCGGGCGTCAAAGGGCTACTTGCGGAACTTGTCCAGGGGCAGTTTGTCCACGGGAATCTTRTCCAAAGGCAACTTGTCCAATGGAAGCTTACCCACAGGCAGCTTGTCGACGGAGAAATCACTCAARAGGYCGTCYAAAGGGGTATCTTCCAACTCGAGCTTGTCCACAAGACTGTCCAAAGGAATTGCATCTATGGGAAYGTTATCGACGAAAATCTTGCGCACTGGGGCCATCTTGGTCCAAGGAGGCATCTTCAATTCCGGAAATTCCGTGGGGAGTTTATCCACGGGTATCTTCTCTATGGTGACCTGGTCCAGGGGAATGTTTTCCCATGGGATGCTGTCCTTTGGAACCACCTGCCACGCTTTTCTGGACGACTCTCTCTCGGCGTCGGCAGCGGTAACCAACCACCCAACGTTCAAGCAGGGATCGCTGTCGAAGGAATTGGACGGATCGCAMCTGGATTGTAGCTCTCTCAAGGAGGCGTAATAGGATTTGAGGACGTGTTTAGGAAAGTCCAATAGCTGGAATAGGGCACTGGACTGGATGTCGTCCGGGGCCAACTGCGCGCCTTCCCCGTCGAACTGCAGTAGTTTGCCCACGTGCTCGTAGTCGATGAGCATCCCCGGGATGCGCGGAATAGGGTCGCCGTCCACGACCACCCGGTAGTTGTCCGGCACCAACTCTTCATAGGCCTGGCGGAACTTTTTCCCGCCGACCCTGGGCTGGCCGAAGGTGTAAACCGTGACCGGCCTCTGGGTGTGGGCCGCGATATCGAAGCTGCTCAAAACGGCCAGGGCGCCGCCCAGGCTGTGCCCTGTCACGTATATGTCCTTATCCGGGTGTTGGCCCACGTACTCAAGGATACGGTTCCGGTAGCGCAGATATTCGTTGTGGAAACCGGCATGAACGTTGATTTTCCGGTATTCCTTGGCGTTGGGCACAGAATCGTCGATGAAGTCGATTTTGGTGGGGTAGGCTCTGATGTCGGTCAAGACGTTCAAGGTCAGCTCCCAGCCGTCGTCGGAATCCGTGGAGCGAAAGGCAACCACCAGGTTATCGCCGGTGGTRGCGACGTAGGCTTGGCCACCGCTCATGGGAGGCGACTCGACTCCCCAGATGTCTATCCCACTTCCCTCTTGATTGGTATCTCGGATTACTTCTCCCACCAACTCATACCGATTGTCGGCCAGCTTGTCCTTGATCGTGTCTTCGTCGGCCAAAACCCAGATGGTGTGTCGAAACATCCGCACTGCGTTTGTGGCGACATCCAGGCCGAATTCCTTTACGGCTTCATCGATGCTTTCTTCCAGTGCGGCCAACTTTTCCTGGACGGACAGCTGGGTAACCGAGGGAGGGTTCTCCGCGACCGCCACGGTCGGCGCTGACCCTCCGCAGGCCATCAAAAGCATTGTCATCAAGCCGGACATGCCGGCGAAGGTCATCCGCAACATAGCCCTTCCCGAAAAACCAAAGAGTTCAGRGCTTTATCATCCGCTATTTGCCACCTCCGACGCAAGCCGTTTGGAGGTAACCTGCTCTTACTATTGTTATCCAGCTGCCTTCCCCAGATGAGTTGACAGCGTCATCCGATGCTTTACCAACCTCATCCCGATGTCCCCAGCAATGTCATCCCGAGCGCAGCGAAAGATCTGGCGCGGGCCCCTCTCCCCGGCTTGCTTATCCTTTCCGCGAGGGTGTTATCATGGGGCCGAAAAGGGGGATGTTATGAATTCATTTATGGACCGGGCCAAACGTAGTGGACTGYCGATTTGGGCCGCCCTGTTCGCCACTCTGATTATACTGGTGGCGATCCTAGGCTTCATCATGGGAATGACCACCGTGGTCATGGGCATCGCCATCGTAGGAGCAGTGATTATTGGGGTCAGTGGGCTGGTGGTGCTGCGGAAGTTTTTTGCGTGATTGGAGGTGTCAGAAGTAACTCCAAGACAAGCACCATCACAATGTCCGTCTAGAGCTACTCCGGCCCGATGGCGCTAGTTTAGGGTAAGACTGCACCGGTGCCGGGAGGGAGGTCCCAATTCTGGTTCTGGAGGTCGTGGATGTAGGCCACCTGACCGTGGCGATTGTTCTTGTGTCTGATTAAATGCCGCAAGTTTCCGGCCACACTCTGCTCGGGCCGGGACGGGCAGATGGGCTGATCAAGGTTGTCGGCCGTCAAATCGCCCAGCAGTCTTCGAATTCGCTCGCCGACAGCTTGAGAGTAACCCAATAAAACGGTCAGGTCCGGTATAGCCAACACCCGGAGGCTCATCCGATCAGCTGGATCCGGCGCATCCACGGGCTGGCCAAACTTCTCATGCCAACCGCCCACAACGTAGACCCGTTTTCCAGTCGGGGTATCAGATTGTCCTCGGCCCGTGTCACATGCCAGAGGATGACTCCGACATTGTTGGAGTAGGGCGAGCCGGCAAAGCACTTCTTCTTGGGTTAGATCCTCGCAGGTCTCTCTAAGCCTGATCGGTGCCTGCTCCAAACAGTCCGAGATAAAACTTACCGAGGCCACAGCGCCCCCATACACCTGCCTACCAAGGCGTTTACGGTTCCTCAGGTTAGGAATTATACCCAGGCAAAGCAATCCCAGGAAACTTGGCAAGCTGGCCCGCTTTGTCAAATTCACCGAGGGGCCATGCTCCAAGGCCTACCCTTCCCACTTTAGATCTGAGGGCTGCTAAGCAACACGCGGTTTAAAATGCCGAATGAACCCAAAGTTAGCTAGATTCTATTCTTTCGACTTGATATTCTTTGTTTACCAGTAAGAATATCGACGGGTTCTACCGGATCACGAGATGAAGTAGGATCGGTGAGGGTTGACAGCCTATATTAGGCATTGTCCGACCGGGGGGCACGACCAGAACCCTTGGTGCTACGCCGGTGGTCTCAGTTGACACTCTGCCATTGCCACCAAATCCCCCCTATCCCGGCGCAGTCAGGTTTTAAACTTCACCTGCTTCATTCTGGCGTGTTCCCGGATTTTTTGGGTCACGTTATGGATTGGAGTGTTAGATAGACTGTAAAAGGCCACCTTAATCGGTGTCCTCTTTAGTTCATTGTGAACCAAAATTAAAATAAATGGCGGRAGTGCGAGGGGGTCGAACCCACCTGCCCAGCTCGTCACGAGGTATGACGGATTTGGAGTTCGCTCATAGAGGTACCGATAGGTTTTTCTAGCGCTGTACGGTTTGTATTTCGTGCCTAACATGGGCTGACTCGTCCATATGGTCATGTTCGTTGGTGGGAAGTTCTTGCACATTTCCGTGCACATTTTTTCGAGGCCGGAAGTGGGGMGATCAGCTAATCCGATTAGATGTCGTTCCGAGGATGATTCTCATAAAGAGTCAATGGCTCGAGCGGATATTCTTAACCCGTCAAATTATTGATCTTCCTGAAATTTTTATCKGGATCGAGCATCTCKGATTCCTTAATCTAAAAAACCCCTTCCAGCGGMTACCRTCTACACGATTTCCTCCGATTCGCTAGCATGAAGTTCCAACAATGATATGAGTTCACTGTCAGGCTTAGACGTAGGACTAGGCAATGTCAATTTGGCTAGCATATAATCGGTATTGATTCTTATGGCCTGGACGATAGTTAAATATCTCTTGCCAACTTGTATCACCACGTGAAACTTAGTTATCAAGGAGAGGAACATGCCAGAAGCGTCCCAGATCATTTACACCAAGATCGATGAGGCCCCGGCCCTAGCATCGCACTCGTTGTTGCCTATCCTCCGGGCCTTTACCAAGGGGTCCGGGATTGAACTGGAGGCCTGGGATATCTCGTTGACCGGCCGCATCATCGCCAATTTCCCAGATAATCTGACCGAAGAGCAAAAGCTCCCCGATTATCTGTCTATGTCGAGTGTACTGTGCGACGACCCGTCGGCGAACATAATCAAACTGCCCAATATCAGTGCCTCTATTCCCCAGTTAAAAGGCGCGCTCAAGGAGTTGCAGGAAAAGGGATACGATATCCCCGACTACCCCGATGAGCCTGTGACCGACGAACAACACAAATTGTTCGAGCGGTTTTCCAGAGTGTTGGGAAGCGCGGTAAACCCGGTGCTGCGGGAAGGGAACTCCGATCGCCGGTCGGCCACCGCAGTCAAGGAGCACGGTAAGCGCAATCCGCATCGGATGATGCGGGACTGGCCGGAGGTTTCTAAATCCCGCGTTGCCCACATGACCAGTGGGGATTTCTACGGCAGTGAACAGGCCGTGACGATTTCGGCGGCGGGTTCGGCGGTGATTGAGTTCGTGGACCTAAATGGGCGTGGGACCGTGCTCAAATCCGATATTCCCTTGACCGCTGGTGAAATCATCGATTGTGCCGTGATGGATATCAGGGAGCTGCGCGCATTCTACGCTGAAGAGATGGACAAGGCCAAAGCTGATGGCGTGTTGCTTTCTCTACATCTGAAGTCGACCATGATGCGCGTGTCCGATCCGATAATTTTCGGACATTGTGTGTCGATTTTCTATGAGGACGTGTTTAAGAAACACGCGGCTGAGATGGATGAGATTGCCGTGAACCCTGACAATGGAGTGGCTGAACTCTACACCAAGATTCGGGATCTGACCGACGAAAAACGAGAGGAGATCGAGGCAGATATCCAGGAGGTTTATCGCGTCCGTCCCGAATTGATGATGGTGGACTCCAACCGGGGTATCACCAATCTGCACGTGCCGAGCGATGTGATTATCGATGCCACCATGCCGGTGATGGTCCGCGATGGCGGRAAAACCTGGGGCCCGGATAACGAGCTGCACGACACGGTCGCAATGATTCCTGATCGCTCTTATGCGACCCTATATCAGGCGATTATCGAAGATTGCCAGGAGCATGGGGCGTTCGATCCGGCCACCATCGGCAGTGTCGCGAATGTCGGCCTGATGGCCCAAAGGGCCGAAGAATATGGGTCTCACGACAAGACCTTTCAATCTCCCGGTAACGGGACGATTCGGGTGGTGGACGCCTCAGGCACGACTCTGATGGAACAGCGCGCCCAAGAAGGCGATATCTTCCGAATGTGCCAGACCAAGGACGAGCCGATCCAGGACTGGGTCAAGCTTGGAGTCAATCGGGCTAGGTTGACCGGCACGCCGGCCATCTTTTGGTTGGACCCGAACCGGGCTCACGACGCCGAGCTGATCAAGAAGGTGGACCAATATCTGCCCACGCACGACACGGCAGGGTTGGAAATTCGCACTATGTCTACTATCGATGCGATGGCATTTACGATGGGGCGCAGCCGAGCCGGCCAGGACACGATCTCCGTGACCGGCAACGTGCTGCGTGACTACCTGACCGACCTCTTCCCCATCCTGGAATTGGGTACCAGCGCCAAGATGCTTTCCGTGGTCCCTCTGCTCAAAGGTGGTGGGATGTTTGAGACGGGCGCCGGCGGTTCGGCCCCACGGCACGTACAGCAGTTCCTGCAGGAGGGGCATCTGCGCTGGGATTCTCTGGGTGAATTCTGTGCCCTAGTCGCTTCCTTCGAGCATCTAGGTCAGGTATTTGACAACGACAAGGCTAAGCTCCTGGCCGCGACCCTGGATCAAGCGATCGGGCAGCATTTGGAACACAATCGGGCACCATCGCGCCGGGTGAACGAACTTGACACCCGAGGCAGTCATTTCTACCTTGCTCTATACTGGGCGGAAGCGCTGGCCAAGCAGACCCAAGATCCAGAGCTGCAAGCCCGCTTTGCCGGAGTAGCTAAGCAGTTGGGCGACAACGAAGRCAAGATCGTTCAGGAGCTTAACGACGCTCAGGGACATCCGGTGGACATCGGTGGGTATTACCTTCCCAATGATGATATGACCGCCAAATGCATGCGCCCCAGCGCCACTCTGAACGCAATCGTGGACGCGCTCTAATAGCACGCCGGCTGGCTGAGGCGCGGTCTTCGGCCAGCCGGTCACAATTCGGCAAAAAGAAGCTCCCGGCCGTTACAGTCAGGGGCTTTTTCTTATTCGAAAGCAGGCGATTTCGTGCCTAATCAAGTGTTGGCGGGAGTGCGAGGGAGTCGAACCCACTTACCCCGCTCGTCTCGAGGCACAACGGATTTGAAGTCTCTTAGCAACGGTGTTTAGCTATGCCGTTGGATGTTGTGTCGTAGGCCGGTTGTAGCTAACAACACGGGGCAACACGGTTCGATCGGCAACGAACGTGCACCTTCTGTGCACATCAAGGCTTCTGCTCTCTAGCCCGCGATCTCCGCCTTGAGAGAGCCATGCTTTACATGTTGTTCTATATTGCCAGATATGTTTTTAGAACAACCTGTCCGACTCCTTTTCGCTCGTTTGTATCTGTAGTGTTGCCGGGTGTTGCTACGTGTTAACATGTTTGACAGTAAAATGGCAGCAAGGATAACCGATTTTACTTCGTACTGAAATTGTTTTCCCCGCAGCCCTCTTTCCGTTGCTCTTGGTGAGCAGCAATCGCATGTTTGGCTTGAGGTTCCGCTCTAGCTGTACCCCAGGCGCGATATCTCTAAGGGCCTTCGCCCCGACATCCCAGGAACAGGAATCTGAAGGAGCCATCCCGCAATGCCATCATTCGATGTAGTCTCCCGGACCGACCTTATGGAAGTCGATAACGCCATCCACGGCGTCGAACGTGAGATCAAGCAGCGGTTCGACCTGGCCAACACCAAGTGCGCCGTTTCCCGCTCGGAAAATACGTGAGGGAACTCGTACCGCGCGGGGGCGGGCAGTCTGCATTGAAGATGCCGCTGCCAAAGGCCTCAGCAAAATCTCTCTCTGTTGGCGGCGGATTCCGTCTCCGGTTCCGTGATGACGTCACCCGATCCGCCATCGCGTCGCTTGCCGAATATTTGTTTTGCTTTTTTGCTTACTCTTTAAGGAAAGGAAAAAG
>NVSQ01000089.1 GCA_002401285.1 SAR202 cluster bacterium
ATAAAATAAAAACAAATATATAAATCAGTTAGAAAATAATATCACACAAAAACCTATTGGTTCAAATGGTTTGATTTTTCTACCCTATATAAACTTTGGTGGTGTTATTGCTCCATTCTTCAATGAAGGGGCAAAAGGTGTGCTATATGGACTGAATCATAATCATGACAAATATGATATTTTTGTCCACCCCGAATGATTTTCTCATAAATTATCTTTGCATTTTTTATGGGAATATATAGTTCCCAACCCAACTCACCAACATAAGATAATCTTTGTGCCCAAACTGTTATATTTAAAATTTTAATATTTTTACTTGTTCCAAATGGGAAATCTTCATTAGCAAAATATTTGCCTGCCATATCGGTCATTAAGCTTCTACTTTTAGGACCAAACACACCGAGGCATGCGTAGTCTTCTGTCACATCTTTAAATTCAACGTCTGGATCTAAATGTTTGAGAATATGATGCTTATCATGCTCTCTAACTGCCGCAGAACTTACAATTCTGAAGTAATCTCGATCTAAACAAACTATTGTTAAGTCGGATTCGATGCCGCCACTCTCGTTTAACATTTGTGTATATGTGGTTCGCCCATTCTCATGCTTAATATTTGCTGCACATAAACGTTGTAATTCTGCATGAGCTTTTGAACTTTTTAATTCAAATTTTGAAAATGGTGTTAATTCAAATAAACCAACATTTGTTCTTGTATTAATCGTTTCATATTCTACGGACGGATACCAATTTTGATAATTATAACTATATTCATATTTTGGGTCTGCTCCATTTCTTGCAAACCACATCGGCCGTTCATACCCTGCAACCTCTCCAAAGCAAGCTCTTTCTTTCTTTAATTCTTCATGAAAAGGAAGCARTTTTTGATTTCTTGAWGTCTTATGTTGTTTATAGGGCCAATGCATTCCATATAAATCTCCAAGAGTTTCCGTTACCCTCTMCATAATAAATTTTTTAGATGAATGAAATTTTTCAAATCTTCTTATATCCAAACTAAATAAATCTTCATTAATATGACCRTTCATCATCCATTCAGCRGTGACTCTTCCAGCGCCGCCTGCGCTTCCAATACCTATGCTGTTGAAGCCACAACAAACATAAAAATTTCTTACTTCTGGCACTTCTCCTAAAAGATAGTTTGTATCAGGTGTAAATGATTCTGGTCCTACAAAAAATTTTCTAATTCCGGTTTTTTCTAAAATAGGAATTCTTTTTATTGAAGATGACAAAAAAGGTTCAAAATGATCAAAGTCTTCAGGAAATTCACCAAATGAAAAATCGCTGGGTATTCGCTCAAGATTTTTAAATGCTGGCTTTGCATTTGGTTCAAATATACCAACTAATAATTTTCCGGCATCTTCYTTKATATATAAACAAGCGTTAAAATCGCGTAAGACCGGTAGTTTKTTAGGTAAATCCTTTATAGGTTCTGTAAGGATATAAAAATGTTCATTAGGATATAGAGGTACGCTCACCCCAACATCGCCTGCTATTTGTCTGGACCACATGCCAGCTGTAAGCACAATATATTCACAATCAATTGTTCCTTCGCTTGTTTTAACTCCTGCTATTCTTCCATTTCTTATTAAAATTTTATCTACTGAACATTTCTCAATAATNGTGGCTCCTTCCATTTTTGCTGCCTTTGATAGTACATTTGTGACTCCCACTGGATCAGCTTGTCCATCCAAAGGCATACAAATACCACCAACAATATTTTCTTCATTTATTATTGGATAAAGTTCTTTAATCTTTTTGACATCTAAAACATCAACACCCACATCAAACAATTGTGCAGTTGTCGCTTGTCTTAAAAGCTCTTGAAATCTTGATTTTGTTGTAGCTATTGAAACGGCTCCATGTTGTTTTAAACCACTAGAAAGTTCAGTTTTTTTTTCTAATTCTTTGTAAAGATCTAACGAATATTTTCTAAGTTTAGTAATTGTAGCTGTAGCTCCCAATTGACTAACCAATCCTGCTGCATGCCAAGTGGTTCCTGAAGTTAATTGGTCTCTTTCAAGAAGTACAACATCCTTCCAACCAAATTTAGCTAAATGATAGGCAACTGAACAACCAGCAATACCACCTCCGATAATTACAACCTTAGKACTCCTTGGTAACTCTTTTTCCATTAAAATATACTAATTAATTTACTATTGCTTCGCTAGGAGAAATATATTTATGGCCAAAGACATCGGCAACCGCTTTATAGGTTACTTGGCCTTTGCAAACATTTAAACCTGCTAAAAAATTTTTATCTTCTTTAAGMGYCTTTTCRTAACCTTTGYCAGCCAACTTARATAGGTARGGAAGTRTTACTTTATTTAAAGCAAGTGTYGAAGTTCTTGGAACRCCTCCTGGCATATTCGTAACACAATAATGTACGATATCATCCACAATATATGTTGGGTTAGCATGTGTTGTTGGTTTGCTCGTTTCAATACAGCCACCTTGGTCAATTGCAACATCTACTATAACTGAACCTCTTTTCATAAGCTTCARCATATCTTTCGTTACTAATTTTGGAGCTTCGGATCCAGGAATTAAAACTCCACCAATTAACAAATCACATTCGGAAATTAGTTTTTTTAGATCAGCTTGATTACTTTCGATTGGAATTATYTTGTYTCCAAAAATCTTTTTTAATTCTTCGAGTCGTTGAGGAGATTTATCTATAATATATACGTTTGATYTCATTCCCGTTGCAATCAKTGCAGCATTTTCTCCAACCACTCCTCCTCCAAGAATAACAACTGTTGCAGGGTCTACACCAGGAGCKCCTCCTAATAATAGTCCRCTTCCCTTTTGAGTTTTTTCCAAAGAATGTGCACCTGCCTGAATCGACATTCTTCCCGCYACAGCACTCATAGGTGCTAATAAAGGTAATTTACCATTATTATCAGTAACCGTYTCATAGGCAATGCATACTGCTTTTGATTTGATCAACCCTTCTGTCAATTCTCTTGCTGCTGCTAAGTGCAAATAGGTAAATACAATTTGGTTTTCTTTAATCATTGCAATYTCATTMTTTRAAGGTTCTTTTACTTTYACAATGATTTCTGMATCGTTAAAGATATCCTCTGCTTTATTTAATATTTTTGCACCAGCTTTTTYATATTGATCATTGTCAAAACCCGCATCAAATCCRCTGTTATTYTCGACCAAAACYTCATGTTCAYTTGARGTAAGTACTTTAACGCTATCAGGTGTTAAACCAACTCTGCTTTCTTGAGCTTTAATTTCTTTTGGGACTCCAATTCGCATTATTGCTTCATGTAACTTTTTATACCGTTACGAAGTTTTTCAAAAATTTCGTCGATATGTTTTTTCTCACATACAAATGCTGGAGCAAGAATTAAACAATCTCCAGTGGCTTTAAAATTTACACCARCTTCATAACATGCTTTAAAACAAGCAAACCCAGCTTTGCCTKGTTTTTCTTTAAGTTTCATATCAATTCCACCCATCATTCCATACCCYCTGATATTTTCTATGCAATCAAGATCTTTTAATGAAAAYAAACYATCCAAAAAATATGGTGATAATTCTTTGGCCCTTTTAAAAATATCTTCCTTTTCAAAAATATCCTGAACTGCAAGAGCGGCTGCAACCGCTATTGGTATTCCTGAGTAAGTGTATCCATGAAATAATTCAACTGCGCCCTTTGGAGATGCATCCATTACAGYWTCATAAATTTCTTCTTTTACAGCAACTRCYCCCATTGGAACAACTCCATTGGTTGTTGCTTTTGCCATRGTAATYACRTCTGGTGTYACACCAAAYTCTTGAGCTGCAAATGYTGAACCCATKCGACCCCAACCAGTAATTACYTCATCAAAAATCAATATAATCCCATGTTTGTCACATATTTCTCTCAAACGTTTCAAATATCCTTTTGGTGGCACCAATGTACCTGTGGATCCAGCAGTTGGTTCAACAATACAAGCTGCTATATTTTCTGCACCATAATTTGTAGCWATGCGTTCCAAATCATTTGCTAATTCAGCTCCTGTTTCCGGTTGACCTTTAACAAATTTATGTTCAGGAAGATGAGTGTGACGCATGTGAACAACCCCTGGCATTAATATACTGGCAAAAGTTTTTACATTGTTWACCATTCCTCCRACAGARGTRGCTCCRATRTTCATACCRTGATARGCWCGYTCTCTTCCAACAAAACGAAATCTTTGCCCTTGTCCTTTTGCTYTATGATATGCRATTACAATTTTAATTGCCGATTCAACAGCTGATGAACCRCAAATTGTATAAAAAATTCTATTTAARTCMCCSGGGGTATGTTTTGCAATTTTTGCTGCTARCTCAAATGACCCTCCAAAACCTTGTTGRAAAGGTTGAACATAATCAAGCTGTTCTAATTGATTTGTAACTGCWTTTATAATTTCTTTTCTGCCGTGACCTAAGGGATTGCAGAATAGTCCTGARCTTGCATCTATATGTGTTCTTCCATGRTGATCTTTTAAATAAATTCCTTTTGCTTCTGTAATTAATCTTGGATTATCTTTAAAATCTCTATTGGATGTAAAAGGCATCCAATGTTCTTGTAAAGAATTCGGTATGTTTGTTCCACCTGATCTGCTCATAGATACTTTTTGAAAAMTYCCYMNATGTTTATTTAGAGCATCAYCTTTMTTTAATCTATTCAAATTTTTTATAACTTTGAAACAAACGATACAACTAGTAGTAGAATCATTATTCAATTTAACTAGACTTTAATTTGGCTTGTCAAACAATTACATTTGCTCTTTAATAACAACATTAAGCTTAATAACTATAACAAGGAAAATAATGAAAAAAATACTTAGTTTAATACTAGGAAGTATAGTTGCTATTACTTTAAGCGCATCTGTAGCTTACTCAGCTGCAAATCAAGTAAGAGTAGCTTTCTTTTTAGAGTGGGCACTTCCAAACCAGGAAGATAAAGTTAAAAATACTTTTGACGATGCTTTAGGAGTTCCTGTTAAGTGGACTAACTTTGCAACAGGTGGTGAGATGACAGAAGCTATG
>NVSQ01000039.1 GCA_002401285.1 SAR202 cluster bacterium
CGGGACTCTCTCTTAGCTACCTGTTCAAATTTCCCAGACCACCTCACTATTGTCATGGCAATTCGTTGCTAAATAACCAACCTCCCTAGCTCCGTCAGCATGACTTGCCGCAGCAGATGCACTGGTGGAGCGCCGTAGGACAGCAACCGGTCGTGGAACCCCTTTACAAAGAGTAAGCGGCGCGTGCTCCCTACGGGAATCTTCCTTTAACTTAAAGTTCATCAGCTTGCCCAGGCATTGGCTCCGTTAGTAATGTGATTCAAAAAACATGAGGCGCTTCTATTCATCCTTAAGTTGTTGATACCCCGCTGGCAGATGGGTGGGCAAACAAAATACTTATCAGCGAAAGCACCGGCAGGCTGATCATCACTAGCAATCCAAACGTGTAGGAACCCGTCGCGTCGTGAAGCAGGGCCAACGGGAATGGCCCGACTGCCGACCCGCAGATGCCTATCGTCATAGCTGGGCCTAGAATACGCCCCAATCTGTGGCGGCCATAGTAATGTGCCCAGATGACCCCTTGCACTATCTGTTGGGCGCCATTTGCCACACCCATGATGATTACATACAGCACGGCAACGAAGACCGAGTTCATGACCACCGCTAACAATAAAGAAACCAACAACATCCACATGGAAAATCCATAAAGAAGCTTCGGACTGAACCGCTCGACAACGAAGCCGCCAATCACCGAAGTAAACGCCGCGGACACCGAGAATATCACGAACACTCCCGCTGCCAGAGTCGCGGTAAGACCTGCTTCTTCGAAAATGGAAGTCTGGTGAAAGACCAAAGCCGTGGAAACCATGCCCGGAGCAGCCATGGGAAGGGCCAAAAGCCAAAAATGAAGGGACCGTAAGACCGGAGTCTCCAATCCGGACGAGACGTCCTGAGAAACGCTCTCCGCTTGCCGACCGGGATCGACATATGGTTGACCCCTTCCGTCCGGTGATAGGCCCATGTCCTCGGGGCGATTGCGGATGACCAGAAGCGAAACGGGAACGATTAATGACATTACGATTATTCCCAGAACTGCGTATGCCTGGCGCCACCCCAGGCTGTCTATCAGGGCCCTTGTCATTGGCGGGAACATGGCAGTGGATAAAACAGCGCCCAATCCCATGAAGGCTATTGCCCGGCCTCGGTAGGCCACGAACCATTGGTTGACCAGCAAGACCGCATTGATATTCAAGGAGCCTTGGCCCAAAGCGCGAAGGCTGGCGAAAACCACGTATAGCAGCAAGATATTGGTGGCGAAGGCCATGCCAAAGCAAGCGGCTGCAAACGCAAATCCGATGGCAACTAGCATCATCCGCGGGCCAACACGGTCCACCATGCGGCTGACTATCCATACCATGGCAGCGCTTACACCGGTGCTCAGCATGTAGAGGGCGGAGATGCCGGACCTGGACAAACCGGTGTCGGAAATTATCGAGTCTATAAAGATGGAGAATACGTAAGACTGGCCCGGTCCGCTGCTAAACACCACCACGGCAGCTGCACCTACGACATACCATCCGTAGAAGAACTGATGGGGGTCCCCGGCCTTATGTTGTGGCGAAGTGTTGATGTTCAGCGGTCCGTTGGTTGATTGGTTGCCAAACTACTTTGCGCTGATCTGCTGCTGGAAATCATGGATGGCCCACCGTTCAACTATCTTCCCATCAGAGACGCGAAACATCTCCCATATTGTGAAAGTGACCAGTTTCCCAGTTGGGGGAACAGGGGCGCCCTGGACTTCACCTGTGTACGTGCCTTGCACGGTCCGGCGCACCACTACTTTTTCCCCTTCGGCGATGACGTCGTCAATGGTAGTCCGCCAGTCCGGGAAGGCTACGAAGAATTCCGCTGTTTCTAGCGCCGTGTACTCACGGCCTACAACGCCAAGGCGGGGGCTGTGATTGGCATAATCCGGGGCGAATAATTCGTCGATGATGGCCAAATTCCGTGCATTCAATCCATCCTCTAACCAGCGGCGCACGATAGCTTTGTTTTCCTCCGACATGAATCGCCTCCCTTGTGTGGATTCCTCCGAACCAGGACTATACCTAATCTACATCGAAGACCGGGTTAGATAGCCGAATCCCCAGGTTTCCTCAACATCATCTGCCGCAGCAGAGGCACCGGCGGAGCGCCGTAGGATAGCAACCGGTCGTGGAACCCCTTCAGGGTATAGGCGGCTCCCTGCTCCCTCTGGAAATCTTCCCTAAGCTTCAAGATCATCAGCTTGCCCAGAGTATAGCTCAGGTATCCGGGGTCGAAAGTTCCCCGCATCGCCTCACGTCGTGCTGGCAACTCGCCCATGAACGCTTTGTCCATGAAAAACTCGGTGGCGTCGTCCACCGTCATTTCCTGGGTGTGCATCCAGATGGAGCACAGGAAGCGGCAGTTTCGCACCAACGCCTCTAACAACTGGGTGAGATGCAGAGCGGGCTGACCGGCGCCGTAGTCCGTTTCCACCATCATCTGCTCGGTGTAGTGGGCCCAGCCTTCGGTAAAGGCGTAGGACACGGCGACCCGGTTGGCCAACGGCAAGTCGCGCCCATAGCGGTTGTGCAGGTGGTGAACGAAGTGCCCCGGATACACTTCATGCACGGAGACCATCCGCAAAGTGTCGTAGTTAAAGTTGGACAGCCACTCTTCCTGCTGCTGGGCGGTCCAATCGGGCTCAACCGGGGTAACGTAGTAAAAGGATTCGGTGGCCTTGGTTTCCAGGGCGCCCGCGCTGTCCATCGCGGCGAAGGCGTATCGCATGTAGGCCGGGGTTTCTACCACCTGGCAGCGGTCCTCCGACGGGATGGTGATCAAGTCCAGGTCCAGCAGAAATTGCCTGATATCCTCCAGCATATCTCTGGTCTCCGGAAGCAGTCTTTCAGCCGAAGGGTGACTCCCTGAGACTTGGGCGACGACCTCGGCAACTCCCCGGCCCGGCGAGATTGACTCAGCCACCTGGGCAAGTTGCTCCAGGTTTCTCTCTAAATCAGCCTGGCCCAACTTCTCTACCTGAGCCAACGGAACATCCAGCCCCTCGCCGGTCTCCAACATGGCGGAGTACAGTTTGGAACCGATGGCAAATTCGGGTGTAGCCCGGCTTAACCTGCTCTCCAGTTCAGTCACGAACCGGTCCAAGGCGGAAGCGGCGGACTCCCGGGCGTCGTTGAACTCCGGAGAGACCGTCCCATCACCCGATTCAGCGGCCGCTTGAGCCAGGTCCCGGCGATAGAAGCGGGCCATGCCGGTGTAGGCCTCAATGCTCATCTCCAGCACCGGGCGGCCGATAGCGTCTCCCAGGGCGGCAGTAAGGGTATCCAGGAACGCGGGCACGCGTTGCATCACCTGGGTAGCCGACCGGAGGCGGTCCGCCAGGGGGGCGTAGTCCCGTAGCAGGTATCCGCCCACGTTCAGGTAGCCAACTTGCCTCATGGGATTGTTTTCCAATGGCTTAAGCTCAGTCAACGAAAAGTGTTCCCGCTTGAAGAAGAGCTTCAGAAGTTGAAGACTCAGCCAATCGTCAGATTTCTCTCCGCCCGATCCGGCGGCATCAAGAAACGACATTGCTTGCTCCACCTGCTCGACCCGGCGGCGCACACTCACCGGGGAGAGATCGGGCAATCTACCGTCATATTCGTGCCTCCCGATCCGGGCGCCCGACGTAGGATAGAAATTCCAAAACTCTTGGACTAGGCGTTGGGTGAGTTCTTGGAAGGCTGACCCGGGCTGGGATTGTGACATATCAGAATAACCCTCTAACAAGGGATGGATCGGTATAAACAGCCAGATAGGCCCAACGAATGCCGGGCCTATCTCAGGAGGATGCCAGTCTTGGTATGGGCCGGTTACCGGCAGCGGAGTTCGTAGGCCGGATTTTCCGCTACTCGATCACCTCACCTATCTGGAACGCAGGTTTAATGTCGGTATAGTTCGGAATGTCCCCCATGATTGCCCGGCCGTGGGTGCTGAATGCCGCATGGACYTCTTCCAGCGTATTGAAGTAGAGACTCCCCACCGCCACGTACATAGGTGGAGAGTTGGGGTCGGTTCCCGAGATACCTTTCTCCAATTCGCCACGAATCAATCCGCCAGGGGCCAGCAGCCCGGCGACCATTGGAATGTGCTTATTCTGATAGTAATCGAANTCGAACTTTTTATCCGGATCATTTGGGTACATGACCGTAACTTTTATCATCGGGCTTCCCATCCTTTTTGATTGTTTAGTTGTATTTTGGCAGGTGTACGGCRAGCCTTATTGGCTTGCAAGTTATGACAAGTAAGTTAGATYTTAAAAAGGCTTGTCCCGGCKCAGCGGSGTCAGAATCTGGCGGACCGATTAAAATGACACTCCGGCAGAGTCCGGGRATCYCGCCYTCACCCTGGGAGTAACACTTTAAGAGCGCCCCGACGGAGGGACGMTTGGGAACAGAGAGTACRCYAAACAACCCGCATCGATATCAGCAGAACACTCTATGCAGAGGCCTCGGCGGCCTGCTCTTCTTGGCAAACGCGGCAGACAAAGCTTGCCCGGTCATCAGGCAAGCTGGTGACCGGGACATTCCGCTTTCGGTTGCAATTCGAGCACACGGCAGTYTCCAGRACGACTTCAGGTTTCGCGGTCTGGGTATCCGGACCGCGAAACCCCTGATATCCCGAGTTTTGCGCCTTGCGACGCTCGAATCGTTCCTGGTCTTTGCGCCGGCTCATTCCTTCCCTTCCTTAACCGTGGGTARGGGCGGGTAACTAAGCGACTTCGACGACGGCACCGGCTTCTTCGAGCTTAGCTTTGATGGTGTCGGCCTCTTCTTTAACCACGCCTTCTTTGACGGCGGTGGGAGCGGCCTCAACCAGCTCTTTGGCCTCGCGCAATCCCAAAGAAGTAACTTCCCGGACGGCTTTGATGACGTTGATCTTATTTGGCCCGATCTCCTTGATCATTACCTGGAAATCGGTCTGTTCTTCCTCGGCAGCGGCGTCGGCTTCACCGGCGCCCCCACCAGCTGCCGGAGCGGCGGCCACCGCAACCGGCGCGGCGCTGATGCCAAACTCTTCTTCCAGAGCCTTCACCAGGTCAGCCACTTCCAGCACGTTCATCTCTTTGATCGCGGCCATAACTTCGTCTTTACTCATGGAACCTCCTTCCCTTATTCACTTTTATCTGATTCTAGATCGGTTAGCCGGGCTATTCGCTCGCGCCGGCTGATTCTAACTGACGTATCCTCGCTTGTAACAATCCATCCAAGTTCTGAAGCGGGCCGTTCAATGCTCCAAGAAGTCTCTGCAACGGCGCCTGTAACTGGCCCAGCAGAGMGGCGACCAGTTGGGGTTTGGCCGGTAGCGCCGCCATCCGGYTCACATCCGCCGGTGGTAGCAYCYCMCCTTCTCCCAAGATTGCTCCCTGGATATCCAATGGCAACCGAGTGGTTCGGATGAATTCCGCCAGAACCTTGGGCACCGCCGAGGGGTCATCATAGCCGAAGGCGATGGCGGTTGGYCCTTCGACCATGGATTTGGCCTGAGACCGTTGGGAAGCGTCGCAAGCCAGTTTCATCAGATTGTTCTTGACCACGGTGAATTCCACCCCGGCATCTCTCATACGCCGCCGCAGATCGGTCATGTCATTTACTCCGATCCCGGCATAATTGGTGGAAACCGCGATGGAASATCGCTCTARTTTMTCTTTGAGTTCGCTGACYCGATCRACTTTTGCTTGTGTAGGCAAGGTCACCTCCRAAAAAAATCCCCRCGCCRTTCTCGAAGCGCGGGGACCCGGCGATACGCAAATCCAGGGTCTTTGCACCTCGGCGGGCGGCTGTCGCTCTTTAGCCCTGTCGTTAACAGGGACCCGCTGTCTTCGGCGTGGTTACTGCTATTTGTTAGCGGTCGCTTTCGTTAAAACGCTCATTACTCCGGGGCTTTCAATGCTTGCAGAACGGACATATCCAGAGGGACGCTGGGACCCATGGATGACGTCAGGTAGGCCGACCTTAGGAAGGTCCCCTTCACGCCATCTGGTCTGTCGCGAACGATCGCGTCCATCAGGGATGACAAATTGTCCAACAATTGGTTGGTTTCAAAACTTACCTTGCCGATGGGGCAATGKATTATGGCGGTACGGTCCGTGCGGTATTCAAGGCGGCCTGCTTTGGCTTCYTGAATCGCCCGAGSTAGATCCTGAGGCTGCACCATTGTTCCTGAGCGCGGGTTGGGCATCAGCCCTCTGCGGCCCAGCACCCGGCCAAGCTTGCCGATCTTGGGCATGACGTTGGGCACTGCCAATCCKATGTCAAACTCGGCCCAACCGCTTTCAACCTGTGCGATCAAATCGTCTTCGCCGGCGAAATCGGCGCCGGCCGCCCGGGCGATCTCCGCTGCTTCGCTATCGGCAAACACCAGAACCCGGACCGTCTTCCCCAGGCCGTGGGGCATGGCCGCCACGCCCCGAACCATCTGGTCGGCGTGACGTGGATCGACGTTGGTGCGCAGATGGAGTTCCACTGTCTCATCGAACTTGGCGGTGGACAGGTCCTTGGTCAGAKYRATAGCTGCTTCTGGSTCGTATAGCCGGTCTTCTTCAACTTTTTCCGCCACTGCGGCGTAACGTTTGCTATATTTTRCCACGATTTATCCTTCGTTATTCTTCGGTCACTTCTATGCCCATACTACGTGCCGTGCCCTCGATTATGGACATGGCATTCTCCACCGATCCGGCGTTGAGGTCCACCAGTTTGGTTTCGGCTATCTCCCGCAATGCTCGACGGCTGATAGCGCCAACGTTGCCCTGTTGACGGCCATCGGAAGTCCCTTTYTCTACCCCCGCGGCTYTACGCAGCAAATCGGATGCTGGAGGTGTCCTGGTCACGAAGGCAAAGGACCGGTCTTCAAAAACTGAGATGTGCACCGGTACAATGGTGCCGCTCTGGTTGGCGGTACGGGCATTGTACTCTTTGACGAACCCCATGATATTAACACCATGCTGGCCCAGCGCCGGTCCCACCGGAGGGGCCGGAGTCGCCTTACCCGCTTCTAACTGTAGCTTAATTATCGCTCTGAGCTTCTTTGCCAATGCCGCTCCTAAATCCTTTCTACTTGTAAGAAGTCCAGCTCCACCGGTGTTTCCCTTCCGAAGAAGGAAACCAGCACCCGGACTTTGCCCTTGGCTTCATCTACGTCATTGATCGATCCGATGAAGTCAACGAAGGGTCCTTCGGTGATCCGCACCGTCTCACCCCGGGCCAGGCCGATCTTGACCCGGACCGGACCGGATTCCACCTGCTTGAGRATATCCTCGATCTGCTTGTCTTCCAGGGGAACCGGCTTGGGGCGCTTATCGTATTCGTCTTCGGTGGAAACAAAGCCGGTTACACCCGGCGTGTTCCGGACGGCGTACCAACTTTCGTCGTCCATGTTCATCTGCACCAAGATGTAGCCCGGAAACAGTTTTTTCTTCTCAGAGCGGCGTTGACCGTCCTTGAAGATTACCTCGTCCTCGGTTGGAACCAGCACTTCAAAGATGCGGTCTTGCATGTCCAGACTCTGGATCCGAAGATCCAGGTTTTTCTTGACCAAGTCTTCCTGCCCCGAATAGGTATGAACGATATACCAACGGGGAGATTGGTCGTCTTCTACTTCGATGTCGCTTGGTGATGTCATGGTTCTCTACCCCAAAATGCAGGTAGYTTTTCTAGGCGTCGCGGTTATAGCCGGCGCCGCGGTGGCAAACGTATTAAAGAACAAACCTRCTGAACGTTTGCTCGAATATCTGGTCTAGGCCTCCCAAGAAGAAGGCGGCGACTATCGAAAGAACGATAACCACCACCGTAAGGCGAGCCGTTTCTTCCCGGCTGGGCCATGTCGATTTTCTCAACTCGGAGACAGTCTCCTGTARAAACTCTACAGGATTTACCCGATTCGCGATCCTAGATGTAGCCGACCTGGGATTCCGAGCTGTAACCCTGGCCATGGTTTTACCTTACCTCGCGGTGACCTTTGTGGCCCCGGCAACGCGGGCAGTACTTCTTAAGCTCCAAACGCTGGGGGTCATTACGCCGGTTTTTTACCGTCGTGTAGTTGCGCTCCCGGCAGTCGCCGCATTGGAGAGTGATTATCTGTCTAACGTCAGCAGCTTTTCTAGCCATAATTTAATCCAACACCTGCGTGATTACTCCGGATCCTACGGTGCGGCCTCCCTCCCGGATGGCGAACCGCATCTGTGCCTCGATAGGAACGGGGGTGATCAACGATATAATCATCTTCACGTTGTCGCCCGGCATGACCATCTCAACCCCTTCAGGCAACTCCACCGAACCGGTGATGTCGCTGGTTCGGATGTAGAACTGGGGCTTGTACCCCGTGAAGAATGGAGTGTGCCGGCCTCCCTCTTCACGGCTAAGGATATAAACCTCCGCCTCTGCCCGTGCGTAGGGCCGCATGGATCCGGGCTTGACCAGCACTTGTCCGCGCTCWACCTCRTCCCGGTCCACGCCACGGAGCAGGATGCCTACYGCGTCTCCAGCCTCCGTCGWGTCTAGCAGCTTRTGGAACATTTCCAATCCGGTGGCCACGGTTTCCCGAACATCACCGAAGCGGATGATCTCAACCGGTTCTCCCTGTTTGAGCTGTCCGCGCTCCACCCGGCCGGTCACCACGGTGCCTCGGCCTTTGATCCCGAACACGTCTTCGATGGGCATAAGGAACGGGCGATCGGTGATCCGCTGGGGCATCGGGATGTAGTCGTCCATGGCKTGCACCAGTTTGAGGATCCCTTCTTCGGCTTCYTCGTCGCCCTCCAGGGCCTTCAAACCGCTTACCCGAATGATTGGAGTATCATCGCCGGGAAAGCCGTACATGTCGAGCAATTCCCGCACTTCCAGCTCCACCAACTCCAGTAGCTCCTCATCCTCCATCATGTCAACTTTGTTGAGGGCCACCAGAATGCGGGGCACCTCCACCTGGCGGGCCAGAAGGATATGCTCCCTGGTTTGAGGCATGGGGCCATCGGGGGCGCTAACCACTAGAATCGCGCCGTCCATTTGAGCCGCGCCGGTAATCATGTTCTTGATATAGTCGGCATGGCCGGGGCAGTCCACATGGGCATAGTGTCTGTTTTCTGACTCGTATTCGACGTGGGCAATGGCGATGGTCACACCCCTGGCTTTTTCTTCCGGAGCGTTGTCAATGCTGTCCATGTCCTTAAAGGAGGCYAGCCCCTGCTTCGACAGGACTTTGGTTATCGCCGAAGTGAGAGTGGTCTTGCCGTGGTCGACATGGCCGATGGTTCCCACATTGACATGGGGCTTGGTCCGATCGAATTTCTGCTTCGCCATTTAGGTTTCTTCTCCTTTTGATGCTGGTACTGGAGCCCAGAGGCGGGATTGAACCGCCGACCCCGTTCTTACCAAGAACGTGCTCTACCGCTGAGCTATCTGGGCAAGTGGCTTCGGTACCTTACTTTGATATCCTAGTTCATCCCACTTATTCTACAACATATTGTGGTGGAGGGGGTAGGATTCGAACCTACGAAGCCCTTCCGGACGCCAGGTTTACAGCCTGGTGGCTTTAACCACTCACCCACCCCTCCATAATGCAGATCGATTTTATCCCAACTCCCGCGCTACCAGCCGGATGTACCACGCRGGTTYTTTAGGATAGAGCCGCTGGAGAGAGCCCCAGAGGGGAGTCGAACCCCTAACCTGTCGATTACAAATCGACTGCGCTACCGTTGCGCCACCGGGGCAATTAAGAGCACCGGTTGGGTCCYACCAGAAAATGGCCCCGTGGGTGTGGGGCCATCTCACTGCAGCTAATTCGTAGAGACCCTAATTATATAGAATCAATCTGAGGAAGTCAATTGAAACCAGTCGTTTATCGAGACCAAAATCGGCCACTTCCGCCTTAGGAAAGTCCAACTTTTTCTCTTTGAAACTAGRTCTACGTTCATCGCCTTCGAAYTCGCCTGATAAGGCAACTTCCATGCTGGATCTTAGACGCTCGTCATTCCAGATCGGCTTTCGCCCTACCGGGACCTTTCTTGAAAAGGTATTCGTCTCATCTTCCCTATATCATGGAATGTTTCCGGTACTCTCATGCTATTTGCTTGACACTTGCACGTCAAATTGATAACAATTGCATTGTTGTGGCCGATCGGTCTACTGACTGGCCGGAGCAGCCCACCCTTAGCCATCAGATGGCATTAGGTCTGGGTTCTGTCCTATATCAGCAACGGAGGCAAGCAATGGGAGAAATTCTGGGCATCGGACTTACTCACTACCCCGGCCTCATGGCCCCGGACGAAGACCGCGCATTTCCATTGACCCGAATGCTGCGGAACCCTAACGTTTCCGCTGAACTGAAAAACCCCAGCAACTGGCCGGAACCGATGCGCATCGAATTCGGCGAAGACGAAGGTGTTTCCTCGGCCAAGGACCACCGTGCCAGGTTGGTGAAGGGGTTCCGGAAGCAACGGGAAGAGCTGGACGCGTTCAATCCCGACTTCGTGTTGATCTGGGGGGACGACCAGTACGAAAACTTCAAGGAAGACATCATCCCGCCCTTCTGCATCATGGCTTACGACAACTTCGATTGCACGCCCTTCGCGCACCGAAAGAACAACGCCTGGGGGGAGCCTAACGACAAAGTCTTCTCCTATAAGGGCCATCCAGGGGCCAAGCAATTGGTCACAAAGCTCATCGAGCAAGGGATCGACATGGCCTATTCCTACAAGCCTCTCCACGAGGAAGGCGGCCTGGGCCATGCTTTCATCAACACGCTCCTGTACCTGGACTATGACCGTAAAGGGTTTCCCTACGCGGTGATTCCATTCTCGGTGAATTGTTACGGAAGCAAGGTGATCCGTAACCAAGGCGGTGCGATTGAATTCGGAACGGCGGACGATCCGCCCGGCCCTACCGCCAAGAGGTGCATGGAAGTAGGCRCGGCCGTGGTGCGGGCGATACAGGACAGCCCYTGGCGCGTCGCCTTGATCGCCTCGTCAAGCTGGTCCCACGCTTTCCTCACCGACAAGCACGACAAGCTTTGGCCTGACCAAGAGTCGGACCGGGCCCGCTTCGAAGAGCTGAAAGCCGGTGATTACGATGCGTGGCGGAACCTCTCCACTCCTCAGATCGAGGCCGCCGGACAGCAGGAGATGCTGAACTGGATGTGTCTGGCCGGGGCGATGGAGGAACTGGACCGCAAAGCGGAGATCTTAGACTACATCGAAACCTACGTCTTCAATTCGGAAAAGTGCTTGGCATTGTTCAAACCGTAGTTTCCCGTTGGGCGGCTAGATCGGTCCGCCCGTTTGACACCAAAGACCCCCGGCGTCWCWWGWGAYGCCGGGGGTCTTTCTTTTTAACGGAAATTGCCCTGAGAAATCCCGGTGGTTACTCCGCCGCGCCGGGGTCCCACAGCCAGTAGCGGGAGATGGCCCCGGCGTCGACTCTCAAGTCGAACCCGGTAATCATTTCCGCTTCGTCGGATGCCAGGAAGGCGGCGGCTTTGCCGTAATGTCTGGGGCTGGGCCGTTGCTGCAGCGGYAGACCCGCGTCGGCGTTGGGCAGCATCCCCCGCCGTCTTTCGCCYAGACGGGGGCCGGGCCACTGCACACCCCACCGGGCCGCCCGCTCCGCGCCCTCCGCCGGGTCGGTGGCAGTCGGGGTCAAACTGTTGACCCGTATTCCGAACTCGGCCAGCTCCATCGCCACCGACCGGGTGAAGTTCAGCAACCCGCCCTTGCCGGTGCCGTAGCCAACGTTCCCCGGCTCCCCTTGATGTCCCGCCGAGGAGATTATGTTAATCATATTGCCTTGCCGCCCCTGGTCTATCATCGATTGGGCCACGTGCTTGGTGAAGAGAAACGCCCCGGTGAGGATAACGTCCAACTGGCTTCTCCACTCGTCTAATGGCATCTGTAGGACACCCTTACGGTTGAAAATGACCGGGCCGTTGACCAGGATATCTACCCCACYGAAAGCATCCAYGGCGCGRCTCACGGTGGCTTTCACCTGGTCTTCATCGGTGACGTCGCAAACCACCCCGATGGCCTCCCCCCCTCGCTCAACGATCGAACTTGCGCACCCATTGGCGTAGGAGGGGTTCAGGTCCACGCAGACGATCTTGGCCCCCTCGTCAGCCARACCCTCGGCGACGCCGCCGCAGATGTTGGGGCTGGTCCCGGTGACCAAAGCGACCTTCCCTTCGAGTTTCATCGGAGATCCTCCTATATTGTCCAGGCAAAAATGCCCGGCTCGAGGCGGCAAAGTTGGTTGTTGGGGGCGATTGTAGTGGGGCCTACAAGATGGGTCAACCAGCTTTCCGAAGACTGGCTTTCTTCGGCCCAAACATTGTTCGTCGTCGAGGCCGTGGCAATCATTTCTTGACAGCCCATATCTCTAAAGCTAGACTCCCACTCAACAGGGAATCGGCCTGCCACAACCGRCGCTATGCACTGCGGCACATCCTCTCTTCCCGAGGTGAAGTTCATGGCTACGACAGCTAGTTCGGGTGGGGTCAAGCYACTGGTAGACGCRAAAGCCGGGCGAATCAGCCGRGAGCTTTTCGTCAATGAGGACATCTACCAACAAGAACAAGAGCAAATCTTTGCCCGGTCTTGGCTATTAGTCGGCCACGAGAGCCAGGTCCCCAAGCCTGGCGACTACTTCGTTTCCTGCATGGGCGAAGAGTCGGTGATTCTTTGCCGGGACCGGGAGAGCCAACTCCACGTATTCTTGAACTCCTGCATGCACCGGGGCATGAAGGTGTGCCGCTACGACGAAGGCAACACGCCGGTGTTCACCTGTCCCTACCACGGCTGGAGCTACGCCACCGACGGCAAGCTAGTGGGGGTTCCCTTCTATAAAGACGCTTATCATGAAAAGCTGGACAAGTCTCAGTGGGGGCTGGTAGAAGTTCCCCAAATGTGCAACTACMAAGGGTCCGTCTGGGCAACCTGGGACAAATCGGCCACGTCTTTTCTGGACTACCTTGGCGAGATGCGGCTCTATCTGGACTTGTTATTGGATGGACGCGACGGTAGCGAGGGCGGCTCGGAAGTCATCGGCGGAGTCCAGAAGTGGACCATGCCCTGCAACTGGAAATTCCCGGCGGAGAATTTCGCCGGCGACGGCTACCACAACATCAGCCATCGGTCCGTCGACATGGTGGGTATAGGCCCCAGTGGCACGTCGCGCCGGGATCTCGGCGAGCTCGCCTCCGCCCGGCGGGTGAACGCCTCTTTTCCCGATATGGGACACGCCGCGGTATGCGACCTACAGGCTGAAGACGCTACCTACGTGCCCACATATCAAAACGACCCGGCGGTTGAAGAATACTTCAAACATATTTCCGAGGAGCGAAAGCGGCGGCTTGGCGACAAGGCGCGTCTTTTGGGATTGGTGGGGACCGTGTTCCCGAACATGTCTTATCTGGCTCGTCAGCCTCGTTCCATCTCCGTATGGCATCCCCGGGGACCCCACACGACCGAAGCGTGGCGCTGGTTCCTGGTTGACCGGGACGTGCCGGAAGAGGTCAAAGACATGCTGCGCCACTACTTCATCCGCTACTCCGGACCGGCGGGCATGACCGAACAAGACGACATGGAAAACTGGAACTACGCCCACTCCGCCAGCCGTGGCCCCATCGCCCGCCGCCATCCTTATAACTACGAACTCGGCATCGGAGCCGGCAGCCCGGACGTTCCTCTGCCGGGAATGCTGACCGAACGGATCAACGWGGAAAATGCCCGGGGCTTTTACAGCGGTTGGTCGCGGGCGATGGAAGCGGAAAATTAAGATGAAATAATCTCCGATAGGCACGRAGACGGCCTGACATTCGTAACAAGCCCAAGGTCAAGGAGGACATCATGACAGGAGTTACTCAGCTGGGATATCTGGGCATCGGAGTTCGCGATGTTGATGAGTGGGAGCGCTTCGCCACCGGTGTCCTGGGGCTACAAGCTAACGGCCGGGGCAGCGACGGGTCCCTTTTCCTCAGGATGGACKAGTACCACCATCGATTCGTGATACAGCCCAACGGCAACGACGACGTGGCTTACATAGGCTGGCAAGCAACCAACGAAGGTTCGATGCAAGAGATCGCCGAGCGGCTGAAAGCCGCTGGTGTGGAAGTGCACCAGGGAACGTCTTCGGAAGCGGAGGACCGCCGGGTGGAGGGACTTATCACCTTTCCCGACCCCAACGGGATTCCCACCGAAGTGTACTTCGGGCCTCCAATATCCTTCGATGACCCGTTCAACTCGCCTCGGCCCATCTCCAATTTCGTAACGGGCGATCAGGGTCTGGGCCACGCTGTACTGTACGTGGACGACGCGGACCAAAGCGTACGCTTCTACCGGGACTTGCTGGGTTTGCGAGTCAGCGACTACATCCGAAGCATGACCTTCTTTCACTGTAACCCGCGCCACCACTCTCTGGCCTTGATGGAAAGCAAATCGGCCAAGCGCCTTAACCACTTTATGCTGCAAGTGGAATCGATCAACGACGTTGGGGCCACCCACGATCTATGCCAAGACCAAGGCGTCCCTATCGTTCGGGGAATGGGGCGGCACACCAACGATCACATGGTGTCTTTCTACTTACGGACGCCTTCTGGATTCGACGTTGAGTACGGCTGGGGCGCCCGGGAAGTAGACGACACCACCTGGCAAGTGGTGCGGCACGAGAAGGGAAGCATCTGGGGCCACCGCCCCCCGGCGCCGCGTCCAACCCAGGAGCCAACAGCCGCCCGAAGCTAGATTAAACTGAGATTAGTCCGGCAGATGCTGGCGCGCNGGTCACCAGTAGCGCGGNGGAATAAAGGCGATGAAACTAGGATTTATCGGCACCGGCACCATGGGTAACCCAATGGTCTGCTGCCTCATCGACGCGGGTCATCAGTTGACCGTCCATGACGTCCGGCGGGAAGCCACCACCAACCTCTGCGAGATGGGGGCCACCTGGGCTGAAAACGCCCGGGAGGTCGCCGCGGCCAGCGAAGCGGTTTTTACCTCGCTGCCCGGCCCTACCGAGATGGAATTCACCGTCTTGGACCCGGACAACGGTATCCTGGCCGGATTGCCCACCGGCGGCGCGTACATCGACATGACCACCAACTCSCCAACGGTKTTTCGCCGCGTTGCCGAGGCTTGTTTGAGCCGGGGCATMGAGGTGCTGGACGCTCCGGTAAGCGGACGCCCGCCCAGGATGACYGTCATGGCCGGGGGCGACGCCGCGACCTTCGCCAAGTATCGTCCGATCTTTGAAAGCATGGCCGGGAACATCTTCCACATGGGCGGCAYCGGCGCCGGGTGCGCCACCAAACTRGTTACCCAATACCTGGGCTACTCCAACTTCATCACCGCATTGGAAGGGCTGCTGATCGGAGTCAAGGCCGGGGTCGATGTGGGGCTTCTGGCCCAGGTCGTTCCRGTCAGCGCCGGAGCCAGCCGGGTTTTCGACAATATACCTCGTGCGGTMTTAAGCGGCGAGTTTACTTCGGGTGGTTCCCTGGACATCGTGGCCAAAGACCTGAGGCTGGCCTGCGAGTTGGCCCGGGAGGTGCAGGCTCCGGCGAGGATAGGAATCATCGCCGACGACGCGTTCCACCGGGCCCAGGTCCTTGGGTGGGGCCAAGACGGATATCCTAAGGTAGCCAAAATCTTGGAAGAGATGGCCGGGGCGGTATTGCGCGGCGAAGCGGCCGACGCGCCGGATTTCCAGCAAGTTGACCCCAGGCGAGACTAGAACCTAGGGGGCGAATAAAATCCTGGGCACTGYTACASCMCCACTCTAACTTTCCCCCAAAACGGGGGAGAGGACAGATCCCWTCGCCCTTTGTGGGGGAAGGTTAGGATGGGGGKTGCCAGATCACCCATCAAGAACATCCGGAAATGAGCAGAGTCTTCGCCRCCAACCCACCGCATATGGCACCACCAAACCCTCAAGATCAAACAYCTGGCCATAGCTGACAATTGACCGCCGTTGTCCCATAATAACCAGCATCGGGAACACGGCCACAGGAGGCCAACAGATATGGCCGTTTCGGAAAGCAGGATAGATCACCTGCTCCTCAAAGATGAGATTGAGCAATTCCTCTACCAAGAAGCGGAACTCTTGGACGAGAGGCAATTCGAGGATTGGCTGGACCTCCTCACCGARGACATCCGYTACTGGATGCCGATGCGCCGTAACGTCAAGTTTGGCGAACTGGATCGGGAGTTCACCCGCGAGGGCCAGGATATCAACTGGTTCGACGAGGGGAAGGACACGTTGGTCCGCCGAGTGAATCAGATACTCACCGGCGTCCACTGGGCCGAAGAGCCCYTGTCCCGYATCTGCCATTCGGTTTCCAACGTGCAGGTCCTGAAAGCCACCCCGTCTGTTTCCCAAGCAACAGAGGTCAATGTGAAATGCCGGTTCATGATCTACCGGAACCGGGTGCAGACCGAAACGGACTTCCTGGTGGGCAAACGCGAGGAAGTCCTACGCAGCGTTGACGGCCAGTGGAAGATTGCCCARCGGAAGATCATCCTGGATCAGAACGTGTTGCTGGCCAAGAACTTGACGTTTTTCTTCTAATACCAACGTTTCAATACCAACCGGGCTCCGGTGCGCCAAGGCCATAAGGCCGAAAAGAAACCGGGAGGCTGACAAGATGGCTACGAAAACCAAGGGCCGGTTCGTCGACGGACTTGTGGATCTGAAGGCCGGCCAGATCAGCCGGGAGATCTTCGTTAACGAGGAGATCTACGCCGAAGAGCAGGAACAGGTCTTTACCCGCGCCTGGTTGTTCATCGGCCACGAATCCCAGGTTCCCAAGCCCGGAGACTACTTCGTCTCCTGCATGGGAGAAGAGTCGGTCATTCTCTGCCGGGGCCGGGATGGGGCTCTGCATGTCTTCCTGAACTCTTGCAGGCACCGGGGCATGAAGGTGTGCCGCTACGACGAAGGCAACACCCCCGTATTCACCTGCCCCTACCACGGCTGGAGCTACGCCACCGACGGCAAGCTGGTGGGTGTTCCCTTCTTCAAAGACGCTTACCATGAAAAGCTGGACAAATCCAAGTGGGGCCTGGTTGAAGTAGCTCAGATGGAGGTCTACAAAGGCTCGATCTGGGCTACCTGGGACCCGTCGGCGCCCCCTTTCACCGAATATCTGGGTGACTTTAAGATGTTCTTCGACCTGTCCCTTGAGGCCTGGAATGGGACCGRTGAGCCATTGGAGGTCATCGGCGGSGTYCAGAAATGGCTCATCCCCTGCAACTGGAAGTTCCCGGCGGAGAATTTCAGCGGAGATAGCTACCACAACATCAGCCACCGATCAGCCGACATGGTGGGAATCGGGCCCAGCGGCACCGGTCGCAGGKATACCCAAGAGCGAGCCGACTCCCACCGCCTGCAAGTCTCCTTCCCCGACCGGGGACACCAGACAGGGATCTACGTTCTGCCCGGCGGCTCTCCCACCGCGGCTTCGTATCAACAATCTCCTGAGGTCGCCGATTATTTCCGCGAGGCGGAGGAGAAACGGAGGGCCATTAAAGGCGAGTGGGGCCGGGTTACCGGCAGTCCCGGGGAGATATTCCCCAACACCGCCCTGCATCCGAGGCAACCCCGGTCCATCGCCGTCTGGCACCCCAGGGGCGCCCACCAAACAGAAGTGTGGCGCTGGTACTTCGTGGACGCAGGCGCTCCCTATGCGGTCAAAGACTTCTTGCGCCAGTACTACATCCGGTATTCAGGGCCGGGAGGTCTTACGGAACAGGACGACATGGAGAACTGGAACTACGCCCATTCCGCCAGCAGGGGAACCATCGCCAGGCGGCACCCTTACAGCTACGAGCAGGGCATGGGGTCCGAGCAGACCAATTTTGAGTTAGACGGACTCAAGATTCCCGGCACCGTAATGGACCTAACTGAGGCCAGATCCAGCGAGCAAAATCTACGAAATTTCTACAAGAGATGGGCCGAGTTCATGGACGCTCCCAACTGGAACGAACTAGCCGRCTGGAGATAGAGGTCCGTTCTCTCCCCNTTCGTAGGGGAGAGAGTTAGAGAGGGGGNCGCCCCCGCTGATCCAMGCGAATCCCATCACNTTGGGGCAGAGAGGCAAACTTGGCAGAAGTAGTCAACGTGCGGCTTTTAAAGGCCGGGGACAAATTAAAGATTTCCCACGAAGCCACCGTCGTGGTGGTTTCCAACCCAATGGACGGCGTCTGGATCTTCGCCCGTTAYCTCTCCTCGCTCGAAGACCCTTCCCTGGAGGGCACGGAAGACATGATATTTGCTCAAGATATCAWAGAGGTCCTAGAAATMTCGGGGAACTGATGCGGGGTGTCTTTCGACAGGCTCAGGACGAACGGAAAACGGATCCTTACCGTTCGTATTAAGCCTGTCGAAGGGCATCCTTTCTGGATGTTGAATGTCCTTCGATCAAAACGGTAAACCCACGCTGACACCAACCCAAGACGTGCTCCGGGCGGCCTTTACCGCGGGGTTCCAGTCCATCGACGACGGGTATACCTTTTACGCAGGCTTCGATTCCCACCTAGAAAGCAACGGCTACGCCAAGCGGGAAGATATCCCGTGCACTTGTCCCGACCATGGAGGGCACGGCCATATGCCMGAGTGCCGTTGGGTCAAGGCGTAGAGGTTCAGGCGTCCCCGCCATCGCATCCCCTCGTTATCGTAYAATGTGCCCCAAACCCGCCCCAATCMCGACACAGYTCCCAGGAGGCAACAATGGCTAGAGAACTCGTGGACGGTGGAGAAGCCGTCTTAGAGGCGTTCCGGAATCTGGACATCGACTATATAATCGCGTCCCCCGGCTCCGATTGGCCGTCGGTATGGGAGGCCCTCGCCCGGCAGAAGATAAACGAGTCCGACGGACCCCGTTACATCGACACCTGGCATGAGACCCTAGCCGTGACCATGGCCATGGGCTATACCCGGGTGACCGGCAAGTTGCAGGCGGTTCTGTTGCACGCCGGAGTGGGACTGCTGCAGGGCTCCCTGGGCATTCACGGCGCCTACCAAGGCGAGGTGCCCATGCTGATCTGCTCCGGTGAATCAATCACCAATGGTGAGGACCCCGATTTCGATCCCGGCGGCCAGTGGTACCGGGGGCTGAACGTGGTTGGCGGAGCAGACCGGTGGGTTGAACCTTTCACCAAGTGGAGCAGCCACGTATCGACTCACTTTAATCTCTACGAGTCGATAACCAGGGCCGGCGAGATGGCCCAGCGGCTGCCCAAAGGCCCAACATTCCTGGACATCCCCATGGAAGTCATGCTTCCCGCCTGGACTCCTCCGGCGAGAATAGGCAAGATTCCAGCGCCGCCGAAGATCCATTCCGAAGCGTCTGCCATMGATGAAGTCGCCGGATTGTTGGCCGGAGCGTCTGCCCCAGTAATCATCACCGAATCCGCCGGAAGGGACGTGGAGGCTTTCCATCAGATGGTCAGGCTCGCGGAATTGTTGTCGATACCGGTGGTGGAATCGGGTCCTGGCTACGCCAACTTCCCCAAGGACCATCCCATGTACCAGGGGACCAACGTAAACCGGTTCAAAGACACCTCCGACGTGATCCTGTTGGTGGGAAGCAAGACCCCCTGGTATCCGCCGTCCGCCGGTCCCGCYACGGGTACGGTGATCTCCATTGATGAGTATCCTCTGAAAGAGCATCTGACCTACCAAGCCCTTCATGCCAATATCTACCTGGAAGGCGACATAGGCGTAACGGTTAAGCTGCTAGCCGATGCCGTGGAGTCCAACGGCGGTCTCAACGCTGAGGCGATCTCAGCAAGAAAGACCCAATGGGAGGCCGAGCACGACAAGGCGACCGAAAGTAACCGCGCCGCCGTCGAGGCAGCCAGATCTAAAGGCCCCATCGACCCAGTATGGTTGTGCGCCGCTATCAGCGAGGTGATGCCCGACGACGCCACCTACGTTGAGGAAACCATCACCCACCGGGGCGCCATCCTGCGGCACATCGCTTGGAACACTCCTCAACGCTACTTCCACCCCAATGGCGGACTGGGCCAGGGATTGGGCACGGCCCTAGGCGTCAAACTTGCCAAGCCCGACTCCCCGGTAGTCGCTCTGATGGGCGATGGCTCCTTCCTATACAACCCCGTCGTTCAGAGTTTCGGCGTATCTGCCGCGGAAAACCTGCCCATCCTGATAATAGTTTTCAACAATGGCAAGTATGCGGCGATGCAGAATCTGCACCTGCAGTTTTACCCCGAGGGGATAGCCGCCAAGACCGGCATCCATCACGGAGTGGACATCCCCGGCCCCAACTACGCCGACCTGGTGACGCCCTTCGGCGGCCACAGCGAACGGGTGGAAGACCCCAACGAACTCAAGCCTGCTCTGGAACGCGCCTTAGCTGCGGTAAATGGTGGAACCACCGCAGTCGTCAACGTGATCGTGAGCATCTAGGTTCAGTGCGGCCAGGGCTCTCTCGTGCGGCCTGCCCATCTCTGGAAGTGTAGTCCATGAGGTGTATCACCCCATCCTAACCTTCCCGCTTCGAGGGGGAAGGGATTTTTGGGTGCCCTTCTTCGCATCATAAACCGCGTAACGTTATGTCAACAATGTTTATTCAACCAACAAATGAGTCCCTTCATGCCAGATGACATACCCTCGGAAGCCCAGGTATTGGAGTGGATGGAGACCCTATCCAACTGGGGCCGCTGGGGCGACGACGACCAGATGGGCTGTCCGAATCTGATCACGCCAGCCAAGCGGCAACAAGCGGCCAGTCTGGTGCGGGATGGCGTTGCCGTTAGCTGTGCCCGGCCCATCGTCAYCGACTTGACGCCCGACATCTCCCATCAGGTCCAGCGCTACATGGTGGACAGCGGTGAAGGACGGGATACCGACCCGGAAGAGCGCCGCTTAGTGCGCCGGGGGGCGGCCGAGTTCATCGGCATGGTATTTCACGGCCGGACCATCACTCACATCGACGCCCTATCCCACTACTCGTGGCGAGGCAAGCTGTACAACGGCAAGCCGGCCAGTCAGATAACCTCCCGGGAGGGCGCCCAGACCCACTCCATCGAGGTAGCCTCGGACGGTATCGTCACCCGCGGTGTGCTGTTGGATATCCCGGCAGTTCGTGGCATATCCTGGGTGCCGCCGGAAGAGCCGGTGATGCCCCAGGATCTGGAGGCCGCCGAGCGGGCGCAAGGAGTGCGGGTCGAGGAAGGAGACATTCTTCTGGTGCGCACCGGCAATTACCGGAAGCGGTTAGACACGGGACCGGTACCCAACACGGAACCGTCCACGGCCTGCCAGGTAGCCTGCACTCCCTGGTTCAAAGAGCGGGGCGTGGCCATGCTGGGCACGGACACCTCCAACGACTGCCAACCCAGCCACTACGCCACGGTTACGGCGCCGCTGCATACGGTTTCTCTGGTGACCTTGGGCCTGTGGCTGATCGACAACGCCAACCTGGAGGAGCTAAGCCAAGCCTGCGCCCAGCGTCAGCGGTACGAGTTCATGCTGACCCTGGGGCCCTTGCGGCTGCGGATCGTCACCGGTTCCCCGGTGAATCCGATAGCCCTGTTTTAATTCCCGGCTGAGGGCACTTCCTCGGCCTTGCCTCACGACAGCCCTGGAATAAAGGGCTTCACTATCGACAAGACGATCGAGACCGCGAAGAGCAACGCTCCCACTATAAGCACGGTAAACGCCGGTGCGGCGAATCCTTGGGTAAGTTGCTGGCCGAAGGATAGGACGAGGTCGCTGATCAGATTGATCGCCGGGCCTGGAATACCCGGCGCATTCGCGGTGATCTTGTCCACCCCGGTGATCAACCAATCCACCACTTTAGATTCGAGTATTTTACCGATGACAAATATCAGGCCGCCGGACACCAATAGGAAGATGCCGGGCCATCGCATCGCCGCGCTCAATTTGGGAAGGTGAAGAACGGCCAAAAGAATCGCCCCGCCGTACAACATCAGGGCCGCTAACGTGCCGCCCAAGGCCCGGTATTGCACAACCAATGCCTTGGCATCAGCCACTTCGACGCGGATCTCTTCCTCGGTAGAATCGCTACTTGACTCGGCCAGGACCCGAATCAGGTTTAGCCGGTCACCCTCGTCCAACCGTTCACGGATCTTGGCGACAGCGTCGTCAACCAGCGGCTCGGACAAGGGCCTGGCCGCTGCTTTTAACACTCCATGGGTATCCCCGGCGACGAACGCCGCCCGGATGTCGTCCGTGGAATTACCTAACGCCTGGGTTATCCGGCTATCCAAGGTGTCGTCGGCGAACAAGGCTGGGAAAGCTGCATCGAAGATCAGCACGCGGCACGGCTCGGCAATCACCTTGATGGATGGCAAGGAAGCTGGTACTTGGCCTCCCGCCAGATTCCGGAATACTTCTTGGTAGCCGTCACCAACACTCTTCACGGTACCGGGATTACATTCAGCGGGGCCAGGATCCGCTTCGGGAATGCCATCTATACGCCGGTCAACGTAGTCTAGCAACGTGGGTTTTATCTTATCTATCGCCGACCCCATCTCCAAGTAAAGTTCCAGAGTGTCCAAGTCTTCGTTAAAATATGCCATCGCACGCTGAATCGCGCCCTCCACCTGCGACTGCAAGTATTCCGGAGGCAGCAACCCACGGACCAGCCCCACAACGTCCTCGGGACTCACCACTTTGACGTCCCCAAGAAGTTCTTGAACTTTGTCTTTCGCCTTTTGGTCCAGCAGAACATCGTCGTAGATCCGGTTGTAGGTATTCTGTTCCGCGATGGTATCGGTATAAAATTCGGCGTTCAGTAATTTATCGACGATATTATTCACGACCAACGTCAGCAGGAGTCCGGCGAAAATGGCGATACCCAGGATCGGAGTCGCCACGAATCGGAGAATCATTAATGGCAGGCCCATAACTTATGCCAACCTCCCGGTCTTATCAGTTAAGAGTTCGTACTTTAAGTTTGATTGAAAAAATACAGTGACATGGTGCGAAACAGGCACCATCCGGAATCATTGGCGCCCGACTGACGCCAGGCGTGAAACAACCCCGAATACGTCCGCATATCCGGCATTTATGGGATTGTAGCATAGCGACTTGCTTAAATCATGGCCGCAACGAGTGCTGATAGGGCTTCAGTTTGAAGGCCAGCAGACTGGTTTTAGGAACGCCCTCGATAGCTCCTCGCGTGCTTCCCCAAAAAGTTTTCCACGCAAAATAGGGAATCGATACATCATGCGGGAGTCATGGAATCAGAGGAAGGCAGTGCGGACTAAACCGTGGGGAGTGATTCACAGTATGACAATTATCGCGTCGCGAACCGGCTGAAGGCGATAAAACGGTGCGCTTCAGGCGGCATTTCGATGTGGTGTTCAGGGGCCTTCATTGACACGTACATAGGCTCGTGATATGTTTCACATAGTCTCGATTTTGCCGATTTTAAGGGGGAACTACCATGCCGGTGAGCATCGCCGTCCTGGCCAAACAGGTCATCGACCCAGAGATGCCCATGGCCGCTTTTCGCATCGACGCCGATGCCAAAGCAGTCGTCCCACCGTCTAACATTCCTCCTGTCGTCAACGGCTTCGACGAAAACGCCGTGGAAGCGGCCTTACAGATCAAAGACTCCCAAGAAGCTTCTATAACCGTCATTTCCACGGGGACTTCTTTCGCCCTGGACGTTATGAAAAAACCCCTCTCCATGGGCGCCGACGAGTTGGTCTTGTTGCAGGACGACGCCTTCGAAAATTCCATCGACAGTTTTTTCACCGCCCAGTTACTGGCGGCAGCGATACGCAAGCTGGGCGGGTTCGACCTGATCATCTGCGGCAGGCAAGCATCCGACTGGGACAACGCCCAAGTCCCGTTGGGGGTAGCCGAGATATTGGGCCTTTCATGCATCTCATTGGGCAAAAAGGTGGAGATTAAGGATGGCAAGGTCTCCGTCGAACGGATCACCAACGACGGCTATGAAGTAGTGGAGGCGCCTCTCCCGGCTCTGGTTACCGTGAGTAACGAATTGGGCCAACCTCGCTACCCCACTCTGCGAGGCATCATGGCCGCCACCAGGAAGCAGCCTACTATCTGGAGTTCCTCCGACCTAGGCGCCGACGCCTCCCAACTAGAGCCCAGGGTCACGTTACAAGAACTGTTCGTGCCAGTGCGCGATCAACAATGTGAAATCATCGAAGGAGATGACGCTGCCGATGCCGGAAGGCAACTGGCGCTGAAACTCCGCGAGGCCAAGCTGATCTAGCCAGCCGTCAGCTTTTGGCGGTCAGCTATCAGGACAAGAATCCATTTCAAAAAGTGGTTCGACGAGCTCGCCACGAACGGAAACTGAAAACTTTGCCGTTCGTCCTGAGCCTGTCGAAGGACACAGAGGCGGAGGTAACATGGCGGACGAATCGGGCGTATTGGTCCTGGGTGATTCAACGGGCGGCGAGCTTAGCTCCACGTCCAGAGAACTGCTGACGGCCGGCCGCAAAGCAGCCGACGACTTGGGCGAAGAGTTGGCCATCGGATTGCTGGGCGACACATTGGACCAACCGTCCCAACAGGCCATCAGTTATGGGGCCGACAAAGTCTACGCGGTTACCCATCCCCAATTGGCCCAATACCAAGTGGACCTTTACCTAGCCGCGATGGAAGCCCTCTGCCGGGACGTGTCCCCGCGCGTCGTATTGATCGGGCGAACCAACGAAGGAAGGGAGCTTGCCCCTCGGCTGGCGTTCCGGTTGGGCGTCGGATTGGCCCAAGATTGTCTGGAGATATCGATCGATGCCGGGTCGAAGACCCTGCTGGCCAACCGCCCGGTTTATGGCGGCAACGCCATCGCGGTGGTTCGGTGCAACTACACTCCTCAGATCGCCGCCATCCGCCCCAAGGTCTACGAGCCCTTGGACCCTGACTCCTCAAGACAGGGCCAGGTTGTGTCTTTCCCAGTGGAGTTGGACCCCTCCCAGGCCCGCAGCCAGGTGGTCAACGTGGTGGAGGAAGCGGCCGAGGGAGTTAAGCTGGAGGATGCGCGCGTCGTGGTCTCCGGCGGTCGCGGTTTGGGCGGACCCGAGCCTTTCCAGGACCTGGAAATTCTGGCCAAGCTGTTGGGTGGCGCCGTGGGCGCGTCCCGGGCGGCGGTAGACTCCGGCTGGGTCCCTTCTAGCTACCAGGTTGGCCTGACGGGTAAGACCATTACCCCCGAGGTGTATATCACCGTAGCCATCTCCGGGGCCAGTCAGCACATGGCGGGCTGCTCCGGCGCCAAGGTCATCGTCGCCATCAACAAAGACGCGGAATCCAATATCTTCAAGGAAGCCCGTTATGGCGTTGTTGGGGATTGGGAGCACGTGGTGCCCGCTTTCACCGAGGCGGTCCGCGAACTGACCCAGAGCTAAGACAGCACCTGGAGGGGTTATGCCATGCTGAGACCTTCCGCTTCCAAAGCGACACCCGAAGAACTGGAAGGCTTCTACCGGGACCTGGAAACCTACAGCACCGCTCCTCTCTGGACCCGGCAAGAACAGGCCCTGGTCAACGAGCCCAAGAGTAAAGCCCTACCCTACATATGGCGTTGGAAAGAGCTGCGTCCCCAAGCCATGCGGGCGGCCGAGCTTGTGGGCACCGAGGACGCGGAGCGACGGGTATTGATGCTGCTGAACCCCGGCTTAGAGGGCCGCATCGCCACTACCAACAGCCTGTTTTCCGGCCTGCAGATCGTCATGCCGGGAGAGTCGGCCCGCGCCCATCGGCACACGCCGGCGGCTCTACGATTCATCATCGAAAGCGACGGCGGCCATACCACCGTCGAAGGCGACAAGATACCCATGCTTCCCGGAGATCTGGTGTTGACGCCCAACTGGACCTGGCACGACCACGGCAACACCACCGGCAACCCCATCATCTGGCTGGACGGTCTGGACCTGCCTTTGACCCACCTGCTGGAAGCCGTATTCTTCGAGCCCTATCCCGAGGACATCCAACCGATCACCTTTCCCACCGATTCTTCCCTGACCGCCTACGGCTCCGGCGTGCTGCGTCCCGCCTGGGAAAAACCTCAGAGTACTCATTCGCCGCTGATGCACTATCCGTGGGACAAGACATGGTCGGCGCTGCAGGGCTTGGCCCCGGTGGCCGACGGAAGCCCATATGACGGAGTGATTCTGGAATACACCAATCCCAATACCGGCGGACCGGTCATGCCGACAATGGCCTGCCATGCGCAGTTGCTGCGACCCAGCGAAGCCACCAAGGCCCACCGCCACACCGCCAGCGTCATCTACCATGTGGTTGAAGGGGAAGGCTATTCGATCGTTGACGGACAGAGATTGGATTGGAGCGAAAAGGACGTTTTCTGCGTTCCTGGCTGGGCTTTCCACGAGCACGTCAACTCGTCGGCCGCCAACCCCGCGGTGTTGTTCAGCTTCACCGATGCACCCGTCCTGCATGCCTTGAGCCTGCTACGAGAGCAACCCCATCCCCAAGAACACCAGTAGGCGGCTGGAACCGCGTCAATGCTGGCAGCTACATCCCCCCTTGGGAAGGGGGCCCGACAGGGAGGTCGTGTCCTCCCTGGGAAATACTCGGCTCGCTACTCCAGAATAATGTTGTCGATCAAGCGGGGTTTGCCCAACTGAACGGCCACGGAAACCATTACGCGCCCCTTAACTATGTCTAACTCTTCCAGGGTTTCGGCGTTGGCCACACTAACGTAGTCGATGCGTTCGATCAACCCTTCGCTCTCCAACACCAGTCTGGTCTCCGAACGGATCCAACTGCCGTCGGTGATCCCCTCCTGCCAAAGTCTTTGCGCCAACTGTAACGCCCGGTAAACAACCGGCGCGGCCCGGCGTTGTTCCTCAGTGAGATAGGCATTGCGGCTGCTGAGGGCCAATCCGTCGCTGTCCCGCACCGTGGGAACCATCACTACCTCCACATCCAGGTCTAGATCACGGACCATCTTGCGGATAACCGCCGACTGCTGCCCATCCTTCTGCCCAAAATAGGCCCGGTCGGGACCGATGATGTTAAACAGCTTGGCAACCACCGTGGCCACTCCCCGGAAGTGGCCGGAGCGGTGCGCCCCCTCCAACCGGTCGCCCAGTCCGCCAACATCCACCCAGGTGTTGAATCCCGGCGGGTAGATCTCTTCAACACTTGGCGTGAACACCAGGTCCACCCCCTCTTCCCGGAGCAAAGCCAAGTCCCGCTCCAGGTCGCGGGGATAAGCCGACAGGTCTTCTTGGGGTCCGAACTGGGAAGGATTAACGAAGATCGTCGCCGCAAGGGTTGAGTTATCCTTGCGCGCTTGCTTCACCAAAGCCATGTGGCCTTCGTGAAGCGCGCCCATGGTAGGCACCAAGCCCAGGGGACGCTTGGCTGAACGGCAGGCTCTGGACATCTGGCGCCGGTTTTGGAGGACTTGCATGAAGACGCCGTTTCTCCTTGAAGGCCGGTACTTTACCTCGACCCCAGGCCAAGCGGCAAGAGGGGTTGGGCGGGGACCTATTTAGGGCAGGACGGTCAGGTTTTCCAAGATCGATTCGTCCATCCCAAAGCTTTGCTTATCGGTGGGGAAGGTTCCGCCTTCGACGTCCTGGACGTATTGGGCGAACGCCTCTTTTATCGACTCGGCCAATCGGGCATACTGTTTCGCGTGCTTAGGCACAAAATCGGTGAACAGCCCAAGCATGTCGTGGAGTACCTGGACCTGTCCGTCGCACTCAACTCCAGCCCCGATGCCGATGGTAGGCACGGTCAATTGTCTTGATATCAGACCTGCCAGTGGAGTCGGCACCAGTTCCAAGACAATGGCATAAGCGCCGGCAGCCTCCAGGGCTTTGGCGTCACGCAACAACTTGGCCGCCGCTTCCCGGTCCCGGCCCTGCACGCGGTATCCTCCAAAGGAGTTGATGGACTGGGGGATGAGTCCGATGTGGCCCATCACCGGTATGCCACTCTCAACCATCCGGTTTACTGTATCCGCCACGTTCTCGCCACCCTCCAGCTTTACGGTTTGCGCGCCGCCTTCTTGGATCAATCGGGCGGCGTTGGCGAGTGCCTGGGACTGGTCTATGTGGTAAGTCATAAAAGGCATGTCGGCGACCACCAGCGCTTGCTTGGCGCCCCGGACCACGGCTTTGGTATGGTGCAAAATGTCATCCATCGTCACCTTGACGGTGGACTCGTAGCCCAGCACAACCATGCCCAGGCTGTCGCCAACCAGGAGTATTGGTATCCCGGCTTGATCAGCCAGGCATGCCGAGGTGTAGTCGTAGGCAGTAACCATGGGTATCTTTTTACCGTCGGCCTTCATCTGGCCGATGTCCCTGATGGTCACCTTTGCCATGCTTGCAACCTCCGGAAATTTGGGTATGCCGATGTTCGCCCTGGGGAACCGACTCCCCTCAATCCCCCGGTTTGGAAGGGGGATGCTAGGCCGCATGGCGTTTGATTATTCGATGCCTATATAGTGGTCGACCAGTTCTTCTATGGCGGTCAATTGGCTTGGGCCCAGGCCGTGCCCTACCGCCAAAGGCAGGGAAGCTCGGGCCAGATTCCCGTACAGGGACACCAACTCGGGTGAACGTTGAAACAACGCCTCCAAGTGGGAGCGAAGGGTCGACAGGTCGCCGCGGATGGCCGGCCCGGTGGCGCTGGGCAGCAACCCCTCTCGCGCCACGTTTCCCAGGGTGGCGGAAGACAAAGGCATCAAGGCTTGAATCGCTTGTTCTGGGGAGAAGCCCATCGTTTCCCAAAGGCTCACGGCTGTTTTCAGCAAAGCCACCAGATAGCCGCACCCGAACACCGCGGCAGCGTGATATAGGGGACGGTCTTCGCCGGGGATGGATACGGAATGTCCGTCCAAGTCCTGGGCGATACTGTGCAGATATCCGCCGATCCACCCTTCACCGTCTACCGCGAAAGTTACCCCAGACAGTCTGGCCGCGGCCTCTTCAGGGGAGGCCAGCCCGGCGAATGTCTGGAAGGGGTGGAAAGCTCCGGTCATCGCGCCCTGTTCGGCGGCGGACTTAAGCAACTCGATGGATGCCCCACCATAGCAATGGACCACGCCTTGGCCGTGACGCCAGTTCACCGACCTCGTTACGTCTTCTATAGCAGAATCAGGAGTGGTTATAAAGACCAAACCGGAGGCATCTGACAGCGCTTGTGCCGAAGCGTATACGTCGCAGCCGGGAATACGGTCCGCCAACCACCGGGCCGA
>NVSQ01000090.1 GCA_002401285.1 SAR202 cluster bacterium
TCGCGAATTCTCGAAAACCGCATGGTTACAGTAGGCGTCTATGACAACAAATCATCAGCGGATGCGGGCCAAGAACATATGAGGGCCATTATGGCTGGGATAGCTGAGTTCGTCACAGGTGACTACAACATCAGGGAAGGCGAAGTGGTCTTGAGACATGACTATCGATAAGCCCTGATATCAGACGCAGGTCATTGCTAAAAGCCCCCTGGAACCGAGGGGGCTTTTCTTGTTTCAGAGACACGCCACACCGGGAAACGCCGGGGGTATGCCTAAAGGGTKATTCCTGGTTTATTYAGKMCCAGCCGGCACGCCGCCTCCAGCCCATYCCTGTAAACATGCCTCKYAGATAGGCRATCTGCCCGGTRTGYTGGGTTGAATCACCCGCCATCCCCACAAGTGCYCTCCAGACCGGCCGKGYGTCRCCAASGGCATATACCACAGGCTGGTCAAACTGTTCAGTGGGAATCATGGACAGGCGTCTCATGGTGGCTTCGTGGGCATCATCTAGGTAGCCCATCACTAAAGACCGTTCGGGGTGGAATGCCGATACCTTCTCTGGGCTATCCCCTATACCTACGTCTTCTGCATCCATACCGAATCTAYCAGCCCAGCCATTGGACATCCATACTTGGTTCTCACCGCTGATGTTGCTGGTGATAACGTCTCTGGCCCGGCTCATATGCCAAATCAACCAGGCGATGGGATTGGTTTCCGGAGTTGGTTGACAGAAAAACTGCTCATCGGTAAGACCGTCACATGCTGCCTTAACTTGTGCGTATGCGGTTTCGGTCATCGCCAGGACGAATCCATTGAGGTCAACAGGTTTTTCCATGTCGTGCTCCTCTGTAGGCTGGATATTATGCCGATGAGTTTAATCCGGCGGACGGGGMGAATCAAACAGTCACCTTGGTTAGTAGGCATGAAAATACCCCCTGGCGGCGAACCAGGGGGCTTTCTCGTATCCCTTGGGCCGTCAGGTTCTTCTTTGGCAACACCGAACTYAGCCTGGAACTTTGGATGGTTATATCGGGGATTTCAGGGTTCGATGATTAATGGTGCCGCCCCAGGGTTGCGGTTTATAATCCCGGCATGGAACGCATCACTGGGAAGGTGGTCGCCCTGCTTTCCCCGATTTTGGGCTTGGTCATCCTGGGGATATTGCAGGATGCGAAAGTCCCCGTTGCTGCCGCCGCTATCGTTGCCGCAATCGTGCTTTTCCTCGTTTGGAAGAATCCGTCCTTCTCCGGATGGAAGTAGTGAGGGCGTTGCTATGAAACCGGCCATGGAATCCAATATAGAACGGGAAGCCACTGCCTATCATGAGGCTGGCCATGCGGTAGCCGGATTTGCTTTGAAACGAGCATTCACGAAAGTGTCTATAGTGCCCGACGATACTACTGTTGGTCATTGTGCATTCATGCCACGGCCATTGAAAAAAACCCCGGAGTATAGAACCGTGGATAGCAAGTTCCGGAACATCATGGAACGGCGCGCCATGACCTATTTGGCTGGAGGGGAAGCGGAGCAATTATTTTACAGAATCGGCAAATTGACTGGCCGGGTTCAAAAGCATCTCGACGTGGGCAACCACATCGCCTGGGGCTTAGGAATCGATAATAGTCACGCCGTCGAGGCATTGGGGTGGCTGACCAAGAATCGGGATGACRACGAATTAAGCGCGTACCTGGAATGGCTTGGGCATCGGGTGCGGGTCATTTTGCAAGACAACTGGGCGGCAGTTGAAGTCCTGGCGGATAAGTTGTTAGAGGTTGACACAATCTTGCGACGGGAATGTATCGCCTTAATACGTTCCGCTCTGGATGACCGAAGTAAGGAAATCTTCGTCGTGAGGTATTTCGCCCTGCCTCGTTGATTGGTGAGGCCTAAAACCGTCGCCCAGAACGTCGCCCAAAGGGTTAATGTCTCCTGAGGTCTGGTGAAACACATTGGTACATTGCAGTCACGATTGTGGAACATAAAAAGGCTGGTGAGGTCTAGTGGTACGCACGGCGACAAACTCAAAAACCGGTAGAGGTGACCCTGTGTCAGTTCGACTCTGACCTTCGGCACCAATTCTTGATAATCTGGTGGCAACCAACACAGTGAAGACAAGAGACAATGACGTCACAATCCACCGAGCGCCGTCCCATATCTCCAAATATATTTAGTCTGGCGGGATATCAAACTCCATGCCAAGTCTCATACCCGCAGAATCGCTCGATTGTGACTGGCCGCATTTCGATAACCCGTCAAATCAACTCAGGGCAGATTTTTTGGCATGCAGCACCGGTAAGCCCATCAACGTCTCTTGGGCTGACTAACTTCTACTGTATAATGGGCTATCTTACCCTGTATCAACTCTGGCGGAGGTTCTTCTTAGGATGCAGGGGATCTGTAGTTCTTTCGAAGTCGGAAATTAGACGTTTGGGTTTCTTGGTAAAGTGCGATGGTTAAATTCATAGGCGAAGACGGGTTTTATACGTTTATAAATGGAGCAGTTCCTTTCACCCTAACCGGAAGAGTTGAGCGACGGAACGGAGTAATGGTATGAGAGATTCCATAGAGCAAACGTCGGCAGACACGGTCGAGGAAGTTGAGCAGTTTGACGCGATTATTATCGGCGCTGGCCTTACTGGCCTTTATCAGCTGTACCGGCTACGCCAGCTTGGCCTGACGGTGCGAGTCTTCGATGACGGGGCTGGCGTGGGCGGCACCTGGTATTGGAACCGCTACCCAGGGGCCCGCTTCGACTCCGAGAGTTACACCTACGGTTATTCGTTCTCGGAGGACCTCCTGCAGGAATGGGACTGGAAAGAGCATTTTTCCGGCCAGCCGGAGAACGAACGCTACCTCAATTATGTTGCCGACAAGTTCAATCTACGCGGCGACATCCAGTTGAATTCACCCGTTTCGTCTGCAGTCTACGACGACGGTGAGGATTGCTGGGAGATACATATCGAAGACGGCCGCCGGGCCCGGGCCCGGTTTCTCATCGCGGCCGTGGGCGTGCTGTCCGCGCGCTATCTTCCGGACTTCCCCGGAATCGACAGCTTCCAGGGAGACTGGTGCCACACCGCCAGATGGCCCGAGGAAGGTATGGACCTGACTGGCAAGCGGGTGGGCGTCGTCGGCACCGGGGCCACCGCTATCCAGCTTATTCCGAAGATCGCGGAAGAAGTCGCCCATCTAACTGTGTTCCAACGTACGCCCAACTATGCCGCGCCGTTGCGCAATTCGGAGATCGACCCGGAGACCCAGCAGCAGATCAAGGCCAGCTATCCTGAACTTTTTGCGAAACTCAAGGAAACCTCGGGTGCGTTTATTCACGACGTCGACCCGCGGTCGTGCTTCGAGGTCTCCCCCGAAGAGCGGTTGGCCAAGTACGAAGAATTGTGGGCCCAACGCGGTTTCTCTAAATGGCTGGGCAATTTTAAGGATACATTGACCGACGACGCGGCCAATGAGGACTACGCCGAGTTCGTCCGCAACAAAATCCGCGAACGCGTCCACGACCCGGTGGTGGCGGAGATGCTGGTGCCCAAAGACCATCCCTTCGGCTCCAAACGCATCCCCTTGGAGACCAACTACTACGAGGCCTACAACCGGGATAACGTTTTGTTGGTAGACGTGAAGAAAGCTCCCATCGAGTCCATCACCCCCAAAGGTATCAAGACTCAAGATACCGAGTACGAACTGGACGTTATCATCTTCGCCACCGGATTCGACGCTGTGACCGGTTCGTTGACCAGGATTGATATCCGCGGAGAAGGCGGTCAGACGATAAAAGACAAATATGCCGGGGGTCCACGCAACTATATGGGCCTCCAAAGCGTCGGGTTCCCTAATCTCTTCATCATGCCTGGCGCTGGAGCGGGCAACTTCACCAGAGGCTGCGAGCCCGTCGTGGAATGGGTGGCCGACTGCATCGGCTATCTGCGCCAGAATGAGTTCAAGCATATCTCGGCCACGCCCGAGGCAGAAGAGGCATGGACCGAGTACGTCGCCGAGGCCACCGCCAATTCGCTCCGGACAAAGGCTGACTCTTGGTTTGTGGGCGCGAACATTCCCGGTAAAGCTCGGGTCTTTCTTGGCAGTCCGGACAGCGCTCCAGTTGCGCGGGCCAAGCGGGCGCAGGTGGCGGCCAATGGCTATGAAGGGTTTCTGCTTCGATAAATGCTTCCGAGTCTGGGGTTATATTATTTTCACGGTAGTAGTAATTGGGGGGTTTTTACTCATGTCCATAGTGTGTAGACCTTACGGGCAAAATATCTCCCAGCCCTACCGGCTTTCACGACTTTGTCCGCATTGCAACCTTGCCCCATGATGGTGAGCTTCCTATTTTCAGATCCGAGACGACGCGAATTTCATCCTCAATTTTCGCACCCAACTCCGTCCTTATTCCCGTCAAACCTGTGCGGATCCCCAGCCAGTACCTCATAGTTTCTAAGGCCAACCTCCCCGCAATCTAGATCCGGAGTAGGATCGGGGATGCATACGGTTGGGTAATAGATGGAACAGTTGCCGCCGGTGTGAGGCGTAATGGTGGAGTCAGCTCTCTTCGGGCTTGATGTCTGTACATCACCACACTCGCCCCATAGCCCAATTTGGGGATCAATGGCTTCGACCTCAGCTGACAGTAGTACATCCTCGTGTTTGCTGTCTGATGTGTAGGTCGATACACGGGCGTAGCCCTTGGACACTAGGACTTCGTTCACCATGCGGCCGTCTTCCAACCATACGTATCGCAGCAACCTGCCGTACCGGTCGGTTTCCGAGATATCTTTTTCCAGCGAGACCTAATTATTCTCTACCAATAGTTTGTTGAACTC
>NVSQ01000091.1 GCA_002401285.1 SAR202 cluster bacterium
CTTGTTACGGTTGACTACTGACCAGAGTAGCCAAGGTTAATACCTTCGTGCCTGTAAAGCTTTTCCTGACAAGGATAATGGCAGTTATTCTTTTCCAACTCCTGCCCCAAATGATGGCCTTCCGTTTACTGCCCAAGCACAAATACCCCTGGAATCCACCAGGGGCATTTAACATTCGGGTCAAATAGACTTTGTTAAGGGTTAGGGCTTGTCCCAGGCCAGAAGGGGCCGGTCTTGCCCATCTGCTGTGCTGCCGAGGCACGCTCGCCTGCCTGCTTGGGCAACCACTGGGAGATGTAGTCTTCGTCTAGCTTGTGTTTGTTCGATTCGGTACTGAACAGGGTCACCTCGTCGTTCAGGGGTAAGCTCGCATCGGCGGAGTCTGGGTTGAACTGAGCCCAGTTCCGCATGTGCTCTTCCGACCGGAAGAGGTTCATCTGCCCTCAAACGCGCCGGGCATCTGTTGGCGAGGATGGCAAGTTCCTGTGCCCAACTATGGTGGAGGGATCGGCTGAGAGGACCTGCCCATCACGCATCTGAATGCTGATGCTTTCGTTGCAGTCCAGGCAGGGACAATCGATACTAACGGTTTTACCCGGAAACAGCCAGCAGACCGCCAGCGCGTCCGGTCCTCAAACGCCGAACCATTTCTGCTCACCRTCTACGGAGATCTTGAATGGRGTGGGTATGAGCGAAAAGGGACTAAAGGTAGCGATCCAGTCTGTATCGGGATTCAGCCTTATCSCAGCRCCGGTGGCTCCCGCKAGATCATGAACGATCTGGCGYCCTTCCTCKATGGGGCATCCCAAGGCGGTGGCCAATTCGCTGTAGTGGGGGGCCTGWCCTGTGTCTACCAAGCGGCTCATGATGACGTGATAGGCTTTATCGAGGGTCTGAGTGTCGGCCATGGCTCACCTCTCAATGATGACTAACGTTGCAACAGGTAATCGCTAACAGCRGCATTATATMCTTCAGGTCCRRCGAGTGRCAGGCTSGTTTCCAATATGRTCTGWTCAAARRGCGACCTSGYCCCARCGCACCGTAACCACCGGRCCACTGTCCAGCACGATGTGGTAGCCGGGCGCGTATTCGTCCGGGTGATCTGTCGTCCGTTGGAACACCGCGCTGTCGAYGACGCCAGTACATCTCCGGTAGCTRCCRGTGRTGATGGTYACTCGGTCTCCACGCTTGAAACGATAGAAATGACCCATGCGTGGGACGTTAACGGGCGGTCACCCAGAGCRGCAAGGGGAAGATGTCAGGCCAGGGCCGGTTGGATGAAGGTCCCAGGGCATCCCCGTGTTAACATTCGGAAATTCAACTGRGAGGARTTTTACCATGCGGGCGAGGATGAACATTGCACCTATCAAACCTGGCAAGAAAGATGAGACAATCGCGTTTTTCAAAGACACCCTCGGACCRGCAGTGAGCCGCGTACAGGCTAACGTGGGCAGCCWGAGTAWGATCGACCATACAGAGGGCAATGGCATTGCCATCTCATTCTGGCCAAGCGAGGCCGACCTAACGGGGAATCCTCCAGGCAGCTTCATAGATGTATCTATAGTGGACCAAGTTCTCGGGCCACGTGTATCAAGCGGCTACGATGTCGATGTGCGAGGTGATATGTCGAAAAGTGGTTCTGCCACTCACGCAAGGACCAACCGTCGTCAAATCCAGCCAGGCAAGATGGACGAGGCAATAAGCGAGTACCGAGATTCGGTGATCCCTGCAGTAAGTTCTCGGAAAGGATTTGTTGGAGGTCTGTTGCTGAGCGATAGAGATAACAACACGACCCTCGCTATCAGCCTATGGGGCTCGGAAGCAGATATGTTAGCGAACCAGCCACTCGGACCCGACGCACTCTCTGTTGGCTCTACCGTTCGGACTGAGTGCGAGGTGACCTACGTGGATTTGGACTGAAGCCACCGCATCAGAAACGACCCGTGTCTAATGTCAATCGGACTAAAGCCCGAGCCTTGATTGCAATTCCCCAGGCGGAAGCTTACAAGTAAGTCGAAGATTGACGCCAGTTCAATACCGCACTACACTTCCAACTCGTGAATTCCGGCTCTATTGGCGGCTAGCGGTCGCGTCGGASAGGGAACAGYGATGGATTTTTTCTTCATTCAAATGTCCGATCCCCAGTTCGGCATGTTCGCGCGCCTAAGCGGCTTGGATGAGGAGCGCATCCAGGAGTTTCACAGGCGGCAAGGGTGGAACATTCTCCCCGCTGCCAAAACCGTAGGATTCGCCCAAGAAACGGCACTTTATGAAAAGGCCATCGCAGCAGCCAACCGTCTCAACCCGGCATTTGTCGTCATTTCTGGAGACTTCGTGGAGGACCGGAACGACCCCAATCAATTGGCCGAGTTACGCCGCATAACYGCYAAGCTGCACTCACATATTCCAGTCCACTGGGCTCCCGGAAATTGGGATGTGGGCAACACTCCGACCCCCAAGACCTTGGAACAATATCGGAAGAATTTCGGCGACGATTATTACTCCTTCCAGCAAGGCGGGTCCAGCTTCATTGTCCTCAACAGTTGCGTAGGCTTCGACGACTCCCAGACTCCCGGCGAATGGGACCGGCAAGTYGCCTTTCTCCGTACATCCTTGGCCGARGCCMGCAACAGAAGTAGCGACCACATAKTGATATTCCTACACCACCCTCTGTACAGCTATGACCCTAATGAGGAAGATAGCTSGGCSGTCATTCCAAGGAATAAACGCCTGGTATTGCTTGAGTTATTYGAGACCCATGGAGTGTCAGCGGTGTTCGCCGGTCACTGGCACAAATGCCACTACTTAGATCACAAAGACATCCAGATGGTCACCACCGGACCCGTGGGTTATCCCTTGGGCGACGACCCGTCTGGCCTTAGGATAATCAAAGTTTCCCGGAACAGGATCGAACATCGATATTATGGACTGGACCAAATTCCGAAACTAGAAGAACTAAACCTCCCTAGCAGGGATTAGAATGAGTGGGGCGGTTGCTSCCAAACTTGTTAACACGAAGCGACACCCGGTAGCACCAAATATATAGACGGGAATCATCAGGGCTGAAAAGAAGGGTTTCGTGGGTGGTCTGATCCGCAAAGCGGCACATCGGTATTATTGCTGGAAGGTAGGCGATTAACGTCACCATTCGTATCTGGGCCGGCTACGTAATTTTGCYGACATTTTGCCGACATACKKYMRRSRACKRAMYRKGACRRKAMRGGRCTACAGGCACAATCGGAACGGTGTTTGGAATGCTAGGGGGTACGCTACCAGATACGAAACGACAGCGGGKGAYMYYGNGKCANNTCGAMTCTGACCTTCGGCACCACCTTTTCAGGCATGARTCAATCCGGTTAACCAATTTCAGGGCCTTTGATTTGCWCCAATGTGCACGGGATGTGCATGAGTTTTTCGCTCGCATGAGAATAAAATTCAGCCAGCCATCGGCAGCGGCGCAAGCCGATGCTTATTTATCGAAGCCCTCTACATGCGGCCGCARTAGTTCCACCAGAGTAAGGACACGCTGCGCRGCTTCCTGMGCCGTCGCCTCGTCRAAGGATYGCTCGTCAAGAATCGCGTTCTCTGGATAATCCTCCTCYTGGAGGAYGCGCCTCCAYCTGGTCCAGCCCGGTAAGGASGCAAACGTCTCATCGACCATATCCCCTTCGCTTCCGTTSACCCGCTTGGCCCATTCCTCAAGCTGGTCTCGACGGGCGGTGTARCTGTYACCCCAAAGGAGCAACCTCACGCGGRGGACACCGCTGATTCGNCCCAGATAGAACATGAAGAGGAACGGGAACCCCTTCTTCTTYCACGAGGTAAGTTGCATCTTGATTTCACGGAGTACGCCCTGGGTTGGAAAGTAACTGAACTCGGCGTCCTCGCMGAGGTGCTTCYTTMGAAGTTCCTCGTACTTTTCCTGCACGTCCGCTATGCCGGGTCGATGCGAAAAAACCAAGTTGAGCGCACGTCCGTGGTCTTTCCATAGTTGYCCCACCATGCGGTGCAGATCCAAGTCGTTCATGCTGCTCAATATGTCCTCCTCCAGATGCCGCACGATCTCGGCGAGAGCCCACCAGTCCCTGCTATTGGGTTCGGTCACATCAAGGGCCGATTGTATTGCGTTCATCACGGACCGGTAKCCGAYRGGCACAACAGGAACGTCGCTAYTATSCGATGCGGTGACCGGCTYTCGCACTACCGGRCACAAGAARACTATTACAGCCGTACGATCCGGATACGCACGAGACAGCACACGCTGGTATCGTGCCAATTGATCCGGCTGCTCCATTGCGTCAATCTTGTTCTCGACGCCCAATACAATCTTGCCGGCAGGCGAGTCAACTTCGACGACGATGTCAATGTGATAGAGCTCCCGCCTCACGGCCACGCGGTTCAGAGGTGCTTCCGCAACTTGGTGAACGATATCAGCTTCTGAGGATTCAGCCTGGGCCAATCCGTGGCTTACATCTCGGAGTAGGGGACGCAGAATCAATTCGTAGTTGCGATGCCGCCTCCGGTCAAGAAGGGCCGCAAGCATCCCAGAGTGTGCGAGTTCGTCACGCACCTTCCCGAACATCTGGAGCAAAGATAGCGACGGGACATAATTCTTGAGGTTTGCCAGCCGTGGGTCAGATCTCAGACGATGAAGTGCTTCTATATCAGTTTCTAGGGACATAATGGGATTCATTATATGGGTCCACCGACTAGATAACAGCTCTCATCTGGGTGCCATTAGCGTCTAT
>NVSQ01000092.1 GCA_002401285.1 SAR202 cluster bacterium
GGTTACAGTAAAGCTCCACGGGGTCTTTTTGTCCTGCCGCAGGTCGCCCGCGTCTTCACGGGCACCGTAATTTCACCGAGGCCTTCGTCGAGACAATGGCCAAGTCGTTCAACCATTCATGCGGGTCGGAACTTACCCGACAAGGGACTTCGCTACCTTAGGCATGTTGTTACTCATCAGAGGTCACTCAAGCGCCGAAGCGCTCAGGTAGTTACTGACGGGGCCGGTCATTTCTGCCGGCCTCTATATGTCGCCACATAGATCGGACTATATCTTCCCGCTGGTTCCGTCAGGGGTTTGGCGTATAGTCTCTGAGGATTCCGAGGAGGTCCACTTCGATCCTTGGACGGACCGGGGCTTCTTCTCCAAGGTCTTTCCTGCTGATTGTCCGCACCGGACGCATTGTCACCTTCTGGTTCAGATTAAACCAGCCGGTAGCGCCGGATACTCGGAGTTTCCAGCATATAGCCAAATTTTACAACGGCCTTAAGCCGATCAGCTCAGACCCAGAGGACAAGTCCTCCGGCCCTTGCCGATGCTTGGTAGACCGTTAGAGTTACGGCCGCCGTTCACCGGGGCTTCAGTTCGGAGCTTGCACCCCTCCCGTTAACCTTCCGGCACTGGGCAGGCGTCAGCCTGTATACGTTGGGTTTCCCCTTAGCACAGACCTGTGTTTTTGTTAAACAGTCGCCCGGCCTTCTTCTCTGCGCCCCCAGAACGCTCCACCAGCAAGTGGTTTCACCCCCCGGGGGGCCCTTTCTCCCGAAGTTACAGGGCTCTTTTGTCTAGTTCCTTAACGAAGGTTCGCTCGAACGCCTTAGGACTTTTATCCTAGCCCACCAGTGGCGGTTTGCGGTACGGTTGCCATATTCCCATAACCACGAAGCTTTTCTTGTCAGTATGGGTTCAATAGAGTTTCGTAAGCCCGAAGGCTTCGATTCCCTCAATCCTCAACTTAACGTCGGAGTGGATTTACCTGCCCCGACTCGTCTACGAAAGAGGACACACCATGTCCAATAGGCATGCTCTACCTACCCTCCTGCATCCCTCCTTGGTTTTAAGCGAAAATACGGCAGTGCAGGAATATTAACCTGCTATCCATCGCCTTCGGCTCTTGCCTACGGCTTAGGACCGACTAACCCTACGCTGACAAACATTGCGTAGGAAACCTTGGGCTTTCGGCGCCAGGGATTTTAACCCTAGTTTACGCTACTCATTCCGGGATTCTCACTTCCCCGCGCTCCAGCTAACCTCACGGTTAACCTTCACCGCCCGAGGAACGCTCCTCTACCACGCATAGGCAGTATTCAAAGGGTCTGGCTCCGCGTCCGCTGGTTTCACCGCAGGCTTCCATTCTCTCCCGAAGGAAAGGATTTCCACCTTTGGGCCCGCCTTGAGTTGCGAAGATTTCTCCCTTGTACCTACACATCCACGGCTTCGGCGATTGACTTAAGCCCCGTTACATTTTCGGCGCCAGACTCCTCGACCAGTGAGCTATTACGCACTCTTTAAAGGGTGGCTGCTTCTAAGCCAACCTCCTGGTTGTTTGGGGAACCTAACTTCCTTTCCCACTTAGTCAATTCTTAGGGGCCTTAGCCGGTGGTCTGGGCTGTTTCCCTTTCGACCGACGCACTTATCTGTGCCGGTCTCACTCCCGATTAACGGATAAACGGCATTGGTGGTTTGATTGGGTTTGGTAAGCTCACGCCCCCTAGCCCATTCAGTGCCCTACCTCCGTCCACCTATAGATCGAGGCTGCACCTAAATGCATTTCGAGGAGAACTAGCTATTTCCGAGTTCGATTGGCATTTCACCTCTACCCACAGCTCATCCCAAGCTTTTGTACCAGCCACGGGTTCGGTCCTCCAGTTCGCGTTAACGAACCTTCAACCTGGCCATGGGTAGCTCACCCGGTTTCGAGTCTAATATATGGAACTAAGCGCCCTATTCAGACTCGCTTTCGCTACGGCTCCGGAACTACAGTTCCTTAACCTCGCTCCACACATTAAGTCCCTGGATCATTCTTCAATAGGCACGCCGCCACCCCTTCCAATAAAAGAAGAGGCTACGACCTTCTGTAGGCTTACGGTTTCAGATCTATTTCACTCCCCGCTAGGGGTTCTTTTCACCTTTCCCTCACGGTACTGGTACGCTATCGGTGACCAAGGGTATTTAGCCTTGGAGGGTGGTCCCCCCAGATTCCCACAAGGTTTCCCGTGCCCCGTGGTACTCAGGGTATGCGCTAGGAGTCTTGTCCCTTTCGTCTACGGGGCTTTCACCCTCTATGACGGTCCTTCCCAGGTGCCTTCGACTAGAGACAAGATTTGTAACTCCTTCAGGTCTGGCGAGGCGACCTAAAACGCGCCCTACAACCCCGATACGACATAGGACCTCACTCCACTAAGTCGTACTGGTTTAGGCTATTCCCCGTTCGTTCGCCACTACTAGGGGAATCTCGGTTGATTTCTTTTCCTCGGGGTACTTAGATGTTTCAGTTCCCCCGCTTACCTTCCCGATACAAAACCGGGATAATCCGACTCAACACCGGATTAGGTTACCCCATTCGGGTATCCCCGACTATGCCTGCTAGACGGCTCATCGAGGCTTAACGCAGCCTTGCCGCGCCCTTCATCGGCCCTTGGTCCCAAGGCATCCACCGTAAGCCCTTAATAACTTGACCCACGCTAGGAACTTCAAACTTAATACTTTGTTCTTCGCAGGATTCTCGCTTCCTATTCTTTTGTTAATGTGCGGGCAAGAGAAACGGCGGCTGGGGTTTACCCCGAACCGCCGTCCAGGCTATCCCAACTCTATTGTCTTTTTCAGGTGACTCGCATCAACTGCAAACAACCTTCCGCCAACAAGTATYCTCTTGCGGACTTACGATTATACGGGCGGCATGCCTCCCAGTCAAGGGTCTATGCACGGAGTTAACCAGATTGACTAAAACTCGGTTACCGCCCCTTGAACTCCGGCCGGCGTTTTTCCAGGAATGCCTGGACCGCCTCTTTGTGGTCCTCCGTCGACCGGGCCTGGTCCTGGGCCACGTGGGCCAGATGTAGACTGTCTTTTAGGCTCATGTCCAGGCTCTGGTGCACCAGGTATTTAATCATRGCCAAGCTCTGGGTGGGCCCTTGGGCCAAGCGGGTCGCCAGTTCCATCGAGGCTTCTTCGATGGCGTCGTCGGCGACTACTTTGCTCACCAGACCCAACCGATAGGCTTCATTGCCGTCGATGCGGTCCCCGGTGTATTGCAGAAGCAGGGTGTTGCTCAAACCGATCAACCGGGGCAACTGCCAGCAGCTACCGTCGCCCGGTATAAGCCCCATGCGCACGAAGGCTTCGGAGAACTGGGCCTTTTCGGCGGCGATACGGATGTCGCAGCCCAGGGCTATACCCATACCGACTCCCATGGCGTGGCCGTTAACCGCGGCTATCGATGGTTTCTGCAGCTCGTGGAGCCGCAGGGGCACCATTGCGGCGCCGAGGGCCTCGGACGTGGATCTCTTGGCAAACCGGCTCTCCATCCTCCCCCAGGGCAAGGGGGCCGGGTCCGCGCYGGTRTTGGACTTTTCGTCCCGGTCCTGRATCCGCTGGTTGAAGCCACGAACGTTCGCCCCGGAGCAGAACGACGGCTCGGTGCCCGTGAGCAACAACACCCTTTGTTCCGGGTTGTCCTCAAACTGGTCCAGGGCTTGCAGGAGCTCTTGGGCCATCTCAGCGCCCATTGCGTTCCGGGTAGACGGGTCGTGCATGGTGATTATAAAAACCCCGTCCCTGGTTTCTGTCTTGATGAACTGATTATCCATCGTCGCCTCCAATTGAGAGGTTATCTGTCAACTAGCCCAGTGGCAGTTCACGCATGTTGCCGCTATAATTCGGTGAGTTAAGAGCGCAACACAGTGTTAGTCTTTGAAGCCGTTCGGGGCCACAGATTAGCACATGACCGGAGACCAGACAACTTAGGAGGCRGGCCAAGATGCAACAGGGTAGCATCGTYAACATCCACATMGCCAGGGTCAAGGGCACACCCTCARACYCAGTGCAAGAAGCCAACGCRATCTCCGGAATGGGGTTGGAAGGCGACCGTAGCTGYGCGAAAGGGAAYATGCGCCAGGTGCTGTTGATGGACAAAGAAACTCTGGACGAATTTGAGTTGGAGCCGGGTCAGATCAAAGAGAACATTACGACCACCGGCGTAGATATGTCCCAGACGCAGCCCGGCCAAGTGTTCTTTATCGGCGACACGATAACCATGGAGATCGTCGGCGAGTGCGAGCCTTGCGGCAAGATGAACGCCCTTCAACCCGGGCTACTGAACAGGATAAATCACCGCCGAGGAATGCTCGCCCTGGTGATCAATGGCGGCTCCTTCAAGGTTGGCGACTCCATCCGTTTAGAGCCCTAGAACGCCGGGTGAATTCCCTCAAAAAAGCGGTAACCAAAAGGCGGGAGGTGATAGGCTTCCCGCCTTCTCTTATTGTGACCATTCTTCGGATAAGTGGGTCTTGCCGGTAATTGCCTTTGATTACGTCTTGATGCCATCGTAGGGGCTTCCCCTGCCTAGATTTTTGGGGCCGAAGGTCAGAGTCGAACTGACCCGGGGTCACCCCACCGGTTTTTGAGTTTGATGCCAGGCCTGAGCATAAATTAGCACTAGTTAGCATAAGTGCCAATATTGAACCTAGAACC
>NVSQ01000007.1 GCA_002401285.1 SAR202 cluster bacterium
CGACACGGTTAAGGGCGGCATGTACGGCCAGTACCCGTCGCGCAAGCCCGAGGACCTGGAGCAGGGCGACCTGGTTCCCAACTACGACTTCCGCGGCCTGTACACCACYCTGGTCGAGGACCACTTCGGTCTGGACGCYAAGCCCATCGTTAACGGCGACTTCGAGAAGCACAGCTTCCTCTAGGCCGGACTCACCGGACCTGACGCGYATCCTCAAAGGAGATTAAAATATGGCAGTGATTACAGTYGCCTCCGGGCGCTGCTGGCAATATAGTCATTACGTTGGCCGCCAACAAACAGCTGGCACCGGATTTTCCGCCCCGATYGGTGTGGCCTTGGGCAAAGACGACACGCTGTACGTGGCCARCCGGAACAACCCTCGCGTCACCAAGGCAACGGTGGGCCAGGARTTCATTAAGGAATTTGGCCGGGGTATCCCTGAGCAAGTGGGCGCCCCGTTCCCGTCACGCCACATGTGGCTTACCGCCGTCGTTTTGGACAAAGATGAGAACGTCTAYGTTGCGGACGAGTGGCACAACTCCATCATKGTCTACAACAGTGACGGCGATATATTGACGAACTGGGGAGAGCAGGGAGACGGTGAGGGTAAACTAAACCGTCCCTCCGGCATGGTCTTCGACGCCGATGACAATCTCTGGATCGTCAATAGCGTCAACAGCCGGATCCAGAAGTTCACCAAGGAAGGCAAGTACCTGGAGAGCTTCGGCAAAAAGGGCAATGGCCCAGACGAGCTGGATATGCCTTGGGGCATCACCATCGACGACGATGGCGATATCTACATCGCCGACTGGAACAACAACCGTATCCAGAAGTTCAGCCCAGACGGCACGCATAAGCTCAGCTTCGGGTCCGGTAAGCCCGCCGGAGTCTCGCCTGACGGCGGCACCCCCTATAGCCATAACTACATGTCCCATATCSCCGTCAACCCCAACGAYCTCAACCACCCCACCGGCGTRGCYGTGGAYGGAGASGGGGAYGTCTACGTGGTGGAYTGGATGAACGAGCGSRTRGTGATTTTCGACTCCCAAGCCCGAACGGTGGCTACTCTGCGGGGCGACGCCTCTGGCCTCTCCAAGTGGGCGCAACAGTCCATCGGGGCCAATCCGGACATGGAAAAAGCCCGGAGCAGAGTCAAGAACCCTGAGGTACAGAACTACTTCCGCATGCCGGTAGCCTGCATATATGACCGGGCCGGCGACCGGCTGATGGTGTGCGACACGCTACGCAGCCGGATACAGATATACCATAAGGACAGCGGCTACCAAGATCCCCAGTTCAATCTGTAGCTCGTCGTCCTCAATTATATTTCGCACAGTGRCCGGCGCCCCRATCWGATYGGGGCGCCGGTTTTTTNATSGCTACTGCACCCGGTATTTTTCGCACGCCGCTTCGTTCAACTCCAAGCCCAAACCTGGAGCCTGGGGCGCTATGAGATGTCCATCTTCCAATCGCAGCTCGGAGTCGAAAAGCGGCACTGATCGGGGCATATACTCAACCAAGTGGCCGTTGGGCGACGCCGCCAGGAGATGAACGTGGGCTTCGGGGATCACATGGCCGGCGACGGGGATGCCCCGCGCCTCGGCCAGGGCAGCAATCTTCATCCAAGGGGTGATTCCGCCTACTCTGGCCAGGTCGATGATAGCTATATCCACCGCCCGGGCGTCGAAGGTCTTTTGGAATGGGTCCAAACCGAAAAGGTGCTCGCCCGCTGCGATAGCCACGTCCAGCACGTCCGAAAGGTGAGCCAATCCAGACAGATTTTGGTGGGACRTCGGGTCTTCGAGCCAGACTATCCCAGCCTCCTGTAATGCTCGCCCAAACGCCACCGCCTGACCTTCATTCCAGCTTTCCGTGGCGTCCACCATAACCTGAACCTGGGGTCCAACGGCTTCTTGGACCGCTCGAACCCTTTGAACCTCCCCTTCGGGCTTGCCTTCGTGTCCCAACCGCAGTTTGACCATGTCGTAGCCTTGAGCAACGTGGTCCTGAGCAGAACGTGCCAGCGCGTCCAGGGGCAGGCTATACCAAAGAGAGTCGCTGGCGTAGGTCCGGACCCGGTCCCTGTAGCCGCCCAAGAGGCGGTACAGTGGTTGTCCCAAGATCTTGCCCTTGGCGTCCCACATGGCGATATCCAAGGCGGCCATCGCCATATTCACCAGACCGCCTGGTCCGGCCCATCCACTRGCCCGCTCCAACTTCGCACGGGCAGCTTCGATCTCAAGGACATTCATGCCAATGAGCAGYTGGCCCAATTCTNGTGTGGTCTGGGCCAAGACTTTAACCAGAGCCGGCCGCAACACCACGTCGAATCCGATKCCCTGTATGCCGCCGCCGGTAAATATCCGGGCTAGAACATGGTAGTTGGTGCTCACCTGGTTTCCCGCCGCCGTGTATTGGGACTCCACCGGTGTTTCGAGCACCTCCACCGTAACGCGTTCAATATTCATAAGCCGTTGCCTCGCCTCCGTATCAGCTTGCCCAATTCTACCCTATGGGCAAGAAAAGCAATTTCCGTCAYGCACCGATAGTCCGCGTGGCCCCCATRGATGGGSTACCATATAATTTCCTTGGGAGTGGTTTGGCCTAACCACGAATATACCGTGCCTCGGACCTTGTCCGGCCTTGTGGTATCATCGCCGTAATCAGACCCATCAGAAGCGACCAATGTCATGCTGCTCTCCATAGACATAGGCAATACCAGCGTAACCCTGGGTGTGTTCGAAGGCGATCACCTGACCACCACTTTGCGGGTGGCCACGGACACGCGAAGACTGGCTGACGAGTACGGCTTGTTGCTGACCGGTCTTCTGCGGCAAAAGGGGATCGAGCCGTCCCAACTCGACGCCGCGTGCATCTGCAGCGTGGTCCCGCCGCTCACCGTGGTGTTGGACGAGGTGTGCCAAAAGTTCTTCGATYTGAAGCCGCTCACGGTTTCCGTGGGTACCCGGACCGGGCTCAAGATTCTGTACGATAGTCCCCGAGACGTGGGCACCGACCGCATCGTAGACGCAGTGGCCGCCATAGAGTTATATGGAACTCCGGCGATCATTGTTGACATGGGCACGGCWACCGTGTTCGATGGGGTGACCAGGGATGGAGAATACCTGGGAGGAGCGATAGCTCCCGGAATCAGCTTGGCCGCCGAATCCTTGTTCCTCAACACTTCTCAACTGCGGCGCGTGGAGCTGCAGGCGCCCAWAACCGCCATCGGACRGAACACAACGGCCGCGTTGCAGTCAGGATTGGTATTGGGCTATGTGGGATTAGTGACCTTCATGGTGGAACGATTCAAGAACGAACTGGGCCAGGACGCTAAAGTTATAGGCACCGGAGGTCTAATCTCAGTCGTTGCCAAAGAGACGAAGGTTTTCGACGAGATCAATCCGGACTTGACGTTAGTCGGACTGCGCTTGATTCATCAAATGAACCAACAACGGGCAAACTCACCTGCCAATCAGCCGRCTAAARGAGAATAGGTGAACCGCCATGCCCGGACCTCTAGAGAATAAACGGATAATCCTGGGAGTGACCGGCAGCATCGCCTGCTACAAAGCCCTGGACCTGGCCAGCAAGATGGTGCAGGCGGGGGCATTGGTGGACACGGTGATGAGCTACGGGGCCACCCAGTTCGTCACGCCCCTGGCCTTCCGCAGTATCACACATCGGGAGGTGGTTACCGACTTATTCGACCCGGACTCCACCTACAGCATCGAGCATATCGAACTGGCGCAACGGGCCGATCTGGTCGTCATCGCGCCCGCCACGGCGCACTGCATCGCCAAATTGGCGGCTGGGCTTGCCGACGACTCGCTGACCACCACCGTCCTCGCCGCCACGGCCCCCCTCCTGGTGGCTCCTGCCATGGATGGCGGCATGTACAGCAACGCCGCCACCCAAGAGAACATGGCCAARCTCCGGCAGAGGGGTGTATTGATCGCCGGACCGGCATCAGGCAGGCTGGCTTCGGGATTGWTCGGTACGGGGCGCCTCCTGGAAACCCCCGRATTGCTCGGCCACATYGCCTACGCGTTGGGGAAGGACGGCGACYTGGCGGGGCGCACCATCGTGGTCAGCGCCGGGGGCACCATGGAACCCATAGACCCGGTCAGAGTCATTACCAACCACTCTTCAGGCAAGATGGGCTACGCGCTGGCCGAAGCAGSCCGCGACCGGGGCGCCAAGGTGATTCTGGTGGCGGCGCCGACGGGCCTGCCCGACCCTGCCCTTGTGGAGGTCGTCAACGTCAAGACGGCCCAGGAGATGTGCGACTCAGTACTGCAGCGAGTTAAAGGAGCGGACGCCCTGATCATGGCCGCTGCCGTGGCCGATTACCGGCCAAAAAACGAAGCGGAGCAAAAGATCAAAAAGTCGGACGGGGATCTAWCYMKCSRYSYRSCCNMRRMYHVSSRWWDBYBDGNANNSYKSCMVSRSSSDMNYKNGTGAWRGTGSNGSTKMWSRGCCGAAACCCAGAACCTGATCGCCAACGCCAAAGTCAAAGTGGGGAGCAAGAATCTCGACCTGATCGTGGCCAACGACCTGACCGACCCGGACAGCGGCTTCGGCGTCGACACCAACAAGGTGACGCTGATTGACCGGGACCTCAACGTGGAAGAACTGGCCGTGCTGACCAAATATGAGGTCGGCCACCGCATTCTAGACCGAGTGAGCAAGCTGCTGGGTAGCAAGACGAGCTAGGAAGGTCCGTAAACCGCCCCCCTTGCGAAGGGGACTACAAGGGGGGTCGTCCATGGCGAAACCTCGCCTATATCCCCTCCTTCTCAAGGAGGGTACTTTCCATCTGCCTACCCCGAAACCGCATCTTTAAACTTGCGGATGGCCTCGATGTGCTGGTCTGGTCCTTGAAGTCCGGCTCGCATGGTATTCACCGAGAGATGGGTAGCACCAGCTTCGTCCCAAGCCGCGGCGGCTTTGTTCCAGATATCGGGATCGCCGTCGCCGAAAGGGATCCGGCCTTCGATCCCAATGGCCATCGGATCCCGGCCCGCGTCTTTCGCGAACTGGCGCATCATGGCGATTCGCTCCTGCCCTTCGCTGTCGGGCTGGAATTGGGGGAACCAACCATCGCCCTGTTCGCCGATGCGGCGTACCACCCGGTCAGCTCCACCGCCGAACCAGATGGGGATGGTCTGCTGGATGGGGCGGGGATTGATCCCAGCATGAGTGACCCGATGATACCGGCCGGTGAAGTCCACGACGTCTTTAGTCCACAGCTCCCTCAAGAGCTTAACTTGCTCCTCGCTCCGCCGGCCACGGTTGCTGAAATTTTCTCCCAACGCCTCGTACTCCACGTGGTTCCAGCCGATGCCGACACCCAGGCGGAGGCGTCCGCCGGTGAGCACGTCGACTTCTGCCGCCTGTTTGGCTACCAGGGCCGTCTGCCGCTGTCCCAGGATCAGTACCTGGGTAGTCATCCGGATAGTCTCAGTGAGGGCTGCCAGGTATCCAAACAGCACGAAGGGTTCGTGAAATAAGTCCGTGTGGCGGTAGGGACGKTCCCAATCTGCGTGCTGGCTGGCATCCGCGCCCAGTACGTGGTCGAACACCGCCAGATCTTCGTAGCCCATTGCCTCGGCAGCCTGTGCGAAGTCGCGGACCGCGGCCGGGTCCGCTCCAATTTCGGTTTGCGGGAATATCGCGCCTAGATGCATGTCGGCCTCCTAGTCTTGGTCGTTGCGGTTGAAGCCAGTATCCTGGCTTCGGCCCCCGCCGTCAACTACCAGGTCTACGACGGCCAAAGACAGCGCATAACCGGATCTAGAGGCAAAGACCAGCTATCGTACCCACTGGTAAGGGGTCACCCGTTTGGTTATCCAGGAGATGTTGGCCCTAGACCAACCTCCCACCGGGGTTGAGTGGGGCCGGGCATCTGCCTAACCAAGGCAGTGACGGTGGCCACTTCGGAGTGGGCGGTAATCTTGTAGTCTTCGTAAACCATTCCGTAGATCCAGGTATCGGTTAGGATACCTGATGGCTTGTACGAGTGGGTGGTCAAAATAGCTCCGGCCAGGTTCTCCACGCAGAACGCCACAGAGTATGTGCCGGGCTCGCTGATGTCGATCGCGCCCGAGGACATGGTGTAAGCGCCGGCGGACGTGATCTCCTTATTCACTAAGGCATGGAGAGCGCCCGACGGGCAACCGGAACCTCCGCCCGCGCTGGGCAAGGCGTCCAATTTCAGGACCTTTAGGATCAGATTGCCCTCCAACAGTTCCTGGTTCTTTTTGATGATATAGAACGCCCAGTTCACTTGAAGAGTGCCTGGATGTACGCTCATGATGTGAAGCAGGAAACGCTGACCGCTGGGAATCAAAACCAGATCAGGGTCTCTAAGGCCCGGATCAAAATATTGCAGAATCGGTTCTAAGTTCGCGGATTCCCCCGGGGAATCGATAGTAACCGTAGTTCTAACTGTAGGCGTTCAGCGATAATGGGACACTTTTAAGGGGAGAAAAACATGAGAGTGGTGGTGGGTTTGGACTCCTGGTSAAGGAATTCATGGAAGCGGGCAAAGAGCGTCTCACCCGGGACACGGTGAGAGACGCCACCCGTCAGGAGATAGAACACCTCAAGCGGGAGAACCAAGACGGGAGAACCAMGATCTGAAGCAGCTTGTTGCCGACCTTTCCCTGGAGGTCCACCGCTTCAAAAAAACGGCCATCCCAGCTTTTTAACGAAGGATTCTTCCGCGGCTTGGCTGGCGGCGTTGAAGCGAACACCGCTTTCCATACCGGCGTTGACCGCTTGCGTTTAGACGACGTCGTGGGGGAGATAGCCTGGCCCGACGGCATGGAAGATTTCGCGCCGTCGCCCTACGAACGCCTGCAATCAGCCGGTGCGGAAACAGTTGTTTTCGACGCGATCCAACCCGGCGAACTTGAAGTGGGATCACTAACCGCCCMGCMTCCGCGGCRCCGGAAGATAATTCGTGSTGATGAGTTCCTGSTGGGCCGGGAAGCTGAAGTCGTGATCGTCGCGGAGCATCTTCTCCCTGCCGAAGGCGGCTYGGTCGACCACAAGAACCGGCTGGTCAATCTTCACGGTGAGGGCGGCATCGGCAAAACCCGGCTCGCTCAGGCCTTGTGCGACCTGCTGGAAGACTACCGCCACTTTCCCGGCGGCATCTTCGAAATCGATTGTGAGCCTGTCCCAGACGCAAACCAACTAGCCGTCACGATGTTGCAGGCCATCGGYGTGGCGTCCGCGGAGCAGATCCCACATCCGGCGGAAATGCTCGCCGCCGCGTTGCAGGAAATTTCCAACTCCAAGGGCGACGTACTCCTAATGTTGGACAACGTAGACCCGTTATTCGACGCCGACAAAGGGGTTGAAACGTGCCGGTTACTCAAGCAATTGTTCACCGATTGCCCTAGCCTTCGGATCTTAACCACGTGCCGGCGGCAGCTTCAACTTGGCGGTTACGAGTCAGACTTCTTGGTCGACCCCTTAGCACCTCAAATTGCGGTCAGCCTTTTCATCCAGTCCATCCCCGATCAGGATGTCCGAAACTCGGTACAGTCGCTACCACCGGAGTCTATGAAACAWKTGTTTGAGCTGGTGGCCGCTCTTGGAGGCCATCCACTGAGCATCTTCCTGGCGGCCCACAGGATCGTCGCCGGCTTCGAGCCGATCGCCCAACAGTTGGAGCAGGCACCRAAAAGTGTAGCCAAGTTCTTGGCGGCGCCAGATTTGGTGGGTGTGCCTCCACGGCAGCGTTCTCTCCCTGCCTCGCTGAACCTTTCCTATGAGCTGCTTTCCGAGCGGGCTCAAGAGATTTTCCGGAAATCCAGCCTCCTACCCGGYGGGCTGTRTCGCCATGTTGACACCTTGGACCAGTTGTTGGGTGACGATTGGCGAAAATGGATAGAAGAAGCTCACAAGATTGGTCTGTTGCGTTATGAGCAGGAAGATCAGAGGTTCTGGTTGTTGAATCCGATCCGGGAATACGCCGAGCTGTTATTGAATGGCGGGGAAGGGAACGATTTCAACGTAGCCGTGGCCAATCACTRGGCCGAGTTCGCCAGTCTCCAGAATTTCCTGCTAAATCCGGCGCAAAACTCGCAGGCGATGGAGAMASWSRWMYTWSSARRAGATACTGAGGAAAAMCGAAAACGTCKTGCCCAGTTTCACTCCCAAGCTTGCGCCGCATTAATGTCTGAAGAAGCCAACATTTTGTCTGGCTACCGAATCGGACTGGCAATTGACGTAGCTGCCGGCAGGAGAACCGCAACGGGCTTGACGGATTATCTGAAGCTATACGACAAGCGTCAGACTAACGCTTGGATAGCAAGGTCAATGGTGGAATATTCCGACAACCCAGAGACGCGGGCGGCGGCCCTGAACAACTTGGGCAGCATGCTGTCGGATTTGGGGGACCGGGAGGGCGCGCTGGACGCRGCCCGGGAGTCGTCAGAGATYTACARGAAGCTGGCCGAGGCGCACCCGGAGGCCTTTTTGCCAGACGTGGCTACCTCCCCGAACAACCTGGGVAATATCCCGTCGAAAACTGGGGCCAGGGATCGGGCGTTGGATTGCTTTAGGGAAGTCGTAGAGACGGGTGAGCGGTACCACGCCCTGGGAAGAAATCCTGCCCATATCGTGGGGGGCTCTATTCGCTTGGCTGACTTCCTAGGTGAGGAGAACGACCAAGAATCACTCGCGGCATTAGACCGCGCGGCCACTCCGCTGGAACCGATTCATACACAGAACCGGGCTACCCTTGGGGACATGATCGAGGTCAACCAGAGGCGGATAGCGCTGCTGGAACGGATGGAGCCATCCAAAGTGCGGAATGTCGCTTCGGAGCTAGAGGAGCAGCGAAACCGTTATGCGGAGGAGGGCGAGCCGGTTTAGCCAAAATCGTATGTTTCCTTCGTGATCTGGCCCATGGCCACGTCGGGAATTACGCGGCAACCGCCCCTATAGCCTCAGGTCCCGCCTGGAAAAACCAAAGTACCCGACTGCAAGCAGGACGGCGATGGTTGCCAGAAGGGCGGCGGCGTGAGCCGGATTCAGGCCGTTGGCTAATGGGTTGGCGGCGTTGTAATAGTAGAAGGGCGACAACCACTTGGCCGCTTCCATGTAACTGACGATACCGCTGGCGGCGTTCAACAGGTAGGTGCCGACAGCGACAGCCGCGACGATGGTGACGCTGGTACCTCGACTGCCGGTGAAGCATCCCGCAGCGATGGCCAGGGCACCGAATGTTACTCCCAGCAACACGGTGCTGAAGGTGATTGCGGCGAGATTAAGCACACTTAAGTCAATGTCGATGATAAGGGTGCCGATGACCAGCACTATCCAAAGCACCAAACCAAGGGCAATCGCGTTGGCAATCATAGCCGCGGCTTTTTGAACCACCAGTTTTCCCCGGGCAATGGGCTCGGTCAGCAAGATCTCCAGACTCCCCCGGCCTTCCTCACCGGCGATCGCGYCACTACCCAACACAATGCCATGGATCACGAACAACAGTGGAGCCATGAAACCGAAGATCTCGGCGTTAAAAAAGCCAACGGCGGAGGTGATGTCGGTTAGCTCGCTCAAGCCGAACAATGTTTTCAAGTTTTCGGGATAGGATTCCAGCATGACGTTGAAATCGTCGTTCCCCCGAATGCTCGGGAAGAACGCAATCATCATCGCGGCGAACAGACCGAGGCCTGCGCTCCACCAGACCATGGGCCAACGTTCGTCCCGCAGGCTTTTGAGGAACACGTTACTCAGCATCGTCTTCCGTACCCTGGCTCGTGGTCTCTCCGTAATAAGCCAAGAAGATTTCCTCCAAGTTCGGCTCGTGGGTCTTCAGATTGACGACAGCATGACGAGCCGCCGCTTTGATCAGSGGATCAAGGACSCCRGACACGTCGCAGAGTAGCGTATTGCCCTGAGYTTGGACGTTGCGAACMCCTTCCAGCCGGGCAAATTCCTCCTYKGGRACSGGGTCTACGAACTCAATCTCCARTCTACGGATCGCTCTAGACATGAGGCTGGCGATCTCTTCCACGGCGGCCAGGCGGCCCTCACGGATTATGCCGACGCGGTCGGCCAACTGCTCTACCTCGGGCAAAAAATGRGAAGAAAGGAAAACCGTTCTGCCCTCGTCCTTGGCCTCCCGAACCATGTCCTCGAACTCGGCCTGCATCAGGGGGTCCAGACCGCTGGTTGGTTCGTCMAGGATCAGRAGCTGCGGTTCGTGCATGAAAGCGCGGATGACGGCGAGTTTCTGCTTGTTGCCTCGCGATAGGGCTCCGATGGGCCGGGAAAGGTCACACTGAAGCCGGTCGGCTAATGCTGTAACTTTGGACCATTGAACTCCGCCCCTAATGTTGGCCAAGTAGGTTAAGAAGTCATGACCCGATAGGTTTCCGTACAGGGAAGGATCGCTGGGGATGTAGCCGACGGAACGCCGGACCTCTAGCGAGTCTGCTTTCGCGTCCAGTCCCAGAACCGTGGCTGTCCCTCTGGTCGGACGGAGCAAGTCCAGCAGCAGGCGAATCGTGGTGGTCTTGCCTGCGCCGTTGGGACCCAGGAACCCGAAAATCTCACCGGACTTGACCTCCAAGTTCAGATCGGCAATGCCCAGTTGCTTACCGTAGTACTTGGTAAGTCCTTCCAGGCGGATGACTGTCTCCATCCGGCTCCTCGGTTCGTGGATGACACGGACCCAATCTTAGAAGCTCAACGACACAGCATATCCGGCCGTCGTGGGAATTTTAGCCGGTCGCCGCTACAATAGCCAGGCTCGTGCCCAAGTCTGGCCGGTCCGGGTTACGCCGAACCGCCACCKATAGCTTCTTTCACGAACTCTTTAATGACGTRRACTGGGACCGCCATGCCCACGTCCAGGCCGGCCATCATGGTGCTCATACCGATCAACCGGCCTTGATGGTCAACCAGCGGCCCTCCCGAATATCCGGGCCGGAGGGACAAATCCACGGCGATCCAGTCCCTTCCGATTCCCGGAGACTCTGGGAGGTCTGGACCGGCGCCGATAACTATCCCGCCGGCTGCCGCTCCGGCCACGCCCCAGGGGTATCCCATGGCCATCACCCACTCACCGGGCCGTAGCACCTGTGAGTCTCCCAATTCGATGGGGTGGAGTTCCGGCAATTCTCCATCGGGCGCTTCGATCTGCAGAACCGCCACGTCCAACCCATCGTCCTTKGCAAGCARTCTTGCYGCCACCACCRCACCAGCCGGCAGCGTAAGGCGCAGGTCCCGCRTYGGAYGGCGGCCCTTCCYTTCCGAGACTACGTGGGCGTTGGTGACGACCAGGCCATCGGCGCCAAGAATCACACCGGATCCCGAACCGCGGCGCCCCGCCGCCACCTGCACCAAGCTCTTGCGCGCCTTGTGTGCCACTTCACCAAGATCGGAGTTTAGCTGGRATAGAAGAGTAGTCATTGAGTGCTCCTTAAGGATGAACAGCGGGAGTCACGGTCAACTCCTCCAAGCGTCCGCTCCGAAGTATGCGCGCGGGGACGGACTTGCCGATGAGGCCGCCGTCCAATGCGGTGAATAGGTCATCCATGTGACGCACCGTGGTYCCGCCCAAGGAAACCAAGGTATCTCCCAGGAACATCCCTCCCTCCTCGGCGGCGCTGCCCTGCTCCACCGAGACGAGCAATAGCCCGGTTTCTTGGCCCAGTTCTTTGGCTATGCCATCCGGGAGACGGTTCGGTTGGGCGCCCACGCCGAGGTAAGCCCGCCGGACACTGCCGTGTTCACTCAGGTCTTGGACCACCCGGTTGAGNGWTGGGGNCCGGCACYGTGATCGAAACGCCGCGCAACAACGCCGAGGTGTTCAGCCCCACGAAGCGGCCTTGGGCGTCCACCAAGGGTCCGCCGGAGAACCCAGGGTACATCACGGTGTCGGTTTGAAGGTAACGGTCCACCGGTCCACCGGCTGGCGTACGCCAGGAATCGSCTAAAGCCGAAMCGATACCCAGGGTGGCCCGTACGTTCTTTCCAGGACGCCCCAAAGCCAGGACCATGTGGCCGACACGTAAGTCTTCCGGGCCGGCCCAGGCCGGGATGCTGGAGTCCCGTTTGGTAGTTCGAAGAAGCGCYAGGTCGGTGGCCGGGTCGCGCCCCACCAGCTCCGCCGTCACTGTTTCACCATCTTCAAAACCAACGTTGATATTCTCGTCTCGCTCCAAAACGTGGTGCGCCGTTAATATCAATCCTTCGCCGTCCCAAACGATGCCGGTTGCCGGCAAGCGTTCCCGCCCTTCCACGCGAACCAAGCCGGCGGCGGCTTTGGATACGGCGTCGGCTAAGGCTTCCGAGAGTTCCGGTAATACTGTTGACATGTCCTACTCCTGTCTCACGGCCCCCTGGCTTATTCGCTGGAAGGCCTACTGCATTTCGCGGTGATCCCACCGCTCATAACTAGCCTACCAACACGAAAAGGACAGGGCATCCCAAATCTGGCTAGTACCGACCCGGAAGAATGGCCAGGTTAAAGAGGTAGGAGGCCCAGTCTAGTGGCCAGGATAACCGCCTCGGTGCGGCTCTGGGCGTTGAGTTTGCCCATGATKGAATTCACGTGGAACTTGACGGTGTGCTCGCTTACYTYCAGGCGGRAGRCGACKCCCTTATTGGGCAATCCCTCGGCCAACAGCTTTAGCACATCTTGTTCCTTGGGAGTTAACAGCGAWGCGGAACCTGGTTCGGGAGTGGCCGCGGCAGAGACGCCGGCGAGTGCAGGGTCAGTCACCTGCAGCCCGTGGCTAAGCGCCACGGCGGCCGCGGCCAAGGCCTCCGRAGAGGCATCYCGGCTCARGAGCGCCTGGGCGCCCGCTGCCCGGGCTTGGGCGGCCTGATCACTGGTGACAGCCAAGGCCAGCACGGGCGGGGCGTCTTCTGGAAGGAGTCCCAGGCTGTTCACGGCGTTCGACGTTTCCCAAGAAACGTCCCACACGATCACGTCGGGCACATAGATGTCCAGAGGCAAGAGGCTGTTGTCGTCCCCGGCTATCTGCCCCACCACGGTGAGGCCCGATCGCTGGTCCAACACCGCCGCCAGCCCGGCCCGGGAGAGGCGGTCCCGGCAAACAACCAGTACACGGAGCAGCGTCATCTCGTCACGCCTCTGGGTTGGCCAAAGGGTCCAACGACAACCGGGGTCTCTTTTACTGGCGTGACCAAGACCGGAGTTATTACGGGAAGATAAAACATGGCAGGGTCATTTAATGATAAGCGATTGAGATCGATTTTACCCGCTTCGATAACCGGGAGCCGAAGCTACTAGAAACTGTTGGGGCGTTGGAGCGATCGAGCTACATTGACTTAGGTCCATGTATCGCATACTCTCATCAGCGGAAACAGAATRGCGTGTGGTGCCCCGAGTTTTTKGGGGAGAATAGGGAAGCCGGTGAAACTCCGGCACGGGCCCGCCACTGTGATTGGGAATCCTTCCAGCAAGCGTCAGCGCAGCCACTGCCCTTCATCCGGCGGGAAGGCGCCGGAAGGTGATGACCCWTCAGTCAGGAGACCTGCCGCACAGATCTTACCGCTTCGCGGATCGAGCGGGTACTATATGAYGTGATAGRCCCCCGCMCCGAGAAWGGCGGGGGCTTTTCTTTGCCCKAACRCTGCCGATCGGAGAWTAWRTCWATGACRTCSAMACCTRRMTCSTCSMYSATWCCSGATRTWTTYCCTCTGGARGAACGCCAAKCAGTCTACCGGGCCATCTACGCCCGGCGCGACATACGGCACTTTCGCGGCGACCCGATCCCAGATCAAGTCCTAGCCCGGATAATAAAAGCGGCTCACCAAGGGCCTTCCGTGGGGTTCATGCAACCCTGGGACTTCATGTTGATCCGCAGTTTGGACGTGCGTAACCAGGTCAAGGAGCTATTCGAGCGGGAGCGGCAAGCGGCGGCATGCTATTACGACGAGCCCCGCCGCTCCCATTACCTATCCCTAAAGCTGGAAGGGATCCTGGAGTCTCCGRTAAACCTATGTATCACCTGCGACCCAACCAGAGCCGAAGAAGTGCTTGGGCGCAACTCTATCCGGGAAACCGACGTTTACTCTACCTGCTGCGCGGYGCAAAATCTGTGGTTGGCAGCCCGCTCCGAGGGAATCGGCGTCGGGTGGGTCAGCGTATTCAAGCTGCCTCAATTGAGGAAAATCCTTGGAATCCCGCCCCACGTGATACCGGTGGCCTATCTTTGTCTGGGCTATCCCGTCGAGTTTCAGAGCCAACCGTTGTTGCAGACAGAAGGTTGGCGCGACCGATTGCCCCTCACCGATTTATTGCACTACGACGATTGGGAAGGCGTCGCCACACCGCCGGAATGGTCGGAGTTTCAACGCGCGCTTGAAGCAAACTAAAAGGAACAAGGGCCTTTTCTTTACCGACGCTTTACCCTCAACATCCCCGCCCAAGAGCCCGCGATACTGGGGCTGGAATAGCAACCCTGCACGTCAATTCCGAACGCCGAATACGCAACCCCATTTTTCGCCCTTGCCCCGCCCCATATAATGTACCTAGCGCAATATTCCAGCTTGCGTGTAGAGAAGGCGMAATGTTAACATAKGNAGTAATCATATCCGYGCTCAAWTCTGGGAGGATAATACATGGCGAATAACGATGTCGCTTYGATGGCTCACCTGATGCGGCGGGCYGGATTCGGAGCCCAGTATCATGAGCTWGAAGCCAGAGCYTCCAAAGGGTACGAGGCRATGGTGGAAGAGCTTTTGAATCCCACGGAAGAATCCCATGGGATGGACCTGGACCTGGGGGAACGGTACTTCATCGAATGGAATCACTTCATCCGGTGCGTTCCCGAATACATCGCTTTTCGCATGGTTAACTCCTACAACCAGTTGGAAGAGAAAATGACCCTCTTCTGGCACGGCATCCTATGCACCGCCGACAGCAAGGGACAGAGCCAAGTCACCGAGAACGCCCAGATGGATATGCTCCGCCGGTGCGGCATGGGCAACTTCAAGGACCTGCTGTTGGAGATCTCCAGAGACCCGGCAATGGTGTAYTTCCTGGATAACTGCCTGAGCCACAAAGACTCGATCAACGAGAACTACGGACGGGAATTGCTGGAGCTATTTTCCCTGGGTGTGGGCATGGACGGAAAGTTCAACTACACCGAGGATGACGTCAAGGAGTGCGCCCGGGCATTTACGGGCTGGACCATCGCCAACGCCATCCCCGGACAGCCCTACGGCCGCTACAGTTCCCAATTCGTTTATAACCCCCACGACCACGATGACGGAGAGAAGACTTTCTTGGGTGAGACCGGTAACTTCAACGGTGAGGACATCATCGACATCATCGTCAAGCAGCCGGCCACGGCCCGTTTCATCTCCCGCCACCTGTACAATTACTTCGTCGCCGATGAGGCACAAGTGCCGTCCTGGATGGACACGCCGCCCCGTGACCCTGAGACCATAAAGATGCTGGAAGACGAGTAYTTCCGGACCAATTACGACATCCGCTCCATGCTGCGGGTGCTGTTCAACTCCGACGCCTTCAAGAACTCCCGTTTCTCCCGCATGAAGGGCCCCATCGATACGGTGATTGGCACTCTGCGGCTGGTGGGCGACTGGACGACCCCTAAGCCCGGCTTTGAGGCCATCTTCGAGGAAATGAAGCATATGGGTCAGGAGATCCTGAACCCGCCTTCCGTCGAAGGCTGGCACACGGGCAAGGAGTGGATCGACGGCGGGACCCTGCTGCGCCGGATCAACTTCATCGCCGACTACGTGGGCGATGTAAGCTACCCCGGCATCCAGAGCATCGTTGAAAAATTGGCCTCGGAAGGCCCCACCATGTCACCCGAAGGCCTGGTGGACGGTTGCCTGAGGCTGTTAGGACACTACGAGGTTGCCGATCAGACCCATCAGGAATTGCTGGAACACGCGCGGAAGAGCGGCGATCTACCGACCAATACCCGGGAGTTCCCRAAAAAGGTTGGCAAGATGCTTCAGCTAATAGTAGCTACCAAAGAATACTTATACGCYTAGCCGACGAATTCGGCATCGGATTCCTGGCCGCCGGTAGGTTTAGGGACCACAACACATTTTGGTAAGGAGAATCTATGACCTCCAACAAGAAAGACCCGGTGCTGGTAGTTCTTCAGATGACGGGGGCCTATGACGCCCTGAATACCTTCATCCCCTATAGCGACCCCCATTACATGGACTACCGGCCGGTGGTGAATATCGCGCCGGAAGACGTCCTGGCCGTCGATGACAAGGTTGGNTTCCACCCGGCCATGGCCCCGATAAAAGATATGTACGACCAAGGGAAGGTCGCGGTCCTGCAGGGCATCGGCTACCCCAACCCCAACCGCTCCCACTTCCGTTCGTTGGATATTTGGCACACCGCCGAGCCCGAAAAGATGATTTCTGAAGGCTGGCTGGGCAAGGCCATCCGGGACCTGGACCCCAACAAAGAAAACATCCTGACCGCCGTTAACTTTGGCCGGGGCCTCCCGCGGGCGCTGGCCGCATCCGGCGTATCGGTAGCCTCGGTAGGCGACCTGAGCAACTACGGCGTGCTGACCGGCATGCAGGGCGCCGATGACCGGAGCGAAGCCCTAGACATCTTCGCCCGGATGTACGCTCCCATGATTGGCACCGGCCCGGTGAGTGACTACCTGTCCCAGACCGGTTTGGACGCCTTGAGAGGGGCGGACATACTGAGTGCCGCCCCCCAAAACTACTCTTCCAGCGTGGAGTACGGCGGAAGCCCCTTGGCACAGTGGATCAAGAACATCGCCCAGGTGCATCTGGCAGACTTCGGGACCCGGATATTTTACACAGGCGTCAATCCAGGCACATTCGATACCCATGCTAACGAGAACATCACTCTCCCCAAACTGTGGGGCGACGTGTCCAACGCCATCGCCGACTTCCACGAGGATCTGAAAGAGCATAACGCCAATGAGGAAATTGTCATCCTGCTGTTCACCGAGTTCGGCCGCCGAGTGGTGGATAACGGCTCGGGCACGGACCACGGCTCGGGAAGCGTGGCCTTCTTGATCGGTGACGCGGTAAAGGGCGGACTTTACGGAGAGTATCCTTCGCTGGAGCCGGAAAAACTGGACTCAGGCGACCTCCATTGGAACAGCGACTTCCGGCGGACCTATGCCTCTATCCTGGAGCAATGGATGGGCTTGGACGCGAATCCGATACTAGGGGACACCTACGAGCAGTTCGACCTCATCAGATAACAGCGTAAGAAGAATCACATAATTTGTCCCAGACTCAATCCTCTCCCCTTGTGGGAGAGGATTGAGAGCCTGTCCTGAGCGTGCCGAAGGATGAGGGGCATCACCCCCCATACTAACCTTCCCCCTCGARGGGGAAGGGACAATGTTTAGAATTCGCGGAGGAAACATGGTCACTGAAATAGCGCCTGTGACTTTCCAGTATAGCCACACCATCGGACGGCAAGAAAACCGGAGTGGAACCGGCTTCTTCTATCCTGTGGCGATAACCCTGGACAATGAAAACCGTTTATACGTGCTGAACCGTGGCTCGGAAACCCCGGCGTTTTTCCCCTGCAAACGGGTTACAGTTTTCACTGTAGACGAAGAACTGGTCCGGGAGTTCGGCGAAAAGGTCCAACCGGAAGACGCCAATGATTCCGCCCCTGCCGGTACTTTCATGTGGCCCACGTCCATCGCTCTCGACTCCGAAGGCATCGCCTACGTATCCGACGAGTGGCTCAACCGGATATCCATCTTCAACCAAAACGGCGATTGTACCGGCACCTGGGGGACACTGGGTGACGGCGACGGTGAATTTAATAAACCCTCCGGGCTGGCCTTCGACAAAGAAGACAACCTGTACCTGGTGGACGGCGCGAACCACCGCATCCAGAAATTCACCAAAGACGGCAAGTTCTTAGCCAAATGGGGCCATCTAGGCACCGGTGATGGCGAGTTCGAGCATCCTTGGGGAATAGAGATTGACCACAACGGGGACGTCTACGTAGCSGATTGGCGCAATGACCGGATCCAGAAATTCGCCCCGGACGGCACGTTCCTGATGAAGTTTGGCGTCTCCGGACAGGGTGATGGGGAGTTGAACCGTCCCACCGGAATCGCGGTCGAYAAAGATGGGATCATCTACGTAACCGACTTCAAGAATGACCGCCTGCAAGTGTTCGACACCGATGGCAGCTTTATCACCAAGCTGATGGGCGAGGCAACCTTGTCCAAGTGGGGTCGGCAGCGGGTTGAACTCGATCCCAGTATGATGAGGGGCCGGGAAAGGGCCCCGAGCCTGGAAGAGCGGGAGAAGCTTTTCCAGGGGCCGATCGCGGTAGAGGTGGACGATGATGGCCGGGTTTTCGTGGTGGAGACCTCACGCCAGCGCGTCCAGGTTTTCCGCAAGCAGACCGCCATATTCGGTGGCGGACCGCTTTAGGGAAATCTATCCCGACCTACCGCGATAAATTCGTAGCGAATCGAAACGCCCCGGCCTCCTTCGGCCGGGGCGTTGTTTTTTTGTTCCTGAAGGGGCGGAGAGAGACAAGATGTATGTTTACCAATGGTCTGCCAGGTAACTAACGAAATCAGAGGACCTAAAATCGCCCCTCGCTCCTTGGTAACCCGACTTGCTCTTCGACATCTGACAAACAAAATGTGCGGTGATATTCTTTAGCCGGCTAATGTTATGCCGGTTAACTTAATTACCTGGRAGGTATGTTGACCAACCAATCAATAAAGGACAGTGTTGGTTACACTTTGGCCCAAGTCTGCAAACTGCATCGTCAACGGGCGGATAACCTGCTCAACACCATCGGSCTGCACGTGGGCCAAGAAATGTTCCTCACTGAACTCTGGCGAAAAGACGGGATTTCCCAGACCGAGCTAGCAGAACAACTGTCGCTCCAGCCTGCGACGGTGACAAATTCACTGCGGCGCATGGAACGGGAAGACATTGTGGAGCGCCACGATGACTCGGATGATCAGCGGGTCTCCCGTGTATACCTCACCGGCAAGGGGCGCGGACTGGAAGGCCCGGTTGAAGAGAAATGGGGACAATTGGAATCCGAAGCCTTCGCCGGGTTCAGTTTAGAAGAGCGCGTACTGTTACGCCGGCTGCTCCTACAAGTTTATCAAAATCTGGCAGGTCATCCATAGCCTGAACTGACTGAACTTATTTTAATCTATTCATTAGCCGACTAAGCACTGTAATGGGAGCCCGACATGTGATAACTGACTTACAAGGCGCCACTCAGGAATCCACTAATAACCGGTAAATAGCAAAGCGCGGCGCCATCCTTGACCGGATCACTGAACCGAAGCTCGTCAAATCCCGGCTCGGCGTCCCCGGCGGCCCCATCTTAACACGTGTCCTGGCAACGGGAATCGACGCCAAAATGGCAGAGGGCAACGAATGAGACCGAGATGATTGACACTCACCTGTCAGACAGGTGTATATTGCGCTCATTCCATATGGGTCCTGCCCAAGATYCAAACCAACCCAAATGGTAAGTCTCGATTCGAATCCAGGCAAGGAGGCTTCGGAGATGGCAAGTAGCTACAGTATCTTAGTTGGAACCACCGGCGCGGGGYTGTTTCAGAGTCCGGACGGCGGCGAGAATTGGAGCCGAATCCGTGACCCATTCCCCGGAGAATCTCAGATAAGGGCCTTGGCCAGCGACCCCCAAAGCCCCAACGTGGTATACGCGGGCTCCAATAACGGGATCTACCGCAGCGAGGATTCCGGGAGCAGTTGGGTGAAGTTGGACTCGCCCATGGATGGGCTGAACATCTGGTCCATCGCCATTGATCCCTTGGATTCCGATACCGTTTTCGCCGGTACCAGTCCAGGCTTGGTGTTCCGGACCCAGGACGGCGGCAAGAGTTGGAAAGATCTGTCGGTGCCCATCAACCAGGAGTGCGCCATCGGCTCAACCCGGGTTACCGCTTTACTCGTGGACCCGGTCGACCGGGGCACAGTGATGGCCGGGGTAGAGATCGACGGTGTATACCGCAGCAGGGACGGCGGAGACTCCTGGACCCACGTGGACAGTGGCATCACCAACCCCGACATCCATGGCATGGCCATCAGCATTGGCGAACAGAAAACCGTGCTGGTAAGCACACCCCGGGAGATATTTGCCAGCCAGGACGATGGGGAAACCTTCCAGTCTCTGGCGGTTACCACGTCCTTCCCGATGCCCTACTGCCGGTGGATCGCGGTCAAGGCCGACGACCCGCAGGTGCTGTTCGCGGCCAACGGCGACGCAGCCATCGGGAATACCGGCACGATTCAACGTTCCACCGACGGCGGCAAGACCTGGGACACCAGGCCCCTACCCGTGGAACCCAACTCGCCCCTTTGGAACTTCGCCACCCACTACGCCGACCCGGAGTTGATCCTGGCCAACAGCGTCTACGGCGAACTGTACCGCAGCGCCGACGGCGGTGAAAATTGGGAGAAGATCAAGAAGGAATTCACCGAGGTGCGGGCCCTGGCCTGGATCCCGAACTAGCACCATAGACAATTCTAAATCATCGCGTAGCGCTCCGAGGATTGGAGCGTTACGCGATATGTTTGTCTGCCTTACATTTGAATCGCTACGGCTAACTGAGGTGGACCCGGAAATTCGGACAGGTAGCTAAGTGAGGGACCYGCTCCTAAAATAAGCGCAGCTGTTGCTGTGAAGGAGGAGTGGGACATGTCGAAAGAACGGAGGAAGCACAGCCCATCATTCAAGGCCAAGGTGGCCCTGGAGGCGGTGAAAGGGGAACAGACAATGGCCCAGCTAGCCGCACGATACGAGGTCCATCCCGGCCAGATCCAGGCATGGAAGAAGTCTCTGCTGGAAGGAGCGGCCGGCGTCTTCAACGGGAACCATGACAATCGGCAGAAAGCCGATGAGGCCCTTGTTGCCCGGCTCTACCAGCAGATCGGCCAACTGAAGGTTGAGCGGGATTTCTTAGCGGAGAGGTCCGGTCCATGAGCCGGGAGCGGCGGCGGGAGATGGTGGACCGTGAGCATCCGGCCCTGTCCACCGTTCGGCAGTGCGCCTTGATAGGCATCAGCAGATCGAGTGTCTACTACCGGCCCAGGGGCCATTCCCAAAAGGACTTGGCGGTGATGAAGCTGATCGACCAGCAATACCTGACTACGCCCTTCTATGGGTCTCGGCGTATGAAGGTCTGGCTGGACAGGGAAGGTTACCCGGCAAACCGGAAGCGGGTCCGGCGTCTGATGCGGACCATGGGACTACAGGCCATCTACCGGCGGCCCCGGACCAGCAAGCCAGCGCTGGGCCACAGGGTGTATCCGTATCTGCTGGGAGGCATGGAGATCACCCGGCCCAACCAGGTGTGGGCGGCGGACATCACCTACATCCCCATGGCCAGGGGCTTCCACTACCTGGTGGCCATCATGGACTGGTACACTCGGTACGTGGTGGCCTGGAACCTGTCCAACACCCTGGACGCTGATTTCTGTGTCGAGGCCTTGGAAGAGGCGCTGGGCAAGGGAAGGCCGGAGGTGTTCAACACTGACCAAGGGAGCCAGTTCACCGGAGCCAGTTCACCGGCGAGGCCTTCACCGGACTCCTGGAGCGCAACAGGGTCAGAATCAGCATGGACGGGAAAGGGCGGTACAGCGACAACATATTCGTGGAGCGGCTGTGGAGGACGGTGAAGTACGAGGAAGTCTACCTGAAAGCCTACTCCAACGGACGAGAGGCCAAGGCTGGCCTCGACGGTTACTTTCATTTCTACAACAACCAACGGCCCCACCAGGCCTTGGGCTACCGGACACCGGCTGAGGTGTTCAACGGAGATTCGGTGCAATCGACAGAACACCCAACAGGGGGGAGATGGTCACCAAACAGAGCATTGGTAAACCTTGGAAACACGGCGGGACTCTCACTTAATAATGCCCCAATCCTGTCCTACTGATGGRGTCCACCTTAKTYWRSGRMMNTCTTCTCTGTGATCAGGGAGGTCTATAGAGAAACTATCTAAGAACTTGACGACTTCTTCTTGCGAGCACTTTCGAGCCACCAAGACATAGTTCGTGTATGCGATGCAAATCCCCTTTGGCAGCCGAATATGCGAACCATCAGCTAACACTTCCTTGGCTAAAGCCACGATGATGTCACCAAGCTCGTCTAGAGATACCTCGACCTCACCGATGGTCTTTAGCCCAACATATCCCAACTCCCCGATTTCATCTATCTCTCCAGCGGATACCTCAATTGCGGCCCCCGTATCGGAGGCAATCTGATCATCAAGCTCAGTCACCTTTTGGCTTCCACTTATGAACGCCGAGAGAGACGCTTTGTCTATCAGTACCGACRAGGATGCATCACTGAGCCGTCTCGGCAAGTCGTGTTCATATTCCTTTAGCACATCTCTTATACCCTCGAACTCGCTGTCTGCTATTTCCAGCAGGCCAGCTAAGCGAGAGAAACGTCTGCGAATATCTCTCGGTACAGCCTGTTCACTCTTGTATCCGAGATCGTGTTCTATTTCTGCCCAAGCATGCTGCAGGATCGACCGTATCTGAATCTCTACGACACAATCTACGTAGCGACGGTATTCGGTCAACTGCATTCTTGTRTCTGAAATAGTAGCTACATAGTRCAAAGAGATATAGCCGAATTTATCAGGGTCWAATTGCAAAWTTTTATCAACAGAATTCGCCAAATCAATCGCAAATTCTGACTCTATCACCTTCGCTACCTCATATACGTCGTCGGCGTAGTGAGTAATTATCCGGACGCCACATATGTCTGTCACATGTATCAGTTCAGAGTAGTTGGCTCCGGAACGGCGAARTTTCCGCTCCAGACTCGGTCTCTCTTTCACCCGTGATTCAATAGAGTGGAYTTTGATGTTGTTCTCTTCCAGAAGTTCTGCGACTAGCTCCTTCATCTTGTCTACATATCCTTCGAACAAAGGGAGCTTAGTCTCGAAATCCTGAACCATGGCTTGAACCGAATCTGTGCTCACATCGTCCTCCGCTGGGTGCGCACCAATCTGGATACGTTTCCACGTCCGCCGTCGGCAGACCTAGGGAAGCTCGCATTAGATCCTGCCCGGGTTCTTCAGTTCCAGGCCCAATCTAACCCGGCCGTACTCCTCTGCCTGGGTCTCCCAGTGGATGCCGAAGTGGTRGGAGGCGGCGTGRGCGTCGCKGWSSWRSCSYTSSAKCKSGKYRKMRTYSRMMASCACGTGACCGCCGCTGGCCTCGAACAAGCGGTCCACGGCTCGAACGGCAAGTTTGGCCATGTAGGCCTGATTCCGGCGGCATCGGGCCCGCTGGCTGAGTGAAGGCATCTCACCTCGTCTAGCTTGGCCGAACACCTCTTCGCCGTCGTATTTCATGATCAGGCGGGCACAGTGGACCTCCGCTTCAGCCTCGGACAAACGGATATGGACCGACGGATTCTCGCCCAACTTATCTCCGGTGGTGTAGGTCACCCGTCCCATCACCTGCTCCTCAAAGGTATCCACCGCTCCCTGGGCCATTCCCAACACCGGCGCCGCTAGGGTGTAGGAAAGCATGGTGGTGTGGGGAATGAGGTAGTTGCAACTTCCGTGAATACTGCGTCCCGGAGATTGCCCGGCCCGCAGGTCTGCCACGTTCACCGCCCGATACTCGGGAATGAAGGCTTCCTCTATCACGATGTCCTTGCTGCCGGTGCCCCGCAGGCCGGAAACGAACCAGGTGTCCTCGATGGTGTAGTCGCGCCGCGGCACCAAGAACCATCGCAGGCCCTCGGCTGCGAYGCCGCCCAGCATGGCCCACTCGGCGGCGTCGCAGCCGCTGGAAAAATCCCAACGTCCGCCGAGCTTGTAGCCTCCCTTGGCCGGGGTTACCTTGGCCCTCGTGGGATTGAAGGAGGWGGACGACAGCACGTCCGCCGAATCGGCCCAGTACTCCTCTTGAGCTTTCTCCGGGTACATTCCTACCAGCCAGTTGTGGCTGGCCCATATGGAGTAACACCAAGAACTMGACCCACAACCCCGCCCCAACTCGGCGGCGATGTCCAGCACCACGGGATAGTCGATCTCATATCCGCCGAACCGCGCCGGCTGAGACGCCCGCAAGATGCCGGAAGCATGAAAGTCGTCTATGGTATCTTGGGGGATTTGGCGCAGTTCTTCGGTGTGGGCCGCTCGCTCTCGCAGCGCCGGGACCAGACCCGCCGCCCGATGCAGCAGTTCGTCTCGGTCCACCATCGTGTCACCTCCAAGTGCTAAAGCCCGCCGAATCGTCTACAATTAGCAAACGGTCAGAGCCGTTAAACGCGGGCACGCGGAAGCCGGCGCCGGTAAAGCCGGATACGCCTGATCGCATTAGAATCATACCCACACTCGAAACGGTTTACAATCGAACCAGATCGACTGGGCATCAGGTGGTTGGGCAGATTGAGCGAGACCGGAAAACGTCTAAATAGGTTCCTTGAAAGGCTGACCAGCGGGAAAGTGMTGGTCTCCGATGGCGCCACCGGGACTTACCTCCAGTCCCACGGCCTGGAACCCGGCGCTTGCCCCGAAGAGTTCAACGCTAGCCATCCTGAGGTGATTCAAGGAATGGCGAGAGCCTACTTCGACGCCGGTTCCGAAATGGTCTTGACCAACTCTTTCGGAGCGAACCGGTTCATGTTGGCCAAGTACGGCTACGGGGACCGGGTGGCCGAGTTCAACCGTTTGGCGGCGGAGCATGCCCGGAGTCAAGCGCCGGCCGGCGGCTTCGTCATCGGCTCGGTGGGCCCGTCTGGAGAATTTCTCCAACCCTTGGGCGAAGTATCAGAGCCGGAGATGCTGGACGCCTTTACCGAGCAGATGTTGGCGTTGGAGGAAGGCGGGGCCGACGGTGTGGTGATCGAAACCATGACGGCGCTGGAAGAGGCTCGATTAGCCATTCAAGCGGCCAAAGAAAACACCGGTTTGGCGGTGATCGCCACGATGGTATTCGACAAAGGGCCAAGGGGGTTCTTCACCATGATGGGAGTTACTCCGGAACAGGCGGTGGAGGGGCTGCTAGACGCCGGCGCCGACGTGGTGGGCTCAAACTGTGGCAACGGCATCGACATCATGCTGGAGGTTGCCGCGGCGATGCGGGAAGCAACCAGCGCCCCATTGTTGATCCACTCCAACGCGGGGATCCCGACGCTGCAAAAAGGCGAGATCGTTTATCCCGAATCCTCGGAGTTCATGGCAGATCGATTCAAGGCACTGGCCGAGATGGGCGTCAACATCGTCGGAGGTTGCTGTGGGACGGGACCGGAACACATTCGGGCGTTGAAGACGTCGGTGGCAAGCCTGGTGCGGCCGTGACCAGCGCCAGCCGCCCCAGCGTGGCTCAAGTGATTGATGAGTACGGTAAGTGCCTGGAATTGGTGTCCATGGACCCCCATTTCCACGACATCAGCGTCGGCCTGTATCTGAAAGACGGCGTCTGCACCCTTTGGAGCTTCAGTAACAAACCTGGCTTGGAGGAAAGGATCTCCGCTATCCGCGACCAATTCGTTGCTCTGGGCGGACTGACGCCGATAGAAGACACCCACGACAAGATCAGATTCCTTTGTGGCGACTTGCATCTACGGGCACTTAGATTCCTGCTGGCTCAGGCAGTGGGCAAAAGTCCGGACTTTTCCCCGGAGGGCGACGGCCTATCCATCCGGGACACAAAAACCAAGCTCACTCTGAGCGTCGCGGGCCAAGAATCGGCGGGCCGTTGCGTTTACGAGATCTCGGCCACCGGCGAGGCTCCCAGCATCCCCGCCAGGTTGCGTTTGGTGGTGGCCGGGTTCGTGCGGTACGGCGAGATGGAAAATGTGGGCGACGCGGAAGTAGCGTTTCCCTGCGGCCAACGCCACGACCGTCTCATGGGAATACTGATGCCCTATTCACGAAACATCAGCGCCGTGGAAAACATGATGGAAGCGGATGCTATGCGAGGTCAGATGACCACCAGCACCCTGGGCTTCTCGGCCACCTAGACCCGGTATGGAATGTGCATTAAAATCTTCCGTTCGCCCTGAGCGTGTCGAAGGTCGGTGCGCCGGTGGTTCGACAAGCTCACCACGAACGGGGTTGGTGGCACAGATTACGCTGACTAATGGCCGTATTTACTAGAGGAGATGCCATGGCATTTGTTGAAACCATGACCCCCCGGCAACGGGTGATGAACGCCCTGGCGATGCAGCCGGTGGACCGCACCCCCGTGGCAAATCCCACCAACGTCGCCACCGTGGACCTGATGGACTTGACCGACGCGCCGTTCCCCGACGCTTGCCGCGACCCGGAATTGGCCGCCCGGCTGGCCGCCACGGGCCACACCGAACTGGGCTTCGATTCTGTTATGCCCTACTTCACCATCATCCAGGAGTCTTCGGCCCTGGGCTGCGACATGCAATGGGAAGACAAGGACAATTGGCCCACGGTACGGATGGCCAATCCGATATGGAAGGGGTTGGAAGACATCCACATACCGCCTGGGTTCCTGGAACACCGGGACAATCTGGCCATCACCAAGTCGATAGAGCTGCTCAAGCAAGAGTTCGGCGACCGGGTGGCGGTCATCGGCAAGACMATGGGTCCATGGACCCTGGCCTACCACGTTTTCGGGGTGGAGAACTTCCTCCTGATGACCGTCGACGACCCGGACATGGTGCTGCGGTCCATGCACAAGCTGAAAGAGATATCGGTGCTGTTCGGCGAGGCTCAGATAGCGGCGGGGGCCGACGCTCTAACTTTCCCGGACCATGCCACCGGCGACCTGGTAAGCGGCGAGTACTACCGTAAGTTCTTGATGGAGATTCATCAGGAGATGGCCGAGCGTCTCAAAGTGCCATTGATCCTGCACATCTGCGGCAACACCCTGGACCGCATGGACTACATCGCCCAGACCGGCATGTCCAGCTTCCATTTCGACTCCAAGAATGACCCCCAGCAGGCCATGGATATCGTCAACGGACGCATCGGCTTGGTTGGCAACATCAACAACCCGGAAACCCTGTACGCCCGCGGCCCGGAGGAGGTCCGGCAGGAAGTGTTCCGGTGCCTGGACGCCGGAGTGCAGATGATTGCCCCCGAATGCGCCGTGCCCTTGGCCACCAAACTAGAAAACCTGATCGAGATTCCCCGCGCGGTCAAGGCTTGGACCGAGGAGCACAGCTAGGACGGTGTCGCAAGCGGTGGTTCGACGARCTCACCACRAACGGTAGGGCACCCTCCATTCCGTTCGTCCTGAGCCTGTCGAAGGACCCGGCTTCCGAATCTCAAGATACCCTCTTGAAACCCTGAATGGAGAACGCAACGTGACCATAGTTAACGATGGCTTGGAGCAGGAGTTRGGCCACGTGTCCAACCCGGCCGAGCTTARACATATCCGGGGCCTGTTTGACGAATCGGACGCCCTGATGCAGCAGATCGCCTATGACCTGATAACCGGCCAAAACGTTGAGGTTGACCGTCTCACTCAGGAGGCCCTTGGCCAAGGCTATTCCGCGGAGACCATCCTRGACAACGGCCTTATTGCCGGCATGGCGGTGGTGGGGATCAAGTTCCGGGATAACATCATATTCGTGCCGGAAGTTTTGGTAGCCGCCCGGGCCATGAAGGCCGGCATGGTCTACCTAGACCCGATCCTCTCCGCATCCGGCATCGAACCCCTAGGCATCGTGGTCATGGGAACGGTCAAAGGAGACCTGCACGACATAGGCAAGAACCTGTGCATCATGATGCTTCGCGGCTCCGGGTTCACCGTCCACGACCTGGGGGTGGACACCAAACCCGAAGAATTTATAGATGCCGTCTTGGAGCACGGCGCTCAAGTGCTGGGCATGTCGGCCCTGCTCACCACCACCATGCCCAACATGGGCCGGACCATCCAGGCGTTTGAGGACGCTGGAATGCGCGACGAAGTCAGGATAATGGTGGGCGGCGCCCCCCTGAATCAGGAATTCGCCGACGACATGGGCTCCGACGGCTACGGTAAGGACGCCATGGACTGTGTAACACTGGCCAAACGATTGTTGGGCCTGGAAGAGATTCCCAAAGCGGCGCCGGCGGCGACCTGAGGAATCGGACCTGTGGAAAAYAGCGTAGACAAAGCCCGTGTCSAGGCCAGCATGGCCCGGCTGCAGGACATCCTGAAGGGGATCGGGGAAACCGCCAACGAGGTTTCAACCTGGCGATGCCCCTACAAGAACGCTCAAGACCTGTGCACCGCCAATTTTGGCTGCCGCAACCAGTCCCACCCACCCGCCGGGGACGACTTGCCGGTCTGTCTGGGCAGCGACGATCTAGATTATCTCGAAGCCTGGGAAGCCGAAAAAACACCGGAATAACGCTCCTCACGCAACTCCTCATACCAACGTCCGATCATCAAGCACCCCCGGTCCGCGAACTTGCCCGACACTGTCACTCCGATCCTTCGGCGGAAGGAGAGGAGTCTCATACCTGGTTGTAGCAGTCACCTAAGATTCCTCGCCGCCCTTCCGCCGAAGGGCTGGTGTCGGAGCGCGGCCGAAGGTTGTCAATTCTATTTTCGGAGCAATGACATTGGCGATGCAGCGGCAAGCCCTCCGATTCACGATGCTACAATACCGCCATGTCTCCCCTACATCACTCYGGCCAAGTCATTGAGCTAACCGCCGGACGCACGATATTCGACTACGCCGACGAAGTTAGAGTCAGGGTACCCACCTCCTGCGGCAGGGTGGGCGATTGCCACGAATGCATCGTGGAGATCAGGCGGGGCATGGAGGGTCTGAGTCCTCCCAGCAAGGCCGAATCTTTCCTGAGCGGCAACTACCGGCTGGCCTGCCAGGCATCTATCGCCGACTCCGGCGCAGACGTCGAGTTCGCTCCCTTGCGCCGCCAGCCGAGAATCCTCACCCATTCCGTCCATCGCGACATCGACCCGGACCCTCTGACARTGCGTGAGGGAGATTCCGTCTTGTTCAACGGCCGCCAGACCGGCCGCTATCAGGGCAGCATCTATGGGTTGGCCATAGACGTCGGCACCACCACTGTGGCGATGAATCTGGTGGACTTGGAATCCGGCGCCACCATACACACCGCGTCCTTCGAAAACCCTCAAAAGTTCGGCGGCAGCGACGTAATGAACCGCATCGCYTACGACGGCGGCCCWAACCRGGGCGAGTTGCGGCAGGTGATGTTGTCCGCCATAAATTTTGAGATCGGGGAGATGGCCCGCAGTCTAGGGTTCCACCGCCGCCGCATCTACGAAGTCGTCGTGGTGGCCAATTCCACCATGCGGGACCTGCTGTTTGGCCTTGACGTGCAATCCATCGGCGAGAGACCCTACCAGTCTTCAACCGAGATAGAGCTCCACCAGGGCAAGCGGGCCACCACCGCCCTAAACGTGCGCGCGGGAGACCTGGACMTGCGGGTACACCCCGACGCCAATGTTTACGGCGGTCCTTTGATCGGCTGTCATGTCGGAGCGGACGTCGCCGCCGACCTCCTGGCCGTGGGCATGGACCAGACTGACGATGTGGTGATGCTGGTGGACGTGGGCACCAATACCGAAGTGGTCATCGGCAATCGACACCGCATGATGGCCGCGTCCTGCCCAGCGGGTCCGGCATTTGAAGGCGGACAGATCACGTTCGGAATGCCCAGTTACGACGGCGCCGTGGAGTCGGTGGAATTGGTGAACGGCCGCGCCGACTGCCGGACTATTGGCGGGGTTGAACCTCGGGGGATCTGCGGCTCGGGGTTGGTGGACTTGTTGGCCCAACTGAGGTCCGGCGGCCAGATGAACCATTTAGGCGCGTTTCTCGACGGCGGAAACGAGTTTTTCTTCGCGCCGGAACAAGGCATGTCGCTTACACGCGCCGACATCAGCGCCCTAGCCCAGGCCAAGTCGGCCAACTATTCGGGCCAGTACATCGTCTTGAGAAACTACGGAGCACCCCTGGAGGAGATCAGCCAGCTGTATCTGGCGGGCGCCTTCGCTAACCACATCAACGTGGACAACGCGATGCAGATCGGCTTCATCGCCGATTTTCCTCCCGGCAAGATAACCAAGATGGGCAACGCGTCGCTGGAGGGGGCCACTCTGATGCTCATCTCCGGCAAGATGCGGCAGACGGCCGAGGAGTTGGTGCGGCGTGTAGAGCACGTCGAATTGGAGTCTACGCCTGACTTTTTCGACATCTTCGTGGAGGGCTGCATGTTTAATCCGATGGCCCGGACCTTTGAGTCGCCGAACGAGGGGTAGCCATGCAAGTTAACCCAATAGGGCCGTTCACTCTCGGCAAGATTCTTTCAGAAACCATTCGCATGTACCGGCGTAACGCTTTAGGCTTCCTAGCGATTGCCGCCATTGTACAGATCCCCTTGAGCATGTTGACGTGGCTCTTATTCAGATCGAACGAATTCCCGATGGAATTTCCGCCCCAGGAGATTCCAACCGCCTCAGTTTRGATCCGTTATATATTTAAYTACCTRGCGAAATCGCTTCTTGTAGGGCTRGCATGGATCCTGATGCAGGGCGCCTTGATCCACGGGATATCCGAGCAATTCCTCTGGAGGCCGATACAGGTAGAAGTCGCGTATTACTCTTCCCTAAATAGATTTTTCCCAAGGCTTGATGCATTGATTCTCTCCGGGTTCGCTTTGCTCCTGATGTGGATAACCGTGCTTGGAATTCCTTTCGCCATACGATACGGGGNACTCTGGGTGTTCATCCTTCAAACCGCTTCAGTGGAGGAACTAGGACCCNGGGCAGCCATGTCTAGAAGCGCGGAGTTGGTTCGTGGCAGTTGGTCACGGGTCGCCTCGATCTTTTTCGTCGCGGGGATCTTGTTTGGAATCTTAGGCGTGATAATCGGCTTGCTGGTTGGCTTCATCCCAGTTGCAGGGGCGMCGATAGGCACGATTATCACGGCGCYATTTCTAATCATCGCCCACACAATTCTTTACTTTGACTTAAGAACCCAAAAAGACGAGGCGTTCAATCTGGAGGTTTTGGCCAGCGACCTCCGGATCGAGGTTGAAGAAAGTCCTGGATCCTGACCCTAGCACCCCATCCTTTCTGCTGCGCTAAGTACAGGCTCTAACTCCCCCCGTAAAGAGGGGATGGAAATCTCCTTCMCATYGCGAAGGAGGAGATTAGAGAGGAAGTCGCCCGGCTTCCTTAGGACCGCAGGTACAATTCCTGCATCTGGATGAACTCATCGGTCCGGTTGACCTCCCGCAACAACTCTGGTGAAGCCTCGTTTGAGGCCAGGTCTGCCACGTCCCCGCCGTCCTGCAGGTGCTTGAAGCAGTCGTAAACGGCTTTCACCGCCATTCCGAAAGCRGGGTTGCCCGCCATCACGATTCTCACACCGTTGGCGGCCATGAATGCAGGGTCGTTCCTCATGTCGTCGGGAGGGCTCAACACAGTCAAGGGCAGCGGGGTTGCTTGATGTATCGCCTCAAGCTGCTCCCTGGTCTTGAGGCCGGTTAGCCTGACCGCCTCGACACCGGTTTGCGAATAGGCGCTGATCCGGTCCAAGGCCTCATCCAAGGGGCAATAGGTCAGGGCGGAGGTGCGGGCTACGATAACGGTACCGGGATCGTTGCGGGCGGCCACCGCCGCTTCCAGCTTTCCCACCTGCTCGGCTTGGGAAGCCAACCCCGGGTCCCATGAATCGAACCGAGCGCGGGCGATATTRTCTTCGATCTCTATGGCCGAAACACCCACGGCTTCCAATTCCTTAACGGTRCGCATGGTGTTCACCGCGTTGCCGAATCCTTCCTCGCCATCCAACATCAGGCTTACGTCCGCCATGCGCATGATTCGGCGGCAATGGTCGACCGAGTCTGAGGAGTTGTAAAGAACGATGTCCGGCACTCCCAAATTAGCTACCTTACCGACCGACCCGGACAGAAAGCAGACTTCATAATCCAACATATGGGCGATGCGGGCCGATAGAGGGTCGAAAATGTTGGCGGCTAGGGTGCAGTCGGGCCGGGATAGGACTTCGCGGAATCGATCTCGCATCTTTGACATGACTTGAACTTCTCCCTATCTATTTGGGCGCATTTTAGCTTCGGCGCCGTGGCCGGTCAATCCGGTCTTTAATCGATCATTGCGCTCTTCCYCAACCTGGCTTACACTCCCTAAACTTGATTCAAGACGAAGGCAGGTGACGAACATGCCGATCGAGAAGGAAACCCTGAAAGCGATGATCCGCGACTATCACGGRTTCGAGATATCGGACGAGGAGTTGGACCTGGTAGCCCCCGCGCTGAACGGCTACTTGGCGGAAGTGGAAAAACTGAGAGACCTGGACCTATCGGACATCATGTCCGGCCGATTGCTTCATGCTGACGAAGGCGGTGAAAACTGATGGCTGACTCTGATCTGCTCACACTTACGATCTCGGAACTGGCGCCGAGGATCAAAGCCAAGGAAATCTCTCCGGTAGAGCTAACCGAGGCCGCGTTGGCCCAGGCCGATCGGCTTCAACCCAAACTGAACTCGTTCATCACCTTGCTCCACGATCAAGCGAGGTCCCAAGCGAAGGAGCAAGAGGCGGCGCTGATGCGGGGGGAGCACCGGGGGCCACTGCACGGCATTCCCATCGGGATCAAAGACAACATCGCCACCGCCCACATCAAGACCACCGTTGGCTCCAAGGTATTGGCCGACCATGTGCCGGACGAGGACGCATTGGTAGTCACAAGGATGAAAGAAGCCGGAGCCATCATCTTGGGCAAGGAGAACCTGGAGGAGTTTGCCGCCGGACCCACCTCCAACAACCTCCATTACGGGGCGGTGCACAACCCCTGGAACCWGKMSSMSMKWSCWKKMRRATCCAGTGGGGGAGGGGGCGCCAACGTGGCGGCYGGCGTGACCTTCGCGTCTTTGGGCACCGACCTGGGCGGCTCGGTGCGAGGTCCGGCCAACTTTTGCGGCGTGGTTGGCATGAAGCAGACATACGGGCGGGTGAGCCAGCGGGGCCTGCAAGTCACCAGTTTCAACGGCGACCACATCGGCCCCATGACCCGGTCGGTCAGCGACAGTGCTCTGGTACTCCAAGCGATAGCCGGGTACGACCCTCTGGACCCCAGCACGGTGCCCGTCCCCGTCCCAGACTTCTCGGAATTCCTGGATCGGGGACTCACCGGACTCAAGATGGGCGTACCCAGCGACTACTATTTCGACATGCTGGACCCGGAAGTAGAAGCGGCCGTCCGTCTGGCCATCGACGCCATGGCAGAGTTGGGTGTGGAAGTCCGCCCAGTGGCATTGCCCAGCATGAAATATGCCGGGGCGATGCGCATAGCGGGCATGGCGGATAGCATCGTGACCCACGAGCCGTTGATCGAGAGGGGGCGGGATGACTACGGTCCCACCGTTCTGTACCGGACCCTGGCCGGCCAGTTCATTCTGGGAAGGGACTATTCCAAAGCCCTGAAAGTGCAGCGGATCATCAAAGAAGAGTATGCGAAAGTCCTTCAGGACGTAGACTTCCTGGTCACCCCATCGGCCCCTGTCGCGGCCTGGCCGATCAACTCGGAAACCGTCAACATCGCGGGCGCTGATTATCCCGTCAGGGGCCCCGGAGCGGGCATGACGTCAAGATGCACCAGCCCCAGCAACTCCACCGGGCTGCCCGCCATGTCCGTCCCTTGCGGATTCACCAAGGGCGGTCTGCCCATCGGTGTCCAGTTGATCGGGCGTCCCTTTGAAGAACCCTTACTCTACCAAGCTGCCCAAGCGTACGAGGCCGTTTCGCCAAGCCTTGGCCTGCGGCCTGCGATCGCCGGCAATTCGTGATTTAAGGGCTGGTAAGACGTASTTAAGACCGGCTGATGACAGCCGATGAGAGAGTTGTATCGAATTTTATGGACTACGACTACGGCTTCACGGCCACCACGATCAGTCTGGGGYCGGAGATTACCGCCGAATYTCCGGCCGAATCCATCAGCGGCGCCATCGTCCAGCCCTTGGCKGAKTTTGGGGAGCGCCTGTCGGCGTCGCTGCCCACCTACGAGGGCGGCGATTGGGAGGTAGTGTCCCACAGCACCACCAGGATTGAAGACAACCTGGTGGTGACGGTTCTGATAAGGCGTCCCAAGACGGAGTGAAGTTACGTTGAGTCYCCCGCTACGCGAGGACCCGTTATTCTKAGCGAAACBAAGAATCTAGTCCGGGGTGTGAGAACCTTTCGTCGCTCCACTCCTCAGAATGACATTTCGTGGGGTAATCTGAGCTTTTCAGTCTTCTACGCCGGCATCCACCGGTATGATATACACTCCCTTGGCCCTGGGTAGCAGGGAGCTTTCGTAGTTGAAGTGGGTCTCCACGGCGACTCTGAACTTATGGTCCGGTAGTTGCTGCCAGGCAAAGGGGACCGGGTTCCAGCCGACCATTTGTAGGAGCCTCTTTTTACTGACCACCGTGGAATCAATGCCGGCATCGTTGATTCGCAGCAGATTGGCGGTCATGGCGAAGTCGTCGCGCACTTCTTTTCCGGTGGTGAACAGGACCTTGCTGGGAGAGGGTCCTTCCGTTTGTTCCTCCAGCACGACCCAGCTAAGAAGATGGTCCCAGTCCACGATTCTGGCAAAACTGTCGGGGTTCGTATGGAATTCCCTATCGGTCAGGTCCACCGCCCAAAGGCCGCCTCCCTCATCAATGAATCCGTACAGGGTGTTGAATAGGTTTTGGCTGTCGGAACTCAAGGCGGCCGAGACTCCATACAAACCCTCCTCAGGGGCCTCTGGGTACTGGGAAATAGGATATTCAACTTCTTCGTACTCGTCCGGGTTGTTGACGTCGACTATATAGACCGACTGCCATCTGGGATCGGCCCGCTTCCCTTCTTCAGGGCCAGGCCAACCTTCGGAGCTTATCATCCAGCGGGTATCGTCCCAGGGCAGGGGCAGGGCCATAAGCATCACGCCCGGCGAGGTATAGATCTCGCGTCCCTCCCCGGCAGCGTCTAGCTTAAAAATCTTGTGCCGTTGCTTCTTATCGGTCTCCAGAGAGCGGCGGACTATCGTGTAGAATTCGTCCGAATCCGCGCCACTCACTCGATAGCGGCGTAGCCCGCTGGAGGTATCGCACTCTTCTAGCCAGGAGACATCCAGCCCGGTCAATACGCCGGYYACCCAGGAACTTTCAAACCCAAAATATCTAAATTTTTCCCCTACGCCCCCTCTCAAAAGCTGGGATACGCGTTCGCCAAAAGGCCGGGAAGCATAATTACCATCCGGACCCGGTTGATCCGAATCGAACTGGTACCCTACGGATGATAATAACTGGACGTAAACCGGGTCTTGCAGGCTCTCCTGGTACACGCCACATTGCTTGCGCGCCAAGGGCGTGGCCGGATAACGTTGCTCGTCAAAGGGCAAGGCCAGGATCTCTTCTTCGTATTCCTTGGCCAGGCTGGAGTCTCCCGCGCTTAGGGCTCGCGGGTTCACGTGGAAGTGAGTAGGGGAGGACAGRTCAGGCTTGGGAGACTCCGCGGGCGGGGGCCTAAATTCTTCAAATATGGCCCCGATCTCCTGTTCCAGAGGCAGGTCCCCGGACAAGTCGACTTCCTTGACGGATTCTTCCGTGTTCCCCTGGGCGATACCGATAACCGCCTCCCGGTTGCCTCCGGTCTCGGACAAGAATTCCGTGTCCAACTGCCSGTAGACGTACTCGATAGTCCCATCAGCATGGAGAACCGCTTGGAAGGTATTGGTTGGCGTATCCGAATCGCACCCATCGGMGGAGCCTCGCTCGATATGGGCGACTTGATTCCAGGTCACCACCGCCCGGTCCGAACGANNGTCGGCATGAACGCTGCCGGCGCACGCGGGGTCCAGGTCGGTCAGCAACACCGAAAGTCTCGGCGGGCCTCCGAGATGTCTTTCAGCGGTACGGCCGGCGCTGGTGCCGTCCCCAGCCCCTAACGTGATATGGCCGTCGGAGCCRACGAAGATCGAGTCGTAAKCWMCKCCTAGAAAAGGGAASGGMGTCWCCAAMGTAATCTCRGAAAAGCCGTCRTCGGGCGGGGCGCCGCCGCCGTCATCCAAGGACAGGGCCGGACCTAAGACAGGGTCGAGACTCTGTCCGGTGTCCGATTCCAACTGGAAAGCCCCCGCGCCGCTGGGAATGAATCGGAGCCGCGTTCCGGGTTGGATGTCCAAGAGGTTGGCCTCAACGACGGGCTGAGCGCCATCCCATTCTTCCGGCAGATCAAAGGGGATGACCAGGAAGGTGCCGTCGGGGAACACCTCGGAAACGACACCGCCGGTCTCCTTATCCTGGAGGTACTGGAATTCCACGGAATGAAACAGGTCATTGGAAAAGCTATCCGGCTCCAGTTTTCCGGCCAAACCTTCGGCCAGGGGTACACCCATGGCCCTAAGCCGGAATACCTTGTGCACCGGATGTTCGCCGATGAGGTCAGACTCCAATGCCAACAGATCCAAGTACCGGCTCTGGTCCCCTTGCATCAAGCGGAGTTTGACCTTCCCATTCAGCTCCARGACCAGGTTCGGGTCTCCTTCAGGTTCGACCAATACCCCATCGGTGGAGGTAGCGAAAAAGTGGGGCTTCACCAACTCAGACACGCTTCGGGAAACGTCGTAATTCTCTCTAGGCAGAATCAACTCTTGGGAGACACTACCAACAACGCTTGCATCGATTACATCATTACGGGGGACAACTATCGTCGGAACCGGATCGGCGGTTGCCGTTGGCGTTGGAGCCGATTCCGCCACCGGAGTGGGTGTAGCGGTGGGCGACGGTGTTGACTGGTTCTTGGCGCAGCCGGCCAACGCGATAATTCCCGCCAGCAAAAGCCCCACGAATAATCCACTTCTACGTGACCGGTTCAGATATCCAAGGTCATTAAACATCAGAGACTCGAATCATAGGTGTTTGTAACTCGACTATTCCCCCCAAGTCTGGCCGAACTCCCTACGGAGGACCATCTGACCGGTGAGGGACTGGGCGTCTCTTAGCGCTAGATACACGGCGGAAGGGCCGACGACCTCCGGTTCAACCCTTTGATCCCAATCGTGTTGCGCCCAAGGGATGACCGACGAGCCTTCACTCTTCATGGAGCCCGGATCCAGGATGTTAACCGCTATGTTGTATTCTCGCATATCCTGAGCTAGGCACTGGCTAAACATATGCAACGCCGCCTTGCTGGTACAGTAAGCCGTACCGTTAATCCTGGGGTCTGAGGCCGCGAAGGAACCGATGTTGACGATGCTGCCGCGCCGTTGACTCATCATCACCGGCAACACATACCGGCAAGTCAGGTAAGCTCCGCGCAGATTAACGTTCATCAACTGGTCCCATCTGCCGGGCTCAATGTCCAGGAAGGATTCTCCCAGGATCATGATGCCGGCGTTATTAACCAGCACATCCACTTTCCCGTAACGGTCCACCACCTGTTGGACCATGCTCTTCACTTGTACCTCATCGGATACGTCGCAGGCTATCGCCAAGGATTCACCGCCTTGGTCTWGGATCGCCTGAGCAGTTTCAGCAACGGTTCCCGGTAGTTGGGTGGGTGACGCGGGGCGGGCGCAGGCCACCACCGTGGCGCCTTCCCGGCCGTATTCCAGGGCGATAGCGCGCCCGAGACCTCTGCTGCTTCCGGTAACGATCGCGACCATTCCCCGCATCTTGTCCATATCATTCCTCGCCCTATAAAACCCGCGTTTCGATTCCAGACCGAAATGAGATTATACCCCGGCCTCGATTTGTGCCTATTTCCRCGGCTAGAGAGCGGCCATTCCCTTGACCGTCCAGGTAGGCGTTGCTACACTCGTTGCCGTTGCCACGCTTCCGATGCTGCCCTAAAGCAAAATCATCAAAGGTATCTTGCGCCGCGCTGCTTCAAGAGTAACCTGGGAAGCGCGCCTTAACTTTCGGAGGAAACCAGTATGCGATTCGGGCACTTTTTCTATCCCATGAACTTCGATCCATCCCGCGACTACCAGGCCATCGAGGACTGCCTTCAAGAGGCCGAACTGGTCGAGGAATTGGGGTTTGACGCCATATGGATCGCGGAGCACCACTTCATCGGAGAAGCGATCTACGGAGACCCGCTGGTGTTCGCGGCGGCGGTGGCGATGAAGACCCACCGGGTGCAGATCGGGATGGGTATCATAGAAATGGCGTTGCACAACCCAGTCCAACTAGCCATTCAGACGTCCCTGGTAGACAACCTAAGCAAGGGCCGCCTGATCGTTGGCACCGGCCGCGGATCCAACTATAACGCCTTTGAGTACGTAGGATTCGGTACGACGGTGGCCGAGGGACGAGCCAAGCTTGAGGAGGCCGAAGACCTTCTGGTCAAAGCCTGGACCACCGAAGGGTTGGACTTCCATGGCAAATACTGGAATGTCACGTTCCCAGCGGTTCGCCCCCGCCCATACCAAAAGCCTCATCCCCCCTTGGCCCGCGCTTGTCTCAGCGAAGAGTCCATAATCAGCATGGGCAAGATAGCTCGGCCTGTCCTTTTTCGAGGGCGTTCGGTTGAGGTGGTGGCCAGGTTGCTCAAGTTGTATCGCGACACGATGCTCGCATCRGGGTTCGACGAGGCAACGGCCGACAAAGCGATTGACCAATCGTGGTTCTGGTACGAATGCCATGTGGCCGCAACCAACGRCCAAGCCTTGGATCAATTTTTCACCGCCTGGGAGCCGGCCAGCAAACACGTCGCCGAAATGCGGGAGAAGTGGAACCCAAAGGACCAGGAAGTTTCCGTCGGGACGATGGGCCTCCCGCGTTCCGCTTATGGTCCCCAGCCCAACACTGCCGTCGGCGAAAATCTGATCGGCTCACCAGAAAGGGTAGCTGAGCAGGTCCGCTTGTTGAGCGAAGTGGGCGTGAAAAACCTGATGCTGACCAACCGGGGCCTGATGTCCAAAGAGAATACCGAGACATCCCTGCGTYTGCTCAGCGAAAAGGTGAGGCCGACGGCTGGTTAACGGCTGGAAATAAGACGCGGCTGTTCGGTGTAGACGCCGAATCAGATGCGCGGCCGAAGGACGGCTTTCCTGCCGGAAYTCGCACTGGAGTTAACATCCGCGGAATCGGCTTTCAAGCCTATAATTCTTATCAGCTAGAGCTCGACGCCCTTTGGAGCCAACCGAAATGAAACCGAAGTTTACCTCGGTMACCGCGGCGATCATCGTCRTATGGATCGCGGTRATGCTTATYGGGGTATTCGCGCCAAATCTGCAGATTATCAARACTGGGGGRACTGAATTAACGGTTCCGGTAGGCGCGATCTGTGCTCCCTTTTTCGCCGCCATCGCCACTGTATTTGTGGCGTTTTGGGGTTACCGAGASCGGTGATTCGCCGTTAGCAGGACGTGATCATTCGCTATGCTGGTCCATAGCCGATRCTGATCCACAAGATCCTGTTTTCCCTATCAGGCCGCTGGCCGACCGGTGCGTCTTCAATTTGCTTTGGACTAGCTTTCCGCACSTTCCTCGATCACCGGGACGTATGGGAAATGGTGTTCGTTGGCCTGGCAATCTTGTTTTTTNCTATATGGGCTGTTAAGAACTATGAAGAAGTAAGCCCCGTCTCTACTCTGAAAACCCATCAGTCGCTTCGCCCCGTTAAATTGGGAGAACCATACCCCATTAGGGTGTGATATTTTAACGAAACAGATACYAGTTGACGCGCTCTGGCCACCGTCTTATAGTYCACGTTACTCCTAGGTACGTAATCGGTTTGATCAGAATATCCCCGATTAACTAAACTCATCGGTGGGCCTTGCCGGCCTAATCTCGTCCATTCCCCAGTTTCGCTCCGGGCAGTCCGTTCCTTCGGTCAGGYGAAATCTGATCGACCCGATCCCAGAAGACCACGAGGTATAGATRGATTTACTCGACCGTTCCAGACAACTGGTTCCGATATTAATTCTCACCTTGGCTGCGTTGTTAACAGTCGCTTGTGGAGCCCAAGAGCGGCTCGATGATGCCCGTCAGCGGGTGGGAGAGGCCCTGGTGCAAGACAGCACGGCGACGCCTGATGAGACGGCGGGAGCAACCGCCATCACAGCGTCAGAGGCAACGGCGGTTCCTTCTCACACACCTGCCCCTGTTTMGGCTACCACTGCCACGGAAATCCCGCCTGCCGCTGCGACTCGTGTTCCACCAGCCACGAGCANGCCGGTACCGGCTGCTAMYGCCGCACCGGTGCCCAAGTCGACTCCCGGGGTAGCAGCGCCACTAGCTCCTACCGCTAYYCCTGTCCCTCCGCCGGCAGCCACGCCAGTTCCCACGGCSRMSSYTRYTTCSRYSSMCGCACCACCGCCACACCCATGCCTACTCGCACGCCTAGCCCAACGCTCAGCCCAACGCCCGTACCTACCGCCGCTCCCACKCCTACTTCAACGNCCTCACCCATCGCCRCTCCCACCCCTGAGCCGGTTGCCCCACCGACCCGTGCGACTGACAGGATCGTCTTCGCTTCAGACCGCGACGGGTCGAACCAAATCTATACCATGAACGCGGATGGCTCCAACCAGACCCGACTCACCTTCAACGAGGATGGTGATTACAGCCCAGCCTGGTCCTCCGACGGCGCCCTCATCGCCTTTTCCTCCCGCCGCGACGGCAACAACGAAATCTATACCATGAACGCCGACGGGTCMAACCAGACTCGCCTCACCTCCGACGGCRCTGGCGACATCAGTCCGATCTGGTCTCCCAACGGCGACCTGATCGCCTTTACTTCCGGTCGCCGCRGGTATAGCGATATCTACATCATGAACGCCGACGGTTCTAACCAAACTCTTCTCACCTTCCGAGAGACAAATTACGGCTTAGCCTGGTCGCCCGACAGCACACGCATCGCCTTTTACTCCTTCCGCGATCAAARCTATGGCATCTTCACGATGAACACGGATGGCTCCAACCAGACCAGCCTCACCTCCAATGACTCTTCCGATAAGGACCCAGCTTGGTCTCCCAACGGTACCCGCATCGTCTTTTCTAGGGGCCGCTTCGATGACTCGAAAATYTATATCATGAACGCCGACTGCTCCAATCAAATCCGCCTCACCCTCAACGGCGTTGAGGATTCATCCCCGGCTTGGTCCCCTGACGGCACCCGCATCGTCTTCCAAACCATACGAGCCGGGAACTCCCAAATTTACACGATGAACGCTGACGGATCCGACCCGACTCGCGTCACGTTCAACGCGGCTATTGATTCAGCCYCGTCTTGGTCATCCACCGTCGCCCGCATTGCCTTCCAGTCCTTCCGCGACGGGAACTGGGAGATATACACCATGGACGCCGGCCCCTCTTCCAAGCAGACCCGACTCACCTCCAACGACTTTTCTGATGAGAGTCCMACCTGGTCTCCCGACGGCGCCCGCATCGCCTTCCACTCCAATCGCGATGGAAACTGGGAAGTCTACACCATGAACGCCGACGGYTCCAGCCAGACCCGCCTCACCTTCAGCGAATCTGTTGACCAGTTCCCAACCTGGTCCCCCGACGGCGCTCTCATTAGCTTCAATTCCAACCGCGAAGGGAACTACGMAATCTATACCATGAATGCTGATGGCTCCAACCAAACCCGAATCACCTTCAACAACTCTGTTGATTTCGCCCCAGCATCCTGGTCTCCCGACGGCTTCCGCATCGCCTTTTACGCCCTCCGCAACGGACAATGGAACATATATTCCATGGACGCCGACGGGTCCAACGAGACCCGCCTTAGACCCGGGGATTCTGATTACGTCCCATCCTATTCCCCAGCCTGGTCCCCCGGGGCCAGCCGCATACTTTTCCAGACCTACAGCGGAGGCTGGGAAATTTACGCCATGGACACCGACGGCTCCAATCTAAATCGACTCACCTTCAACGAATATTTTGATGAGAGTCCGGCCTGGTCTGCTGATGGTGCCCGCATCGCCTTCCATACCGACCGCGACGGGAACTTCGAAATCTACGCGATGAACGCCAACGGATCCGGCCAGACCCGCCTAACATTCAACGAAACCGCCGATAAAAACCCGGCCTGGTCTCCATAACCGCCGCCGCGCTCCCATTTTGGCCTGCCATATTATTGGCAATAAAAAAGCCCCTGGGGTTGTCCCAGGGGCTTTTTCCGTGCCTAATTTTGGCGACCCGGATCGGACTCGAACCGACGATCTCAGCCTTGACAGGGCCGTATGTTAAACCAACTACACCACCGGGCCGTTTATCGCGAGTAGGACAAAGTCTATTCGCTGCTTCGAGTGTAAAATTTTCCCAATTCCCTGTCAAGGGATGTTGCAGGCACTTCTCTAGGGAGATTCCTCTTTCTGCTTGATTCTGCTGGCCAGGAGCTGACCTTCACTGACTATCCCGGCTACTTGCACAACCATGCCTCTTTCCAAAATTCCATCAAACAGGGTAAGCGTCCGTAGGGAAAGTCTGTTGCCATCCACCGCGAATCCGGCGACGTTGCCATTTTCATCGTTTATGATCGATGTTATGGCTCCTTGAACATCGAACTCGATCCGTCCCTGCTTCTCGGTTGATTCCCGTTCAGACTCGATATTTGTGGCGAGGAGAACGCCATCATCGATATCGCCTTGTATCTCCACGGCGCTCCCCTCGACCGGAGCTTCACCGGTGATGGCCATGGAGCTTACTACGAAATCACGTCCGTTCAACTTCAGTATTTCGGGCTGGCCTTGATCGTCATGATCGATGTCGTCTATGGAACCTTTAATCACGAACCGGCCCATCGTCGGCGGGTCCTCGGAGGTGTCAATATCCTCGATCTCCCGGGCCACGAACTCGCCATCGACGATGAATGCCCTGACCAACACGGGGGTCCCATTGTCCAGACCGCTTTTGACCTGGGTAAGAGTTTCCAAGTTTATCGCCACGCCATCAATCACGATGGCACGCGCATTTCCTGACCGGTTCCGTATCACCTCTTCCACCAACCCTTGTATGGTGGCTTGCACCCCGCCGAGGGCAGCTCGCCTTCCCCGTATTCTTAGCTCTCGCGCCATTATAGAACCGTCCGGAGCAAACAAGCCTTCCACGCTGACGCCGGCGCCGAAGATCAGGCTTCCCTTGACTTGGGATAACGGGCCGACGGTAATTGCGATGCCGTTAACGGTCAATGTGCCGTCCGGATCTACCCGGTCCAATATCCCTTGCATGTCTACTGGGCTAGAACCCGGATAATCGCGTAGCGCCGACTCGTCCTTTAATACAACTCCCATCGCCAATAGTGAGCCACCCCTTTGAATCAGTATTTCCACTTCGACGAAGTCACCGGTCTGAATGTCTCCCTCTGACTCAGTCAGGATGCCCCGCGCGATCGTGACCCCTTGAATCACCAGCGATCCATTGTCCAGCACTTCCTCGATAACGCCCGTTAATTCGGCCCGGTTCCCTGACAGCCGTCCAACCGGCGTCTCACCTGAGATACTTCGGGCCAATAGAGAACCATCTTCCTGACGGATGGCTTCTACTGCGATGGTCCGTCTCAGAGTTGGACTGCCTTCTAAGCGGGTGGACCGGTCAACGGCAAACTTTACTCCGTTGACCTCCCAATTTCCTTGGCTATCGACCCCTAAGAACGCGCTTTGCAACTTCAACACGGAGTTACCCGCTTCGGTGTATTCCGAATCGAGCCTATTTTCAATCTCCCTCACTAAGATGGAACCGCCGTCTCCAAGCCGAGCTAAGACCTTGATCGTCTGCCCTAACGACGGAAAGCCATCTGTGTCGGCGGTGACCCCCACCCTGATGTTCAACCCGCTGATAATCCAGTCACCGGTCATCTCATCGATGCCTTCAAAAACTCCTTCCAGTTTGGTTTCTCCAATGGCCTCTGAACCCATGGCCGTTTTTCCCGCCCGGCGCGCCAACAGGCGGCCGCCAGGCATAAGCTCAGCATGAACCTTAATGGTTTGCCCCACCGTCAATCCTTCGTCAAGCTGGGTCAATGGGCCTATAGCTATCGGGATTCCATTCACGATCCAATTCCCGTCCTTGTCTATACCCTCAAGCACCCCAACGATTTTGGCCTGGTTGAAGGGGTTGAGACCGTCGGCCGGATCGCCGTCGACTGCTTTCCCGGTCGATTCTTTCCTAGGAATCACGTTGATCTCTTTCGCTTCAGTGGAAAGCAGTCCGGTGAGCGGATCGCGAACTGCCCCAATTATTACGAAAGCGCCGACACCGATCTCAGATTCGCCGCGATGAAATCGCACCGGCGTATTCTGGGCCCTCCGGAAGATCACGGGCGCTGCTTCCGGCACCGTTGACGCAACGGTTATGTGAGTATCGGTGATAGCAACAACCTCACCTGGCACATGCTTGTTTCTGGTCTTAGCTGGAACGCGGACTATCTTATCGGCGAAAAATTCCCCGTCCTGTTCCACCAGGGATACCGCCACCAAGTCGCCGGCGATAAGGTCAGATAATCCCGCTTCGGGCTTGTGGGACATCCTTATGCTGGTGGCAGGGGTAACCGCGACGCTGACGATGCCGGCGTTGGTCTTGGCCGTCAGGATTCCCTCACCAGCAGACACCACGGTACCAAAGAAGTCCCGGGTCTGGCGCCTCTCCAAACGGTATGGTCCTATTACTCCCAATCCGATGTCCGTTTGTCCGACATCATCACCGATGCGTAAGGAAAATCGAACCGGCGAACTCAAGCCGACTCCGGGCAATTTCAGCATTTCCGCTTTGACCAAAAATTGTCCATCGTCCCGAACAATAAATCTGGTGATGCCACCGGATGCCCCATCATATTTAAAGCCTAGATCGTTGGATTCTCGGACAAAGGATGCCGCTGGAATGGTTTGGGTAAACCCGTCGAATCTTACGGTGATAGCTTCATTTGGCATATTGATTCCATTGCTAAAACCGCCGGTCCTGAAAGTGCCCTCCACCAAAAACTCGTCCCTAGGAGACCCACCCTCAAGTGCCACTTCCGCATTGTGAATAACGAAATCGGCGAAGGGGGAAACAACAGTGTATGAAAGGGAGGCCGTGGTCGAGTTCCCGGCGCGATCAATCGCAGTGATGGAAAATTCATGGGGGCCGAGGCTGCTTGTGTCGACAGATAATCCAGTCTGAGTGGTGCCGGTAGCTTTATCGACTCCTGACAGGGTGTCTCTGACTTCCCAAGCGGTCAGCACCGGCTCTGACAACAGAAATTCAGCACCCTGGGCCGGCGATTTTATGACCACGATCGGGGGAGTTTTGTCGATGTTTATCCCCGTCAACGTCGCGGTAGCGATGTTGCCCGCGCTGTCTATCGCGATACCCCCAACGCTTTGGCGGTTTCCTTCCCGGACTAAGGTTGAATCCCCTTCGCAGGTTACGATTTTAGAGGCGATGTCGGAGCAGGTGAAAGTAACCGCCACGTCGGTGTTGTTCCATCCGTTGGCGTTGGGAGATGGGGACACACGGCCCAAGATCGTGGGCATGGAAGTGTCCTCCACGGTCACCACGAAGTGCTCACCCGCGACGTTTCCGGAAGCGTCGATGCCGGTGCAACTGACGATGGTTGCGCCCAACGGGAACACTGAGCCGGAAAGCGGGTCGCACACCACCACCGGTCCCGGGTCAACCGTATCTGACGCGCTATTCGCGTAGATCACCAGCGCCCCTAATCTGCTGCTGGCCTCGGTCTTGAAACTGGCCGGAAGAGTGAGAGTGGGCGGAGTGATGTCCCGCACCGTAACCGGGAAGCTACCGCTGCTGGAATTTCCGGCCGCATCGGTAGCAGTGCAGGACACCGTCGTCGTCCCAAGGGGGAATACCGTGCCCGACGCCGGGTTGCAAACCAAAGGCGGATCGGGGTCAGATACGTCTCTAGCCGTGGCCACATACGTCACGGCAACGCCCTGTCTGCTGATTGACTCCACGGTGATGCTCCCCGGAAGAGCCAACTGAGGCGGTGTGGTGTCGGGCGTCTGCGACTGTGCCGCGGCGGTTCGAATCCCTAGAGGATTCAGAGCAACCGTGGCCCATATCAAAAGCAGGCAAACCGMTATMCCGSCGAGTTTKAACACGCTAATMCCCATGTCCTACCTTCGRATCCTCCACATTAAGGCCGGTAAATAACCGCSGYMACCGCACTCATMACCTGACCRTCGCTRTTGGTAGMTACTACGTCRATGATGTTSGGTCCGGGTTCCAGCGCCACCAAAGTWGAGAAGTTKCCCACGAGATCRATRGSCGASGAGRCGCCRTTAACGCTRAYCACCGCTTCCGGYCCKGTGCGCCCTGAAAGCCGAATGATGCCCGTRGAAACGATGCTSTGGTMMCGGGGYTCGGTAATCACCAGCAAGAACGGCAGCGGWGGCGGCGCGATGGACYTCACGGTKAGYAYCCGGGTMGATTGGTTCCCCAGGTTATCKGAAGCCACCACSRTKATTTCGTTKTCTCCGRGCACWAGCGKYRCSGATCCCCGGAACGCCGCCCCTTGTTCGCCATTCTGTTCCAAAATAGCGGGAACGTCATTGATGGTAACCGCCACGCCGGATTCCGTGATTCCTCGTACGATCACAGCGTCGCTCGATACCTCGATTCCATCCGTCGGTTCATACACTTCAAGGAACAATTCGGGTATAGGACCCTGAGTTGGCGGCGGCGTCACCGTAGGGGAGAGCGTGGGAGGAGGCACGGGCGAGATCGTTGGAGCCGGAGAGGGGGCGGGCTTCGGCGTGGCAGTAGGAGACTGGGGCGTTGGGGTCGGCGATTCCGGGACGCTGGTTACTTCAGGAACCGGTGTAAACGAGGGTGCGACTACCGGCGTCGCCGTTGGGATGCGCGTCGAAACTGCGTTGCTGACCGTGGGTGGAACGGTGACCGGGTTAACGGGCGTCCGCGGTACCGTCTGAAAACAGCCTGTCAGCATCATTATCATTCCGGCCAAAAGGAAACACAACCATATCCCGGCTCGCTTCACCAAGCTGTCTCCCCTAATGGACCCTTCCCCACCGCCAAGTATTCCAGCCTCAGTAACCGGGCGCTACTCCTCTGGATTCATGGGCATCTCAAGAATAAACGAAGTATGGTGGTTTTCATCAGAACCGGCAACGCTTTCCAGGGTAAGGCCGCCATCCCAATGGCTTGCCAGCGTCTGGGCAATGAACAAACCCAACCCGGAACTGGATTTTTCCTCTCTCCTGGCAACTTCAGGCGTCCAACCGTGGTCGAAGATATGTCGGGCGTATTGGCTGGGGATACCCGGCCCGTCGTCCCAAACCCGAATCATGAAGTGCGTATCGTTCTTACTCAGGGTAACTTCGATATGGCTATCCGCGAATCGCACCGCGTTATCAACCAAGTTGGTCACGATATGTTCGATCGCAGATCCGTCTGAATATACGAGGCCGAACTCGGAAGGCTCCGCCCACCAGGAGATCTCTTTGTCGGATTGCTCGGCAACCAAAGTGTAACGGTCAACTATCTTACGTATCAACTCCGAAGGCTCAACCGCCTGGGGACGGGTCGATCTATCGGGACCCTCCAATTGCACCAATACCTGAATATTGGACAACATCAGGCGGAAATTGGGGGTCTGCATCTCTATCTCGTCGAGTAATTCCTGTACGTTAGGGTCGGTTTCTGCTCCGGCGAACTTCAGCACCGCCCGCAATTCCCGTTCTTTTCCGGAGATCCTTCTTATGGGCCGGCCTAGGTCATGGTCAAAGAGATCGAAATACCTCTGGGTAACCTCACTCCAATCGTGGAAACCGTTGTTGTTACCGGCTTCAACGCCACGGCTTTTGTTCATCACGCTGTTCACGGTGTAGGAAATCGAGACGACGCCTAGGCCAACGGCCGCCAGCACCGCACCGATGTAGGTTAACGGCTCGACACTCCATAGATTGTCAAAGGCCAAACTCCCAACGAAAGGCGCCAGGATAAGGCTTAAAATCCCCAAAAGGAAAACGATGCCACCGGCGGTCTTAAGCCTGTTCTGAATTCCGGCCCATCTGTGATCCAGACCAATTAGAAACACGGCTATCCTCGGGGAGGCAGCAGGCGGTACCCTCGGTCGCGGACATTGATGATAAGCTCCCCGGCAGCGAATCTAACGCCTAACGCAACGCCCAGTACATCTTTTATTTCCCGTATCCTAACTCGCAAGGATGCCCGGGGGTCGTCGCCCTCGGAATAACGCTCCAGTTTACCGAAGGGGACCATCTCACCAGGGCTCCGGTACCATGCGGCCGCCAACTCACGCAGAATCTCAAACTTCATGCCTTGGATCTCGGATACCGGTATAAGGTCCTCGCCATCCTTCGTGTAGACCATCGCAGTCTCCACATCTACCAGGATCCGGTTTCCCACGGGAATCCTTTCCGGCGCCGTGCCGATCAAGCGGCGCAGCCGCAGCACGACTTCCTCCGGACTTGCCAGTTTGTCGATGAAATCAACGGGGGCGTCCCAAAGCAGCGCTCCCCGGGCCGCCGTGTCCCGGTCGGGTCCCTGGGCGTATTGAGTGAACATCAGGATGGGCAGCTTGGGGTAGCTCTTAACGATCTTCTGAAGAATCTCCAAGCCCTTGAACCGGTCGTCCCGGTCCTCTCCAAATCGAACATCAAGGAGAACACCGTCAGGGTGTTCTTCCTCGATCGCATACAGAGTGGCGGCCTCGAATTCTTCGCCTAAAGACCAGCCCGACTCAGGATGAACCACGGAGGGTACCCAGCCTTCCTCTTCCAATCTGCGGCGCACGGCCATCAAGATCGCCGAACTCGACTCGTCGTCAACGATGAGTATTTTGTTGACTTGCTTCGAGGCTCGCACATTACCACCCAACCGGGATTCTAACTATCCCGTGCTCAACCACCACCGGCACAACTTTCCAGAAACATTTTACCAGAGGGTCACTTACCAAATATCACCAGAATATGCAGGTTGTTTCCGGTTTATGTAAATCGATCTTCATTAAACACCAGTGCCGAACGCCAATCCCTATTTTAATGCATCCAGCCGATTCTGGATACGGGTCATCGAGTGAGCCGGGGTTTCAGGCCCGTTTCTCTCATCGATTGGGTCCATCTCGTAAGACCTCCGGCGCCATAACCGGAGTATATCGGGTTGACAGAGGATAGCGCCCGTCTAAAATGGATTAACAGCGCTGATTAGAAACGCCAATCGAAGTCCGGCCATGGGAAGTGAACAGAGATCGTCTGCGGGATCCGGACCGGCATAACGTAAGGAGAGATGGAATGATAACCAAGTTCGGCAGCCTGTACGCCGGTCACGTTGACCTGGACAACTTGGGGTTGGACGGAACACCTGTCAATGACCGGTGGCTTTCTGACGACCACCTAGCGTCGGTATTCGACAAATCCGAAGCCATCGTTCTGGCGATGGAACGGCTGGGCTACGACACGTTCTGGGCCGCTGAACACCATTTTCAACGGGAAGGATACGAGTGTATCCCCAACTTGCTGCTGCTCTTCGTCCATCTGGCCCACTTGACCAAGAACCTCAAATTCGGTTGCGGCTTCAACGTCAATCCCATGTGGCACCCACTGCGGCTGGCTGAAGACTTCGCCATGGCCGACCACTTGACCAAGGGCCGGGTGGTGTTYKGCWTCGGGYGNNGNNSRCWAMSACWYYMKSGAGRWRRWWRMCWTCGGCNRSYMYWKCACYGNMWTCGNCRMYGMMGCSAACCGCGAGTTGTTCGAGGAGCAAACCGAGGTACTATTCAAAGCCTTCAACGAACGGTCGTTCTCCCACCATGGTGAGCATTACAACATACCTCCGGAGGTGCCCTATCGAGGCTACGACCTAAAGGAGATCACCTTGGTACCCAGACCCCGGACCTTGCCCGTGGAGTGCTGGCAGCCGGTGGTCAGCGCCAGCCAGAGAGCGATGGATTTCATGGTCAAATACGGCATCAAAGGCATCATCGGAGGGGGCGCCGCCTCCGGCGGTACAACGGATCGGGTTATGGAACAGTGGCGGGACACTTTAGCCCAAGCAGGACGGGAAACCGAATTGGGCGGCGATCTAACCATTGGGTATACCATTCACCTAGCCGATACCGAGGAGCAGGCGATCAAGGAGGCCACTCTCTACTTCGAAGAAAACATGAAAATGTTCGCCCCATTGGGTTTTGTCCGGGGATTAACCAGCCAGCAGATCTCCGACCTAGGTGACCCGTCAAAAGCCCGCTCCGCTGGCTTGCCTACCCTGGAACAGGCCGTGGAATCCGGAGCCTGGTTGTGCGGTCCGCCGGAGTCGATCATCGAGAAGATTCAGGATGTGCAAGAGCGGTATCCCGGCCTTGAATCCATCAATGTAGGGTCGGTGATYGGAACGCCTCAAAAGGTGATCCTGGAACAACTGGAGTGGTTCGGCAAAGAGGTCATGCCCAAGTTCACCGGCTAGTATCGCAAGACTACACCGGGAGTTGAGCTGCGATCACGGCACGCTTCCGATCCAATGGTATCGAAGATTGGGCCTCCAATAGGAGGTCCAATTTTATGTTTATTGACAAGGATTATTCGACTAACTATAATGATTTAGTCAATACGAATCATTAGAGTGAATGAATGAACACAATTGACGACGTTGGTGGCACGGACGCCGGTAAGGAAGCGCTGGTCGAAGAGATGGGCGATCTGGTGCAGCGGATGTACGCCCAATGCCGGTCCGAGTCGACCGAGGGATGGACCGAGTTGGAGCTTACGATGCCCCAGCTACACACCATGGCGCTTCTCAGCCAAGGACCCCAGCGCATGGGGGTCATCGCTTGGCGGCTTAACAGCAGCCAATCCGCGGCCACCAGCATGATCGACCGTTTGGTCGACAAGGATCTGGTCGTGCGGGTGCCAGACAAAGATGACCGCCGGGTAGTCGCCTGCCAGCTAACCGGAACTGGAAGAGAAGAGATGGAGCGCCTATGGCGGATCAACCGGATGAGAATCGCTAAGATGGCGGATTATCTAACCATTGAAGAGCTGCGCAGGGTGGTGGAAGCCATGGAATTGCTTTGTCTGGCCGGCCAACGTGCCCAAGAAAGCCCTGACCCCTAGGCACTCTCCTCGAGCCGCAAGTTTGGCTGGCCGAAGAGGATGAGGAAAACCGGGACCATTGCCGATGAAACATAGTCCTATTTTCGGATAGAACCATGAATCAGCAGGTCTAAATATCTAAGCCGAAGAGCACCTGGGGCGGTGGGACCGCACCAACATCCAAGGAGCTTTAGAATTGAGTTTTCTCACTGGAATCGCTCTAAGGCGCCGCTCCGTAACGATCATGTTGATAATCCTGCTGTTGGTGGGAGGAGTCATCGTTTACGGACGCCTGGAACGTGAACTCTTCCCCCAGATTGAGTTCCCCAACATAACTATCCTCACTATCTATCCATCGGCCAACCCCGACGCCGTGGTGCGGGATGTCACCGATCCTATCGAGGAAGCGATCGACGGTATTAGCGGCCTCGATGATATTCGGTCCGTCTCTTCAGAAAACATGTCCCTGGTTATCGCTACGTTTGAGTTCGGCGAGGACATCGTAGAGGCGGAACGGACCATCGTCAGCAATCTCAACGGTATCCGCTTCCCGGATGGAGTCGAAGATCCTCTGGTCAGCCGCATCGCCAACGACGTTTTCCCGGTTATCCAACTCAGCGTTCTTGGCGACCGGGACATTCCGTCGCTGCAGCGAATACTAGACGACCTGGTACTACCCTCCATCGAGCGAGTTCCAGGCGTCTTCGAGGTCAACGTCATCGGCGGTTCGTACGAGCAGGTGCTCGTTACCGTGGACACGGACAAACTGAAGGACTTAGGACTCTCGGTTTCCCARGTGTCCAARTCTATCCGGGAAAACAACCTSAGCTTCCCGGCYGGGGGCATCGACGACGGGAGCAGAACCTTCCCAGTTCGTACCTCCCATGAGCTAAATTCTCTGGATGAAGTCCGCAACCTGGTTGTTGGTTTAGAGTTCGTCCCCGGCGGAAGACGCGATCAACGACCGATTCTTCTGTCGGACGTCGCCGAAGTGAGACTCGGCACCGAGAAAGCCACCAGGATATCSCGGACCAACGGCAAACCCAGTCTTAGCATCACCGTCACCAAGGAGCCAGACGCCAATACAGTGGAAGTCACGGCCCAGGTGGTGGAAGCCATGGATCAACTAGAGGGCCTGCCCCCTGACGTTGAGATAATCATCTTGACCAATGACGGGCCGGAGATCCAATCCCAGCTCAGCTCCCTGGTTCAAGAGGGATTTTTGGGGTTGGTCTTCGCCGTTGCCATGGTGTTTGTCTTCCTTCTCAACCTCCGGCCTACGATCATGAAGGGCGTGGTGCTCACCCTCCGGCCGACTTTAATCATCGGACTCTCCATCCCTCTGAGCATCCTATCCGGCATCCTCTTGATGGGTCTCGCCGGGCTAACGCTAAACTTCATGACTCTAGCCGGGCTCGCCATCGCCGTGGGCCGGGTGGTAGACGACAGCATCGTCGTGCTGGAAAACATGTTCCGCCACATCCAGGCGGGAGAAGACCGGCTACAAGCAACGATCGAAGGCACCAGAGAAGTGGGAGCCGCCATAGTTTCCTCCACGCTAACCACCGTGGTGGTGTTCATCCCTTTGGCGTTTATTCAGGGGTTGGTCGGCTCCTTCTTTTCCCCTTTCGCCATGGCGGTCAGCTTCGCTTTGGTTGGCTCCACCATAGTGGCGTTAACGGCTGTACCTGTGTTGGGAGCGATCTTCCTTCGCCAAGGAGACGTGCCCAGTAACATCGGCCCAGATTCGGCCCCTACCGGATTGGATTCCTGGATGCAACGTTTATACATACCGGCATTGATATGGTCGCTGCGGCACAAACTGGCAACCATATTGATCGCCGTGGGCACGGTCACTGCCAGCCTAGGGCTCCTCTTCGTTATCCCAGTGACCCTGTTCCCGTCCGGCGCGCCCCAGTTTCTCACGCTCGACGTCGAGCTGCCCAATGGCACCTCGGTAAAGCGTACCTTCGAAGAAGTTCTCCKGGTTGAGAGTGTACTGGCTGAACTTAAAGACCAGGGCGAGGTTAAGGCTTATCAAGTCAGCCTGGGTGCGTCTTCGGACGAATTTGGTCCGGCGGCGGGCGGTGGCGGTTTTCATCGTGCGGGATTCATCATAGCCATGGAGGACGATGTACGCAGCGACATCGGCGACGTGGTCCGAGCCAAGCTTCCAAAAACCGAAGATGTAACAATCACGGTCAAGGAGATCGAGAATGGCCCGCCCACCGATGCCTTGGAAATAAACATCACCGGGAGCAATTTTACCGCCATCGCGGAGGTCGCGAATCAACTTGAGGCCGAACTGGGCAGTTTGGACGGAATMATCAACCTAACCAGCGATATCAGCGAGGCTCGGGATGAAGTGGTTATAAACATCGATCCGCGGCGCGCTGCCGAGTTTGGCCTCACCACCAGGGAAGTGGCCCTTCAAGTTGCCCGGTACACCGTTGGAGAAACGGTATCTGAGATCGAACTAGAAGGCGAGACCATCGACATAGTGGTCAAGGGAGATCCAGATGATGTAAACGACATCAACAAGCTGAAGTCGCTGAACATCGAAGGACCGTTCGGTATAGAAAAACTAGGGACCCTAAGCGATATCGCTTTGGAGAAAGGACCGGTTTCTATCAGCCGCTTCGACGGTGAACGTTCCGCCAGCATTACCGGGGGCATCGTTGGCGAGGACACCCGGGCCGTCGGTATCACCCTTCAAGCCAAGATAGATTCTTTGGACATACCGCCTTCGGTTCAGGTCAAAACCGGGGGGATCTTCTCGCAGATCGCCGAAGGTTTTGAAGACGTATTTACCGCCATGGCCATAGGGATCGTTTTGGTCTATCTGGTCATGGTGGCCACTCTGGGCTCTCTGAGGAATCCTTTGATCATCGTGATCAGTCTTCCCTTGGCTACGGTGGGYGCCCTGATAGCTTTGGCCCTGACCGGCCGCACCCTCAGCCTGTCGGCCCTCATGGGGTTCTTGTTGCTGATAGGTGTGGTCGTGACCAACGCCATAGTCTTGATCGTTTTTGTTGAACAGTTGAGGGAACAGGGGCGCACGGTGTTCGAGGCCCTGGTGGAAGGTAGCCAAGTCCGCATGCGTCCGATTCTCATGACGGCCTTCACCACCACATTTGCCCTGTTGCCGATGGCTTCCTTCGCCTCAGGTGAAGGGGTCATCATCGGCGCGGAGTTGGCCACGGTGGTCATAGGCGGGTTGATCAGCTCTACCTTCCTGACGCTGGTCGTTATACCGGTGATTTACACCATCGTGCATGTCGATGTACCCAGGTTTGCCCAGTATTTGGGATCGGTCATCGGTGTAGCCGATAGACCGGACCCCAGGATGTCGTGAGGCGGATCACACTAAGACGATCGAAGAAATAAACCCGATGCTACTCCGGCGGAGATCGACCGGATCGAAGACGGCATTGGAGAAAACCAATCTACCTACCGGGAGTTACATACCGTGCGCGCAACATTAAAGATCAAAGGTGTCCCAAAGATCTGGTTGATTCCTGGCCTGGCTGCTCTTTTCTTGCTGGTGGTGGCCGGCCCGGCCGTCTTACTCAGCCTGGCGCCAGCTTCCGGACCGGACATTCGATCAAGTCCAGGCCAAGAAACTTCGCTGATCGGCAACCTGGCGGGCGAGATCACCATCGACGGCAGGCTACACTTCCCCCGGCGGTTGGCTATGACCTTCGAATCCGGTGGGGCAGTGGGGAGTGTGTTGGTTAGAGAAGGTGACAAAGTGGAAAAGGGCCAGATACTGGCCAGATTGGACGCCGTCACGCTGGCGGACTTGGAAAAGGCGATGTTTTCCGGGGAGGTTGGGGTGATTACCGCTCGGGCGGAATTAGACTCCCTGGCGGTCTCCAGTCCGGTGACTCTTGCCCAAGCGCAAGCCACGGCGGCCACAGCCGAAGTCGCCCTGGACGACGCTCGGGAGGACTTAACCAATCATCTGCAGCCGGAGGCCGTAGATGTCGCCCGAGCCCAGCAGGTGGTAGCGGACACCCGGCTTGCCTTGGATGACGCCGAAGACTCGCTGGCCGACCTGGACCGGGATCATTCCCAAAGATTTAGCCAGGCTCAGCAAGACCGAGCATCGGCGGAAGTGGCTTGGGACCTGGCGCGAGACGGGTTGGCCGACCTGGGTCTGAATCATGCCGAGACGATAAGCCAGGCCATCCAACTAGATTCAGCAGCAAAGATCGCTTTGGACGACGCTCAAGAAGCTCTTGCGGAGTATCTGTTGGATCACAATCAGGATCTGGCTAAGGCCCGGCAGGCCCATGCCAAGGCCGACATCAGCCTGGACGAGGCCAAGGACGCCTTGGCCAAATTCGACCTGGTCCAAGCCCAAATACGAGCCACCGCCCGAGAAGCAAAGGCCGCGGCCGAGGTGGTGTTGGACAAGGCTACGCGAAACCTCACCAACTTCGACCGTGCGCGCCTGAAAAACTTGGCGGATGCCCGGCAGGCGACGGCCAAAGCTGAGGTTGCTCTAGCCGATGCCCAGGAAGCCCGGGACAACCTCAGCTTGGAATACGGCAAAGAATTGGCCAAGGCCCGCCAAGCCGAGGCCAAGGCGGTCGTGGCCCTGACAGAGGCGGAGGCCACTGCCGCTAGGTTGATCTACAAGATCGGTGTAACTAAACCCTACAATGAGGACACAGCGGATGAGTTGACCAGTCTCAGGTCGGCCGCGGCGCTGGCCTTCGCCAATCTGGACAAGGCAAGGGATGACTTGGCCGAACTTGAGCCCAGTCCCGACCCTCGGGACCTTCAAAAGCTGGTAGCCGCGGTGGAACTAGCTCAGGCCAAGCTGGACACCGCCCTGCAGGCCCAGTTGGATTTGGAGACCGACCTAGAGGTCCTAAATCAGCGGCAATTGCTGGCCGCCTGGGAAGTAGCCCAGGCTAAAGCCGACGTTAAACAGGAAGAATTGGATCAACTGGGCGAAGGTTCGGACCCCTTAGAGCGCAACAGGCTCCGATCCGCGGTGGACCTTGCCTCCGCAATCCTGGATAAGAGCGCCCAAGACCTGAATGAATTCGAACAAGGGGCGGACCCGTTGGTACTGGAACAACTTAAAGCCGCCGTAAAAGTTGCTCAAGCTGAACGAAATACCACGGACGAAACTCTGGCAGACATACAGGCCAAAGCAAAGGCCGCAATCCGGAGTGTCGTCAGTTCGGGCATGGTAGACGCTACCGCCGACCTTACTCCAGAGGAGCATGCCCTGCGGGCTCTGGCCGCCGGAACCGACCCGCTTCAGGTTTCCTTAAAGGCAGCTCAATTCGCGAATGCCACCGCCGATCTGAAAAAAGCGGATAAGGACCTGGCTGACTTGCAAGAAGGCCCCGATCCTCTGGAACTGTCCGTTCGACAGCGGGATATGCTCTGGGCCCGGGCAGCGTGGCAAGAAGCGGTGGAAGACCTGGTAGAACTGACCAAGGACATTGATCCTTTGGAAACCCAGCGGCTCAGATCGCTGGCGGCAGTCGCCAAGGCCGCGTATAACGATGCCGTAACGCTCCTAATGGCGGTCCAAGAACGCTTGCCCATGGAGGTTGACCTACTAAAAGCGAACGTCGCCTTGTCTCAAGAGGTCGCCAAAGACGCGTTGGAAGATTACGAAGGAGCAATCTTAAGGTCGCCGTTCGCCGGCGTTATCTCCCTAGTCAACGTGGAACTCGACGACGAGGTCACCCACGACTCCCGTATCATTGAGGTAGTTGACCCCACTATTCTGGAAGTGGCGGGTTTCGTGGACGCTACTAACGCCAATCTGATCTCCACTGGGGATCGAGCCGAAGTTACCATAGACAATCTCCCCGGCGATATATTTCCCAGCGCGGTTACCTTTATTTCGGACAAACCAAGGACCGAGCGCGGTATAGTAAGCTTTCCCATCACAATAACGGTGGACGTCCCAGCAGGCGCCGATATCCCCTTGGGGCTAAGCAGTGTATCCGTTGTAATCACCCCCAACGAGAAGGGGCTCTTACTGGCGCCCCAGGGAACGGTCCAAGGCAGCGCTTGGCGCCCACTTTTCTGAGTTTGCGATACCGGCGAAGCCTACTCGGGTTGCTGGCTTGAATCCAGGGTGGTTATAATGCACCCATATTCGGAATCTACCGTAACTGGAGGCCCTATGCTTAGACTAGGCGGGGTTGCTTCCGCTTCTCACTTGACCGCATTCCAGGGTTTGGGAGAGATGTTCAAGCGGGAAGGTATCGACATGGACTGGGTGTTGTATTCCGATTACGACGCCATGATTGACGATTTCGTGGGAGGGAAGATCGATCTGGCCTGGAACGGCCCTTTGGGTTACGTCAAGATTAAACGTCTCTTGGATGAACCTTGCCAGGTTATCGCCATGCGAGACGTGGACTTGAACGTTTCGACCTGTTTCGTTACTCGCCACGGATCCGACATCCTCACGGTGGAAGACTTAAACGGAAAGCGGTTCGCGTTCGCCAGCAGGTCTTCGACTGAATCTGGGTTGTTGGCCTATCATTTTCTGAAAGAGACCGGTATTGATCCCAGGGACGATCTGGCCCTGTTTTCATTCTCCGAAGACCGCACGCCCAGCGGGCTGACTGGGGACAAGGAAGTGATCGACTGTGTGCTCAAGGGCGAATACGACGCCGGGGCAGTAGCCCAGCGGACCCTGCGCGCCATGTCTGCAGACGGTTCATTACCCCAAGACGCCCTTCGCACCTTTTGGACCAGTCAGGGCTATAGCCACTGCTGCTTCACCGCCCAACGTGACATGGATCCGGGACAGTACCGGGAAGTCGAACAGGCCCTCCTATCCGTGGATTACGCTGACGCTCTGGGAAAAATCATACTGGACGCGGAGGCGTGCAAATCTTTCGTGCCGGGTATTGAAGAGGGTTGGGAGGAGTTGGAAAAGGCGGCGATAGACCAGGGTTTGGTCTAAAAGCCCTTAGACGTCGCCGTCCGGCGTGTCCGGCGTGTTCTGGATGATGTCTTCAAGACTTCTGTCCAGGGCCGGGTCCAAATCCGCGGGCTCCACGAAAGGACTAACCACATAATCCGATCTGGCCCGATCGATCAGTTCTTTGGCTCTCGGGTTGTCCGACCCGATCTTTTCCAGGGCTTCCTGCAATTCATGGCACTCAGTATCAGCCATGGTGATCAGATCTGCCAGATCGATATCCAGATTGAACATGACCTTGAGCCTGCGCATTATGTCGTAGTAGGCGCGATGGTCTCTGGCGATGCCAACCGGCTGGTTATTTGTGTTGTTGAAGGGGTACATGGGGGCCATGGCTCCCAGCCGGAATATCTCCAGATCGGAGTGTTGCTGGTTCACCATGGTTATCAGTGCCATTCCTATAGTCGGGCCGCTTCGGCTACGGCTACCATAGTTGGAAAATCTCAGGCCGAATTTCTCCAGATTTTCCTTCATGAATGGCTGACTGTACACACAGCTAACGTTTCTTTCCAGGTCCGGCGGGGCGGCTCCGTTGTATCCTTCGACCACCACGGTTTGGCGGATCCCCAACTCTTGTATCGCTTGAATGAAAGCCTTGCCGTAGATATCGATCCGGAACCAAGGCTCCTCGCCCAGATAAATGATCAGGCCGTTTCCCGCGTCGTAAAAGTAGTTCCTGCGGTGCATCTCGCTGACGGGCAGTCCGTCCTTGTAGGAAACTCTGGGCCGATAGATATCGTGGGTGCCCGGCACTTGAAACGGGTAGCACATCTTGGACACTTCGGCGCCCAATTCGCCGATACGCCGCGCGCCAAACTTGTCGATCAAGTACCTTGGTAGACCGCCTGAGATCTCGCCGCCATCCGACCACTGGCGCCTCCATCCGGCGATCATATATTGAACGTCGGGTTTTTCATGGAGGATCAACATATCATCGGTCATAGTGGGATTCTCCCCCGGCCCCTAACTCTGCTCGACCCTTAAATTCGCCCATCACCGCTTTGCCCTAGCCTGCTGCTATCTTAACATCTTAGTTTCATCTGGGCATCCAAGCTCAGCGGAGACGCTTCCGTACACCTGGGCATCCAAGCTCAGCGGAGACGGTTCCGTACACCGGGCTGACTCCGGGTCCACTCGTAGCACGCGTCTGGCGTTTTCGGCAGCCATAGCTGGGGACCTCCGGCAGAATCGTCACCCCCGACCCGAGTCCAAGACCGCTTTACATGATCGGCGTGTCTCCCAGTCAAAGTGCGCCCAATGCGTCCAGTGAGGTGTAACAAAGATGTTCGCCCGTTTAATTACAAGAACCCAATAATTGCCGCTGATCGGCGCACTGTCATAAAACTGTTATAGAGGTTTCACAAATATGTTCCCATTTCGGAACAAATATTACATAATTCCGTATTAACATGGGCGGAATCAGCTTTTTTGCGGTCAAGCACCATAGAATTGCCTTTGTTAAACGTCTCCGGGCGTCGAATCAAACAACTCCGTATGCAGATGGACTCCGGGTGGACACAACAAAGGCTTGCCCGAGCCCTCCAATTGAAAGGAATGACCGTCGACCGTTCCGGCGTGGCCAAGATTGAGGGCGGGTACCGGAAAATCTCGGACTTTGAGATTGTGATCATTGCCAAAGCGCTTGGGGTGACCCCAAACGAATTGTTGACCGATGCGACCGATAAGCTGGTACATGAAGTGCTGCAAGATAGTTACAGACTCCTTCGGCCTCCCCATACCAGTCCAACTTGACCGGCTTGCGGCCGTCACACCTAGCGCCTCCCGGATCCACTGCTCAATGCCCGCATCGCCCGCCCAACTGTCCAGTACCCGGCCGTGTTAATCGCGTTGCATAGATCTATCGGCCAGTATGCACAAAGTCGTGCGGTTCACCGCCGTCAATAGAGCACGCCGCGCCGGATATCGCAACTGGAGGCCGGTTCCATAACGGCGCCGCCGATTTCTACCCCGCCTTTGGGCCGTCAGTCTTGATGTTCAACGGATCCCGTCTACCCGGCGTCATTTTGGCGTCATTTCCAACATCCTGCGGGATTCTACCTGTACCGGCCAGAGTGCGAGAGATTCACACCTTCAGCAGATAATACGGCCAAGTTTCCGGGGAATCGAGGCGATTACCACATAGGTACACCAGGTCGGATAGCTCATTATTATCCGGTCTACCGCACGGCACGTTGACACACCACGCAATGCAAACCACACTCACATCAATAGGTGTAATAGCCGGTTTAGGTGTAGGTTGTCATAACTTATTTTCGACAGTATTGCAGCTTACGTTAACGAATCGGTAAAGGAGCGGTGCTCTGATGGCAGACAACGGTCAAGACTCGGAAGGATACCGGGGCAGCCCACAGCCGGAACGGACCTCTGAGGAACAGGACAAACAAGCCCTGCTCCTGAAGCTGGCCGAGCGGACCGTTCTTCAGGCTGAGGCTCTGGCCCAAGAGATCACCCAYCGGGCTAGAGAACAGARCGAAGCGGAAGRCGCCACGATCCGCGATAACTACCTGGCAGAAACCACGGAAGAAGCCCGAAAAATAGTGGAAGCGGCGGAACAGGAAGGGGCAACGATCATTGAAAACGCGTCCACCAAGGCTCGGGTGGAAAGAGATCAGATTTTAGGTCTGGCGAAAACCGAACGCCAGGAGATCGTTGGCAACACCGAGTCAGAAGTGCAAGAGATCGTGGGGAACGCCCAGACTGAGGGCGAAGACGTACTGGCTAGGGCCAATCAGCTCGCTTTGGCTATCATCAATGGGTCCAAGGCTAGAKCGGAGAGTATCGAATCTAACGCCCGGCTGCGTGGAGAGTTCATCGTTAAACAAATGARCCAGAACGKTGCCGACGGCATCCGCCGCGCGGTGATCGAAACGGCCAACAACATGCTGCCCGCCCTGGAGGAACTTGGCGAACAGCCTTTAGAAAACATTCCTAGGGACAATGCCGCGGGAGTGACCACTTTAGAGAGGGAGTTGCTGCAAAAGGTCACACCCAAAGAGGATTACGGACCTGGTTCGGATCCTGCCGATATAACTCCCGGCAACGGCGCCCAGCCGGCCGATAAGAAAAAGCCCCGTCCCTCGACCGGCACTCCGGCCAGTTCGAGCGGAAGAACCCAGTAGGCCCGCGGCAACCGGATAATTGAGTCGCACCAGGAGTCCCATCATCTCTGAGAGCGTGAGAAATTTATGGGGCAGGGATTTTGCCCTCGTTCCGGCCGGATTGTCCGAAGGTGACGTTACCGCCTTCGTCGAAGAGATGATCTCCGGGCACAAAGAAGCCGATGAACGGCTGGAGCACCTAGACTCACTGCACCGGTTGGCTACGTAAACGCTTCAAGAAGCTCAAGAACTAGCCGAACGCCACAAGTCTGAAGGGCGGAAACAAGCGGACGATGAAGCACAGACAGTCATCGCCGCCGCCACAGAGCGGACCCGGCTCATCGTGCAAACCGCGTAAAAGCTTGCCAGCGACCTGAAACAAGACGCCAAAACGGAATCAGAGCGACAGATCGCCAGCGCTATTCTAGTAGCCTAAGCTAAAGCCAACGAACTCATTGTTAGCGCCCAAGCCTCTGCCGAACGACGCCTCAATGACGCCCAGCACCGGGCGGCCACCCCACCCGGCGCTGATGATCCCCAGCCTGCCGGTCCGGCGGGTGGTCAGGTTCAAGCTATGCCCGCGCCGAGTTCGGATCAGAAGACTCGGCACACCTTTCGCTGGAACGCCGTGCCTGGGGCGACTCGCTAAGGTTTGTACCTCTGCCGGCCTCCCTATGGCAAAGAGGACTTCGTTTTCGTGCAGGAAGACCTAACCGAAACATCGATGATTCTTCCCATAGACCTGGAGCCTAACATCGTCTATAAATGGACCATCCGCGCCGGCAATGCCAAAGGATGCGGGAAACCCAATCAGTTCAAGGAATATCTCACCTGACCCATCACCTAGATCTGCGCCGTCGATCCGCGTAAGCGTCCACCGCCATTCCGCCCTGTCTTCCTCTTTATGAATGCCCGTCTTGCTATATAACTGGCAATTCCCGGCGCCTCACCAAACCCGGTTGTCCTGGCCACTAGAGGCCATCCTCAATCAGCCGTGTGCTACAATCCCGGAGAAAATCGCCTCAACGTATCAGGCGGCCTAATTTCAATTTATTCAAGAGGTAGCGATGGCGCTAATGAGAGCCGGTCAAGCGATAATTGAAGGTCTACGAGCCGAAGGTGTGGAATACATCTTCGGCCTGGTGGGGACAACCACCAACAGCATCGTCACCGAATTGCCGGGGCGGGCCGACATCAGGTTCCTGGATACCCGGCACGAGGAAGGGGCGGCCTTCATGGCCTACGGATATACTCGGGCTTCCGGCAAACCGGCGGCCTGTCTCACCACGTCGGGCCCCGGCAGCATCAACCTGCTTACCGGCATCTCCCTAGCCTACAAAGGACGGGCCCCGGTGATCGTCATCGCCGGAGATACGGCCCAAGAGTACATCTACCGTGACGGCGCCCAGGCATTCGACCTGGTGAGCCTGTTCAAACCCATCACCAATCTGGCGTTACAAGTGAACCAGACCGAAAGAATACCGGAGATGCTCCATTATGCCTTCCGGCATGCCCTCTCCGGCAAGCAAGGACCGGTATTTCTCGACATACCCAGAGACTTGATCGACGGCAAGAGCCTGGAGACCGACATACAAGCGCCGGAGACTTACCGGGCAGTAAACGGACGCATCGAGGGAGATGCTCAAGCCATCCAACAGGCGGTCGCGCTACTGAGTCAGGCGCGGCGGCCTTTGCTGCTGGCGGGAGGCGGTGTCATAGATTCGGAGGCCAGCGACGATGCGGTCGAACTGGCCGAACTCCTGGATATGACCCTGGTCCCCTCCTACGGCCACAACGACGCCGTGCCCAACAACCACCGGCTCTAYATCGGCCCACCCGGCGGGCGGGGTTCCGGCGAGGCTGCGGAGGCGATAAACCAGGCCGACGTGATCCTGGCCTTGGGAACCCGGATCAATCAGGGAAGCACGTCTTGGAACTACAACGTGGTCAATCCGGAAACGAAGATCGTCCAGGTGGATATCGACCCTCAAGAGATCGGACGCAACTATCCGGTTGCCGTGGGCATGGTGGGCGACGCCAAGGCCGTGGCCCAGCAGTTACTCCGAGCCTTGCGGGAGGAGTTCCCGGAGGGCCGTCCCAATCCTGAGTGGCGAGCCAACACCGAGAGCCTGGCCCGGCAACGGCGGACCCGGTTGGATGCCGAGAAAGAGATTCCCGGCGACCCTATGATGCCCCAACGGGTCTACCCCGAGTTGTCCAAAGTCCTGCCGCCGGATTGCATGGTGACCATYGACGCTGGAGTTTCAGCGGGATTGGCTTATGACCGGCTGGCCTTCCAAACACCCCGCACCATGTTCAACTACGCCGGACAGGGCGGGCTTGGTATGGGTCTGTGCGTGGGCCTGGGCACCAAGCTAGGCCGGCCCGACCGTGCTGCCATCGCCATCCAAGGCGACGGCGGATTTCTTTACACGTCCCAGGAATTGAACACGGCGGTTAGATGGGGGATACCGCTGGTGAGCATCGTGCTGAACAACAACTGCCACGGGGCCGAGAAAGCCCAACAGCAACGCTTGTTCGACGAACGYTACATCGGCGTGGACCTGGAAAGCCCSMGGTTCGATAAACTGGCTGAGGTATACGGGGCCAAAGGATATTATGTAGAGCGCCCCGAAGATATCGCGGACACGGTTCGTGACGCGTTGGATCAAAACGGCCCCACCGTGATCGAAATACCCATCGAAGAGTATTTCCCTCCGGCAGCGCCGCTGCCCGGGTCTTCCCGGTAATCCTAATCGCTCAAGATTACCCTCGAAAAGATCATTCACGTTAATACCCGGCCAATTAAAGGAGCTTACGATGGCTAGCATTTTTGAAGAACTCGGCGTRCGCCCGGTGCTCAACGCCATGGGAAACCGGACGCTGTTGGGAGGGTCCACTCCCTCCGCCGCCGTCCGCGCCATGATGGACGAGGCCGAAGAAGACTACGTTCACATGGGCGACCTGATGGACACCGTGGGCCTGAAGATTGCCGAGATGATTGGCGCYGAGGCAGCCTTGGTGACCTCTGGATGCTCGGCAGCGCTGGCCGTGGGAGCCGCGGCCTGCATGACGGGCAACGACCAAGAGAAGATCGACCAGTTGCCGGACACCACTGGCATGCCCAACGAGTTCATTATCCAACGACAACTTAGGATCAAATACGACCGGTGCATCACCATTCCCGGCGGCAAACTGGTGGAGGTTGGCGACGTTGAGGAGACCCGCCCGGAGCACATCGAGGCCGCGATAGGGCCTCGCACGGCGGGCATCCACTACCTGGCTCCGGGTAACCGTCCGGGAGCGTTGCCGATAGAGGAAGTGATCCGCATCGGACAAGCCCACAACATCCCGGTCATCGTGGATGCCGCCGGGGAAGTCTACCCGACAGACAAGTTCGGCCGGTACGTCAAGATGGGCGCAAAACTCGCGGCCTACGGCGCCAAGTACTTCGGAGCGGTCAATTCCAGCGGCATGCTGGTTGGCGACAAAGACCTGGTAGAGATCGCCCGCGCCCACAGCTTCATCGGGTTCGAGTCCAGCCAGTCCCGGTCCATCGGACGGMCGATGAAAGTGGACCGTCAGGAAGTTGTCGCGGTTTACGCGGCCTTGCGAGAGTGGMTGACGATGAACCACGAGGACCGTTTCGCGTCCTACGAAGTCCGGGTGGCGCGCCAGAAGGCCGAACTGAAGGACATCCCAAACATCGAAATGTTCAAACACCCCGCGGAGGGACCGCCTTTGGGATTACTCGTCCGTATGGATACCGCCAAAGTGGGCAAGACCGCCGGGGAGGTCGTTGCCGAACTGAAAACCGGCAATCCCAGCATCTGGGTCCGCTCCCCCCAAGCCCGGCCCGACGAATACCCGGAAGGGGAAAACGGCTTCATCATCCTGATGCACCTGCTTAAAGAAGGAGGCGAGAAGATCATCGCCGAGAGGCTGGCGGAGATCCTTCCAAGATAGTACCAAATTTTGTAAGTAGCCGCTGGAACCTTCCGTTCGCCCTGAGCTTGTCGAAGGCCCCTTCCAGGGAATGATGGTTCGACAGGCTCACCACGAACKGGGTTAGTAACGCTGATCTTCGCAAGGATGTTATTGGGATCTACGCCGTGGTCAGCTTCGGCATAAAGTTTGGCAATGCGGAGATAGTCGCACAGTAATCTCGTGCCACTTTCCAGCTCCCAGCTTCGTTAACGTAGTTAGGTACGAGGAAAAACGGTACTGGAAAGTTGGTGTCTGAGGAAAGGAATGGCCGACTCAGCTTCCGAAGAAGCGATCCTCAAGGAAATCAACCCCGATGAACTGGTGGAGTTGGGCAAGTCCCTGGTCCGCATACCCAGCTTCATCGGCGAGGAAACCGCCCTGGCGCGGTGGCTAGCCAGCTACTTCTCCTCCAGGGGTTATGACGTCCAGCTTCAAGAAGTGGACAAAGGTTGGTTCCAGACGGTAGCCACCCTCAAGGTGACTGGTGGAGGCCGCAGCATCATGTTCAACGGCCACCTGGACATCAATCCCCTGGCCACCGGTTGGACCAGGGATCCATTCGACCCCTGGGTGGAGGACGGCAAGCTCTATGGCGCGGGGATCCGCAACATGAAAAGCGGCGTCTCATCCATGATYCAYGCCGCYGAAKCCWTCAGAAAGTCRGGCGTGGGGCTGGCCGGGGATATCGTTGTTGCCTGCGTCGTCGGGGAGCTTCAGGGTGGCTCCGGGACCAAGTACCTACTGGATCACGGCTGCCAGACCGACTTCGCGGTGGTTACCGAGCCCTACGGCGCCCACAACGTGGTCACCAAGCACGGCGGCATGTCGGTATTTTCCCTGCACGTAATGGGCAAGCATCCCTCCGGAGACGACCTGGAAGGCGTGGACGCCATTCCCATGATGATGAAGGCGATTCAAGCGATCTACGACACCAAGCTTACCCACCGGCCCTGGGACATCCCGGGGTTGCCCTGGGTAAAGATCGGCTCAATCATCGGCGGCCGCGGCGAGTCCCACGACCTGCGGTCGGTCAGCCGCAACAGCGACCTATGCACCGCCTTCGTCGCGGTGACAACGGTGCCTGGCATGACGTCGGACACGATACGCATGGACTTCGAGCGAAGCCTGAGCCAACTCCGGGAAGAAGAGCCCGGCTTCGAATACCAACTGGTCCATCCGGTGGAAAGCAAGTTCAACATCTGGCAAGTCGACCATCCGCCCATGGACATGCCGGCCGATGAAGAGATTGTCCAAAGGGTTGCCGCCAGCTACCAGAAGGTTACCGGACAACCGCCCCAGGCCATCGGCGCCCCTCCTTCGGCGTTGAGCGCCCGCTACGGCGACGACGACGCCCATCTCTGGGAGGCAGGAATACCCGCCCCGATATAYGGTCCGTCGGGAGGGTCCTACGGTGAGGACTTTGCGCTGATTGAAGAGATGGTTCTTTGCAGCAAGGTCTTGGCTTTGACGGCGTTGGATATTTGTGGGTGATGAGGCCGAAATNCCCCCCAACCCCCCNTTTACGAAARGGGGGSTYTTTTTGCCAATCTATCAGGAGATCNAGGATAATTTCCAATGACCCCTATCAAAGGATTCGCATCAGGTTTAAGCACTACAGAAGAGGTGATTGTTGACAAGTAGCAGTGATCTTGTGGTGGTTGGCGCGGGGGTAGTGGGGGCCGCTATCGCGTTTTATCTGGCCAAGAGCGGGGCGAGGGTTACGCTGGTAGATCGGGACGCGCCCGGTGGGCGAACATCCAGGGTTTCATTTGGGTGGATCAACGCCTTGGGGAAGCGTCCGGAGCATTACCACCGGCTCAGCCGCTTGGGAGTGGATACCTATACCCAACTGGAAGAAGAACTGGGGCCTGGGTCGGGCATCGGGCGCGGCGGGGGGCTCCACTGGCCGGGGCCTGGTGCGGAAGGGCGGGCGGAACAGGCCGCTCTGGTGCGTGACCTGGAAGAGTTCAACTATCCGTATAGCTTGCTGACGTCTCAGGAAGCCGCCGAGTTGGAACCCAACCTGCGGGTTGACGGTGTGGACGACGGCATCTTGTACGCCCCCATCGAACGTTGGGCCGATGGCGATCTGCTGGCCAGGGCATTGGCCAAGCAAGCCGTGGAGTACGGAGCGACGCTGGCGTCTCCGGTCTCGGTCCGCGAATTGATAACGGACGGGTCACGGGTAACGGGCGTCGCGACTTCCGATGGGTTATTGTCCGCCGGGGCAGTGGTGGTTGCCGCCGGGACGGCCAGTGTGGGATTGCTGGCGCCCCTCGGGTATCAACTGCCTTTGGGCCGAGTCGTGGGAATAACCGGAATCGTGTCAGCGCCGGCTGGGACTGTTTCAAGGGTGCTCTATCCGGGCGCGTATCACGTCCGTCCTACCACAGACGGCCGGGTTGCTATCGGGTGCCGGGACATGGACGATCTSGTCGACGARGACACCGACACGTCCAGYCCTCCGTCCTGGATGAATCAGCTTYKGGACATGGYTCGCCGCGATTGCCCTTCGTTAGGAGGAGGCCGGATCGARGAACTRCGGGTGRGCGCCMGGCCMATGCCCGTCGACGGTCTGCCTATWGTCGGTCCCGTCCCCGGCGTCCAAGGSGCCTAYGTGGCSGCCATGCACAGCGGCRTTTCTCTGGCGGCCATAATCGGCCAAACGGTGGCCGGAGAAATCACGTCAGGCAACGTATTTCCCATATTGGAACACTACCGGCCGGACAGGTTCTCATAAAGCGCGGACACGTGTCTATTAACKTATGGAAGCAGACTCCAGATTCTTGACATGGTTGACCGGCGCAAGTAGCATTGTATCTATCCGAATTACTCGGTAAAATAGTCTTTATTCCGCTTTTATCTGGACACGATAGAAAGTTATTAAGAATCGTCAACATCTAACCGGCGGAAACCGGTTACTCACACTGAATACAGCGTGGAAAACCACGTTGATYTGGGACAGGAGGGATTAGGATGCCAAGTCAAGACGACATCGCATTGATGGGCCACCTGATGCGCCGTGCCGGCTTCGGGGCTCCCCAAGAGGAGCTCCAAACCCGCTCAGCCAAAGGATACGACGCTACGGTAGAAGAACTTCTCCACCCTGAAGAGCTACCCGCGATCGACGAAAACGAATTTTACCGGTATTTCCCCGGCTATGAGGGCGCTTTGGGACCGCCCATCAATCAGGCCGAATGGGTGTACCGGATGATTAACACCAAGCGGCCCCTGGAAGAAAAAATAGCCCTGTTCTGGCACCAGTTGTTCGCCACGGGCAACTCCAAAGTGGACAATCCCCCCGAGCTAACCCAGCAGATCAAGATGTTCCGCAATTACGGGCTGGGCAGCTTCAAGGAACTGCTGGTGGAGCTGGCCAAGAACCCGGCGATGATYTACTGGCTGGACAACAACGGCAACCATAACGGCGCCATCAACGAGAACTGGGGCCGTGAGTTGATGGAGTTGTTCGCCCTGGGCGTGGGCAACTATTCCGAGGACGATATTAAAGAGGCGTCGCGGGCCTTTACCGGGTGGACCATCGCCCCTAAGATTCCCCGAAACCCATTAGGCCGTTTCTACTGGAATTTCGAGTACAAGCCCGAAGACCACGACGACGGCGAAAAGACCTTCCTGGGGCACACCGGGAACTTCAACGGCGAAGATATCATCAATATCCTGGCCGATCAACCGGCAACCCCCCGCTTCCTGGCACGGCACCTGTACAACTTCTTCGTCGCCGATGAAGCCCAAGTACCGGCCTGGAACATCACGCCGCCCCGGGATCCGGAGGCGATACAGACCCTGGTGGACGCCTACAACGACTCCAAAGGCGACATCCGTTCAATCCTACGGGTACTGTTCAAGTCTGACTTCTTCAAGARMGCCCGCTTTGAGCACGTGAAGAGCCCCGCCGAGTTGGTTGTGGGCACCGTACGCATCGCAGGCAACTACAACGGACCCAGGCCCGGACTCACCCTCTTGGCCATGGAGTGCAACTGGCAAGGCCAGGAACTCCTGAATCCTCCCAGCGTGGAAAGCTGGCACACCGGTTCTGAGTGGATCGACGGCGGCGCCCTGGTAAGAAGGGYGAACTTCGCCGCGGGCGTCCTGGGAGACACCTCTCTGCCGGGTGTCCGTTCCGTGGTTGAGGGGCTCAGATCCAAGGGCAGCCTGGCGCCGGCGGATTTCGTGGCTCAATGTCTAGAWGCCCTTGGACCCTTGGAAGTTAGCGAATCGACCCACAGTGAGCTGCTGGACCATGCCCAAGAAGACGGAACCCTGAATTGGGACACCGACGAAGAGCGCACCGCGTCCGAGAAACGGGTGGGCATCATGCTGGCGCTGATCGCCGCCTCCAGGGACTATCAGTTCGCCTAGCAGCCAGCGGGCCGCTACAACCCAACAGCTACTTCAGGAGGATTCGAAGATGGCATCAACCAAGAAAGACCCAGTGGTGGTCATTCTCCAACTTACCGGAGCCAACGATATTCTCAACACGATAATCCCTTACACCAGCGGCGAATACCGGGACAACCGGCCCAAGGTAAACATTCCCGAGGACAAGGTCCTGCCCATCGACGACCAGTTGGCTTTTAACCCCAACATGGGCCCACTTAAGAAGATGTACGACGATGGCAAGATGGCCATCATCCACGGCATCGGCTTCGAGAATTCCCCTCGGTCCCACTTCCGGGCCATGGACATCTGGCACACCTGTGAGCCGGACATCGTAGGCACGGAAGGCTGGGTCGCCAAAGTGACCCGAGACCTGGACCCCGCCGGGGAAAACGTGTTGAAGACGGTTAACTTCGGCCAGGGCTTGCCCAGGGCATTGGCGCTACGCGGTGTGCCTATAACCTCCGTCTCCAACCTGGAGAACTACGGCGTGCTGTCCACCGTGCCCGGGATCGACCCACAGCAGGACCGCGCGAAGATCCTGGAGCGGTTCGCCCGMATGTACGCTCCCGCCATCGGCACCGGCGCGACCATGGACTACTTGGGCCAGACCGGACGTGACGCCCTGAAAGGCGCCGACATCCTCAARGTSGCTCCTGAGAAGTACACGTCYACSATCGARTACGCGGAAACTCCCATCGCMAAGTACYTGAGGGACGTGGCSCGRGTATACCTGGCGGACYTGGGCACCCAGGTCTTCTACACTTCYCACGGTCCCTTCGACACCCACTTYAACCAGCCGCCCATGCATCARAAGCTGTGGACCGAYGTGTCCAACGCSGTCAGCGACTTCTTCGACGACCTSAARGAGCAYGACGCCGGCGACAATCTRATCATGGTTATGTTCACYGAGTTCGGACGCCGGGTCAGGGATAACGGCACCGGGACGGACCACGGTGCCGCCGGCGGTGCCTTCGTMATCGGCAACAACGTCAAGGGCGGCATGTACGGGACTTATCCGTCCCTGAAGGCCGAAGACCTGAACCAAGGCGACCTGGATCCCAACTACGACTTCCGCGGCTTCTACGCCACCGTGATCGAGAAGTGGTTGGGCTTGGACGCGGTTCCCATCGTTGGCGGCACATTCGAGCAGATGGCGTTCGTCTAAGCGTTACGACCTCCCACCTTAATCCTCCCCCWMRAKGGGGGAGGAGATGAGTCCCTTCCCCCWWSWWGGGGGNANNNNAGGTTAGGATGGGGGTGATGGCCCTCAGAGCGTTCAAGTTCTCAAAATTGATCGGATCGGCTTACGGGAACAGGAGGAAGCAATGCTGACCACAGTCGCCGCAGGGCGGGTCTTCGACTACAACTACTGCATCGGCATGTACGCGATGAACGGCCAAGGCCTTTGGACCCCTCAGGACTTTGCGTTGGGGTCAGGCGGCATCATGTACATCATCAACCGTGGGGTTGAAGAAGTAGGCCARCGCATCTCTAGAATAACCGTCGATCATGAATTCTTGGGCCAATTCGGCGGCTTCGGCGCCGGCGACGGCCAGTTCATCTGGCCCGTTTCCATAGACTTGGACCGTGACGAAAATATCTACGCCACCGACGAGCGGCTCAACCGCATTTCGGTCTTCGATAAAGAAGGCAAGTTCTTAAGCAAATGGGGCACTCCCGGCACCAGCGACGGTGAATTCGCGGGCGCGTCGGGTATTGCCTTTGACGCCGATGACAACCTCTACGTGGTTGATAGCAAGAACCACCGGGTCCAGCTATTCAGCAAGGATGGCAAGTTCATCTCCAATTGGGGAAGTCAGGGCAGCGCTCAAGGCGAACTCGAGACCCCCTGGGGTATCTGCGTGGACAATAATGGCGACGTCTACGTGGCCGATTGGGGCAACAACCGGGTGCAAAAATTCTCCCCCGACGGCAAGTTCCTGGTCCAATTCGGGAGCGCCGACGCCAAGGCGGGAGACCTGGACCACCCCTCGGGAGTCGCTGTAGACTCGGAAGGCGACGTTTACATCACCGACTGGTCCAACCACCGCGTCCAGGTCTATGGCCCTGACGGCAAATTCGTCACTACCCTAGTCGGCGACGCTCAAACTCCGTCCCCGTGGACCCAAACTTATATCGACGCCAACCCGGACATCATCAAGGCGCGCCGCCGGGCCGACATGGAGCCCGAATGGCGCTTCCGCCGTCCGGTAGCCGTGAACGTTGACGCTAACGACCGCATCTTCGTCCTAGAAGCAGCCCGCCACCGGCTACAGATCTACAACAAGGTAAAGGACTACGAGGAACACTCCATAAACCTTTAAGCCGGTGCTAGCCACTATTGGCAACGATGACCCAGAACAACCGTAGGGGCAGGTTTAAAACCTGCCCCTACATTGCGATTAGCATCCACACACGAAAGCCCACGATCGCCAACACCTAACTAGGGCACATGCACCGTTAGCTCGCAGGTTCTGCTGGCCGAGTCCCCATCTCCCTCTTGTCCGTCGCAGAAGTCATTGCCAGACGCGCCGAAGAGTGGGTCATCCCCCTTGCCGCCATAGAGAAGGTCGTCTCCAGCGCCTCCGAACAAAGTATCGTTGCCGTCATCGCCCCGGAGCAAGTCTTTTCCCGGCCCGGCAAACAGACCGTCTTTACCTTCGTCTCCGATCAGAATATCGTCCCCAGCCCGGCTGAAGATCCAGTCGTTGCCCTCACCGGCMATGATGATATCGTTCCCGTGCCCACCGATGAGAAAGTCGTCGCCAGCCAGGCCCACGATAGTAACTCCGACCCTGGACTCGCTGCAATCGATCACATCCGGTCCCATGGTCCCCACCACTCCCCGGCCAAYTTGTCTGGCATGTCCGGTACAGAGAATCTGGGCATACGCCACATCCGCTTCTCCGGGAGACACCAGGGCAGTAACCGCGGCCAGGATAGCCACTAGCGCCATTTTTTTCATGTTTGTCTCCGTCTCCAGCTCCCACTGGGAAATTCGGGACATGAGCCGATAATGATGCCAACAGTATAAAGAACCAGGAGCAAGTTGGCGATTCTGACAGCCGGAGGAGAAGTTTTAGGCAGGCAGGAACCGGTGTCGGGCGTGGTAGAATTRAGCGCCATCCACCATCAGGCGCTTGGGCAGACAAATTGGATTCCGAAGAGTGGAAATGGGAGGTTAACATGCCGAGTTCTACCGCTCACGCGGACACGATAATTCGAAACGCCAACATCATAACCATCGACCCTGACCGGCCGCAGGCGCAATCCCTGGCCATGCGCCACGGCAGGTTCATCGCCGTAGGAAGCAACGACGACGTTGCCGGGCTGGAAGGCCCCGGAACCAAGATATTGGATCTCAGCGGCAAAACGGTGCTGCCCGGTTTCATCGACGCCCACATCCACGTCCTGAGCAGCGGCATCCGCCACGTTATGGCCGCGGACTGCTCCCTCCCTTCCATATCGGCCATCAAGGACGCCATGCGCCAACAGATCGAGCTGACCAAGTCCGGCGAGTGGGTGCAGGGGTTCAAGTTCGACGATACCAAAACCGAAGAGAACCGCTTCCTCACCAGGCAAGATCTGGATGAAGTCAGCACCGAACTGCCCATTCTGGTATCCCACCGGGCCGGCCACGTCTACTACTTGAACAGCAAGGCMTTRGAAACGGCCGGYTTCAMCCGGGACACRCCGGACCCKGNAGGGNGGMCGCTTCGGACGTGACCCGTCGTCGGGYGAGCTRGAYGGWGTGGTCTAYGARAGGGCCATCGAGCCGGTGCGCTACAACCACCTGCCCACCGTAACGCCCGAAGACCGCCGCCGGGGCCTGCAACGCATCTGCCAGATGCTGACTCCGGTTGGGCTGACCAGCGTTCACGACGCCAGAGTAACCAACGACGAGATGTTGACCTACCAAGAGGGACGAGACAACGGCGATTTGACGTTGCGGGCCNACATATTGATGGCCCATGAYCACTTTCCCGCGTTAAGAGACGCGGGGCTGAAGACCGGCTTCGGCGACGACCGGCTAAGGTTAGGCGGCATCAAGATGGTRGCCGACGGGGCCATCGCCTCCCGCACCGCCTATCTATCCGAGCCTTACGAAGGCTCCCCTTGCGACCATGGCATCCTGGCAATCCCGCCAGACGAGATCGAAAGGCAGGTGATGGAGATCCACAAAGCCGGGTTCCAAGTCTGCATACATGCCAACGGTGACCTGACCATCGACATGGTATTGTCAGCCTACGAAAAAGCTCAGGCCGCCTACCCCCGACCGGACCCCAGGCACCGCGTCGAGCATTGCACCCTGGTCAACACCGATCTCCTCAACCGAATGAAAGCCCTGGGGGCCGTGGCAACCCCCTTCTGCACCTACGTCTATTACCACGGTGAGAAGATGAAATTCTACGGGGAAGAGCGGCTGTCATGGATGTTCGCCCAGCGCTCGTTCCTAGACCACGGCGTCGTCGCCACCGGCGCTACCGACTACCCGCCCGGCCCCTTCGAACCCCTCCTGGGCATCCAGAGTTGCGTAACCAGGATYGACAGCACGGGCAAGATTTGGGGCGCCAACCAGCGGGTAACCGTGGAAGAGGCGCTGAAGATCTACACGATCAACGGAGCCTACGCCTCGTTCGAAGAGAACACAAAAGGCTCCATCGAACCAGGCAAGCTGGCCGACCTGGTAGTGCTGGGAGCCGACCCAACCAAAGTAGACCCGGAAACCATCAAGGACATCCCGGTAGAGATGACTATTGTTGGAGGGAAGGCGGTGTACGGGGGGTGAGCCTGAAATCATCCTCATGTTGACATCATCCCARAGAACCCTTTAATCTACCTCGGTAACTAGCCAAGGAGAGAGCCATGGATGTTCATGTTTATACCAACCCTGGTTGATTCAGCTGCCGGACGGTAGAAGAGTTTCTGTCGTCTAACGGTGTTCAGTATGAGCACCACGACCTAGCCACCGACCAAGCAGCCGTAGAGTACCTGAGAAACCGCGACATCAAGTCGGTGCCGGTCACCATCATCGACGATGCCGAAGTCATCATCGGCTATTACCCCAAAAAGCTGATCCCGGCCTTGAATCTGAACGTCAAGATTGACCTGTCCAGCAAGACCAGTTGGCTGGCGGAAAAATACGACATCGTGCTTAACGGCGCAATTCGGGCCACCCAGCAGCTTACCGACAGTCAATTACAACAAGAAGTACCCTGGCGTCCYTGGAGCGTGCGGGATTGCATCGTGCACATCATCTCCTTCCCGGAGCTTGCCTGGCTCAGCCACAAGCAGGGCAGCATGAGCACTGATGACATGGCGGCCTCCAATGTGCGTATCAAGGACGTCGCCACCGTTGAAACCATCACCCAATATGGCAACCAGGTCTTGGCCAACATCGATGGATTCCTGAAGAGCGGCGACACTGCCTCCTTCGACCGGGTGGTGCCCGCCCACTATGGCGGRGAGGTTACGGTTASCGARTTGTTGAAYATTATCCTCAGCCACAGCACCCACCATCTGAAACAGATGTACTGGCATATGGAGGAGGGCCTGGGGATCACGCCCCTAAACCCGGTTACCGAGGCAGACACGGAGGGCATCGTAACCCCCACCGCTTTGATCTAACGGTTTCCGGTAAATTACCMAGATTGCAGACGTGSAGAGAGTCCAGCCGTCACCCCGATGGAAATCGGGGTCCAGAAACTTAGCTTGTGGACACGTTTCCTGGATTCCGGTCTTCATCAGAACGACGAAATGTTGGCTGACGGTCCACTGGCAGGTCAACAAGATGGCCAGATATGGCGRCGGGCTCAGGGAGAGCAGCCATTCGCCGTTGGGATTAACAATCTAACTGGGAGAACGAGCTATGAAATATGACGTGATAATTATTGGCGCAGGGTCGGCGGGGTCCATATTGGCCACACGCTTGACCGAGGACCCCAACCGCTCGGTGTTGCTGTTGGAAGCGGGCAAAGACTACCCCAACTTCGATGACCTGCCTGACGAAGTGAAATTCGGCTACGCCACCGAGGCGGACGTCATGACCAGCGACCACAACTGGCAATTCATCGGCAAGGCKACGGACCAGGCTGGGCCGATGATGGTGCCTCGTGGCAAGGTCACCGGCGGCTCCAGCGCCATAAACGGTCAGGTCTTCTTGCGGGGAGTGCCCGAGGACTACGACTCYTGGGCTTCGGAGGGCAACGATCAGTGGAACTTTCAGAAGCTGATCCCCTATTTCAACARAGTAGAAACGGACCCCGAYTTTCCGGGCGACTTTCACGGCAGCGAAGGCCCCATMATCATGCACCGCTTCAAGCGGGAAACCTGGCTGCCCGCCCAGACCGCGTTCTACGAAGCCTGCATCGACGCCGGATATCAGGATTGCCCAGACCATAACAGTCCTGACTCCGAGGGGGTCGGCCCCACTCCCCTAAACAATCCCGGCGGCATCCGTATCAGTACCGCCATGGGCTACTTGGACCAGTCAAGACACCGTTTGAACCTGACGATTAGGCCTGAGTGCCTGGTTCACCGTGTCCTGTTTGAGGGAAACCGGGCGACCGGGGTGGAACTGGAGAGCGGCGGCGAGACCTTTGTCGTCGAGGGCGACGAGATAATCTTGAGCTCCGGGGCCATCGGCTCGCCCCAGATATTGATGCTCTCCGGGGTCGGCCCGGCCGATCACCTGGGTAGCCTGGGCATACCAGTGGTTAAAGACGCTCCGGGTGTGGGGCAAAACCTAAGAGACCATCCGGCGGTGTGGATCACTTGGCGAACTAAGGAAGGTTTCCCTCTGGACGGCCTAGCCCCCAGGATGCAGTTGACCCTTCGTTACACGGCCGGAGACTCGGACCTGCGTAACGATATGAAGATATCCATGCAGTCCTTCGCCACCCAGCCCGTCAACCAGGGCGGCGACCGCATGGAGCCCCTGGGCATACGCATGACTACCGGCATCTACCTGGCCGCCGGGGCCGGTGAACTGAAATTAGCCTCGGCGGATCCCGCAGCCCAACCGGTCCTGGACTACAACTACTTGAAAGAGGAGTCCGACGTCCGACGGTTGCGGGAGTCGGTGCGGATCTGCGTTGATCTGGGCGAGCACGAATCCTTCAAAGACATCATCCAGGAGCGAATCTCCCCAACCGACGCCGAACTGGCATCCGACGAAGCCTTGGACCAGTGGATATCTCGTGTGGTAACCACCTCTCAGCACATCTCATGCACCTGCAAGATGGGCCCGTCGTCAGACCCGATGGCGGTGGTGGACCAGTACGGCAAGGTGCACGGCCTAGAAGGACTGCGTGTCGTAGACGCGTCCATCATGCCCGACTGCATCCGTGCCAACACCAACGTCACCACCATGATGATCGGCGAGCGGGTCAGCGACTTCATCAAGGACGGCAAGTAGACWCNNRATMCWCCMMMRMMYCYCYYGTARWYAGCMAMKRNCNNMAAGCCCCMCTTTCGTAAAKGGGGGTTGGGGGGATTTCGNCCCCTCACCCCGNRCCWANGARAGTCAGGGAATCGTGCTCTCGCAGAGAAACGACCTCCCCTAAGTCCCCTCCTTCGTAAGGAGGGGACTTGCCAATCCCACCCTTGCCAGCCCTTAGAACCAGTTAGCCTTGTCCACCACGTTCCGCAACTGCCGCCCCTCGTTGAACCGGACACAGTTGTCGATGAAGAGATCGGTGCGGCGTTCCTGCAGGTAGGGGCCGTCGCCCGCTACGTGGGGCGTTATCAGCACGCCCGGTATGGACCAAAGGGGATGGGTGGCCGGTAAAGGCTCCGTTTGGAACACGTCCAATCCGGCTCCGGCAATCTCACCGGCCCGTAAGGCGTCCACTAGATCGTCTAACTCCACTGTCGCGCCCCGTCCGATGTTGATAAAGAACGCCTTGTTTTTCATCGCCTTGAACTGGCTTTCGGCAAACATGCCCTGAGTTTCCGGGGTTTCCGGCACGGTCGCGATCACAAAGTCGCCCTGAGGCAGCGCCGATGCYAAGCCGCCGGGCCGGACCAGTTCGCCCACGCCGGGGGGAGCTTGATCTAGACGSGGGTCGACACCGATCACCYTCATCCCAAACTCCGCGCATAATCTGGCYGTCTCGCCTCCTATCCCGCCCACGCCKACGATAAYRGCGGTTGCTTCGGGAAGGTAKATSGTGTCGTAGCCTTGCCGCCAATTCGCCTCGATTTGTTGGGGTATGTACACGTGAAGACCCCGAGCGAAGGCCAGCAGAAAGGACATTATGTGGGCGCTGATATGGTCGTTGTAGATCTCCCTGGTGTTGGTCAGCACCACTTCACTGGCRATCAACGCCTCGTGATAGTAGCCGGCCCGAGGGCCGGCCTGCGGGCAGGAGATCCATTTGAGGTTTCCGGCCCGTTCCAGTAATTCAGGCACGATGTCGCCGAAGGCGGCGTCGGCGTCGCCAATCACCTCCATCGCCTCGCCCACGGTGGGACACAGATGTACGTCGATGTCCGGGATCGCTTTCCTAAGCTTTTCCGGCCACTCTTCTTGATAGTTGGGCGGGCAAATCACCAGCTTGAACCCCATTGCGTACCCCCGTTTGCGTCCGAATTTTTGGTCAGTGTAGGTGTTGGCGGCGAGGCGGTCAACGGAGCGATTAAGGGTGGTGGCGGCGTTGACAGGGATTGGAGCCCCCTTTACACTCCGAACTAACGCACTTGGCCAGTAGCATTCGGTTCTGTCTCCACCAGTTAGACTCCACGCGGCAGCGCCMCATGGGTAGGAGGAACCACATTGCAAGACCGGTTTGGACTTCCGATCAGCACCAACTCAACAGTGGCGGCCGAAGCCTGCATGGAAGGTATCGACCTGCTGCTCTCCCAAAATTTTGGGCCTGAAGAAAAATTCCAACAGGCCATAGACGCTGACGAAGGCTTCGCCCTGCCCCATGCCGGGCTTGCTTGGGTGTCGATGATGCGCGGCGTAGCGTCAGAGGCCAAAGAAAACGTAGGGCGTGCCCAGGCTTTGGCGTCAGGTATGTCCGACCGGGAAAAGCGCCAGATCGAGGCTCTCTCCCTTTGGATCAAMAATAAAGGTCCTCAATCTCTGGCCTTATTACGAGAGCACCTTAACGACTATCCTCGAGACACCTTTATGCTTAGGCTGGCCCAACGACTGTTTATGCAGGGTTGCCACAGCGCCGGTGTCCCTAACTTCCCTGAAGAGCTATTCGCTCTATGCCAAAGTCTAGAGAAACATTGCAGCGACGACTGGGCTTTCCTGGGAAGCTACGCTTTCGCCCAYCACGAGACTGGCCGGTTGGAGGAAGCCTATCGCCTGGCGCAGAAGTCGCTGGAGATGCGCCCCACCAACGCGGTGGCGTCCCATTCGGTAACCCACGTATTCTTCGAGCAGGGTGATGCCGTCTCGGGCGGCGATTTCTTGAGCAACTGGCTGGAGGGTTTCGACAAGCGGGCCGCTTACCATGTCCACCTCTCGTGGCACCTAGCTCTATTCGAGCTGGCAATGGGCGGCTACCAGAAGGCCCTAGACCGGTACGAGACATACATACGGCCATCGGTGGTTGCGAAAAGCGCCGCTTCCCTGGCCGACAGCGCGTCTCTATTGTGGCGGTTGCAGTTGTACTGCGGCACTCCCYCTCCCAAGCCCTGGGACGAAGTACGCGACCAGGCGATGCCCGCCGCGGGAAATCCCGGCCCACCTTTYCGGGATGCTCACGCCGCTCTGGCATTCGCCGCCGCCGGCGACCAGGATRCCCTGGGCAAGGCTATCGACGGCCTGCGGACGATCGCGGATCAGGGCAACGTTTTGGCGAAGGAGATGACCTTGCCATTGGTGCAGGGCATCGCCGCCTTTGCGGAAGGCAACTATGGCACGGCGGTAACATTGATGGAGTCGCCCATGCGGCAACTAGAGCGCATCGGCGGTAGCCACGCCCAGCGGGAAGTATTTGAGGACACTCTGTTGGAAGCCTATCTTCGGGCCGAGCAGTTCGACAARGCCGAAAMYATGCTSCGGGAGCGGYTGGGCCGCCGGGCATCRATCAGGGACACGTTCTGGATGGGGCGCGTCCAGGCCAGTACCGGGGAGACTGGACCGGCCAGATCCACCCTCCAGGACGCCATCGACGGCTGGAGCGGCGCTGATGACACTTCGCCGGAGTTGGCGAATCTGACCAATCTAGCCGGGACCCTCAGCTAAGCCGACGGCGATCCCTTTAGCCAAGGAGGCGTTTCATCATGCCGCTACAACCAGATCGAGTCGACTACAGTCCTATCATAGAGCGCCCTCCCATCAAATGGCCCAATGGCGCCAGGGTAGCACTGTGGATAGCGCCCAACGTGGAGCACTACGAATACGAGCCGGAGTACGATGGACAAAGGGACCCCTGGCCGCGCATGCCCTACCCCGACGTGCAACAGTACTCTTATCGGGACTACGGCAACCGAGTTGGTTTCTGGCGGATGCTGGAGGTCCTGGACAAGCACAACATCCGGTGCTGCGTTTCGCTGAACATGGCGGTGCTTGAACACTACCCCGAGATAAAAGACGCCATGGTCGAAAGGAAYTGGGACTTCATGAGCCACGGCATCTACAACACCCGGTACTTGAATCCCATGTCGGAGGAGCAGGAGCGAGAGTTCTACGTGGACTGCATCGAAACCCTGCGCCGCGAAACCGGCAAGCAGCTAAAGGGCATGCTAGGCCCGGCAATCTCCGGCACCGAGCGTACCCCAGACCTGATGGCCGAGGCAGGCCTGATCTATCACACCGACTGGATGCACGACGACCAGCCGGTGCCCATCAAGGTGAAGTCGGGAAAGCTGATCTCCGTCCCATACTCTATCGAGCTGAATGACGCTCCCCTGTACCGGCAACACTACGAGGGAGACTACTTCGCGGAGATCTGCAAAGCCCAGTTCGACCAGCTCTACAAAGAGGGGGCCGAGAGCGGACGGGTCATGTGCATCGCCCTCCATCCGTTCCTAACCGGCCAACCCCATCGGGTGAAGTACCTGGACGAAGTCTTGGGTTACATCATGTCCCACGAAGGGGTTTGGCAAACCACGGCCGACGACATCGCCGATTACTACATCGCGAATAACTACGATGCAGCCGTAACCCACGCGGGGCAATTTAATAARTAACCATCCKGGTAGGGCCAGGTTTSAAACCTGSCCCTACGCCATCATCACCTCGCAAGCCTAGGAGGCTTTTACGAATGCCTGCAGATCGCCGTCCCGGCATGGACCACCCACATTACCAATGGTCTCCCATCGTCAACCGGGGAAAGTTGCGTTGGCCGGACGGCGCCCGGGTCGCCCTCTGCGTCATCGTGAACCTGGAGCACATGGAATGGACTGAACCGGAAGGAACTTTCACCACCCTTCTGGCCGGCGGCATGGGCTCCCGGGGGTATCCGGACTTCGCCCGCACCTCCCACCGGGAGTACGGACACCGAGTTGGGATTTTCCGCGTGCTGGACACTTTGGAGAAGCACGGGATCAAAGCGACGGTGGCCATGGACGCCATGACCGCCGAGAACTACCCGTACCTGGTAGACCATTGCCTGAAACGTGGTTGCGAGATCATCGGCCACGGAATATCGGTAAGCCGCATGATAACCGGCAACATGACTGAGCCGGAAGAGCGGCACTACATCCATTCATCTATGGACAGTCTAGCCAAGGCCACCGGGCAAGCGCCCACCGGTTGGCTGGGCCCCGAGTACGGCGAGTCGGCCCGGACTCCCCAATTGTTGTCCGAGGCCGGGATCCGCTACGTGTGCGACTGGGTCAACGACGAACAACCCTACCGGCTAGAAAGCCCCCACGGCGATTTGTTCGCCCTGCCGATCATGCTGGAACTAGACGACGTCGTGTCCCTTTGGCRACGGCGGGTCACCGTGGGCCGTTACCGGGACATGCTTACCGAGGGCTTCGACACTCTGTACGAAGATGGGCCACAGAACGGAAGGCTGATGACGCTGAACCTTCACCCCTGGCTCATCGGCCAACCATTCCGCATAGGCTACCTTGACGACGCCCTGGCCCACATGACACGGCGCGAAGGCGTTTGGGYGGCCACCGGCTCGGAGATCGTGGACTGGTTCCAGAATAATCCGCCGGTCGCGTGACACGTAAAATGATCAATGGGAATCACCCCCTCTCTAACTCTCCCCCGTAAAGGGGGNNGAGAACAAATTCCTTCCCCCTCGACGGGRGAAGGTTWGAGCCTGCCCTGAGCGCAGCCGAAGGGATNGGGGGTGATTCGCTCTACGCATCAAACGCTTCTAATAGCAGTATCACTTGCCCATATTTCTCACYCTTGGCGTCATCCCCCAACCCAGGAGGAACCAACATGGCCGGACCTCTTAAAGTCGTCTACTTCGTCAATCAGTTCTTCGGTGGCGTGGGGGCCGAAGAGAAAGCCAACATAYCCGTCGAGGTTAAAAAAGGCCCCATCGGCCCGGCCCGTCTATTCCAGCAACTGTTGGGGGACGGTGGAACCGTCGAAGCGACCATCATCTGCGGCGAYAACTATTTCAACGAGCAGCGTGAGCAGGCGCTGTCTGATGTCACTAAGGCGTGGCAGGAGGCCAAACCCGATCTGGTGGTCGCTGGTCCGGCCTTCGACGCCGGACGCTACGGCCTGGCCTGCGGAGCAGTTTGCGCCGCCGCGGAGGAGCTGGGCATCCCGGCGATCACCGCCATGCACCCAGAAAACCCCGGCGTGCTGACCTACCGGCGGCAGGTGTTCATCGTTCCCACCGGCGCCAGTCCCGTGGACCTGCCCGATGTTGTCTCCCAAATGTTTCAGATCGCGCWAAAGCTAACGTCGGGTGAAGAGATGGGCCCGGCGGAGACCGAGGGATACTTGGGCCGGGGGATCCGCAAAGTCTCCGAGAGATCGGAACCTGGATACAAAAGGGCCGTGGACATGCTGGCCAGCAAGCTGCGGGGCGAACCCTATCATACCGAAGTTCCGTTCGAGGCCCCGGAAGCCGTTCCGGCGGCGTCGCTCCAGCGGGATCTAAGCCAGGCCACCATTGCCCTTATCTCAACCGGGGGGCTGATTCCCATCGGCAACCCGGACCGCCAGGTTTCCGGCAACGCGGACCGCTACTTCTCATATCCAGTTGACGGGCTGGAATCCCTGACCGGTGATGACTGGGAAGCTTTCCACGGCGGCTACTACAACCAGATAGCCAGCGACAACCCAAATTACATCCTTCCCCTAAGCCATTTGCGCCACCTAGAGTCGCAAGGCGTGATTGGCCGGGTTGCTTCGCAGATCATCACCCTGCCCGGCGTGAGCACCCCCGTAGCTAAATCCAAGCACCTGGGCGCCGAGATGGCCCGGGAATTGAAGGACGCCGGTGTGGATGCCTGTATCCTGGTGGCGACTTGAGGCACCTGCAACCGTTGCGGCGCGACGGTGAGCAAGGAGATCGAGCGGGTGGGCATCCCCGTGGCCATGATATCCGCCATTTACAACCTGGCCCTCACAACGGGCGCCAACCGGGTAATACGCGGGGCCAGGATCGAGCATGTGTGCGGCGACCCGGACCTGGGTCCGGAAAAGGACTTCGCCTACGGTCTGCAGATCGTCCGAACGGCGCTGCAAGCCCTGGAAACCGACGTCAGTGGTCCCACCCTGTTCGACCCTGACGAATCGGCCYCGGCCCGGGAGGCAGTCCATGCGTCTTGAGATAGGCACCTTCCCAGTCCACGACGTGGTGTTCGGCGCCCAAACCCAGTGGCGGGACGGGCTACTGGAAGTAGCGCGGGACGAGATTCTTGACGCCGTGAGATCCGACCCTCGCATCGCCAAGGCTGACCTTGAACTAGCTAAACCCGGAGAATCCGTTCGCATCTGGCCGGTGCGGGACGTAGTGGAGCCTCGGGTAARGGTGGAAGGGCCTGGGGTGGTATACCCCGGCATCTGCGGCCGCTCCATCACCACCGTGGGCGAGGGCCGCACCCACCGGCTGTCCGGCGTCGGAGTGGTTGAAGTTTCCGAAACTCCTTGGCACGAGTCCGGCGGCGACCACCTGTTCGTCTATCTGGACATGTCCGGCCCCTGGTCGAAGATCATCCCCACCAGCTCCCTGATCAATCTGTGCGTGGTCGTCGAGCCCGACCCTAACCTGGGGGTCGACGCCAGGAACGACGCCGTCCACAACGCTGTCCTGACCGTATCGGACCGGCTGGCGGCGGCCACCGTTCATCAAGACCCGCCGGAACGGGAAATATTCGAGCTTACCGACGTGGACCCCTCATTACCCAAGGTGGTGTACATCCTGTGCCTGCATTCGCCCCAGGCGATGTCCGGCTCTCCGGCTACGTTCTGCACCTCCACCTACGGCCTAACCCAGCTCACCCCGCCCTGGCTGTTCCACCCCAACGAGATCTTGGACGGAGCCATAACCGGTCCCTACCGCACCGCCTTCGCCACGTCTTGGACCATGGCCAACAATCCGGCGCTGTTGGACCTGTACCGCCGCCACGGCACCGACTTCAACTTCCTGGGAGTCATCGCCACCCGCACCGAATGGACCACCCAGCATGAGAAGGAAATGACGGCCAATCAGACGGCCAAGGTCGCCAAGATGCTGGGGGCCGAGGGAGCGTTGATCACTTGGGACGCGGGTGGCAACGAGTTCATTGAGGTTATCCGAACGCTACAGGCCTGCGAGCGGTCCGGGATCAAGACCGTGTTCCTGACCAGCGAGGACGACCCCACTGGAAGCGCCCCCACCCTGCTGGAGCCGGTGCCCGAGGCCGATGCCATCGTGTCCACCAGCTTCTTCCGGGCGGACYTGCTGGGGCTGGACCCGCTACCCCCCGTGGACCGCGTGATCGGCAACCCTCAAAAAATAAGCGGCCGGCTCAGAGACCACTACGTCCCCACCGCCGGCCCCCTCCCCGCACCCCAGCGCTACGACGACCACTACGGGTTCAGCAAATTGAGCAGCATTGAGTATTAGGAGTTTTGAAGCAGGACGCTTTGTGCGCAACCCCACGTTTGCATGTGTAGAAAGGGGTTATGACCGAAGTGCAACGAAACAGCATATGGCCGAGCTAGATTCCAATTCAGGCCTTCGGAAAGAAACTAGCCCACACTATTGGAGATATAGTTCTTTCAGGCGGTTCATTCGCATGTGTWGAGCGTCTATCTCAGTTGAAGTCGGGGGCTCCTTGGTGTCGTCGTCATGAGGAAAACTTACGCAAAACGAGTAACTCTCAAATACTCTTCCCTCGTCCTTTAAATCCAGTCCCCCTTCGTGGATCAGGTCCTTCAGGGTGGTCCACATAGCGCCTTCATATTTCTTTGGAAGTGTTCCATGCTTTTTTCGATAAAGCTCTTTTGCGAACCGTTCCAAAAACTCTCGAAGTACGGCCCCCGCTCGTCTTCTTCTTATACTGTCCCCATCCATGTAGAAGTGGATGTCCTTAAGCATCCTGTCAAGCACCTCTTCTGACCCTATGATGTGCGGTCCCTCTTTAGAGTACGTGGCAACTTCCAAAGAGAGTGGTCCCAAGTGGCGGTACAGGGTATCAAGCGATAGCGATAGGGTCTGCATGYRRKTNKTGAGGTGGTCTGGGAGATTTGAACAGGTAGCTAAGAGAGAGTYCCGCTCCTAGAATTGCNAAAAAGGAGCAGGACATGAAACAGATACGGAAGAAACACAGCCCAGCCTTCAAAGCCAAGGTGGCCTTGTCTGCATTCTTGG
>NVSQ01000093.1 GCA_002401285.1 SAR202 cluster bacterium
CCATCAGACGTGAGCATGATTGGGCGCTTGATCCGGTCGAACAGCGAGACACCTAGTTCTTCTTCCAGCTTCTTCAGATGGCTGGTTACCGTCGGCTGGGCAAGGCCTTGAGCGTTTGCCGCCTTCGTTATGCTTCGGAGGCGCGCTACGTGATAGAAGCTAACGATATGCTGAGTTTGCATAGGGTTTGGACTTCGTTCCTAGAAGTGTCCATCGCAATGATTTACATCACAATCCGTAATGTAAATAACGCATAATATTCGATAAGGGAATATTATGCGGGTAGTGCTATTCGTGTCAAGTCACATCCGTGGCCGGACAAACGATCTGGTTGCTGATGTTTTCCAATATATCCATCAACCGTGTGAACCCTAGCCTAACCTACCTGTTTAACCTAACGACACCCCGTAACAAGGGCCAGGTTCATTGGCGAATACTCAGGTCGTTAAAAAGTGTTAGAGCAGATTACGCCACGGTAAGTTGACGTCTTCTCCGCCGGGTGTTTCAATAAGGTCAACGGTCCTCTTCGGACCGTCCTCATTACCACGGTGTTCTCGCATTCCGGGGCGGTTAGCTCAGCTGGTTAGAGCGCCTGCTTTACACTTATTTCGTAGAATGCGAACTAGTCGTTAGTCACTTTCCGTACAGGCGGCTATCTAGAAGCATTGCGAATTAGATCAATTAGGCACACTTTGAAAAACTCATCTGGAATCAAATAGGAGTCTCACGGGCAGGCTCCTCTCCTGCTAACGACCTTCGGGTTATGAGTTCGGTGCGACTTGTCCGTAGATGTCTCTGGRAGTCCGTGTCATATCTATAATCCCAATGTACTGTCCACGTGAGTTTCCCAAGGTTCRYAGTTGTCCGCCCCTGTTGCTGTCAAAGTTGCTGTCAACTTTCCTTTCGGCGAAGAGAGCCCATCGCTGTTCTCATGGTCCATCCGCAGGACTGCTCTGGCGCGGCTGGCAACGGTGGGCCAGTCTTCGTTGGCGACAGCCTGGTCGGCTTCGTCTAGTAAGCTGTCAATGTGCCGTTGTATACGCTCGCTGGCCATGATGGAGGAATAGCACGTTGGCGGGGGTGGCTTGTCTACCGACCTAGGCCATGGAGTGTATAGTTTGGAATCACCATAGACTCATCCAAATGACTGAGGTGCTGAAAACATGCCCATGACCCAGGAGCAGCAAGAGGTGTTCTTGAAACAGCCTGAGGTGGCCGTGATCAGCACAATAGACGAGTTCGGCAGACCTCGGTCGGCGCCAATCTGGTTCCTATGGGAGGACGGAGCAGCCTATATGTTCACGGCGCGTCGCACGTTGAAGTGGCGCAACCTTCAATCGCGGCCCTACGCATCTCTGTGCGTAGACAAACGTGACGCCCCTTRTTCGTCGGTCGTTATGGACGGGCCGGTCCAGGAGACGGATCGGCCTCTTTACGAGCTTGTGTTGTCGATGGCGCGGCGATATTACGGCGAGAAAAAAGGACGTTCCTTTGCCGAGGGATACCGAGACGCGCCTGGGGTCGTTGCCTTCAAACTGTCCCCGCGCCACATCGCTTCGTATACGCCTGACGATGTGTAAAGGTGACTGAGGATGTGAAGCCGTTAAGTCGACCATCTAAAACCTCAACAGGTAGGAGAGCCGGCCATGAATGTGTATTGGCGATACGTGAGAAGGGGACAGAACCTAATTCTCGCTAATGAAGAGGGTCAAGAAGAGAGGATCGGAGGATTTAGAGAKACTAGACGMGGCATCGACGCCTAYGCGACCACTTTCGGATACGAACCGGGCCGCTCGCAGAAAGGCTTTCCAAGTGTCGAAGATGCCAAGGCTTTCGTTGAGTCCTTCCGACCCTGGGAGCTTTACGCAGCCCACGAGGTTACCGTCGAGCCTGAGGTAAGGCCCGCCGCCGAGCCCACCGCATCGATCTCGACCGAAATACCCGAAACTTTGGATGACCCTTCCGTCGCCGAATCAAAACCCGAGCCTCCCGCCTCAAYCCCAGAACCGGATTCTAAAGATTCTGACCTTCCGCCCAACCACCGATGGTGGGAATTCTGGAGGCGGAACTAAGGCGATGACTCCCTGATGTTTCAAGATGGGTCTACGCTATCCGCAAAACTAACCACAACTGGCAGAGTCACCGGCCAGGCGCACACCGTGCGCTTGCGGCTGGTTTACTACCAGGAGCGGTTCTTCGCCTCCAGGAGGGACGRCCGMAGCGATTGGTGCCGGAACKYKCTGGCAAATCCTGAGGTCTCCGTTGAACTTGAGGGGCGCCACTTCGGAGGACGCGCTGTTTTGGTTGCGGACGAAGACTTGCGACAAAAGATTTCCGAACTGAAGTATGGCAACCAGCGCAGCCTAGTACCGAGAATTGTAGCCGAGATTACTCCGATAGACTCGATCTTATAGGGGAGCGCAAGCAGCTAGGCTGCATTCTCCCGCATCCGAGATAGATATGTCGGGCGGTCCTCGTAGGCATCGTGTCGGTGGTCCGTGGSCTTTAAGAAACAGTCATCACCGGCAGCTACCGTAGATGCACTGGAGTCATCGACAGCGCGGTGTTCCAACGGACAACAGATCACCCGGACGAATACGCGCCCGGCTACCACATCGTGCTGGACAGTGGCCCGGTGGTTACGGTSCGGTGGCACGAGGTCGCTCTTTGATCAGATCATATTGGAAACCAGCCTGTCCCTCGTTGGACCTGAAGTATATAATGCCGCTGCTAGCAATTTCCTGTTGCAACGTTAGTCATCATTGGGAGGTGCGCCATGGCGGATATTCAGACCCTCGATAAAGCCTATCATGTCATCATAAGCAGCCTGGTAGACACAGGACAGGCCCCTCACTACAGCGAATTGGCCACTGCCCTGGGATGCCCCATCGAGGAAGGGCGCCAGATCGTTCATGATCTCGCGGGAGGCACCGGCGGTGCGATAAGGCTTAATCCCGATACGGACTGGATCGCTACCGTTCGTCCCTTTTCGCTCATCCCCACCCCATTCAAGATCTCCGTAGACGGTGAGCAGAAATGGTTCGGCGTTTGAGGACCGGACGCGCTGGCGGTCTGCTGGCTGTTTCCGGGTAAAACCGTTAGTATCGATTGTCCCTGCCTGGACTGCAACGAAAGCATCAGCATTCAGATGCGKGATGGGCAGGTCCTCTCAGCCGAACCTTCTACTATAGTCGGGCACAGGAACCTGTCGAGCGTCACAACACCAAATAACCGTGAACGTTGAGGGCAGATGAATTTCTTCCGGTCGGAAGAGCACATGCGGAACTGGTCTCAATTCAACCCGGACTCCGCCGATGCGAGCTTGCCCCTGAACGATGAGGTGACCGTGTTCAGTACCGAAGCGGCCAAACACCGGCTCAGCGGGGATTTCATCTCCCAATGGGCGCCCAAGCAGTYGGGAGAGCGTGCCGAGGCAGCGCGGCGGCTGGGTAAGACCGGTCCCTTCTGGGGGGGCGGGGCAAGTCCTAACCCTTAGAAGAATTCATTTGGCCCGGATCTTAAAGGCCCCTGGTGCATCYCAGGGGCCTGTTCGGATGTGTGGTAACGAGTCGGATCTCTGCTGACACCGKTCTCTTACCGCTCCGGTTAATTACYTACTTACGTCCACTGCATGGGGCATTTCTACCGTCCTTAAATTCCCTTGATCTAGCTGACCTTGCGCCAGGTCGCCTCGTCGCCAGCACTACCGCTGACAACTCGAGTCTTCATAACGTCGCCTTCCACGGTAAACTCCCAGACCGCGGTCACGCCTATACTTTCGGGGCGAGTGTTGGCTGTCCGTTCCATGGTCAGGRTGCCTCCGGAGACCGTGTAAGTCCCGGCRAGGGCACCRCAGGTATAGAGAGCCTCAAGGGCCTCTTCCGGGGTGTACTGGTCRCCCTTGGGTAAATTGCGTTCCTTCTGCCTCTGTACGATAGAGTAATGGGTCCCGGTGAAGATCAAGATTCCCTGCCTAGTTTCATCAACCAACTCCCAGGCACCTATCAGAGGGGTCTCAGTGYCGCCGCTTGGCACCCTACGATACATCGTCGAAGAACCGTCCCTCCTGCCTCCGGCGGTTCCCCTGACGGCTGTGTGGGTCAAGGTGTCACCGTCTATAGTGTAGTCGGCAACTACAGGAAGGTTGGAAGACGCCGGATGGGTATTAGCTATCCTGACATGGGTGATACTGGAACCGGACACGGTGTAGGTGCCAGACAGGGCCTGGCACGAAAGMATGGCATCGAGCGCTTCAWCGGGYGTKGCCCGCTCACCGCTGGACCKCCTTCGGTCCTTAKGCGCARCAACTGCGGAGTAGTGCGAGCCGGTATAGATAAAAATTCCGGCAGACGAATCGGATACAAGTTCCCATGCGCCAACTAKAGGGTYGTYAGCCATRTTGCCTCCTKTGYRGTCCAGAYYKATSAMYTGGGRTGWAAGTGGGTGGACAAGGGCAATCTTGTCATAACAACGCCCACCAAATCAAATCGCTACTTAACTATCAGTAGCTTCTCCGCA
>NVSQ01000040.1:0-17131 GCA_002401285.1 SAR202 cluster bacterium
GATCGTCTCTTCGCCCAAGAATGCAGACAAGGCCACCTTGGCTTTGAAGGCTGGGCTGTGTTTCTTCCGTATCTGTTTCATGTCCTGCTCCTTYTTTGCRATTCTAGGAGCGGGACYCTCTCTTAGCTACCTGTTCAAATTTCCCAGACCACCTCAGTCTAGTGCTAAGTGTGATGGCAGGGSGAATYGCCCTATACSGAAACTTCATTCCCGGCGTAAACGCCGCCGGTAAGGATTCGACCGCCGTATTCGACCTTCRGGACCATGGCGGGGTGTTCGTGATGAATCCCCAGACCCKAGGCAGCTCCGACCTGGTCAGAACCGTCGACAATATATCAATGAACRTCGATNCCACMGACCTCCYAATTGGCGCCTRTACCGTGTGGTGGGTCATCTTTAACWATCCCGCGGGATGTAGCGACGGTGAGTGTGGCGAAAACGACGTTCTGCCACCCTTGGTCAACCCCGAGGCTGAGGTTTCGGTKCTCTGGGCGACCGGTGGAATCGTCGGTCCCGACCGCAGTGGCCACTTTAGCGCCCGTCTCGGCGTGGGCAAGGACGCTGCTCCCGGGCAGGTCCTGTGGGGAGATGGGGTGACCGACCCGATGGACGCTGAGGTCCATATCATCGTGCGCTATCATGGCCCGGCCAAATGGGATGACGCCGAAACCTTGAAATCTCAGATGTACTCGTTCCAGGGTTTCTGTACCCCTGCAAGTTCGTTCGACATTGGGACGGACGAAAACGCATTCTCATGCTACGAGCCCCAGGCTACCATGCACTTGCCGTCGGCAGGTAGCATGTCCCCGTAATTCTTTGGCCGATACCTAGRCGGTATTGAACGAGGCTCGGTGTGTACGCGCATTGAGCCTCGTTTCTCATCCGGCGAAATGCATTGAAGCAAGGAACGGGAAACTGCTACACCTCGAATTTCCGAAACACTAGGCAGGCGTTCTGGCCGCCGAAGCCGAAGGCGTTGGAAAGGACCACTCGGACGTCCGACTGACGGGAGTGGTTGGGGACATAGTCCAAGTCGCATTCCGGATCCGGATCCTGGTAATTGATCGTCGGGTGGATGACGCCTTCGCTGATTGTTTTCAAGCAGGCCACGGCTTCCAAAGACCCCGAGGCGCCCAGGGAATGGCCGATCATAGATTTGGTGGAGCTGATGGGAATCTGATACGCCCGATCGCCGAACAGCTGTTTGATGGCCACCGTTTCCAGGGCGTCGTTCAGTGGAGTGGAAGTCCCGTGGGCGTTGATGTAGTCGACATCCTGGAGACCTACCCCCGCGTCTGATAACGCCAGCCGCATCGCCTCGGTCGCGCTGGCGCCTGACTCCTCAGGCTGCACCAAATGCCCGGCGTCGGAGGTGCAGCCAAACCCGGCTATCTCGCCAAGGATCACCGCGTTCCGTCSCAGGGCGTGCTCTAAACTCTCCAGAACCAAGATCGCCGAGCCTTCACTGGGAACGAATCCATCGCGGTTGGCATCGAAAGGACGGCTAGCCTTTTCAGGTTCCTCATTGTGGGTGGTCAACGCCCGCATGACCGCGAATCCCGCCAATCCCAATTGGCTGATTCCGGCCTCCGTGCCGCCGGCCAGAATCACGTCCGCGGCGCCCCGGCGAATCACGTCCAACGCTTGGCCGATCGCCTGGTTTGACGAAGCGCAAGCCGTGGTGGCGGTRGMSKTATAGNCCWTSAGNTCCSWMRAWSCGRCTMACGTTGGCSGCGGCCATRTTSGGMARGAYCATSGGKAWGAAGAAGGGSSTCATSCKCATRCCGCCCYKKTCCRCCARKAYCCGGSMATTRTCCTCRRKMGTCKGGAARCCSCCGTTGCCGTTGCCCAGAACCACGCCAACCCGGTAGGGATCTTCCCGGGAGATATCCAGGCCGGCCGACTTCACTGCCGTCAAACCGGCGGCTACGGCCAGTTGGGAGAACCGGGCCATTCTCCTGGATTCTTTATTGTCCATATACTCGGCGGGATCGAAGTCTCTTACCTCGCCGGCGATTCGGCAAGGGTAATCGGTGGGGTCGCACAACGTCATCGGCCCGATGCCTGGTTTGCCGGCCACCAAGTTGGCCCAGAAAGCATCTGAGGTCTGCCCCAGCGGGGTCATCGCCCCCATGCCGGTGACTACAATCCTGGAACGGTCAGATGTCACGCCTCATTCTCCTTGGTAGGTCCAGTCCGCTCCGGAACGAATCCGGGAACTCCCCTAGCTAGTCCTCAAATCAGCGGGCAACAGGTCCGGGTACAGTTCTGGCTCTATCCCTAAGATTTCTTCCCTAACTTCCGCGGCCACAAAGAGTGAACCCGTAGCCAAGATCAGATCTCCTTCATCGGCCAGTTCCCGTGCCTGGGTCAACGCCTCGGCCAAGGTGTCGGTCTCCGTCACGTCGATGCCGTGTTCWTTAAACAGGGATGCTATATGCACGGGGGGAGTGGACCTGGGGTGGCGAGACCGGGATGCGAAAACCACCGGGTTCATCTCCGCCAACCGGCTGACCATCTTGGCGATGCTCTTATCACGGGAAAATCCTACCACCAAGAACAATCGCCGGAAATTAAGGTAGCATCCCAACGATTCCAGCAATGCATCCATGGAATATTCATTATGGGCACCGTCGACTACAGTGACGGGATCCCGGCCCAATACCTCCATCCGGCAAGGCCATACCACCTTCACAAACCCTTGCTGTATCGCTTCATCGGAGATCGGATGGCCCTGATCTTGCAGCGCTTCCAATGCGGCCACGGCGGTAGCGGCGTTTTCCAACTGGAATTTACCCAACAGGGGCACCCTCAGCTGGTAGGTATGGTCGCGGCCTGCCACCGTCATTTCTTGGCCGTCGATCGAAGAAGGACCCGGAGACCAGGTTACATCTTTGCCCACCAGGATAGGGGTGGCCGATAACGAATGACACACATCCAGGATAACCGAAAGCGCTTCGGGTTTCTGGGGTGCGACTACAACCGTTCCTCCGGTTTTGATTATACCGGCCTTTTCCCGGGCGATCTCGCCGATTGTGTCTCCCAAGATTGCGGTATGGTCCAGGCTTATTGACGTGATGATAGACACACCGGCACTGACAACGTTGGTGGCGTCCAATCGACCTCCCAATCCAACCTCGATGATCTGGAAATCGGATTTATCTCCAGCGAAGCATTGGAACGCCATACCGGTCATGAATTCGAAGAGGGTTACCGGTCCCAGCCCTTCGTGCCGTCCGACCCACTCTTGATGGGGCCAAAGTTCTTCCACCAACCCGCTGAATTCCTCTTCGGAGATGGGGATCGTATTTCTACGTATGCGCTCCCGAAAGCTGTGCATGTGGGGCGACGAGTAGAATCCGGTACAGTATCCGGCGGCGTGCAAGGCGGAGTCGCAGAGAGCCGCGGTGCTGCCCTTGCCCTTAGTGCCGGCGACATGGATAGCAGAGGCGGCGTTATGAGGGTCGCCCAACCGATGGAGCAAGCGCTCTATCCGCCCCAGATCGAAGATTGCCTTCTGTCGGGGACCAACCGGGTGGTTACGCTCGTGGTCGACCAGGGAGAGCAAGAGGTCGATGGCGTCGGGATATTTCAATGGATGCCCCTCCCTCCCCAGCTACCGGGCTACCCGGCTAGTGGTCGCGAAGATGGGTGGGCATGGAGCCTAGAGCGATCTTGACACCGTCCCAGAAGCCCACCGATCTRATGAATTCTATGTTACCCTCCAGCGGCCTCGGGGTAAACCCAAAGGTCTCCTGGACGATAGAGGTTTCGGCCACGTTCCTGATTGCAATCATCTTCAATTGGTCCGTGGTTACCGGCGGCCTTGACACCACCTTCTGAAGTATCACCGTGGCGATGTACATCATCCATACCGGCACATGTAGACGCAACCGTCGCTTGCCCAACGTCCGGGCTATCAGCGAGATCACTTCGTTATAGCTTAGCTGATCAGGTCCCCCGATCTCCACAATCTTGCCCTTCAGATCTTCCCGGTCCACTGTCAGCGCCAGGCACCGGGCCATGTCTGCCACTGCGATGGGTTGGAAACGGTTTCTGCCCGTTCCGGGCACCGGTACCACTGGTGTTGTTTTTACCAACCCAGCCAGCGTGTTCAGAAATTCGTCCCCGGGGCCGAACATTATGGAAGGCCTTACGATCGTATAGGACAATCCACTGTTTACCACCTCCTGATCTCCCCGCCACTTGCTATATAAGTAGGGATACCCGGCGTCATTGGTGGCGCCCAGAGCACTAACTTGTATGAAGTGCTTGACCCCGACTTCCTTGGCGGCCGCGACAACGTTGGCTACGCCTTGCCGGTTGATCAGGTCGTAAGTCCGGTTTCGTGACCTTCGGATGATTCCCACCAGGTGAATCACCGCCTCAACGTCGTAGAACGCTCCCGCCAATGCTTCGGGATCGCTGACACTGCCATAATGGACCTCAACCGACCGGTCGGGGAACWTKCGTTCATTGCCCGGGGTATGGACCAGGCAGCGGACGCGATGATGATGCTCCTGCAGCTCGCGGACCACGGCCCGGCCCAAAAAACCGGTGGCTCCTGTTACCAAAACCAGCATTACCGCATAATCACCTTATTGGACTTCGAAGCCATTGCCTAGTAAATTTTAAAAATACAAACCAACAAAAGGAAGACCTATACGTCTGGTTATTATAATATAGGATCGAATATCGGTCCGCAATTTGACTCATTGTGGGGCCTGGGCATCTCAAGGCGGAGGACCTGTACCTATGGCAGACACCAAGTTGCACTTCGGCGCCGGTATGGCTCATGGGGCGGCGGAGACGGCCCGCGATGCCAGGTGGATGGAGGAGTTGGGCTTCGAGTACTTCGCCGCCGGCGAGCATTACATGCGCGGTAACCCGCCCGGTCCCACTCACGCCTCGTTACCGCTGTTGGCAGTGGCAGCCGGGGCGACCGATAATATCCGCGTTCTCTCCTCCATTTTGTTGGCGCCATTTTACCATCCAACTGTTCTTGCCAAATTGACGAATACACTGGACATCGCGTCGGGCGGACGGCTGACCTTGGGCGTAGGAGTCGGCGGCGAATTTCCCGTGGAGTTCGAAGCAGCCGGACTGAACGTCAAACAAAGAGGACGAATGACCAACGAATGTCTAGAGGTACTTCGCCGCCTTTGGACCGAGGAGAACGTGTCCTATCAAGGACGGCATTTCCAGTTGAATGACGTAACCGTCATACCACATCCGGCGCAAAAGCCCCATCCACCGATCTGGGTGTCGGGACGCCGAGAACCCGCYATGCTCCGGGCCGCGAAATTTGGCGACGGCTGGATGCCCTACTTCTACGACCCGGATCGATACCGATCCAGCGTGGCTACTATCACCGGATTCGCCACGGAACAAAACCGGGACCTGACCRATTTCCAGTGGGCCTATTTTCCTTACGTTTCGATATACGACACGGTCAAGCAGGCGGCGGAAGTGGCCGCRGAAGCCTTAGGCGGCCGCTACCTGTATGGGGGTGGTTTCAGAGACATCGTGGAAAAATACTGCCTACTGGGCCCGGTGGAAAGTTGCATCACCCGTATCCAGGAATATATCGACGCGGGCGCCCGCCATATCGTATTCAGCGTCGCCTGCCCAAGGGAAGACCGTACTCGGCATTTGGAGACCATCGCCAAAGAAATCATCCCGCATTTTAGAGAACGTGGGATTTRAGCACATTTCTGGGATACACAAACCTACACATTGGCTGCTAAGAATTSACTACTTGCTGTTTTATTCGACTGAATCCGGTATAATACAGTCTATGCTGGCACTAGATGCGGCAATTCCGTTTACTGATTTCACCTGCGGGCCGGCTCAAAAAGTCATATCCGTCAGGTTTTCTTCTTGGGGATTTGAATCTTGACACAGGTGGGCTCAAGTGGTGAGCCTTCGTAGGAGGGACTGTGGTAGTAACGTCAAGAATCAAGAAAGTCGTGCTGTTACAACCGGCGTCTGCCGGTGGAAATTTTGAGTACATCGCCATTCCCCGTCAAGGGATGTTGTTCCTCTCGGGCGCTCTAGCTCAATGGGAGGGCGAATTCCTGTACGAGCGGGATATCTGGTTTGAAGATCGGTGCGGTGTGATCGACCCGGATAAAGACCTGGATGGCATTGACATCTTGATGGTGACGGCGCTGATCAATGAGGCGCCCCGTGGCTATCAGATCGCCAGGCAGGCCAAACAATATCATCCGGAGATTATTACCATCGGAGGCGGCCCTCAGATGGGACCGCTTACCGACGAGGCCTTCGACAACGGCGATTTCGATGTTGTAGTGCAACGGGAGGCCGAGGACATCATCGGTCAACTGTGCGACATACTACTAACCCGCAAGCCCGGCGAGCGGGAAGCTTACCTAGACAAAGTGCCCGGCATCAGCTACCAACGAGACGGCCAATTGGTTCAAACTCGCCGGTCTGGCTTGATAAATCCCGACTTTGTGGAGTTGCCGGACTTCSGCTCCATCAGAGACCTGACGGCCGAGAACCCCATGGCCGGCGGTGTGATTGAGACGACCCGGGGCTGCACCGRAAAATGCACCTACTGCCAAGTAATTCAGCAGTTCTTGGGCTATCGGTTGGTTTCCCGCGAAACTGAGATTAAACGTCTGACTCAGATGACCGAAATGGCGGCAGACGGATTGATTCACTCCAGGAATGGCAAATTCCAGGTATTTATCTCCGACGATCTGCACCCGCCGCCTTTGAGAGCGGTAAAATACCGTGACGAGCGCCTTGCCCGGTTACAGTYTTGGAAAGACCAMACCCAAAACATGTACATGATTTGTCAGGCGCGAGCCGAGATTGGACAGGACCCCGAGCTTGCTAACGCCATGCTGGAAGCCAATATCAAGATGGCGTACATCGGCGTGGAGTCTGACAACGCGGAAAACTTGAAACTGGTGAACAAGCGTCAAGAGCCAGGCCAGATGCATACCGACCTGGTGGCTCTGAACGATATGGGCTTCTCCTTAGTAGCAATGACGATAATCGGTCTTCCCTACGATACAGAARAAAGCATCATGGCATTGGCCGACTGGGTGACTCAGGTTAGCAAGTACCAGACAGTAAACTTCCTCACGCCCCTTCCGGCAACGTCTAACTGGGACGACTTGGTCCCGCTGGACGAAAACGGCGACCTTCTTGCCGAAGGGCAGATGCGGCCTTATCACCTATATACCGGACGGCAGTTTGTTCATTACGACGAGCGCTGGACCATGGMGGAAACGAGGGACCTGTTTGACCAGTATTCAGCCAGGCTGACCCCGGTGGACGACCTGTACAGGCGTATCTTCCGGATCCTCCGGAACTATCGGCTGCGTCTGGCATCCACCAGCCGTGACCTGGGAGACASCATCACCGCCCGGTTGGCGGACGCCACCGATAGCTTAAAGAGTTGGTCGGACCCGGTGTCAATGGCCGGRCGTGAGTTCGGCGAAAACATCTCCCAACGGGTGGGCGAACTGGGGGAGAAGCTGCGGTCCGTGTCCCAGCCCCTGGCGAACGCACGCCGGGAAGTGGTAGAAAACATCGGAGCCGACATCAGCGAATTGGCCGATTCATTGAAAGACCTTTCCGGCCCGGTCAACGCCGGCAGCAGCGAACTTGCGGCGAGTATATCAGGCCGGATCAACGACCTTACCGAAATGCTGAATACMGTGATGTCCGAATCGGGCCGCGGCAGGACCACTATCACAAGCGACTAACTTAGATCGGGCTCTGGAATCACCTGAAACCACCGGCGGCGCTGGTGCTGAAGTGTTAGGGGAGAGGCGGCTGTGACAGTCCATGCGTTCCTGATAGTTCATGTTACGWGGCTGGCGTTAGATYATCTGCCTGGATTGAAATGAACGAACTTCGCCGTGTATTTATCACCGGCCTCGGCGTCATAAGCTCCTTGGGTCTCGACGTGGCCACCACCTGGGAAAATCTGGTGGCTGGACGCTCTGGCATCGACACCATCACGGCCTTCGACGCCGAAGCTTTCGATACTCACTTCGCCGGTGAGGTGAAAGGGTTYGACGCCCAGAACTACCTGGACCGCAAAGAAGCCCGCCGCATGGACCGATTTGCCCAGTTGGCTGCCGTGGCCGCGAAAGAAGCCTGCCAACARGCTCATCTGGACCCCAAAGATSGSGAYCCCTATCGGGTGGGCGTCATCATCGGCAGCGGGATCGGCGGCATCATTACGCTATCACAGCAATTTGAGGTATTGAGCGCGCGGGGTCCGAAACGGGTGAGCCCATTTTTGATTCCCATGATGCTGGCCGATATGGCTTCGGCCCAGGTTTCCATGGTTACCGGGGCAATGGGCGCCAACTACTGCCTAGTCTCCTCCTGCTCCAGCGGCGCCGATGCTTTAGGGCAAGCCTGGGAGATGATTCGCCGCGGCCAAGAGGACGTGATGCTGGCCGGCGGTAGCGAGGCGCCGATATTTCCCATCGCCGTCGCCGGATTCAATTCCATGCGCGCCCTCTCCCGGTTCAACGAGAACCCTCAGAAGGCGAGCCGCCCGTTCGACGCTGCCCGGGATGGGTTTGTGATGGCTGAAGGGGCTGCGGTACTGGTCCTAGAAAGCCAGCAGAGCGCYGAWGCGCGCGGGGTCACGCCACTGGCAGAATTACTGGGATACGGCGCCACTTCCGACGCTCACCACTTAACCGAGCCCGGACCCAGCGGGCAGAGCGCCGCCAAAGCCATCGGATTGGCTTTGAAAGCCGCGGACGTCAAACCGTCGGACTTGGATTACTTAAACGCCCACGGCACGTCTACGCCATTGAATGACCGATCGGAAACAAAGGCCGTTAAGTTGGCTCTGGGAGAGCACGCTTACCGAGTGCCCATGAGTTCCACCAAATCCATGACTGGCCATCTTCTTGGAGCAGGCGGGGCTTTAGAGGCGACGTTCTGCATCATGGCGATACAAAACGGGATCGTTCCACCGACCATCAATCTGGAGACGCCGGACCCAGATTGCGATCTTGACTACACTCCCAACAAAGCCAAACATAAGCAGATCGACGTGGCCATGAGCAACTCATTCGGTTTCGGTGGCCACAACTCCGTCCTGGTGTTTGCCAATCCAGACCATCGAGCCTGACGCCCAGCTTATCTAGCCCGCCTTTGTCCCCGCCTCCCACTTTCCGCATCTTGCGTTGGCTTTACGAACTTAGCTTTGAACACCACTAAGGGTATCGCTACCGCCATCACGATCAGGGCGATGATCTGCGCCTGGTTCAACACGTCRAAGTAGGGTATCTGCTCCACGCGAAGGAAGCTCAAGAARAACCTRCCCATCGAATACAGGCCCCCATACAGCACGAAGTACATTCCGTGGGGGCGCAACCGGTTGCGCAACGGCCAGATAGCAGCCAGCAATAGAAGATCGAAGATCAACTCATACGCCACCGCCGGATGGGATGCTGGCTGTTGGTAGCCAGGGCTGGACGGGTTAGTRTAAATGAAGCCCCAGGCTAGATTGGTGGCCTTGGCAAAGTGCTCCCCGTTAATTATGTCTCCAACTCTGCCGATGGCCATGGATATCAGCAACGCCGGGGTGGTGATATCGACCATTAACCCGATCGGTGGCAGTGGAGCTTTGTTCGGTTCCCCCAGGAAAGGCATCACTTTGTATACCGAACCCCACATCGCCAAAAACCGGTCCGAGTTTCGGATGATGACATACAATGCGCCGCMGGCGAATCCGCCTAATATTCCGCCATAGATYGCGATGCCTCCTTGCCAAACGTACAACAGCCTGATCGGGTCGTGCTGGTAGATCGGACCCCAGAAGTCGATTATGTGGACTATCCGCGCCCCCAGGATACCGCCGATGATCGCCCAAACCGAGATCGAATATATGGCATCTGCCGACAGGCCCTGCTTGGTGCCCCAACGGACCGCYAGGTACACCGAAGTGGCCACGGCTACAAAGGTGAAAAATCCGTGCCAGGCCAGGATAAATGGGCCGAATTCGATGATGTTGGGACCGAATGGGATGGATATGGCGGCAAGGGTATACATGTTCTAGCTCACTATAATCTTAGGAWTGAGATTTTCAGTCGGATACTCCCGGCGCTGAKCCGAGTCAGATCGTGTGTACAAGGTATACCCGAGCGCTAGAATGTTGCAAGGCRTGGGACACCCTCTGATATTCATCTTCACTGGAAGGAAGGAAATACAACGCTGGGCCCGCGCCCGACAAGTGGACTTCCGCACCGGTTGCCGACTCGACCTTCAGGCGTAGATCGTCCAACTCCGGAAACTCCTGAAATGCCACATGCTCGAAAACGTTATATTGCATATCTGGTACGAATTCGTCACCACCCAGGATCTCTTCAAGCCGGCTGGTCCGCTCCCCGTCACTGTAATGCCCGGACGTTAGACGTGAAAACATTCTCGATGTCTTGTCCAGAAACGTCGCGGTTGGGCAGATCAGCGTCACCGGGACCGATGGCAAAGGATGAATCGGAGTGACCAATTCCCCCCGGCCGGCCGTGGATGCAGTTCCACCCRCCAAAAAGAAGGCCACGTCGGAACCCAAACTCGCCGCTATTCCCGACAGTTCCAAAATGGACAAGTTAAGCTGCCAGAGTTGATTCAGCGCTATCAGTGTGGCCGCCGCGTCGCTGCTTCCTCCTCCCAAACCCATCGCCACCGGAATATGTTTCTCCAGATGTATATACGCTCGGGGCTGTATGTTGCGGCTCTTAGCCAGCCTAACGGCGGCTTGCCAAACAAGGTTAGCTTCGCCGTTGAGGGAAGAGTCATCGCATTGAAGATGAAGCCCCGATGCCGGATGGAAAGTAAGGCGATCCGCCAAGTCGATGGTTTGGAGCACTGTTCTTATTTCATGGAACCCGTCGGGCCGCCGGCCCAGCACCTCCAAGACGAGATTCAGCTTAGCGTAAGCCGGAACTTCCACGATTATGCYGCTCCCCGSATCCGCTCCTCCCAGCCTCTGTAGATCAACCCCCACTCGTCCAGAGTCAARGTCTCGGCCCGCCGCCGGCCGTCCAACTCCAAGTCCTCCAAGAGTTCTCCAACTGTCGTGGGATGAACGCCCAAACCGTGGCTCAAGGAGTTTCGCAGTTGTTTCCGCTTGGCGGAGAAACCGGCGCGGACCACTTGAAAGAAGGCTGATTCATCGGCTACAGCYACCGCGGGCTGAGACCTAACGTCGAGCCGTACTACCGATGAATTCACCGACGGAGGCGGACGAAAAGATCGGGGAGGGACGTGGCACACGAGGGACGGTTTAGCATAGTACTGGGTTGCGACCGATAAGATGCTCATTCCACCGGGTTTCGCCAGCATGGAGCGCCCAACTTCTTGCTGGACCATCACCACCAGCAACTCCGGTTTTGGCGCGGCYTCGAGTAGCCGGCGGATTATCGGGTTGGCGGCGTAGTAAGGGAGATTGGCCGCCACTTTGTAGGGCTTATCCTCGCCCACCAAAGGCGCCAGATCTATCGACCGGGCGTCGCCGTGGACTACTTCCAGGTTAGAGGGATGGTCGAGACGCGCCGGCAATTCAGCGGCGAGCACCCGGTCCATCTCCACCGCCACCACCCGGCCGGCCCGCTGAACTAACCGGCGGGTCAACACACCCCGTCCGGGTCCGATCTCCAATACCTGGTCTTCGGGAACAAGCTCCGCCGCGGCGACGATTCGGTTGAGGATCCGGGAGTCGGTCAGAAAGTGCTGGCCAAGGGCCTTGCGGTGTCCTGACCTGGATGGTCTGGTTGTGGAATCACTGTCCCAGGGCTGATCGATGGCATCTAGCGCGGGACCGTCATCATCTTGGTTAGAGACCGCGCACCTCTCTTCGACGCTGGCCACTAGGCATGTTCCGGACGGTGACTCGGGTCAGGCGCTCCCACGGCACCCGCAGAGCACTGTTTACCGTTGCTCCTTCCGGCCTGGCGGAGTTCGCAGGTCTGCGCCGCGTGGGACCCAACCTTCAACATCATCTATCCGAAATATTGGCCTAATGGTCATGCCTGGGAGAGGCATTCAACCCCGCTATAGCGGATTGCGGGTACAAGGCACCGCTAASTCCCCGTCTAGCGCGGTCTCGCTATAATGTTAGGCTAGCCCTAGCACCGTGTCAAACACCGATATAGCGCCGATCGTAGAAAAGTGTGTGGTTTAGCCTTGCCCAGCCAAACCCCGGCCGGTCGCGTTGTCCCTTACCCAGCCCGGTGTTAGAATTAGCCCGCTCCAGGAGCGCTACATGAAAGTTAGGACCGCCGTTATTCCCGCCGCCGGATTGGGCAGCAGATTTCTGCCGGTAACCAAGTCGGTGCCCAAGGAACTCCTGCCCATTCTGSACAAGCCGATGCTTCAGTACGTGGTCGAAGAGGCTGCGGAGGCCGGGATAGAACGGGTCATCGTCGTCACCTCCAGAGGCAAGGAATCCATCGCTGCCTACTTCSAAGCGATGCCGGATCTAGAGGAGCGTCTGGCCGATTCCGGCGCCACTGCATTGGCGGCGAAGGTTAGGGCCGCTGCGGAACTAGCCCAGGTGTCTTTTGTAATCCAGGAACAGCCGTTGGGTTTAGGGCATGCCGTCTTGACCGCGGAAGAAGCGGTGGCCGGAGAACCTTTCGTTGTAATACTGCCCGATGACATCATCGCCCATAGCCCCGGCGTCGTCGCACAGATGCTGAAGGTGCACGAAAACACCGGGGGCGGCGTGGTGGCCGTCGAGCCGATGCCATGGGAACGGGTCCATAACTACGGAGTSGTGGACGCGACTCCCGTGAACGACCGAGTTCATCAGATCCATGGGCTTGTGGAAAAACCCTCCCGCCAAGAAGCCCCTTCCAACCTAACCATCGTCGGACGCTATATTCTACCGCCGGAGATCTTCGATCATTTAAGGCGGACTCCGCCRGGAACCAACGGCGARATTCAGTTGACCGACGCCCTGCTGCTSCTATTRGAGCATTACGAACTTTACGCTTACGAGTTTTTGGGTACGCGCTATGACGGAGGAACTCCCTTGGGCTTATTGCGGGCGTCGTTGGAGTTTGGTCTGGCGCGGGAGGACACCCGCCAGGAAGTTCTGGCACTGTTGAAGACGCTGCAGCCGGAGTGACCCAGCCCAAGGCCGGGCGCTTTTTCGATGCCGGMGAGCTCAKATCACGGGGGGAATATTGTTTCAGTTCATTTTAGCCATCCACATCCTAGCGTCGGTCATCTTTTTAGGGAATCTGATCACGACGGCGTTCTGGAAAGTACGCGCCGACCGCTCTGGCAACCTTGAAAATATGGCTATGACGTCCCGGAGCGTTCTTTTCGCGGACTACGTGTTTACCGGCCCCGGCATMGCGACTCTGCTTGTGACCGGAATCCTGCTGGCTGGGCTCAGTGGCTGGGAGCGGTTCCAGGAGCCTTGGCTAGGTATATCTTTGATGCTGTTGCTCGTCACCGBGTTCATCTGGGCCGGTGTGTTGATTCCTCTCCAATTGCGCATGGTCAGACTGTCCCAAGAAGGATTGGCCGCCGGCTCGCTGGACCCCGCTTATACCCGCACCAGCAAGCGCTGGTCGATGTTCGGGGGTATCGCCACGCTGCTGCCTATCGTCATCCTGTTCCTCATGGTCCTGCGCCCGTGACCAGCCTCAGAGACCGCCATCTGGCAACGGCCCATAGTATCAGGGCCGAGCTGTTGGAACTACTTGAGGGAATGGACTATTGCCTGGACTGGAAACCCGAGCCTTCCGTTTGGTGTGTCCGGGAAATCGTCTGCCACCTACTGGATACTCCGCCCGGCGGCATCYATTCCATCGTGCGGGGGATCCTATCGGGAGAAYTGGAAGAGTATGACATTTGGGCCGACAGGACCAACATGACACCGGAAAAGCAAGCCAAGGACATGGCACAGTTGCTGGATGAAATCAACACCCTGTTTCAAGAGTTAGAGCAGGCTTTGGGATCGGCGACCGATGACGACTTGGCCGGCAAACCGGTTCTGGCGCATCTCAAAAGCCGGGGAGTCGACGAACAGCGAACCGCAGATATGCTGCTGGAGCGGGGATTTAACGGACACTGGCGGGAGCACATGAACCAAATCGGTGATCTAAGAGCCTCGCTGGGATTTTCCTGAATCAGGCGTCCGTGCCGATCTTAAGCAGGGTCAGGAAAGCTTCCTGCGGAACCTCTACCCGGCCAACCATCTTCATCCGGCGCTTTCCTTCCTTTTGCTTCTCTAACAGCTTCCGTTTCCGGGTGATGTCCCCTCCATAGCACTTGGCGAGCACGTCCTTGCGCATGGCCCGAATGGTTTCCCTTGCGATGATTCGGCTGCCGATGGCCGCTTGGAGAGGAACCTCAAACATTTGCCGGGGAATGGCCGCCTTCAGCCTCTGAATAACCTCTCGGCCGTGGCTAACCGCTTGGTCCCGGTGGAGTATCATCGCCAGCGCTTCAAGCGGCTGCTGATTGACCAACACGTCTACTTTTACCAACGAAGCGGCCTCGTATCCTTTAAGAGTGTAGTCCATCGAGGCATATCCCTGGGTACGGGACTTGAGTTGGTTGTAGAAATCGGCCAGCAACTCTACCAACGGCAGCGTGTATTCCATGACGACCCGAGACTGGGCCGTATCTGAATCCACGCCTTCGCGCTGGACCATGCCACCCTGGATATAGTCCATTCTTTTGAATTCGGACCGCCGGGAGTGCATCAACTCCATAATGACGCCGACGTAACGGTCGGGGGCAACGATAGTCAGGTCCAATACCGGCTCCCTTATTTCCTTAACTTCATGGGGAGGCGGAAGCTTGGAAGGATTGTCGATATTCGTAATTTCTCCGGTGGGGGAAACCACCTGATAGGATACGCTGGGGGAAGTCACAATGATGTCCAGGTCGTATTCCCGTTCCAGACGTTCCTGCACTATCTCCATGTGCATCAGTCCCAAAAATCCGCAGCGGAAACCAAACCCTAAAGCCGTGCTGTTTTCCGGCTCGATTCTTAACGAGGCATCGTTCAGCTGCAACTTCTCCAGAGATGTTCTCAGCCTGTTATGATCTTCGCCGTCGGAAGGATAGAGTCCGGCAAACACCATCGACTGCAGGGGCAGATAGCCCGGCAAGGGCTCCTTGGCCGGCTTGCTGTTACTTGTAAGAGTGTCGCCCACACTGCAATCCCGGACATCCTTGAAWCCGGTGGCGACATAGCCCACCTGACCCGCATAAATGGTGTCCACGGTTTTGGGGAAAGGCGCGAATACGCCCACTTCCAAGATTTCAGCCACTTTACCCGAGGACAWGACTTTTAGACGTTGATCCCGGGAGAGTTGGCCGTCTTGCACGCGGACGTGCGCGATGATTCCTTTATAGGAATCGTAGACCGAATCGAATACAAGCGCCCTCAAAGGATCCTTTGAGATTCCCTTGGGGTGAGGRATGCGGGCCACCACGGCATCGAGGATCTCCCGGGCTCCGGTGCCTTCTTTGGCGGAGACGTAGAGTATTTCATCTTCGCGGAAGCCGAACACCTGCTGGATTTCGCTGGCCACCCGATTGGGCTCGGCTTGAGGCAGGTCTACCTTGTTCACCACCGGAATCAGTTCCAGGTCGTAGTGCATTGCCAACAAAGCATTGGCGATGGTTTGGGCCTCAACTCCTTGGCTGGCGTCCACMACCAACAAGGCGCCCTCGGCGGCGGCCATAGCCCGTGATACTTCATAGCTGAAATCCACGTGGCCGGGGGTGTCGATAAGGTTTAACTGATATACGACATCGTCCGGGGCGCGGTGGTACATGGCCACCGCTTTACCCTTGATGGTGATGCCCCGCTCGCGCTCCAGGTCCATCTGGTCTAGGAACTGGGACTTCATGTCCTCGGCGCGGACTGTCCCGGTGAGCTCCAGAAAGCGATCAGCCAGCGTCGACTTACCGTGGTCGATGTGGGCTATGATGCAGAAATTTCGTATTAGTTCTGGGTCCATGCACTATCGATGGTATCACGGGGGAAATACAGCTACAAGGCTGGACGGGCAAGGTTCGAGGGCAAATGTTTAGGGGCGCCCCAATCGCATCTGGGCGCCCCTGATCGGAATCACAAGATAACGCGCTTAACTTGGTTAGAAAGCGCCGTACCCGTCGGCCCTGATGCAGGCTGCCCAATGGTTGGGCTCTACTTCCYGCAACTCGGGGAACACCTGACTGCACTCGTCGATGGAGACGGGGCAGCGTGGGTGGAATACGCATCCGGATGGCGGGTTCAAGGGGCTAGGGACCTCACCGGTCAACAAGACTCTTTCCCGTTGGGCRTCGATAACCGGGTCAGGTATCGGTACCGCGGACAGGAGGGCCTTGGTATAAGGATGGATGGGGTTGACGTAAATCTCATTCCGGTYCGCCATCTCCACGATGTGGCCCAAGTACATCACGCCGACACGGTCGCTGATGTGACGGACTACGGACAGGTCGTGGGCGATGAAGAGGTAGGTAAGGTTGAACTCATTCTGAAGGTCTTCCAAGAGGTTAACGATCTGGGCTTGAATGGACACGTCAAGAGCGGAGACAGGCTCATCGGCAACGATAAACTTGGGGCTCACCGACAGTGCCCTGGCCACTCCGATTCTTTGACGCTGTCCGCCGCTAAACTCATGGGGGAACCGGTCCGCCATGTATGGGTTCAGACCGACATTTTGTAAGAGACTAGCGACGCGTTCGCGGTACTCGGCTTTGCTATCCACCAATCCGTGAACTACCAAAGGCTCGCCGACGATATTGCCGGCGGTCATTCGGGGGTTCAACGAACTGTAAGGGTCCTGGAAGATTACCTGCATCTCCCGCCGCATCGACCTCAATTCCCGGGAACCCATGCCYATCAATTCGCGGCCGTCAAAGGTGATGGATCCTGCGGTAGGCTTGTAAAGCTGGAGGATGCACCGGCCGGTGGTTGTCTTTCCGCATCCGCTTTCCCCTACAAGTCCTAGGGTTTCACCCCTTTTTATCACAAAGCTAACGCCGTCRACGGCTTTGATGTTAGCCACGGTCCGTTGGAATAACATCCCCGAGCTCACGGGGAAGTACATCTTCAGATCCTTAACTTCGATCAAGTTTTCNNANNNNG
>NVSQ01000040.1:17138-26859 GCA_002401285.1 SAR202 cluster bacterium
AKYNCCKSCKYSGGRKYGMMKCYYTGGGGTTGWNGSTCWTRSSTWRYSGTCMTMNCCTRRCYGNTYCTCTYCKGRCKSSWYCKCTTCGGRCGCSRCSGSTTCGGACGCAACGGGTTCAGGCGCGGMTTCWGMTTCGKCGTCAGYSCCRAATCKCCGCGCTTCSTCGGCCACGACTTCCTTTATAAGRTCTCCTAACTCCTCGGCCCGGAAACAAGCGGACAGATGGCCCTCTCCCGCTGGGGCCAAYTCGGGAATGTCTGTTGCGCACTTATCAATGGCCCAACGGCATCGCGCCCGGAAAGAGCACCCTGGCGGCAGATTAACCAAGTCCGGGGGCTGTCCTTCAATGGGATCCAATCTCATTCGGCGCGGCAGGTCCAAACGGGGCACTGACCGGAGCAGACCCACGGTATAGGGGTGCCGGGGATTGGCATAGATTTCTCGAGCGGAGCCTCGCTCGATAATCTTGCCSGCATACATTATGTTCACCCGGTCGGCGTAGCGGGCCACCACACCCAGGTTGTGAGTGATGATTATCAAGGCCACGCCGAACTCGGTGGTCAGCGACTTCATCAACTCTAAGATCTGCGCCTGAATGGTCACGTCCAGCGCGGTAGTAGGCTCGTCGGCGATTATGAGCCTGGGGTTACAGCTAAGAGCCATGGCAATCATCACTCTTTGCCGCATTCCGCCGCTGAACTGGTGAGGATACTGTTTGATACGCTTGTCTGGATCAGGGATGCCCACCCTGGCGAGCAAGTCCACTCCTTCCCTTCGGGATTCGGCCCGGCTCATTCCCATGTGTAGCTCAAGGGTTTCGGTGATTTGCTTCTCAACCGTGAGCACWGGGTTCAGGGAGGTCATGGGTTCTTGGAACACCATGGCGATCTTGCCGCCTCTGATCCGGCGCATATCGTTCATGTCGATTTTCAGGATGTCCTCATCCTCGAACTGAACCTCGCCATTGATGATTCTTCCCGGTGGGTCGGGGATCAAACGCATCACCGACAAGGCGCTGACGCTTTTCCCGCAGCCGCTTTCGCCAACCAACCCCAGCGTTTCTCCTTCTTCAAGTTCATAGGAAACGCCATCCACCGCCTTGACCACGCCTTCATAGGTGAAGAAATAAGTTTGTAGGTCTTTTACCTCTAATATATTCGTCAATTGACGCTCCTCAACAACCATTGGCCCTAGAATGTCTTTTATTTGAGACTAAAGGGTTTTCGATTACTCCGGCTTTTGAACTCCCGGCGTCTCTGTCACTGGTGGGGAAGGGGAGACTCGAACTCCCACGCCTTTCAGCACATGATCCTAAATCATGCTCGTCTACCAGTTCCGACACTTCCCCGAGTGGGCCGGCGCACGATGTTTCACCAATTGACCTAACCACAGATTAGTACGAAACATGCGGAATCRCGGGTAACTACACCTCTGTRGCGGGCCGAGGTATTATATCTGACCCTTTGATTCATTGTCCACCCATAAACAAAAGATACGGTTCGCCGCCTCATATTCAAGTAGTTGGACATCAATCGCCCAAACCTCAGCATACTCGACGRCAAGGCTTTGTGGTTGGGATAGCTGATTCCACGGAGTGGAGTCTATCAAACACCTGGGCAATAGACGCGAACAACATGTTAGGACGACTATTTGTTCAAGGTCNTCCCGGCCAACCATGTGATGTAAACCCTGCCGTCGGCCACAACCGCATCATGGTTGTGTTAGGCAATGCRGTGTGCCGGCTGATCCCGATTCCTTCCGATATAGGTGCCGGTGGTACTCTTAATAAACTCTGCGGAATTGGCCAGCCTTGCGATTAGGAGAGATCAATGGCTGATGCATCGAACACTCACAAGGAAAGGGTGCGCCTCCTGCTCTGGGTCCTGGAAAACCTGGATAAAGCACCCGGAGACGAATGGRCGGCTTACGAAAGCGAGATGGAATTGGCTCCGGAGCCGGTGCGGCTAGCGCACGCCAACGTTCTACGGGCGTGGGTCGACATGGGGCACTTGGAGTATGGGCYGTCATTTGGCAATAAATACAGCTGAGGTTTGCGACATAGACRGGCGCCCGYTGAACRGAATYTTYVNWYTGRRGRGAASMCATCCCGTGAGAAAGCCYCCAATGCCGCTTCGGATTTGCTTGGAGCRRRATCTCTTGAGAGTTGTCTAGGTTATCCTTCCCCCTGGCATGTTGACCCAGGCGCTCATTTCGTGGGGCTGGGTGGTGGCTTCCGCTTTGCAAATGTAGGACGGGGAGAGTTGGTCCATGGAGGTGACGCCCATCAAGCCCATGGCCACCCTGATCTCCTCCTGCAGGATCTCCAACACCCGCACCAGTCCCGCTGTTCCATTGGCGGCTAGCCCCCAACCCTGCAATTTGCCGATGGACGCAGACTTGGCGCCCATGGCTACCGCTTTCAAAACGTCGCTGCCGCGCTGGACCCCGCCGTCVACGACBATCTCDGCCTTAHCGCCVACCACGTCCACGATCTCNGGGAGCATCTCCATAGTTCCCAGCCCATGATCTAACTGGCGTCCGCCATGGTTCGATACCCAAATCACATCTACGCCATGCTCCACCGCCAACGCTGCATCCGAGGCGGTCGCGATACCCTTTAACATGAAGGGAAGACCGGCGTACTCCTTGATCCGATCGATGCTCTCCCAGGTAACCGAMGCCGCCCAGACCGGGTTTCGAGGGGTGCGTTGGGAGAAAGGGGTCCAACGGGTAAGCAACGGACGCTCCCGYCGGCTGTAATTCGCCGTATCCGTTGTGATACAGAGACCCTGGTAACCGGCGTTCTTCGCCCGGTCGATCATCTCCTTAGTCCAGTCCCAATCGCCATGGATATAAAGCTGGAATATCTTGGGGCTGTCCGTGACCGCCATCGTCTCCTCAAGCGAAGGCTCGGTAACCGAGCTAACGACATGGACTACCCCAAACTCCCCGGCAGCCTTGGCGGCGGCAGCCCCACCCTCCGGAATGAACACCTGCAACGAACCAACCGGAGCGAGCAGAACCGGGATCCGCATGTCATGGCCCATGAAAGTGGTAGACGTATCGGTCTTGGATACATCGACCAACACCCGTGGCCGAAAGGCGATACGGTCGAAAGCCAACCGGTTYCGCCGCATAGTCGTCTCCGACTCAGAAGCTCCAACCAAATAATCCCACGGCCCCTGCCCCAACCGCTTGCGCGCTTCCCGCACGATCTCTTCATTAGTCACAAAATCGGTAGTCAAATCACTTCTCCGTGTTTAAATTAACAGCCGAAATTCAAAGGCCGGAGMATGGCCCCGGCCCAGTGGATTAACCTACATTATATTGGARACCCGCGCTGAGGTCGAACGGGGTAGATGCTAATTAAGAGTCAGTTTTCGCAATGCCGYACAYTTGTTCTAATCAGGACTTCCGTGAGGTTATGGGTCTCTGTGCCGCTCCGCTAATTCTTTTTGATGCTCAGGGGAAAGCCCTTTCATCACTTCCTGCATCATGTCCGRCATAAGGCCGGGGATTAGTTCCATGAACTCTTCTTCAGCGGCGGCGATGCCCTGCTCTTGCAGAATCTCCGCCCACCGCGTGTATATCCATCGGCGGAACAACTGGGTCTRCCCCCAGGGACCCYCCACGTAGCGCATGTATGTTCTGTATCCTCCAGAGTAGCGCTCATATTGTTCGGCCTTGCGTTKCCATGTATCAAGATTGTTTTTGCTCACCCGCGGATAAACAAACGTTRCCAGATTCGTGTCAACCCCATAATAGTTAATAGTTGGGTGAATCTTCGTGACTGCATTGTAGACCGCACCGTCGATAGCAGCCTCAACATCGGATGATTGCGATTGGTCGATAGCAAGTTGAATCTCGCTAGTATAGGCTTGAACCAAACTATCCTTGACCGGTTCAAGTACCTGGGGAACATCAAGTAAAAGCAGGCGCCTGTGAAGGAAATACATGCCTTCGAATCGCCCAGGAGCCYCGTATCGACCAGCTTCCTCCAAGGTTGTTCCATCAAGCATAGTCCGATTCATGATGGGTCYAGCCCCTAWCGGGCCAACGCGTTCCATCAAGGAAGCATAGAATTCCATCCCGTCGTTCCGTTCGGCCTCAATCGCCAGAGCCGCCCGTGTGAACTCAATGATCTCTTCCCGCTCAGAACCCAGCCCCACCTTGGCGGCCAACTTCTGAACCACCGACTCACTCTCAGGGTCAATGGGAACAGTCAAAGCGGCCGGGACGGACCGCGTAGTGGATCCAGGCACAGGYTGTGGCGACGAAGCTGGCGAAGTTGCACAGGCCACCAAAAATACCCCCAGCCACAGTCCCCGAANCCCGACTACTTTCATGCCCAGAACCCCTTGACATTTCGTAGGCTCAATTGCTAACTGAGAACATCCGTTCGCTTACTGGCATACTACGCCGAGGGATGACATTTACGTCATGAGTAAGCACACCTTTAATACCACCGAGGAACTGGACGACGACCTGGAAATACCCCCGGGCGACATCACCGATTTCACCCCTGCTGACGCCCGAGTAATTGCTCCCCTGRTCGAAGCCATCTTTCTGACTCGCCGACGGGAATCTCGCGCCAAAGAGCGGCTGCACGAACCTCTTCCTTCGACAGGGTCCTCTCCCTGATACCCGCCATCTCTTCTTGAGATAGGACGCCCGCCAGCAACCCTTGCTGCCGCTTTGTAAGAGGGAGGTACACCGTACCTTCGTCTACCATGTTCCGGCCCCCGTGCCTAAATGACCGATTTTGCTTAGAGTCAGTTGGCCYGCTACCATGTTTTTACCTGCCAACTATTACATTCGTATAAAATTTGGGCACCAAATGGAATTTTGGTGACCCGCCCCGGGGTCGAACCGGGAACCTACTGATTAAGAGTCAGTTGCTCTGCCAGTTGAGCTAGCGGGCCGTTCTGGGGCCTTGATTTGATAGACGGGCGTCTATCACGTAGCCAAAACCTATCAATAATCTATCCGCCGTGTCAACCGCCCACCGATGATATCCCGGTCAGGGTGTTGGATCGCGAATATCTGCTCTTTCTATTATATACGCCTAAATGCCGAACTTGAGCCGCTCRATCAGATATTCYGGCAAATGGGCTTCTTGCATCTTGCTCTGGGTGCCCTCAATATCGTATTCCACACGGTGCCGCTCGATCGTCGCATCTTGGTCGTCATAGATAGCGTAACYGGACCGAGGATCCCGGTCCCTGGGCTGTCCGGTGGATCCAGGGTTGATTATCCACCGCTGCTCGGTCAGGGGCAGCACGGCGTCTTCCGTGAATTCCACGAACTGGGGTGTGCTTTCGTTTTCCAAACACAGAAACGGGAAATGAGAATGGCCCACCAGCAAGAATCGAGTGGCCAACAACTTTAGACTGGCTTCCGCCGCGTCGGCGTCCAGCAAGTACTCTTCCAAGGGATCCCTCAGGCTGCCGTGGACCATGGTGAATGGTTCGTGGTTGGCAACCAGGGGAAGTCCGGATMAGAAATCTACCTCGCTCTGGGAAAGTTGGCTGGTGGTCCAATTGGCCGCGGCCTTGGCGGCGTAATTAAAGGCATCTACGCTYATCTTGCCCACGGACGCATAGTCGTGGTTGCCGGCCACGGCCACGAAAGAGTGGCTACGGACCAAGGTCAAGCAAGGGACTGGGTCCGGGCCGTAGCCCACCAAGTCTCCCAAGCACCATAGGACATCAAAGCCGCCGCGGCTGCTCGCGTCGTCAATGACTGCCCTCRATGCCTCCAGATTGGCGTGAATGTCGGAAAGTATTAAAGCAMRMRWATNTRMAGCWCCCWWNGGNNCRASTMNCKKTGGGTAAGTAACSGTTCGATTATACAARGGTTRCTGCCACMGRTGMCGGAGTATACGCATGGTAATTGAGCCAATTTACCTATCGGAGCTAGGGCMAACGATTTGAAGGTGATAATCCTTGACCGCYAAACCGCCGAGCTTCTCCCGGGCATTTTACTACCATTTGGMGTCATTTTATGAAACCAGTTGAKMGACGGCCGATCGGCCGCAAACTGACGTCAATCCGCCGGCTGCCYGGCCATTTCGCCGCTTACACTCGGGGCAAGTCGCGAAACATTATTACGGAATCTGAAACTCTGATGGCGGAATACGCTTTGAACTGGGAGTTGCCAGGTGTATACTCCCGAAGTTAGCCCAATTGCTACCTGCCGTATCTGGCCATCGGTATGAGAAATTAATGAAAGCAGGTYCTACAGCGTGGTTGAAACAACCGAAACCGTTCCTGCCCCTGCGCGACAAGAAGGGGGCCGGACCAGCGACAAGACCATGGCGACTACCCTCATCGGTRCCCACGGTCTTGAGCACATCTATGCCCACAGCTTCCCAGTCCTAGTAACCGCGATCTACGAGTCTATGGCGCTGGATCCCATCCAAGCCGGCGTGATGTCGGCGGTCCGCCAACTTACCGGCGGASTYACCAGCGTGGGCAGCGGCTTCTTTGTGGATATCTTYCGGTATCGAAGCGGACAGGTGCTGGGGATAAGCATGGGCCTCATCGGCTTGGGCTATCTTATGGTGGCCCTMTCGCCGACYTACACCATCCTTCTAGCCGCCTTGGTGGTGGCTTCGGCCGGAAGTGCTCTGTGGCACCCTCCGGCGTTGGGCCTGCTGGCCCGCCGCTTTCCCAGGCAGCGTGGACTTTACATCTCCCTTCACAGGTCAATGGGGAACGTGGGAGACTTGGCCGGACCGCTGATCGCCGGGGCTCTGCTGGGAGTCGTAAGTTGGCGCTGGATCATGGGGGGYGGGACGCCGGTGCTCCTACTCTTGGGCGTCATTGTGTTGATTCTGCTCTGGAACGTAGGCGGCCCCAAGCCGGGCCCTATTAACTTGGCAAGCAACCTTAAATCYCAAATGATTAGCCTGCGGGAGTCTTTTCGCGGAACCGGAATGTGGTCCATTTTCATCGTTTCCGCCGTCCGGGGAATGGGCGACCGTTCTTATATCTTCTTTCTTCCTTTTTATCTGCGCCAAGAATTGGGCATGGGATTCTTCATGGTCAGCGTCCATGTCTCGTTAGTGGCCGCCCCGGGGATCGTATCCGGTCCGGTCTTCGGCGCTTTGTCTGACCGCATCGGCCGCAAGTTGATAATCGCCTTCTTGATGCTCATTGCCGTGGTGCTTTCCATAACCACGATCATCGCCGGCGGCGGCTTGCTCATGACTTTGTCGATTGGCTTATTCGGGTTGTTCCACTCGTCGGTGAACTCCCTGACYCAAGCGGCAGCCATAGAYGTTGCCGAGGGGCGGGGATTGGACGCAACATTTATGGGACTGATGTGGGGCAGCAATGCCGCATTCAGCGCGGCGGCCGCCGGGGTTCTGGGAATACTGATCAACCGCTACAACGACGATTGGGGAATCGCGTTCTACAGCGCCGCGATCCTGTTTTTTGTGGGGTTCTTAGCAACTCTGGCYATGCCCAACAGCAAGTCAACTAACTCACAACCCACATAGATAAAGGTAGCCAGCCAACCGGCCGAAACTAGGAACTCGTGGYCTWCTCGGAGAGATTTCCGTCAGCTRCCTTCTYCCAGGACACGCTGGTACTCTTCGGGGGTGTTCAAGTCCCAGAGCACTTCCGGGGCTTCCATTTCCACCCGGCGGGTGGCATCCAGATGGCGCTGCACCACAGCTTTTATACCGTACGTTTCCTCGTCTATCTCCCGCAATTCGTCCAACAGAGATCGGGAAARAATTATCGGGTGCCCACCTTTCCCTTTATGGGTGGGGATGGTGATCAGGCTTCCCTGAGATTGATGCTCTTTCAGCAGAGACCGGATAACGTCCGCGTTTCTGGGTTGGTCGACATTCAGTATCAGGAGGGCGTCGAGCTGCTCCGACCCCAATGTACTTAGGCCAGCTTTTATGGATGTTGTTTTGCCCTGTAAGTAATCCGGGTTGAGCTGCCAGGCAACCCCTTCGATTCCCGCCAATTCGGCCTTCAATTCATCGGAGCGATGACCTAACACCACCACTACCCGGTCCACTCCGCCCGCCCGCAAAGAAGTAACCTGATGTTTCAACAAAGAAGTGCMCTGCCAAGGTAGCAGGGCTTTAAGTTGGCCCATCCGTCGGGACTCGCCGGCGGCCAGAAGTATCGCGATAACGGCTGCCATATCARGGCCTTGGCCGTTAAACTTCCACCTTGCGTTCCACGATGGACGCGGCGCGGTCAACGAACCAATCGTCCATCTGCAGGGTAGCGCCGGTGCCGCCCCGGCGGACCATAATAATCTCGGACATGATGCTGACGGCGATCTCTTCCGGCGTTAGGGCCCCAATGTCCAATCCAATGGGAGCATGGACCTGCTTCAACCGCTCCGTCGAAACACCTTGACGCAACAGACGCTGGAAAATCATCATGTTTTTCCGCCGGCTGCCCATCAACCCGATGTACCTTGCGCGGGTGGTCAGTGCCGACTCCAAGGCCATGTCATCATAGCGGTGGCCCCGTGTGGCGGCAATCACAAAGCTATTGACGTTAAGATCGATTTCGTTGGCCCATTGGTCGTAATTGGCCACAACGGTTTGCTCAGCATAGGGGAACCGTTCGGCGTTGGAAAACTCGGGCCGGTCGTCTACGATAAACACCCGATAACCCAGGGTGTTGGCCAGGTCGGCGGTGGCTTTGCCAACGTGGCCGCCTCCAATCATCACCAGAGTTGGCGGAGTGGTGAATCCTTCAACGAAGACCTCAATGCCGTCATCGGTGATGAAAGACTCCACATTCCCAACATCAGCGACTTGCCGGGCTTTTTCGATCGCCCTRGCGTCTAGCACCGCGCTACCCAAGGAACCGGAGGTGGAGCCATCGCTGCGAAGCAACAACTTGGCGCCCAGACCGTCACTGCCTTTGGGAACGTTGACCACGGTCGCCAGGCCCACCGGTTCTCCACCTTCGTAAGCCTGCACCAGCTCGGTACCGAGGGGCACGAAATCCTCGGGTTGCCATATCGGCTCCAGGTAAAAGTACATTGTGCCGCCGCAAACCAGACCGTCGCGGGCGGCTATTTCCTCGTTCAAGAAATAGTCTTTAAACTCGGGTCCGCCGTGCAAACGCAGCATCTCTTTCGCAGCGAACCAGATGTCCCCTTCAACGCAGCCGCCGCCCAAAGTTCCCACACCGGTGCCGTCTTCGCGCACCAGAAGCATGGCGCCGGGTTTTTGCGGGGTCGAGCCCTTGGTACGAACCACCGTCGCCAACACACCCGGGAGGGCGTAACCTGGGCCCTGGGGAAATATGGTACCAAGGCGCAGCAGCGCACGGGTGTTGATCGCCTGGTAGAAGTTGCCCCCTGGACCAAGGATACCGAGGTGTTTGTCTCGATGGCCGCTCTCAACGCGCTGGATAAGCTCGATGGCAAGGCTGCCCACGCCCTGGAGGCGATCAAGGCGTTCCCTGTCGGCGGCGGTGCCTCTCCCAATGGCCGCTACAACGGTTACGTGAAGAACCTGAAAGCTAAAACGCTCAAGGATCTCGGTGTCGGAAATCAGGGTGGCAAAAAGAACCGTGGTCAGAGAAACCAGAAAAAGAAGCCGGCCGCAGCCGAGTAAGGGGCATTCATCGAGGAAGCCTCTCGTTAGGCGTCGAGGATCTCCTCAAGCGTGACCATGGCACCACGCTTGATGGACTCCTGGGCAGCCAGGCAGACGGCCACGCTCTGGCGAGCA
>NVSQ01000041.1:0-6875 GCA_002401285.1 SAR202 cluster bacterium
TGTTGAACACCTCCGGCCTTCCCTTGCCCAGCGCCTCTTCCAAGGCCTCGACACAGAAATCAGCGTCCAGGGTGTTGGACAGGTTCCAGGCCACCACGTACCGAGTGTACCAGTCCATGATGGCCACCAGGTAGTGGAAGCCCCTGGCCATGGGGATGTAGGTGATGTCCGCCGCCCACACCTGGTTGGGCCGGGTGATCTCCATGCCTCCCAGCAGATACGGATACACCCTGTGGCCCAGCGCTGGCTTGCTGGTCCGGGGCCGCCGGTAGATGGCCTGTAGTCCCATGGTCCGCATCAGACGCCGGACCCGCTTCCGGTTTGCCGGGTAACCTTCCCTGTCCAGCCAGACCTTCATGCGCCGAGACCCGTAGAAGGGCGTAGTCAGGTATTGCTGGTCGATCAGCTTCATCACCGCCAAGTCCTTTTGGGAGTGGCCCCTGGGCCGGTAGTAGACACTCGATCTGCTGATGCCTATCAAGGCGCACTGCCGAACGGTGGACAGGGCCGGATGCTCACGGTCCACCATCTCCCGCCGCCGCTCCCGGCTCATGGACCGGACCTCTCCGCTAAGAAATCCCGCTCAACCTTCAGTTGGCCGATCTGCTGGTAGAGCCGGGCAACAAGGGCCTCATCGGCTTTCTGCCGATTGTCATGGTTCCCGTTGAAGACGCCGGCCGCTCCTTCCAGCAGAGACTTCTTCCATGCCTGGATCTGGCCGGGATGGACCTCGTATCGTGCGGCTAGCTGGGCCATTGTCTGTTCCCCTTTCACCGCCTCCAGGGCCACCTTGGCCTTGAATGATGGGCTGTGCTTCCTCCGTTCTTTYGACATKYCCCACTCCTCCTYCACAGCAACAGCTGCGCTTATTTTAGGAGCAGGTCCCTCACTTASCTACCTGTCCGAATTTCCGGGTCCACCTCAGTTWGCTGACACTCCCTCGMAAAAATTTATTTATTTCCACATGTGGAATGATTGCAAGTGGAATCAAGTAAAGTCGAGAAAATTTAGTTATCGATAACTAATTGCATCTATCTAAATATTTACATGATCACGTATTCGATACGGAATTTATTGTGGGTTGATTGGCGTACATTCCTATCATATACTCTCGAAAACACATCGATGTGGTAGCTTCCAATATTCAAAATCTGGTTACTGGAGGATATCGTATGCCTGAGTATGATTTGGTGATACGTGGAGGAACGGTAGTAGATGGTACAGGGCTTCCGAGGATTCGGGCAGATGTTGGAATCAAGAACGGCAGAGTAGCTATGGTCAGCGGGAGGATTGCAGCTGGGGGAGCTAAAGAGTTGGATGCAAGCGGTTGCATCGTAGCGCCAGGCGCAATCGATCTTCATACCCATTACGACGCTCAACTGAACTGGGATCCCTACGCTTCATTATCAGGTTGGTTCGGGGTAACTTCGCTAACGGTTGGTCAGTGCGGTTTCGGATTCGCTCCGACTCGCCCTGAGGACCGAGATTTGAACATGCGTATGATGAATCGTATAGAGGCGATCCCTTTGGAATCTATGCGTCAAGGAATGCGCTGGGACTGGGAAACATTTCCAGAATACATGGACAGCTTAGACAAACAAGGCTTGGGAGTGAACGTTGGCGCATTAGTGCCATTTTCGCCGCTTCGCGGATACGTACTTGGCATGATGGAGGCAAGAGAGAGAACTTCGGTTACTGAATCAGAACTAAACCAAATGAAGCAGATACTCCATGACTCTATGAAAGCCGGGGCCTTTGGCATATCTGCTGACAAGAATCTCGAAGACCGCCCGGAAGACGGGGGGTGGTTGCCGAGTCACGTTGCCTCTAAGGAAGAATTTCTGGGGTTGGCCCGAGTGATGAGAGAGTTCGGCGTCGGTCAAATAGGTTGGACAATTGGAATCTCTGATGATCGGCCGGAACAAAGAGATATGCTTGCCGAGATGGTAAGGATTAGTGGGCGACCGCTTCACGTAGTTTTGGGTGATGACGAGGGATACGAATGGCTGGAACAGATGCGGCAAGAAGGGCTGCCAATCCTTGCCCAACAAGGTTCAGTGCCAACGATCGCCGAATTTAAGCTATCTGAGTACAACTTGTTTGATTACATGCCCAATTGGGTGCAACCGCTGGTTGGCACGAAAGAAGAAAGGATAGCCAAATTGTCGGAGGACGGAATCAGGGACGGAATGAAAAAAGATGTGATAGACCGTCCACACCCTAGGACAGATTGGTCACAGGTGCAGGTGGTCGAAGTAGCCCTTGAACGAAACCTTAAATATGAAGGACTAAGCATCGCGGATATCGCTACGGCTGAAGGTAAACATCCGTTGGATGCGTTCTTAGATATTGCTCTTGACGAAGATTTAGAGACGGAGTTTGCGCACCCTGCAGACGCTGCAGGTCGGGATGAAGCTCGCGCGGAGCGGCTCTCAAACCCATTTGTGCATATCTCAGTTTCAGACGGTGGGGCACATACTAGGTTCTTGGTTAATAGCGTATGGCCTGTGTACTTCTTAGCCCACTGGATCAGAGACTATGGGCTTATGAGTTTGGAGCAGGGCCATCAAAAGATGAGTGCACTTCCCGCATGGTTTTCGGACATGAAAAATCGCGGGACCTTAAGGCTGGGTGATTTTGCTGACATCATGGTCTATAACATGGACGAACTCGGTCTGTTGTACGATAAGCCGAGATTCGAGAACGATTTTCCCGGAGGGGAAAAACGGTTGGTTCAGAAGCCCACAGGTATGCGCTACATCATAGTGAATGGGGCGGTTACCTTTATAGATAATGAATGTACAGGCGCGTTGCCTGGGAAACTACTACGCAGTTACGACATGATTGGCTAATACCATCTATCAGGTGATGATAATAAAGGCCCTCACTGAAGTGAGGGCCTTGTTTGTTGACGATCAATTATTACCTTAATTGGTCTTAATATCTAGGATTCTGCTAGTGTACGTCCAATCCTGTTGACTGTCTGCAGATATTTATTCGTCAGGTACTAAGGCGATAAGCCGCCCGTCTTGTACAGTAACTAAGAAACTCTTCATACGAAAGTCTGGGCGGTCTGCACAAATCCCATCTGATTTCCCATATAGCCAACCGTGTCCATCGCAAACAAATTGCTCGCCGCCCTCGTCAGCTACTTCCCCGCCCTGGTGTGGACACAATGTGGAAAGGAGGGTATATCCAGCATCCCCATGAATCAAGAAGTAGGAAGCGTCGCCTACTGTCACTGGCGCAGGGAATGCAGAAAATGAGGCCTCATCGCCAAGGTCCGCTCTAATCTTTTTGGAGCGAGCCGATCCGTTAATTTGACGTAACGAAACAGTACCCCTGCGGTTTTGTTGGACCATGTTTAAACCCCTCGTTGCTTGGCGGAGTGTAGTGAATATCGTTTCATGGTTCAAGAATGCGGAATCATCGCTATAACTTCACTAGGTGTTCAATCTAGGTTAACGGACCAATCCCAACATATAGCAACGCGGTGTCGGCGGCATTGGCTGTTCGCTAGACAAGCCGTTGCCTCGGACCGTCGCATTCTTCTTCTGAGAACCCGAACCGCACATGCACCTGTGGACGATTATTGCGGGGATTTCGGGGTTTGATTATTAACCTCTTTTCGTCCAGTAACCGGTTAAGACCACTCATTATCGGGTGGCCAGATGTTAGTGCAACCTCTTCCGGCGCCCTGGGCTGAGGTCTCAGCTCGCCATTCATCGGACATGCCCCTGAATTTCAGATAATGAGGCGTTTGTTGATGAGCCTTGAATGAGTCCTCGTCCTTATAAACCTCATAAACCCATACTCTGTTGATATCGTTCACGTCCTGGATAACGTTGAATTGCAGGCATCCTGGTTCGTCATTCTGGGCATGACTAGCATTCTCTTTTATTCCAACTACAAACYGTTCCTTGAACCCTTCCTTGATTTGGATTGGAACGTTAACGATGTACATTACACCTCCTGTACCACTTTGAATTCCATGGCCAAGGATACCTCAAAAGTGGCTGAATGGGTTCGACGATTAAGCTATTTCGCTGGGAACCATGCCCCTGAGTAGACATTTCTATCCGGTGGAGAGGCCACGAAAGGCGCCATATCAGAAAATATTTTCTGGACTGTATCAGATGCGTCCCGAGCATTCTGACTACTCTCATAAAGGCCTATTATTGTTATCTCGTCTTCTCCAGTCACAGCGACTGCGAATCCAATCATACCGTCTAGTTCGGTCACTAATCCGGACTGCGCGTCGAGAAACTTAGTTACCTCTTCCATTTTTCCGGGTTGTAAACTAACAACAGTCTTAGATATTCCAGGCATTTTCTTAACTCCTCATAGTATTTAAGAATGCGGTTGACAGAAACATACCAYGACTTGYCAAYAAATTGGTATCGTARAGGGATRGTKGTGAGTAGCACAGTGGAATYCCCTAAAGTGACGCAAAAAGTCACCGGAAATCTCAAGGCTTATTGCAAGACAATAGACGCATCGGTACATTCTAGCCACAGAGATAATCCAAGTGCTTTGAGTTGCATGTGTGGCAGGAGCGGTTCTGCTCTTAGTGGGGGATAAGGCAGTCGAAGTAATCAAGAGTTCCCAGAAACCTACCAGCCTAATAAGTACCGTGGATGACGTAAGGAGTACCAATTGGCTAAGAAAGCCCGACCAGTCAGAGAAGACCACCTAGAACGACAAGAGACCGCAGAAGAACTCCGTGAACGCATCAGGGTGCTCTTTAAGTTGGAGCAAACCCCTGACGACAAACACGTGAAATTCTTACTGAGTCGACTGGAGAAATATAAGCGGACAGGATACGYCTAAGTCCGAAGTGTTCAAGAAATGATTTACTCGTTAGTWACNWTMTATWARWWMGTNSRWSWAGRRRWAACAAAAAYCCTTCTCCCATATTGTTGAGAGAAGGGTTTGTTCATCTGACTAGGCAAAAAATATCCAAGTGAACGAAAACAATCCACAAGGAAGACAAAGGTTTTTTGGGCGTGACCAAACAAGGGAATTTTTGTCTGACAAACTCAATTCTTTAGGTGTTCAAGCAACCTTAGCGGAACGTGGCCGAGATGAAGAATGGATAAAAAATATAAAGTGGTACACTTTCAGATTTTCATTGGGAGTGATAGATATACCTGATGGTCCAATCAGATGGATAAACATCATGAAAGCAGGTGGTTCAGGTGWTGGCAACCAGCAAAAGTGKSMCACTTTTGCTGGTTGCCAACAGGCTTGGCCTTCTTGGACATGGCGGCCTCCTCAGTAACAGCCCGTGTCTAGGGGACGGTTACACGAAGGGCCAAGGAAGGGATGTCTGCTCCGGGGCGGTCCTCGAAAGCCCGCTGTATTCGACCCTTGGCCTGCTGGAGTTACTTGCCTGCAATCACATCCCCTTTCTTCCATACGGTTCCATCTTGGAAGTGAACCCGAATAAGCTCGAAATCAGCTTGCGTAGCGGTTCCATATGAATACAACTGAATAATTGGATAAGCCTTCTGCTGCCAAGTTTGCTTCGTCACAGTACTGTAATAGAATCCTGGGAGCATAGGATTCAAACCTAAGGGTGGGTCGGCTGAACGTGGGTGGATAACGGTGTCCGATGAGACTAGTAGACATTCATTACCGGGCCTTCCAATAAATTGTCCAAAGCTATCTTTGGGACAAATTTCAACTTCATACGCATCAACCACTTTGTCTGATAAATTTGTCACGATCAGGGATAAATTAGGAATACCGTCATCTTCCCATCTATTGAAAACCAATTCCAAAGGAGGAGGCACCGGAGTTGGCGTGGGTGTAGGAACGAAAGTAGGTGTTGGAGTAGGAAGGCTTGTTGGCGTAGGAATAGCCGTTGGTGTAGCCATGGGAGTAGATGTTGGGGTAGGCATAGCCGTCGGAATAGGCGATGGAGTCGGTAGTGGCATTGATGTAGGCTCGGGGATTGGCGTTTCCGTCGGTGGAATTGGTGTGTTAGTCGGTGGAGGGAAAGCTTCCATCGTCCCCTGAATTGCTGCCTCCACGGTTTGCTGGATATTTGGTGAAGGCAAAGGGATTGAAGTCGGCACAGTCTTGGTACATGCTAATCCAGCAAGCAAGCAGATGCTTACAAGAACATAACGGTCCATCTCCATACCTCCCCGCCCATTCTACCGAAGGACCCAATTCACTAATCCAAGACCTTTCTCAAATCCACTTCGAGTTGGCCAACGCTATCGAAGTGAAACGTCGTGATACCGACCGACAGCGCCGCGTCCACATTTTCCGCGCGGTCATCGATGAAGATGCATTCGGCGGCCGGGGTACCCAGGGTTTGTAGAATATGGTGGAAGAATGCCGGATCAGGCTTGAGCAAGCCCATCTCGTAGGAAAGGAAATACTGCTCGAAATTTTGCACGACGTGGAATTTCTCAACGGCGTAAGAGAAGTGGATAGGGTCGGTGTTCGATCCCAAGACTAGATGATGGTCCGACTTCAATCTCTCGACTAAGGGCACGATGGCTTCGTTGGCGCTGAGGAGGCTGTTCCAAATGTCGATAAAATCTTCGTAAGATAGGCTAGCATCTAGCTTTTCGCACAGTGCTTCGTGGTAGGCATGAGNAGTCAACTGCCCCAGCATCGCTGACATTACGATCGGCCCGTTAACAACTTCTGGTCCAACGTCAGCCAGGCCTGAGCGAGCTTGCAATCTGGCGCACATCGAATCCCATTCAAGATTAATGAGCACGCCGCCCATGTCGAAGATGACAGTCTTGGCCATGCCTACATCTTAGCAGGGTCGGGTTACAACCGCCCATTGCCRCGCAGTGTGACCGCTCGCTACCATCCTTATGTGAGCCACATTTACTACAACGGGGCGANNC
>NVSQ01000041.1:6880-26656 GCA_002401285.1 SAR202 cluster bacterium
CCNNSRTMTCNAKNGTCKCAGGTCGCTACAATGGCTGCACCGGCGTCGTGGRCAGCTCCGTGTTCCAGAAGACCGTRGACTTTCCGGAGGAATACYCYGCCAGCTACAGCGTCCCCCTGGTTGGTGAGGGTGGTAAACGTACGCTTAGACCAAGTGGACGAGATTGATTTTAGGTTAGGTTCCGCTCCTCGAGCTTCTGAGGCGTCACYAGTTCAAAGAACTCTATGCTCCAAGGCTCCGTCAGCATAGGGAACATCTGCGCGTTGAGGGTCCTAACTGCCTCGGGCACCTTCGAGGGCCAGTTGGGCTCTATGGATTCTTGCGTCCACTCGGTGTACACGACGTTCGGCGTGCCAGGAAGGCCCTGTGACACGAACACCTGAGCCTTGTTACGCCCATTCTCCTCATAGGCAGCGCATATTTTGGACATCAGGTTGGCCACATCCCATGCCTTGCCTTGCTGGGTCTTGGTGATCCTTCTCAAGAGGTACATCGCTTAGTCTCCTTTGCGTATCGAAATACCGGTAAGTAAAGTCGGGCCAAACAGGGCCCCGATAAGAAAATCAGGTTAGTTTTTCAACCAACTCATCGTAGTCAGCCCCCCGTTGAGGATCGTCTTCATGGGYTTGAGGATGGCCAAAGTAGATTAGGAGCCCCTCTNTNCCCTTGGTATTTGGGCTATATACCCCTCAAAACAAGCCACAGCGCCCGCGCAGACCTCTTGGTAGCTGCGGATGACATCACGGTTTCGCTCCGCAGCCGACAGAAAGGCCAATGCGTCCCCGTTGTCAGGATCGAGCCTGAGGACCTCATCCGAGAGGTCACGCACCAGCTGCCAGTTCTGCTGGTCGGCTTCCTGCTCGATTTGATCAAACAGGCGCTCAATTCGCCTCTGTATACGGTCACTAGCCATTATGGGGGAATATTACGTCCGTGGGTGATGCTTGTCCACCGTCTGGCTAGCGATGCCACAATAGTGGATATTATCTGAAGATAATACAAAAAAGCGCCAGAAAAAAGGCGTGGAGAATATACCTTAAGATGGTAAATTTTTCACTCCCGCTTTTTTACTAAGGCACAAAGGAGTCTGGGGCGACCTGGAGGCTAGTTACGTTATATTAGAATCGGACTGGAATTCTCAGCAGGTAAAGGCCCTATCGAGCGAAATGTATTAGAGAGAATTGAAGTGTTTACTTTTTGCGCAGCCGTATCTGAACCAGCTATGAAAATTACCAGCAAAGTTGGCAACATTTTTGGCAACATAAGCAATGATACGGAACAACACTTGTTGGTTCTTCCAGACACAACGAAGTGATTCAACTCAAACTGGAGGATACTGGCTCAGATACGATGACACAAGGTAGGACAGCCACCATCGAATTTCAAGACCGCCGCCTTCGTCCGCTCGGCCATCCCTCCTACGGCTATTCTATATCTGTTTAGTCCCCTTGTCGCCTGGGGTATTGCCAATTCACTATCGTCCATCAACCCGCCTTACGGAGATCACGGGCGATTCGGCTATCTGCGCCAGTATCGACGCTTTTTCGGCACCTTTTTGGAACCGTCGCCACGAAAATGACCTCAGTCGTATCTACGCACATATGGTAAAGTAACGTTCAATCCAGGCGATAATATGCGAAACCTAGTCTAGCTAACAGGATTCGCACGGAATCCTTCATCGATTATGTGAGGATTCAGGAAAACATGAGTGGCTATCGAGCTAAAGCCGAGTTTACCACCGATCCTGCCTTAACCTAGGGAGGGAACATGCCGCTTCCACTAGTGTTAGCGGGACCGATTCTGAGACGGGCGGATCCGGGACGGGTATGTATCTGGCTCGCTACCAGCGAAAAGATCGGCGTGAGGGGAGAGGTCTTCGCTGATCCAAGAGGCAGCGGTTCCCAAAGCCAAGACCCGATCGGGACTAGCGATCCTGATCGCGGCGGGCRCGAGACTCCTGTTCGTCTTGGGGATCACCTCTTCGTTCATCTGCTTGAGGTCAAACCACCGAAGAACGGCCAATTCCCCCGTGACACTTTGCTCGGTTACGACGTCACGGTAGAGACAGACAACCTCGCCGGATTGAAACTATTAGAAGGCAAATACAGCATCGCCTACGATGGCCTGGAGTTACCCAGTTTCTTCCTTCCAAGCGAACTTCGCACGCTGGCTCACGGTTCTTGCCGTAAGCCTCACGCGGGTTATATGGAAGACGGAGGTCCTACCGAGGACCGCCTGGCCGTTGCCGATCGAATCATCGCCAAGGCGCCTCAAACATTGGATAAACGGCCCGCCATTCTGTTCCTTACAGGCGACCAGATCTACGCCGATGACGTGGGTCTCCCCCTGATGCCGGCATTGATGAAATTGGGCCAGGAGATTACCGGCTGGCAAGAATCGATTCCGGAACTAGAAAACCTAGCGGATATTCCGCTGTCTCAACGTGGGAAAGCTTTGGAGGCCGCAAACTCGGGATTCACTTCCGGAGAGTCGGAAAATCACCTGCTGACTTTTGGCGAATATGCCGCTATGTACCTTGCTGTGTGGGGCGGAACCGAGGTAGGCCTGACAGACTGAGGAGACATCCAAGACCTATTTCCTCACATGGACGATGAAGAGACGGCCAAGCACAAATCGATCTACGACGAGCAATTCCTTTACACAAAGAAATTCGCTGGAACATTGCCGAAGGTACGCCSCGCCCTCGCAAATATTCCCACATACATGATTTTCGACGACCACGATGTGACCGACGACTGGAATCTCAACCGCCGTTGGTACCGGCACGTAAGCGATAGCGCCTGCGGGCGCAGAGTCGTATCCAACGCTCTGGCCGCTTATTGGGCTTTCCAAGGCTGGGGAAACTATCCGGAAGGGATTTCTTCCCGGCTGATCGACGCAATCTCAAACCACGTTTGCGGCAAGTTACAAGATGGAAACGCCGCCGAACGCTTTGACCGCCGCCTATGGAACAAGCGCGGTTGGGGCTACACTGTGCCCTTTAATCCTCCCACCATGGTGCTGGACACCCGGACGCAGAGGGAGTTCGATTCCAATCGGGGTCCCGCCCGGCTGATGGACCGGTACGGCCTGGGTTGGCTGCAAACCGCGTGGGCCGACCTCAAGCAGCAACCCGAGTACTCAAGGGAGAAGGATTTACCCCTAATTATCGTCTCCCCATCTCCCGTGTACGGCTTCGAGCCTGTGGAGTTTATGCAGAAATTCCTGGTCCGGTTCTCAATCAAGCGCCCGGCAGAAGTCGATTTTGAATCGTGGATCGGAAACCGGGAAGGGTTCGGGGCTTTGATGCATGTTCTCACGTCACGGATAGACCCTAGTTGGTGTCTATTCTTGTCAGGCGACGTGCATTACTCGTTCACCAACCGTGCGGAATTCGTCAGCAACGGTAAAACCTTGAAAGTCTGGCAGGCTACCAGCAGCCCCCTCCACGGTAAGGGGGTGGCCTAGACATATTGGAGAGATTCAGCCGCATCGCCGAAAGAACCGAACATCGCTTCGGGTGGAGGGAAGGCTCCGACGTCGGGTTCTTTCATCGTTTACTCCGTCCCATATTCGCTCTCTTGATTTGGCTCGAGATTGATTCTTGAAATGCCCACGACCGCTCCATCTGGACCGATACGGTGTGGGGCATTTCCCCTGTCGGAGCAATGGAACTGATTAGAAAAGAGAACAATCTGGGCATCATACGATTCAAAGACGGCCAACCAGACGTGCATCAGCTAATGTCGCCGGACGCGAAGACAACGAAGGCCATCACGTTTTCGTTTCAGAAAGGGGCGGCGCAGGACAATAGCGGGAACAACGAATAACAACTCATGAAACGAGCCTGAGRAAGAACGTTCCCATCTAAGCCGGCGGCAGACGAAGAACTCGGCGCCGCTTGGACGAAATCTCGCATGGAACTCCTGCGAGTCTCAGTTCGCCGCAGCCGGCGGGCCTCAATGTTCTACTTAAACTGGGGCATGACCTTTTCGGTGAGTAGGCGCATGGAGTTGACGACGCGGTCGTAGGGGACTTGGCCGCCGGGATTTACGTCCAGCGACACGCCGGTGATGCCCAGGTCTTCTTGGTACTGGTGCAGGCGCTCAACCACCATTTCAGGTGTGCCGTAAATGACTCTGGTGAGCACGTCTTCGTAAGTCGTTTCGGATATTTTCTTTAGCCGCTCGTAGGCTTCCTCGTCGGCGGCGGCGTTCAGGGACTCGGCGACCAGCCGCCTCTGGCGCATGGTGCTGGCTTCCGGTTCATGGAGAGCCTCCTCCGCAGTGTCAGCCACATAGCAGGCAAGCTGCAGGATCACGTCGTTGGGACCGTCAAACCCTGCTTTGTGACGCTTTTCCTCGTATTCCCCTAAGAGGTCTTGAAGTTCTAAGACATCCATTTGGTGCCGGATAAAGATGGGAAATCCCATGTCACCCACCAGGGAAAAGGTTTCCCTGCTTTCCACGGCCACTCGAATGGGCGGGTGGGGCGTCTGGTAGGGTTTGGGCACCAAGTTCACGTTCTCGAAGTCGTAAAACTCTCCGTGGTAAGAGAAGTTCTCATTGCGCCACGCCCTTTGGATCACCTCCAACGATTCCATGAACCGCGCCCTGCTCTCGCTATAGTCCACGTTATATCCGTTGTAGGACTCTATAAAAGAACTACGCCCCACGCCGAAGATCAAGCGGCCTTCGCTTATGTGGTCAACGATGGCAGCCTCCTCAGCTATCCTTAGCGGGTTTRCCAAGGGCAGTACTTGCACCGCCAAGCCTACCCGCATGCGCTGGGTGCGGGAGGCCACCGCGCTGGCTCCGATGAGAGGCGAGGCCATCATCGCCCGGTGGGGCCTGAAGTGGGACTCACCCAGCCAGAAGGTATCAATGCCCGATTCCTCGGCGATCCGGACGACATCGAACCACTCGTGGAATATCTCGTGTTGCGTCRAGGTCTCCCGGGCACTGAACATTGTGAAAATGCCGAAGTCCATTGAATGTCCTCTCTCATTCCAGCCTGCTGACCCGGTCCGAGGCGTATTGTAGCATGCGGTATGCCGAGCCTAGCCCAGGCTGGCGCGTGAATCTCCACGGCCAGCATCTGAGAAAACCTGATCGTCACGCTGGCGGGTGTTGGTATCCGGGCATGCAGAGGAAGCGAAATGCGATGGATCCCAGCCGGCGCCGGATTGACGAGACGCGGCTTGTTGATGGCGGATAGCCCGTGTGCTACACTCCCGGCGTCCGCTGGAATTGCAAAAATCCTTATTTTTAACTAAATTTGAGCCTACATTTCCCTTTCAACAGGAGGCGATGGCAATGAAATTAGCGTTTTTTAACGAATTTCGCTTGGGGGTCATTCGCGACGGCCAGATCGTGGACGCAACGGATTCATTCGAGGGCCGTGAGTTTCGCCGCCCCCAGGACATGATGGAAGAGCTGATCATCGGATGGGAGCAATTAAAGTCGAAGATTGAATCGGCGATCCACAACAAAGACGGCCTGTCCTTGGAGAGTGTGCGGCTACGCGCCCCCGTTCCCCGTCCAGGCAAGCTGATCTGCGCCGCCGTCAACTACCTGGAGTTCGGCATGAGGGAACCGGCGATCCTGGACGCTTTCCTCAAAGCCCCCAACGCTGTGATWGGYACCGGMGACACYTGCGAACTGCCKCCAGCSCCKGCGACSGTKTTCCATCACGAACCCGAGTTGGCCYTKGTCATCGGCAAGACCGCCACCAARGTCAGCCAGGAAGACGCGATGTCCCACATATTCGGTTACTGCAATTTCCTGGACATGTCGGCTAGGGGGCTGCCGGGAGCGGTGGGGAACAGCTTCTTCTTGGGCAAATGCTGGGACACTTTCGCGCCCATGGGGCCGGCGCTGGTTACCGCCGACGAGATTCCCGACCCCCAGGATCTTCAGATCCGCCTGTGGAACAACGGCGAGGCCCGCCACGACTTCCCCACCAGCGACATGGCCCACAAGATTCCCGAGCTGATCTCCGAGTTCTCCAAGATCACCACCCTSGAACCCGGTGACGTCATCGCCACCGGCGTGAACCACCAGCAGATCGGAGCGGTTCAGGACGGAGACCTTATCCGCATGGAGATCAAAGAACTAGGCCCGTCCTTGATCATTCGCATCAGCGACCCGTCACACCGSGAGTGGCCTAGGGGCATCGACAAGGASATGGCGGAGCGGATGCTGGGCCGGCCTAACCGGGTTTAGCCGCCATGTCAATCAGCGATTCCACACGGATAGTTGATGACGCGGTCATCCAGCGAACGGTGGAGGCTTTGGCCGCCCGGAATATGCCGGCGGTGGTAGCCGAGACCAGCGAGCAAGCCCTGCAACTTCTCAAGGACATGGTCCCTGATGGAGCGGAGGTATTCAACAGTACCTCCGAAACCCTGGATTCCATCGGCTACTCGGACTACCTGCACAATAACCCTCGCTATCGCAACTTGCACGACGAAATCGCCGAGGAAACCGACCCCGCGAAACAACGTGACCTGCGGCGGTTGGCCACGGTTTCGGAATACATCATCGGCAGCRTTCAGGCCATCGCCGAAACGGGCGAGATTGTGGTGGCCAGCGGGTCGGGCAGCCAACTGGGCGCGTTCGTCTTCGGGGCCAAATACGTGATCCTGGTTGCCGGCACCCAAAAGATATGCGCCACTCTGACCGATGCCATCGACCGCGTTCGAGGATAYACGGTAGACAAACACGACGAATGGCTGGTGGCGCAGGGCCGCAACGCCAGGCCCATGGGCAAGCTTACTATTTTCGAAAATGAAGTGGCCGACGATAGGGTTCGTGTTATCCTAATCAAAGAAAATCTGGGCTGGTAATCCTGAGGTCAAGGCTTTGGAACTGACTCTGGCGATACATCAAATTACCGACTTGCGATTCGGTGACTCGACCTACCTAGATGGTTCTACTTTGGTCGTCGACCGGGAGAGCCTGACGAATCACTTGCTGGAAGACCCACGCCTGCAGAGCGTGGACATGGACATCGCCAATCCCGGCGAGGCCTGCCGCATCGGCGTTGTATTCGACATTATCGARCCTAGGGTCAAAGAGCCGGGAGCAGGCTCGGATTATCCGGGCATCCTCGGTCCCATCGCCACGGCAGGCCAAGGCACCACCCACGTCTTGAGAGGCGCGGCGGTGACCTTGGTCGATGAAGCGGCACCATTGGGCAACAACAAAATCGTGGAGATGAGCGGGCCKGCCAGCGAAGAGTCTCCCTACTCGGTGCTGCACCATTTGGCCATCGTGCCTCACACTGATTCAAACCTGGAACGGCACACCGCCCAGAACGCGCTACGGCTGGCGTCGGTAAAGACGTCGGTATTTCTGGCCAAAACGGCCTTAGGCCAAATGCCCAACGCAACGGAAGTCTTCCAGTCCGATGGACCAACTCAGGCCGGAAGAGACGGATTGCCCCGCGTGGCCTACATCGGCCAGATACACTCCAGGCAGCGAGTGGCCGAGGTGGATGAGCAGATACTCTACGGCGCCAACACCGCCGGAATGGTGCCGGTGATGCTACACCCCAACGAATGGCTGGACGGGGGAGTGGTGTCCGGCTACCAGAACATGGGCGTGGAGACCTATTTCTACCAGAATCACCCAGTCATCAGCGAGCTTTACCGATGGCACCGGGAGGGGAAGATTACTCTAGTGGGGACAATCGCCACCATGGCCGCTTCCGACAATTCAGATAGGGAGCGCAACTGCATGCTCGCCTCGGAGATGGCCAAGTGGAACCTGGCCGCCGATGGTGTTGTTCTCACAAAATACGGCGGCGGAGCTCCCCACGCCGACATGGCGTTGACGGCCCGCCTTTGCGAACAATCCGGGATCTTCACCACCGTCCAAGTATCGGACATGTCCCGGGACCGGCAGGCCGAGTCCGCGCTCCTGTTTAACTATCCGGAGGTGGATGCCATCGTCTACGTTGGCGGCGGCGACACGAATTGGGACCTCCCGGCGGTGGAGAAGGTGGTAGCGGGAAACCCGGCCATGACCGCCGCTCTTGAAGTGGCCCAGGAGATACCCGCCGGAGGAATCTGCGGCGTAACCAGCCAACAAGGGATCTCCAAGCTGCGGTGTTTTGTTTATTAAAGGACGACCCCTCATCCCTTCGGCTAGGCTCAGGGCAGGCTCTAACCGTCCCCCGCAAGGGGGGAARGGACTTCTCCTCGCCCCTTTMCGGGGGAGAGTTAGAGAGGGGATCGTGCTCCAAATCAATCTAAGCCAAAATCCAGTGCCAAGTGAGGTCTAACTAATGCGGGTAGTACATTACTTGAACCAATTTTTCGGCGGAATGGGCGGTGAAGAGGTGGCGAATGCTCCGCCCGAGGTGCGGGACGGCGCGGTGGGGCCGGGACGCTTGCTGGAGCGGGTGCTCGGCCAGGACTCGCAGGTCGTGAAAACGGTGATCTGCGGGGACAACTTCGCCGCCGAAAACCCCGATGTACTGAAGGAATTCGTTCTGAARGAAGTTGCCGCCTGCAAAGCCGAGTTGTTTGTAGCCGGACCGTGCTTCGAGGCAGGCCGTTACGGTGCGGCGGCTGCTGCTTTGTGCGTGGACGTAGGCGCTGAGATCGGCATTCCGGCAGTCACGGGAATGGCGCTGGAAAACCCCGGAGTGGACCTTTACCGCCAAAAACTATACATCGTGGATTCGGGCGAAAGCGTGTCGGCGATGGAAGCCACGTTGATCAAGATGGCTGCTATCGCCGCCAAGTTGTCGGCGRGTCAGGAGATGGGATCGCCCACCGAAGACGGCTACATTCCCCGAGGCATCCTACGGGACAGCTTCGTGGAAAAGTCGGCGGCCGAACGCATGGTTGAGATGCTGTACGCCAAGACCCAGGGCGCCGCTTTCCAGTCCGAACTGACAGTAACCACATTCCCATCAGTACCGGCGCCGCCTCCGGTCATTGACCTCTCTAAGGCCCGAGTGGCCATCGTYACCGACGGAGGGGTGGTGCCTCAGGGCAACCCGGACAACATCGCCCATACCGCGGCAACCACCTGGGGAAGCTACGACATATCCAAGGACGATGACTTGAAGGGGGAGGACTACGAGGTGGCCCATCGGGGCTACGACACACGCTACGTGCGCCAAGACCCGGACCGGATGGTTCCGGTCGACGTAATGCGGGAATTGGAGAGTGAGGGCGTCGTCGGCAAGCTCCACGACGAGTTCATATCCACCTCCGGTTTGGCCAATCCACTAGCCAACAGCCGCCGTTTGGGACAGSAGATCGCGCAGAAGTTGAAGGATTCGGGGGTTGACGCGGTGATCCTCACCTCGGCTTGAGGGACCAGCACTCGCAGCGGCGCTGCGATCGCGACCGAGTTGGAAAAAGCGGGTATCCCSGTTTGCCAGGTAACCTCGGTGGTTCCCATYGCCAAGATGGTTGGCTCCAACCGCATCGTCCAGGGCACCGGCATCGTCCACCCTTTGGGCGCCGCTGATCTCCCCCCCGATGAGGAAAAGGAACTCCGGAGGAAAACCGTCCTCCAAGCCCTTGAAGCCCTGAAGAGCGAGGCCCCGGGCCGGTAAAGGCCGGTCTGGGGAGGCCTGATATGTTCCGGTTCTCTGTTCGCCCCAACCAGGCGCACCTGATTGATTGGCGGGAGTGGGGACCGGAGGCGTTCCAAGAGGCCCAGGACCAGAATAAACCGGTGATGGTCTTTCTCGCCGCCTTCTGGTGCGGGTTCTGCCAGCGGATGGACGARACCTCCCTGTCGGAAGACGACACCATCTCCTTGCTGAACGCCTTCTTCATTCCCATCCGCGTAGAGGAGTCTCAACGCCCCGACGTGGACCTGCGGTATAACCAGGGCGGCTGGCCTACTGTCATCTTTATGTCCCCCGACGGCAGCCACCTATTCAGCGTCAACTTCATGGAACCCGAGCCTTTTATCAACCTGCTGGTCAAAGTGGTAACGCTGCACCAACAGGGCGAAGCCATAGTCGATCCCACAGAGGGTCAGGCAAGTGCCGATGACGATAGCGCCGCAGACAACGATCRGGCGCCCTTGAGTCCGGCCATCGTAGCCGAAATAGCCGGCATGGTGGAAGGCCTGGCCGATTCGGTCAACGGCGGCTACGGCGCCCAGTTCAAATTCTTGCATCCCGAAGCTAATGATTTCCTCATGTACCTTTACGAGACCAGCGGCGAGTCTTCTCACCTGGATCACGTTAGATTCACCTTAGACAAGATGCGCGGCAGCAAGACCTTCGATGCCGAATGCGGTGGATTTTACCGATATTCCTCCAAGGCGGATTGGAGCGAGCCCCATCCGGAAAAGCTGCTAGACGACCAAGCGGCCCTCCTTAGCAACCACCTACGCGCCTTTCTGCTGACCCAAGATTCGTCTCACCRGGAAACGGCTTTAGGGCTGGTTGAATACCTGGATACCACCCTGTCCAGGGGGCAAGCCGGCCTTTTTCAAGGGTGTCAGGATTACGTTCGAGAGGATCGTGACTCATCATCGTCCGCCATGCTGTCAGTCATCGATRATTATCTCTACTGCGACGCCAACGCCCGGGCGGYGACGGCCTATCTCGATGCCTGGTGGATCTTGGGATTGGAAGGGTGCCGGGAACGGGCGAAGGAAGTGCTGGACCTGCTGTGGGAGACACTGCGTGGCCCCGACGGCGCCATGCACCATTATTGGGACGGCAAGGCCCTAGTGCCAGGACTGTTGGGGGATGCCACGGAAACCGGCTTAGCTTTGCTGCACGCCTACTCCACGCTCCATGAAGACACCTACTTGCGACGAGCCGAATCGTTGGCGGAGAGCATCGCCCAGCGGCACCGGGACCATGAAGGGGGGTTCCGCGACATCAGCATATCCGGCCCGGCAAGTCTCAGCCGGCCCATGAAGGTACTGGCTCAGAATGCCCGGCTGGCGGCTTTCTTCGTCAAGTTGGCTGACTTGACGGGCAAAGAGGCACACCGGGAACAAGCGGTGTGGGCATTGAAAAGCTTCCCCAACGCCCATCGAAACTACGGAGCTTTTGCCGCCGGGTTCGGACATTCCTTGGCCCGGTTACTGTCCTTACCTGTCATCGCCACGGTGGTCGGGACGCCGGGAGACCCATCGGTGATAGAGATGGCCCAGGCCGCTCTCACCCAACTGAACTCGGGAGACCTGGTATTACGGTTCCGGGAAGATCAGGACATGCCGTCGGCCAAGATCGAGATACAGACCGGAGRACGGCCTGTGCTCACCGTAAGCGAGYCGTCGGCCCTGACCCACGGCTTGTTGCTCGAACTTGGGCGAAGCTGACGAATCGGAATCACCGCCCCACCCCGCCGAAGGTATAAGAAGGACCTATAAGCGATCTTACCGAACTATCTTTGCTTCTCTAGCTCTTGAATCACCCCTTCCAGCTCAACTCGATCAACACCCAACTCAACCGCCCGATCGATGTCAAGTTTGGCGAGTGCATCTTTTGCCAGAAAGGTGTAAGCCATTGCCCGGCCAGTATAGGCGTCCGCATAAAGGGGATCCTTCAAGATCGCCAGGGAATATTCTTTCGCGGCGAATCGATATTTACCGATCTCATATAGCAGCTTTCCTTGGTTGTAATGGGCCGGAGCAAACCCGGAACTGCCGGCCGCTTTCTCGAAATCCTGGAAGSCCTGGTCAAACTCGCCTATGCTCTGATAAGCAAGTCCTCGGCCGTTGTAGAGATCACGATCGCGATCCAACCGGATCGCTTGATCGTAGTCCATAATTGCTTTTCGATACTCGCCACGCTCGAAATATTCAAAGGCACGCTCTCCRAATGCGTTGGCAAACCGAGACCCGTGGCTGGAGAAACCTCTGCAATCTTGGTAAGCGACGTCCTTGGGGTAAAGGTCATCGTAGAGCTTACACCGAACTCCGATATTGGTGGTTATTCTGATGCGACGGTCTAGAATAACCGCTTGATTGTAGTCCTGGATAGCCTCGTCACGCCGGCCAAGGGCGACGTATGCGCTACCCCGGTTGTAATRCGCTAGACCAAATTGCGGGTCCCGACTGATAGCTTCGTTATGTTCTTGGACCGCCTGGTCGGGCTGGCCCATGGCGAGGTACGCGTCGCCTCTTTTGGTGTAGAACAGGATGGATTCAGGGTCGAGATTAACTGCTTGGTCATAATCTTGTTTAGCTGGCTCGAACTGACCAAGTATGAAATAGGCTTGACCCCGGTTGTAGTAGGCTAAAGCCAATCTGGGGTCCAGACGGATGGCTTCGTCGAACTTTACTATCGACTCTTCCAAAGAGTTTCGGCTCTCAAGGGCGACCCCAGCCTTGTTCAGTTCGCTCGCCTCATTGACGCATGCCAGTGAAAAAAGTGCCAACGTCAGGGATACCAGGCCCAGAGCCAAGCTTGTCCGATGTARCCGCACACCCAGATTCACGTGATAGTCCTCCTGCAAGAGCCAAAGTCGAGGCTGCTAATCCCTACCTACGAAATACCGAGGCCGGTAGATTGCCCGGCTCAGGTTTACCCTGCCGGTCAACTATCCTATGCCAATATGTCAGATATGTCATCTTATCYCCCCAGTTCTGGCAACTCGATCCTTCGGGTTGTGGCTTGCCTTCGTGGACGCCGTTTATCGTCCTCACGKGCCGGAGGCTGAACTGTGCGAACGAATTCCCAACCGCTGGCTCTAAGCCAAGACTTGATCCATGAGGTTGGAACGAGCTGACGTTCGTGCGTCATAGACCGGGTGTCAGGCTTGGTTCAGCTTGACACCCCTAGGGGCGAATGCTAAAATTTGGCACGTCCCAAAGGTAAAATTAACGCCCGTGGTGGGCTCATTTTCATTATAAAATCGCTCTGGCCGGAGAGTCCCGACACCGGCCAGCCGAACACCAGTTAGGAGGATGGTCCATGCCGCCCGAGATCATTAAAGGACTCAAGGATGTATATCTGGACACCACAACGTCCAGTTTCATCGACGGCCAAGAGGGGAAACTGCTGTATCGTGGCTACAATATCCACGATCTGGCCGAGAATTCCACTTTTGAAGAAGTGATCTACCTCCTATTCTACGGTAAACTGCCCACCAAGCAGGAGCTTCAAGAGTTCGATGCTCTTTTGCGTGCCAACCGGCGTMTTCCCGACGAAGTCATCCAGGTTCTGGATCTGGTCAAGGCTTCCCACCCCATGGACGCGTTGCGCACCGGCATCTCGGCTTTGGCGGCCTTCGATCCMGAGGTGAAGGACAATTCGACCGAGGCCACCATCCGCAAGGGGATCCGATTGAGCGCCATGGGCCCCACGATTGTTGCCGCCCACCATCGGCTGCGCCAGGGCCTTGAACCGGTCGCGCCCAACCCTGACCTCARCCACGCGGGCAATTTCCTTTACATGCTGTTCAATGAGATGCCCGAACAGGAGACCATCGACCTACTGGACGTGGACTTTATTCTCCATGCCGAACATGGGGCCAACGCCTCCGCATTCGGCGCCAGGGTCGCGGCGTCCACGCTGTCSGACCTTCACTCGGCAGTCACCACGGGTATMGGTGTCTTGAAAGGCCCCTGGCATGGCGGCGCCGCCGAAGAAGTTATGAAGATGGCSYTGGACATCGGCCAGCCGGARAACGCCGCKGAGTACTGCCGCAACATCCTGGACAATGGCGGCCGTATCATGGGCTTTGGCCACCGGGTCTACAAAGCGGAAGATCCCCGAGCCAGGCACTTGCGAGACCGCTCCCGAGCACTCGGCGAGAAAAAGGGACAGCCAAACTGGTTCAAGATTCTCACCTACGTGGAAGACGAGGTCATGGTCCCCTACCGCTCCCGGGGCATCTTCGTCAACGTMGACTTCTTCGCCGGCTCSATCTACTACCTTTTGGAGATTCCCGACGACCTGTTCATCTCAATCTTCGCCTTGGGCCGGATTCCCGGTTGGACCSTCCAATGCGTGGAACAGTTCGAAGACAACATGCTGATYCGGCCACTGCTGGAATACGTCGGGGAAATGGATAAGGAATTCGTGCCGTTGGAAGAACGCGGCTAAACCTAGGCGTCGTAGATTCAAACCTAGCTAAAGAGGGCCGTTGCGGCCCTCTTTTTTATTGCCGGACCGGGGTATACCATGGCGGCATGACGGTCGAGGAGGAAATCCGCCGCCGGATTCTGGCAAGCAGCGCGATAACTTTTGCGGAATTCATGGGCCTGGCCTTGTTTTGGCCGGGCGGCGGCTACTATACCGGACCCGACCACATCGGATCTTCCGGCGACTTCTACACCAGCCCCCACGCTCACCCGGCTTTCGGTGCACTCATTGGCGTTCAGTTGCATCAAATGTGGCAGGTGATGGGCCATCCTGCGACATTCACCGTGGTAGAACTGGGCGCKGGGAACGGTCTGCTTTGCCGGGATATCACGAGTTACGCCGCAGGTCTTCCCGGAAACTTTGCCCGGTCGCTTCGCTACGTCTGCGTGGACACGCTGGTSGYAGGCSGTGTGGAAAGGGARAGCACCAGGGGTCCGGGAGGGGCCGCCGTAAACCGGTTAGCTTCCCTGCTATCTATAGGACCTTTGGGAGGCGAGCATCACCGAGGGATACCGTTACGCGGGATCAAAGGTTGCCTCTTGTCCAACGAGTTGCTGGACGCCTTCCCGGTGCACCAAGTCACTCTTAGCCAGGGAAGCCTCAAAGAAGTCTACGTGACGCTGACCGRCGATGTGCTGGAGTATGCCTTGAAGGAGCCTTCCACTCCTCGGCTGGCGACCCGGTTGGCTGGTCTCGGGATCACTCTAGCCGAAGGACAGACAGTTGAGATTAATTTGGGCATAGACGATTGGGTGGACGATGCAGCCGAGGTCTTGGACACTGGTTTTATCTTGACCGTGGACTACGGGCGAGTAGCCTCGGACTTGTACTCGATGGACGATAGGCCCAGAGGTACACTTACCACCTTTTACCGGCACACGCAGACGGACTCGCCGTTGCAGCGGATAGGCCGGCAGGACATGACCGCCCAAGTAGATTTCACTACGGTGWTGAACGCCGGAAGCCAAGCTGGACTGGAAACGCTGGGATTTACGACTCAGGCGAGATTTCTTGCCAACTTGGGGTTGCCGCGTCTCCGGGACCGCTTGACGRCTTTGGACTTGCCCAGACGTCAACTTGCCGCCAACAACACCGGCATGTTGGACCTGGCGCGCCCAGSGGGCCTGGGTGACTTCAAGGTGYTGATCCAAGGGAAAAACGTGGGGACCCCGGCTTTGTGGGGATTTGAGGAGCCGGTGTCAGAGCAGGCGGTTGCCCTCGCGTCGAACGTGCCTATTTTGGACTCCGGCCATCTGCCTTTGATGGAGGGACGGTATCCCCACGCGAGCTTGGMGTTCGACTGGGACCCGTTCTCTGGCATCGACGCTACCGAGCGTGACGGGTCGTGATCGATGGGTGGCGCCGGGTAAACGGCGGCCTTTTCTTGGCGYTCCTGMTTGGCTGCGCCGGTCCCGTGGCAACCAGTACGCCTTTGCCTTCACCGGTTCCAACCATTCAGCCCACAGAAGCACCGGCGCCCACCTCGCAGATAGCCGCTGAGACYCCACCGCCTGCAACTCTCGAAGCCCCCGCCACGCTCCCCTCGCCAACACCCACACCTATACCACCTGGCGARCCACCAGANNCCCGCTATCTTTCGAGGCGATCTGGCCCGCACCGGATTCTACGACGCCGGAGGYGTGGCGCCGGGGAATCGCCTAAAATGGAAGTTCATGGCTGAAGGCGCTGAAGTGCCGCCAGAGCTGCAAAAGTATGCTGTTTACGCGCTGGGGAAGATCCAGACTTCGCCTGCCATTGCCGACGGAGTCGCCTTCGTGGGCAGCGACGACAATTATCTGTATGCGGTAGATCTAGAGACCGGTGYAAAGAAGTGGCGTTTCCTAGCTCGCCCTGACGAAGCCATGCCTCCGGGCCCGATCCAGTCATCAGCGGCCGTGGCCGATGGTACGGTATATTTCGGGACCGTGGCCAACCACATGTACGCTTTGGACACTGAGACCGGTGAGGAGAAGTGGAAGTTCAACACAGGCAGCGCCGTTTTATCTTCGCCTGCTATTGCCGGCGGGACAGTCTACTTCGGCAGCTGGGACAACAACATCTATGCGGTAGACGCGGATACCGGGACGGAGATCTGGAGATTCCAGACGGGCGGCAAAGTGTGGTCGTCTCCAGCTTTAGCCGATGGGGCGCTTTACATCGGCAGCGACGACGGTAATCTCTACTCGATCGACCTGGCAAGCGGAGAGGAAAACTGGCGGTTCGCGGCAGGTGATTGGGTATCTTCCACGCCGGCCTTGTCCGGAGGGACCGTCTATTTTGGGAGTTTCGATTGGTACATCTACGCGGTAGACGCAGCCACCGGCCAGGAGAAGTGGCGGTTCCTAACAGGCGGGCCTGTTCACTCCTCTCCGGCGATCGCTAACGGTGTGCTCTACTCTGGAAGCCATGACGGAAACCTGTATGCCGTGGACATCGCCACCGGGCAGGAGAAGTGGCGATTCGCGACCGGAAAAAAGATAAAATCCTCGCCRGCCKTGGCCAACGGCGTCGTATTCGTGGGGAGCMACGACCGGCACCTATATGCGGTAGACGCCGAGAGCGGGGAGGAGATCTGGCGGTTCAAAACCGCGGATAGGGTGTTTGGGTCCCCGGTGGTACATGAAGGCGTGGTCTACGCTGGCAGCGATGACGGGCATCTGTACGCACTGGAGTAAGCCAACCACCTTCGGCGGCTATGTCCCCCTTTCAGAAGGGAGGACCACAGAGGGGGGCGTGATCTCCCCGGGGAACGACCTCCCCTAAGTCCCTTCCTTCAATAAGGAGGGGACTATCCGGATAAACCGGTTACTCAGTGGGTTCGGCTACTAGGTCGATCTGCTGGGCTACGGGCTTCATGCTTTCAACGATGAAGGCGATGTGCTCGTCCAGGTCGATACCCAACTCTTCGGCTCCGCGCGCGATGTCATCGCGGCTTACGTCCTTGGCGAAGTTTTTGTCCTTCATCTTGCGGCGGACGGAACGGGGAGACACGTCGCCCAGGCTTTTGGAGGGACGAACCAAGGCCACGGCCCGGATAAATCCGGACAGCTCGTCAACAGCAAACAAAGTATGCTCCATCAACGATTCCCTGGGGATGCCCGTGTGGTCGCCGTGGGTTAGGACTGCCCGGATGATGTCGTCGGGGTAGCCGTGCTCCCGCAGGATCTCAGCGCCGAAGTTGGGATGGTCTTCGGGGGTGGGGCATATCTCCCAGTCGAAATCGTGGAGCAGCCCGGCGATTGCCCAGCGGTCTTCATCCTCCTGGAACTTGCGGGCATATCCCCGCATGGACGCCTCCACGGAATAAAGGTGCTTCATCAGCATCTCCGTCTTAACATGGTGGCTCAAAAATTCCAGGGTCTCGTCTCTATTCATCACGTCCATCGGAAATCCCTCCATCTGGGTTCGAGTCGTCGCTGGGGCCTACTCCGCCTTGAGTATTTCCCGCCAGGACAACATGCGCTCCAACTAATCTCTACGCCAAATATGTATAGGCGCTGGTATTGGCTTGGAGATGACATCATGGATGATTCTTCGTAGCGTCAGACTGACTCCCGGATGCACTTCTCCAGCAACTCCAATGCCGCCTTGGCAAAAATCCACATGTTCGCCTCCCGGTCGGCAACGCGAGTCTCGACGGTAATCGACCGTTSRACGGGGCCGACCACGGCCATACAGGAGTGACCTGGATCATCACCGTGACTGTTCCCGGTGGGCCCACTGGCGCCGGTCTCGCTCAATGCCCAGGTGGTTCCCAACGCCTCGCGCACGTTCCTGGAATTCATCAGCGCATACGGTTCGCTACTGGACCGAATCCCTTCAAACGCAGACTCAGCCACATGAAGGAGACCGTACTGAGCGGTACGGGTATAGATGGTGGCGCCTCCCACAAAAAAGGCCGAGCAACCTGGTACGGCCACCAGTGACGCGGAAATCAATCCACCGCAAGACGATTCTGTCACAGCGACGGTTTGTTGCCGTTCCTTKAGCAACGCTCCTACCGCGGCGGACATCGAGGTCAGGTCTGGCATAGTCCCCTCCTGGCTCCAAGATTGTTTCACGGGAATAAGGCAGAGCTATTTTACTCTGATAAARGGAAATACACGGTCGTMGGGGACCGATCATAAAGGACGAGATGTAACCAGAAATCAATACCGGATTAGCAACACAGCTAGTTTCCGTTCTCGGTATAGTCCGACTCTAGTCCATCTCCCGATACCCTGCTTTTGTTACCTTCCGGTATCAGTGTTTCCGGAATCGAAACATGGGTGCAGAAGTTGGCCGAGGTGGCCTAGTGGACGGGGAGATGGGGGAGAGTTGAACGCGGGCTGGTGGTTTTCGTGGTGTTTAGGCCGATGGAGGTTACATTTCACAGGTAGTSTGATGAGGTTTCGCCATCAACGGTCCGTGTCCGCTTAAAGGAACAGTTATACTGACACCGCAAATTGCCATCTTTTTAGAATAAACCGGGCCTGTCACGTGCTCAGGACACTGGCAAAGGACGAAACAAATGCACTGCGGAGTAATGGTCACCGGATATAACCAAGGTGACTGGGACCGACTGATGGAGGGAGATTATGACCGGCCTCCAGAGGTTCCGGATTCCCAGAATATGGATGACACCCTTTATATGGGGGAACTAGTTGAGCCGCTGGGATTCGATTCGATYTGGGCTACCGAACACTATGGCTCTGCTTATTCGATGCAGCCGAATCCGTTGCAATACCTGGCGTATTGGGCCGGCCGAACCAATCGAGTAGATGTGGGCACCGCAGTGATCGTTGCGCCATGGTGGAATCCAGTTCGGCTGGCTCACGAAATTTCCATGCTCGATATATTGTTGAAAGGCCGGCGCCTCCACCTCGGCATCGGGCGTGGCATTTCGCCACACGAATACGCTTCGCTCGGCTACCCTATGGAGGAATCACACAAGTATTTCTATGATGTGATTAACGCCATCAGGGCCGCTGACGGCGCGGAGCGCTTCGAGTTCAAGGGCGATGTGTACGATATACCACCGACCAGTATCCGTCCTCAGGCCCGCCATAAGGGCGACCTAACCAAGAATATCAAGGTGGCATTCAGCACGGAGGCWTCGGCRAAACTGGCTGCRGAGAACGGTCTWGGGCAGATGTTTGTCGCCGGTGACGASGTTGATSAGATGGTCAACAAGGTGCAAAGGTTCAACAAGATTCGGAAGGACCTAGGCCTGCMGCCGGACCAACCCACGACYTTGCTGTGGATGTACTGCGCCGAATCTGCTGAGGAAGCCGAAGAAGGATGGGTCTATTTCCATAACCAAGGAATCGCGGCCCAGCATCACTACTTTGAYTGGAACAACCCKGGCTACGAAGGCATACRYGGCTACGAGGAATACCTCTTGCGCCAGAACGCCGACATAAGCCCAGCGGAGGCCAGGCTCGCAGCTCGCCGCGCGACCCAGCCCATCGGCACCCCTGACGCGATTATCGAGAAAATTAAGACGATGCAGCAGACCATCAGCATGGAAAAGGTCGTGATCCACATGATGTACGGTGGGATGCCGCGAGAGAAGGCCGAAAAGAGCCTCCGGCTTTTCGCTGAGAAGGTCCTCCCTGAGGTGCAATCCATGCCCACTCCTATCAACCCCGTATCCTTGGGTTAGACGGTCAACAGCCATAAAACGGTTGATGGGAAGTGGTGTAGGGAAACGTG
>NVSQ01000094.1 GCA_002401285.1 SAR202 cluster bacterium
GTTCTTGTAGGAGGTTCATTTCAATGTTTTTCAGAAGACTGTTGGGCTGAGGGTACGGACCCTATGACAAATAAAACTGGAGTTTTTAATCCCTCGTTTGATTTCCCTCATCTCGATTCTGTCGGTATCTGGTTCGGAAGACTACTCAGTGGGCAAGGCAGTGGCTGGTCTTCTCCAAAAAAGGAATTGGCAAAACCCTGGATACAAATGCGGTCTTTACCAGAATCAAAACTTATAGAAAAATTTGGAGCTAATCCATGGAATGTACCTGCTCAAGATTACGATTTTCGTCCCAAAAAAGGATCATATTTGATTGATAGTGGAGTCATGATACCGGGAATCAATGATGGAAAAGATACAGGAGTGCCACACCCTGAAGATGGGATAGATTTTAATCACCCACCCTTATATTCTGGACAGAAACGCAAATTTGTTGGAGAAGCTCCAGATATAGGGGCCTATGAATATGGTGACAGTGTCTACTGGATACCAGGATTCAGGTACCCTCATCCCAGTGTTCCCATACCCAATGATGGAGCAGTAGAGGTCCCTATCGACTACAGCCTGGTTTGGAACTATCCCTACAAAAAGGATTATTCCAATACAAAGGCCTCCGTCAAGGTGAGCGGACCGGGAGTGAACCTCACCAAAGAATTTAAGTATCCTCATAACGTTTTTTTTCAAGCCTTTGAGCCTGGCGGGACCTATAACTGGTCTGTAACAGTCGACAACGTCAGTGGAGGTAACTGGAGCTTCAAGGTTGGCGATAAAATCTACCCCTTGAATGACCGTTCAGTTGATACCACTGACAAGAAGAGCCTGTTGCCTTATCAAATCAATAATCTGGAGGTGTCCCAAAATAAAATTGCCTTTTTACTTTTTGATATTCCTTCCTCCATTAATGGCAACCATAAGATTAAGTTAAACTTAGTCCCTGAATCAGTCGTCTCCCTGAATGGAGAGATCGAGATCTACAAGTATGATTACAAGGGATGGGGAGAAAAAACGGATAAGAAGAACATAGGTATTATTGACCATAGTCTGGGAACAAAACTGGCCACTCTAACATCCCTTTATGATGGAACTGCAGTGTCAGTCGATTTAACAGATCAAATATATTCTTATGGAGAAGAATTTTCAATTGCTCTGAAGGTTTCGGATCCTTCAGATAAAGTCTATTTTTACAGTAAGGAAAAAGGAATAACCGGTAGAGGAATTGTTACTAACGTGATTGTCTGGCCCTACCTTTCCTTTCAATAAGATCTAATGTTTTTTCAGGTTCAGGACTGATCCGTATGGAGGGGTTGGTGGAGGCTCCGCCTATATAATCTCCACCTTGTATATATAAAGTAACTAGTCTCTTTTCTACCTAGAGGCTCAATCAGTTGTTGCCACAACCACCAATAGTAAACCAAGTGAGATATATACTCATAATCTTCTCAGTATTCCTTTTTAGTCTCACCGTCATTTCCTGTAAAAGTAGTGATGATGATATAACGAGTTCTACGAGTTCTACTGGATTATTTGTTACGGTTGGAGATAATGGAATCATACTCACCTCTTCTGATGGAATATCGTGGACTAAAAGAACCTCTGGTACAACAAAAAATCTCTATGGAGTCACCTACGGAAACAGTACATTCGTGACGGTTGGAGATAATGGAACCATCCTTACTTCTTCTGATGGAACCACTTGGACTAATAAAAGAACCTCTTCTGGTACAACAAAAAATCTCTATGGAGTCACCTACGGAGACGGTCTCTTCGTGACGGTTGGAGATAATGCAACCATCCTTACTTCTTCTGATGGAACCACTTGGACTAATACTTCGACTAATAAAAGAACAACACTTCGTTACTTCTCCAAGGCTGATACAAACCATCTCTATGGGGTCACCTACGGAGACGATCTCTTCGTGACGGTTGGAGGGAATTCAACCATCCTTACTTCTTCTGATGGAACCACTTGGACTGAAAGAGACGGTTTAAGATCAAAGTGGGCAACACCAAAGTATCTCAAAGGAGTCACCTACCGAAAAAAACTCTTCGTGACAGTGGGCCGAAATGGACTTATCCTCAACTCTCCTGATGGAATCACTTGGAAACAAAGAAAGTCTGGAACAAAGTACAATCTCGTTGGAATCACCTACAGAAACGGACTCTTCGTGAGTGTGGGTAAAAATGGAAAAATTGTCACCTCTTTTGATGGGAACTGGTGGGTTAAAAGAACCTATGTATTACCAGATTGGTTAAATGGAGTCACCTACGGAAACGGTACATTCGTGACGGTTGGAGATAATGGAGTCATAATCACCTCTTCTGATGGAATATCGTGGACTAAAAGAACCTCTGGCGATCAGCCAACAACAACAACTATTGTATCAGTAAGTGACTCTGGTGGAGATATGCAAATAGAAAGTACAAACCATAGCTTAGATGAAGGCGATGTTATTAGATTTTCCACTACAGATACGCTACCTACAGGTTTAGCTTTAGCTACAGATTATTATGTTGTAGGGACTCCAGCTACTAACACCTTCTTTGTTTCAGCGACTGAAAGTGGTACTCCGATTGTCTATACAGACGCAGGTACTGGAACTCACTCTTGGCAAAATGCCATTGCCCTTAACAGGATAATTGAACAGTATGACGGACGGACAAGAGCTTCATTTTCAGTTACCTCTGTTACAACAAACATTCTCAATGCAGTCACCTACTCTAACCAGTAATAGAAAACCTTGTGAGAAATATACTCATCACTTTCTTCATATTTCTTTTTAGTCTCACTATCATCTCTTGTTCAAAGAAAGATGATTCATCAAGTAGTAGTTCTTCCGATGGATTGCCAGGAACCTATCAGTTGGCAACTAATGATTATGCAAATGGAGTTGCCACCGACTCTTCAGGAAACGTCTATGTGACAGGAGGAACCAAAGGGGGACTGGATGGTAATACCAGTGCAGGCAACACTGACCTCTTCGTGGTTAAGTACAACTCCAGTGGTACAAAGCAGTGGACTAAGCAGCTTGGTTCATCAGGTCTTGATTCTGCTAATGGAATTACCATCGACTCTTCCGGAAACGTCTATGTGACGGGAGTGACCTTTGGGGGACTGGATTGGAATACAAGTGCAGGCGCCAATGACCTCTTCGTGGTTAAGTACAACTCCAGTGGTACAAAGGAATGGACGGAACAACTTGGATCAGCAAGTAGTGATTATGCAAATGGAGTTGCGACCGACTCATCCGGGAACGTCTATKTGGCAGGAGTCACCTATGGAGGACTGGATGGTAATTCCAAAGGCAACTCTGACCTCTTCGTGGTTAAGTACAACTCCAGTGGTACAAAGCAGTGGACGAAGCAGTATGGGACAGATAGGTATGATGAAGCTAGAGGAGTTGCGACCGACTCATCCGGGAACGTCTATGTGGTAGGAGGCACCAAAGGAAACCTGAATGGTATTTCCAATTCAGGGAGGACTGACGCCTTCGTGATTAAGTTCAACTCCAGTGGGACAAAGCAGTGGACGAAGAAACTGGGGACATGGCAGAATGATTTAGCTAATGGAGTTGCYACCGACTCATCTGGAAACTTCTATGTGACAGGATTCACCTATCAASACMTGGATGGTAATACCAGTGCAGGCAAMGCTGACCTTTTCGTGGTTAAGTACAACTCCAGTGGAACAAAGCAATGGACGAAGCAGCTGGGGACGTCAAAACATGATCGTGCTAGAGGGGTTGCCACCGACTCATCCGGAAACGTCTATGTGACAGGAGACACCTATGGAGGACTGGATGGTAATACCAATGCAGGCTACAATGACCTCTTCGTGGTTAAGTACAACTCCAGTGGGACAAAGCAGTGGACGAAACAGATGGGGACATCGAGTACTGATTTAGCTAATGGAATTGCGACCGACTCATCCGGAAACATCTATGTGACAGGAGGCACCTATGGAGGACTGGATGGTAATACCAATGCAGGCAACAGTGACCTCTTCGTGGTTAAGTACAATTCCAGTGGGACAAAGCAGTGGACGAAGCAGCTTGGGTCATCAAGTCGTGATTATGATTATGGAGTTGCCACCGACTCATCCAGAAACGTCTATGTGTCGGGAGACACATATGGAAGACTGGATGGTAATACCAACTGGCAATCCCACTAATTCTTTACAGTCAGACACCCTCCAAGTAAAATCCCCCAATTCTTGTAAAATCCCCCTCTACATCAGAGCAAAAAGTCTTGACAAATATGATGTTAGGTCTATTA
>NVSQ01000095.1 GCA_002401285.1 SAR202 cluster bacterium
TTTCCATATCAATTTTAAATGGATTTTCAATGGGAAGTCCTATTATGTTTAGTGCGATTATCTTAACTCCAAATTTTTTAAGCACTGCAGATGCTTTTAGACTGTTTAGAATTATAAAATCGTGAATCTTTTATATTTTTAAAAAAGCGATCAAAGATTGATAACAAGCTTTTATGACCACAGGAAAAGGTGAATTTATGGAATGATCGGTGAAAATACAAAAAACCAAGCAATAGATCTTACCATATTACTTCCTACATATAATGAATCTTCAACTATAGAAAAAATATTAGATGCCATTAAAACTTCTATTCCAACAAATATTGGCACAGAAATTATTGTGATTGATGATGATTCACCAGATGGTACAAGTAACACTGTAAATTCCTATATACAAAAATCAAAGGGAAAGATTTGTTTTCAAATACATACAAGAAAAAATAAGCGTGGATTAGCATCAGCTATAATTGATGGAATTACCTTAGCACAAGGAAAATTTGTACTTGTTATGGACAGTGATTTTGCACATCCACCACAAATGATTCAAACTATGTATGAAAAATTAGCAAATAATGAATTTGAAATTGTAATTGGTTCTAGATACATTAGTGGAGGAAAATTTGATGACTGGCCAATTCATAGGAAATTTATGAGTAGACTTGCTAGTACACTTCCAAAATTTTTGTTAGGGCTAAATGTAAACGATTCCAATTCTGGTTTTTTTGCAATAAGAAAGGATTTGATCAAAAATCTGTCCTTTGAAGCCATTGGTGAAAAGATTCTTTTAGAAATTTTAGTAAAAACTAAAGGTTCAAGAATTAAAGAAATTCCATACATTTGTAAAAATAGAAAAGAAGGAATTAGTAAATTTAGTTTTTCAGTTATTGATAATTATTTTAAATTATTGAGGATCCTTTTAGCTTATAATAGAAAATTTTCATAGATTGCCCATATATTCAAATGAATTCCTTCATCAAGTCTAATCTTTGAGATCTGATAAAGACACAAGTCTTTTTTCCTCGTTGGAAATTCTTATAGATTCCATTAATTTTGCTTGATCCAAAAGATCTTTTTCAAAATCATATGGATTTTGTGTCTTATTTGTAACAACACTACAAAACGTATCAAACATTAATCCAAATTGATCTGCAGGTGGAATAACCGTTTCAAAAATTTTATCATCTTTATGAAGATAAATACTAGTTTTATAATTCTGAGGAACCGCATACGTTCTTTTGGTAGAAATTTTTGCATTACTGCCCCAAACATCATATTTAGATTGGTAATAATTATTAAAACCAGACGAAATAAATGCGGTTTTCTCGTCTTTGTATTTTAAGAAAACATYAGCTAATTTATCTACCTGAAATTTTTTATCAAATTCCAAGTGAGCCAAGACACTGACTGGTTCTGATTGAAAAATAATTCTACTTGCACAAATAGGATAACATGTGACGTCGTTTAATACTCCGCCCCCTAATTCTTTTTTCCATCTAATATCGTTTTCAGGTGGTGGTGGAAATCCAAATATTCCATAAAAATTTTGTATGTTCCCCAATTCCTCATTAATTAAATTTTGAATTTGTTTATGCTGYGGGTGAAATCKAAAYGCAAGYSCTTCTAGAATTCTRACATTATTATYCTTACAGGCTTGTAACATTTTTTTGGCAGATTGGTATGATATTGWAGAGGATTTTTCACAYAAYACATGTTTACCAGCRTTAGCCGCTTTAATTGMCCATTCTTCRTGCAWWGCAATTGGGAGTGAAATGTAAACTRCATCTACATYACTGTTTATTACATCAGCATAATYACCAAATTTATTRCWSYCATATTTTTTTGCCCATTCTTCAKSCWWWKYWATTGRKMKWSWWMYRWMAAMTWCWWYWWCWKYAYTKTYTRWTRMATYARYATRAKSAMMAAAWTWMTTKYYSSCAWMTYTWKWWSMTCCTATAGTTCCAATTTTCAGTGTCATTCTGAATAGCTAAATTATTTTTCTTTGTAGAATGGTGATTGAGGATCTCCATGATCGCCACTTCCCATTCCCAAGTTTTCATGTACAATTGGTGTTTCACAATCATCCCATTTTTTTGTAAGTAATACAACTAACGTACAATCACTTATAGCTAAGAAAACATGTTTGGTTCCTTTTGGCGTTCTTGTACATTGACCACGAGTAAGATAGATAAATTTCTCYTTTGATTCAGAAGTTTCTTTCCAAACTAAAACACCTTCACCAGATGTTAAAAGATAATATTCATCAAACTCTGGATGATGATGGTTACCACGTACCTTTCCTGCTTTTACTATATTCAGATTAAATTCCATAATCGGATCTTTTGGTATAAAAGTRAAAATCGCACCCCTTCCATCTTTTACAGTGTCCAAATTACATGTGGGATYAATTCTCTCTATTGTCACACTCAACAAAAAAATTATTAGAATTTATCCTTTACTTAGTTTTAATAGATTTAGCCAYAAATAGAAATTAGTTGTTAGATATTATCYTRAATTTTGGTATTGGAACAATAAATTTTCCGCCATTACTAAGGAATTCYTTSAACCGTTCTTTAAAAAATTCKACTAGATGCCAAGGCAGTATAAGAAAATAATCAGGGTTYTCTTGTYTTGCTTGCTCTTCGGAAATTATTGGTATATYACTTCCAATTGTTCTTTTACCGAATTTTAYAGAATCTACATCYGCTGCTTTYTTGATCAATTTGTCATTTAGGTTACAAAATTGYAATAGTGYRTTRCCTTTTGTAGAKGCACCACAAACATAAAYTATTTTACCATTAGAAYTTTCTTGATTTATAAAATCATATAKTTCATCTTTAATTGAGTTTACCCTCTTGGCAAAGTCTAGATAGGTTTGTTTTTCTGACAATCCAAATCGTTCTTCTCTTGCTAATAGTTCATCCACTGAGTTTTGGATTTGGATTTGACTGTTATTTTTATTCTTAACAAACACACGAAAGCTTCCACCATAAACATCGTTTAGTTCAACATCAAATATCTCTAAACCATGACTTTCTAAGAGATTTTTTAATGATTTTAACGAATAATACTCCAAATGTTCGTGGACTATGTTGTCAAATGCATTCAGTTCAAGCATAGGAATGAGATATGCCATCTGTATTACCCATATTCCTGATTGATCCAAACAATTTACAATATCTGTAACAAAAGAGTTTGGATCCTCCAAATCATAAAACATTGCTATAGAGGTTATCACCTTACATTTTTCATTAGGGAAGTGTTTTTCAAACTCATCTAATAGAAAAAAATCATTGATAATCTTGGTAGTACCATGTTTAGCCTCATCTATTAGATTTGATGCGGGTTCAAATCCTACCAATTGAACATTGGACTGGTACGAGCGCAATAACGTTCCATCATTGCATCCTATATCTAACACAATGTCATCCTGTGAAAGAGTAATTCTTTTTTCTATACCTTCGGTAATGTCTTGTAACGCTTTTCTCATAGTCTCGTTCAAACCTGAGCGAAACCAATACTGTTTGTATAATGATTCCCTTGAAGCCGTGTGTTTTAATTGAAGAAGCCCACATTCTTTTTTCCCGCAGAATACAAGCTCTAATGGAATTTTGTCTTTTTCATTGGGTGAGAAATCCTCATCGACAAAATTTGATGGGTATTGGTTTCCTAAAGAAAGTATGGGAAATAAATCAGATGTTCCACATGATCTACATTCAGTAATTGCTGACATTTTGAGCTTGCTATGTATTTTTAGTGATTTTTCTGCTACTTATTCTTGTGATCAGTTTAGATTCATCAGGATATAGTGGAGCATCCCATGGAAACGCTTTGCCATCAAGAAAACTCTTCCACCTACTTACATCTTCATCTACCATAATTTTTACTAATTTTTTAAAAGTTGTTTTAGGTTTCCATTTGAGCTGTTCTGCAGCTTTTTTAGCATTGCCTCGAAGATGATCAATTTCTATTGGTCTAAAGAATTTTTTTTCTGTTTTAACGTATTTTTTCCAATTAAGACCAACAACATCAAATGCCTCTTTTACAAATTCACTAACTGCGTGAGATTCTCCCGTACAGATAACAAAATTGTCAGGCTTGTCCTGTTGCAGTATCTTATGTATAGCATCCATATATTCGACGGCAAAACCCCAATCTCTTTTAGCCTTCAAGTTTCCAAGTACTAATTTGTCCTTCAAACCAAGTGAAATTTCGGCAACAACATTAGTAATTTTTCTTGAAACAAATTCCATCCCACGTAAGGGAGA
>NVSQ01000096.1 GCA_002401285.1 SAR202 cluster bacterium
CCCGCGCAACCGTCACTACTTTACCAGCCTCGTGGCTAACCTCCCGGACCTGCATTAACTTCACCATGCCCTATGGATTAGCTAAGGCGGCGATGGGGTGTCCGAACGGCCTAGGAATTCCGGAATCACTCGCAGCAAGTATTCCAGCTGATCGTGGTGAACGTGATGTCCGGCGTTGGGGATCGTCCAGGCCTGGGCATTCCGGAACGCCTGGAGYCGTTCATCTTTCTCCACGTCTGGTGCGTTGGAGTCCTCGCCGCCGATCAGCAATGCGGGACAGGTGATCAGGTTCCAGACATTCAGGGTAGTCTCAGCGCGAGAAGGGTACGGAGACATCGCGTTCACATAGCTGTCAAACTTCCARGAATACATGTCGTCCTCATCGCGGTTAGTACCATGGAGGGCAAGGTGACGGGCCTGCTCGTCGCTAAGGCGGTTGTTGACCTCGCGCATGCGCTGGGCCGCTGCGTCCAGGGTTTTAAAGCGGCGGCGTTTTCGGTTGGGCAGATCGCGCATTTGTTTGATCCACTCCTGCATATGACCGTSAGCAGAACTCTTCTGGGYTTGAAGCCGGCGGAGTGGTGGGCCCAGACCCTCGATGGCCACAACCTTGGCAACGSTGTCGCAACAGACACCGCTGTACTGGAGGACGATACCACCGCCGATTGAGTGGCCGATCAGCGTCACCGGGAAGGMGTCAARCTGGGYCAGGAGTTGAGCGAGATCGGCCACATACTCGATCATGGTATATCTGCTGCCGCGGGCCCACTCAGAATCGCCATGTCCRCGCAGGTCARGGGCRATAACGTGGTAGTCGTCRCGMAGGGCCYGGGCGACCCAGTCCCAGGTGCGKGCATGGTCAGACCCRCCATGGAYGAGGGCTAAGAGGGGTTTGTTAGAGTTACCCCAGTCTACATAGTGGAGCTTCAGTCGCTGGGAGATATAGTAGTGAGAGGTYGGTTCGAGATCGAGTTGTCCAGGCACGCCACATCCCNTTTTCTTGAATGAGAATATCTGGTATCACCGTAACGCCATTGTAATTCCGGACGCGGCGCGGTTCTAGACCTTGCTGGATGTTGGCAACCACCAAGCTAAAATTGGATGGAATTTCGGAGGTTGGACGCAGTTGTTACAGGCCTACAGTCCTAGAAGTACCCCACCCCCAGGGGGTCCCGGAGGTGGGGCGCTAAACCACAAAGGCCCCCTCAAACTAGGGGGCCTTTAGCATCTTTGTTCACCTGGCTTGGTACAGACCTCAGATTTTCGGTTAACGTTGGGTCAATGAAAGTGGCTAATCATCTATGCTGGTAGGATCGACCATCTCGTAGAATTCGATGTGTTGACTCTCAATTAAGGGTCTGTACAGCGCTCCGGCTTCCATCACCTCCGCGGGTATGTTGTTACCAGGTCTGCTTGGAGACATTATCTTGTCGTCTTGCCACTCCAGTACAACGATGTTCGTTTCACCGGGAAGAGTATACCCATTGTAGGAGACGGTGAACTCGCCCCTGTGGCCGGCATCCCTATACATCTTGGTCTGTTTATAAACGAGTCTGGCGACGTTTCCCGCCTCTCCTGGCTTGGTTCTGTATACTCGTCTAATCTTGTACATTGAAGGCTCCTTACTGGGTGAATAATCACACTCTAGGAGTGTGGAAAAGGAATCCTATCACGAATGGGCAGACTTCCACCGGTTCACTCCTCAAGCCCTCACCAACATAGATCGGTAGGCAAATGCTGCAGAGGATGGAGTTGGGTGGCCCTTATGAGGACAAGGGGCTAGTGCKCTGTGGGCCGTTAGAATCGCCAGTACGCCCAGTGGACAACTCATCTAGCACAGCCGTACTATTGCTCCATATCTGACGGTCCCGAGTTTGGTAACGAACAAACCTCTTATGGGATTAATACACCTGCATGACTAAGCAGGCACTCCCGGTGGCYAACCGCCCGGTGTGACCTCRCATTCCCGAATTCGCTAACGCGAACTTTCACCGAAGGAGGCGCCTCCATGGACGATGACCGGCGTTGGTCCCCTTTGGTTTGGATACTTCCGGCTGCCGTGGGATTATTCTTTTGGCCTACGGTTCTCATCTTCCTATATCAGCAGGTTATTGCTGACTATTTATCAAACAGGTCCATCATCGGTTTAGTATTTTCCTGGATATTTGGCATTCCTATAGCAATGATGGCAATTTCATTGGTCATGTTGGTGCCCTATATACTTGGAACACTGGTGGTCGGCCTGGCCGGCTTGAAACATGCGGACCAAGCCTATTACAGTAAAGACAGCAATCAGGAACCCGCCAGAACCGCCGGTTCCAATCCTAACTAGGACCTAAAATTGGCGGAAGTTCTCGGTATGTTACAAAACGCACAGCAACCCCAAGTAGAGCKGAAATTCCTTCTTGGTACCTTGACCTTTGGACATACGGTCATTCACTGGTACCAGCAGATGTTCCCGATTTTCCTACCCTTCATCAGGGCCGACCTGGGACTCTCGGAGGTTCAGGTTGGCGGCTTGATGTCGGCCAAGCAGGGRGCCAGCGGACTCTTGACCTTGCCGTCCGGCTTCGCCGCTGACGCCTTCAACAAGCACAAGGCGGTGATTCTCGGCTCCGCCCTGGCGATGGGCGGGTGCGCCTACCTTGTCGCCAGCATTGCCCCGACATACTTCTGGGTACTGACGTTTCTGGTCATGCTGGGAGCGGCCTCCGCCTTGTGGCATCCATCGTCGGTGTCCACGCTTTCGTTGCAGTTCGCCGACCGCCGGGGCACCGCTTTGGCATTGCATGGTGTCGGGGCCAGCGTAGGTGACACCGTTGGTCCTTTGTGTATCGGAGCAATGCTGCTACTGGTGGGATGGAAGGATCTGGCCCAGTGGCACATGATTCCGGCGTTGATCCTGGCCCTCTTGATGTGGAAGACCGTCCGCCATCATTACTCAGCCGGACCGAGCGGTCTGACCCGAAGGGCGTACTTCGCTGGTATAAAGGGCATCTTTGCCCGCCCCACCATCTTCATGGTGATGATCGCCAGCAGTTTCGTCGGGATAGCGCGGTTGAGCGTGACAACCTTCCTGCCTCTGTATCTCGCCGAAGAGATGGGCTACGATTCCTTCTGGCTCGGGTTTCATTGGGCTTTGCTATACGCCATGGGCATCTTTTCCCAGCCGTTGATGGGAATATTATCCGACAGATTCAGCCGCAAGACCGTATTGCTGCCGTCCTTCGCCACTATGGGATTGTTGTATCTACTGTTGCCCACGCCCGACGGGGGCTTCCTACTTGCCTTGATCATCGGGACTATGGGCCTGTTTTTCTACGGTACCGGAAACATAGCGACCGCAGCGGTTCTGGACGTGGCATCCGAACACGTTCAGGGCACCACGCAAAGCTTCATGACCCTGTTTCAGCAGGTGGTCACGTTGCCGGCGCCCATCATAGCAGGGTACGTAGTTTCCCAATTCGGATATTCGATCGTCTTCTACTACTCGTCGGCCCTATTGTTCTCAGCGGCTACGGTTTGGGCGTTCATACGCATACCCAAGCGGGCCGGGGCCTCAAGCGGCGGTGGGGGCCACTGACGGGTTTTATAACCGAAACACGGGTTTCCTAGCCCTGAAGTACAGCAAGGTTAGCTTGACGGCGAGACTCCACTACCTGGTCGAAGGCAGCCCGAAGGTCAGAGTCAGACCGACACGGGGTTGCCCCCACCGGATTTTGAGTTTGTCGCCGTCCGTACTAATAGGTTTTTTTGGCCCCGTGAACTTGGGCAATTACGCCTAGGTTGTACCAATGCGTCCGTCTGGTCGGGTACAGTCGTAGGAATTTCGGTCAACTATTTGGTCAATGAAAAAGCCTCCAAGATTTCGGTCTGAGGGGCTTTGATTTTTCCYGATGTGCTCAAATTGTGCTCAAGCGGGTTTGGGAGTTGTAACCACTTTACAAGCCAGGCCACGGCATGTGTCTAATTATCTGAGTGTAAATTGCCGGTGGTCGTAATGTCGGGTGTGGGGTTCTTAACAACCGTAGTAAGTTTGAACCGGGTTATTGCCGGTTGGGCGGACATCCCGGGAAATCATAGAAACTTCCCAACGCAAATGTATCCCGGCACTGTAGGCGTTCAGCGATAATGGGACACTTTTAAGGGGAGAAAAACATGAGAGTGGTGGTGGGTTTGGACTCCTGGTGTTGGGTATAGATCATCCACAT
>NVSQ01000097.1 GCA_002401285.1 SAR202 cluster bacterium
AGATGGGAGTCGGTGTGGCGGCTGGCGGCTGGCTGCCACTGGCGAGTGCTCTGTCAGCGGCAGCCAAGAAGGTGGCCGCGTCGCCATTGTCTGGGTCTAGGGCAAGTACATTTTGAGCGCGGTCTCGGACAACGGACCATTCGGATTGAGCAATAGCTTGGTCCGCCTCGTCCAGGAGGATATCTATCCGTCTCTGTAGACGCTCGCTTGCCATTATGGTGGCATATTACGTCGGGCTGGAAGGGTTGTCCACTACACCGGTCCCGTCTAAAGCGACTGAGTCAACGACGCGGCTTATGTAGRAGKTTTATNTCTGGWMGASGCWGTGGGCAGTGGAGTAMCATRTTCCMCGAAGACCGTTTAATAARAWTAACCGGARCTGCNGGAGGATAGCTGTGCAGGTMAAAGATAAGCAGTACACCGAGCATCGAATTATGGTCAACGGGCTCAACATTCACTACACCGATTGGGGCAATCCTCACTTGCCGSACATGTTCCTGGCCCATGGGGCGGTGGCCAACGCTGTTTACTGGGACCTGGTTGCGCCTGCCTTTCGAGATAGGTATCACATTGTTGCGGTTACTGCCAGGGGCAGAAGTAAGAGCGATTACGCGCCCGACGGCAAATATGACACCGATGACTACGTGCAAGAYTTCCGGGAGCTCACCGTTGCGCTGGGTCTAGACAARCTSATCTATGTGGGCCAATCGATGGGTGGRAAAATCGGCATGACCTATTCCGCTATGTATCCGGACCARGTAGAGCGCATGATCCTGGTGGATGTGGGTGGCGAATCCACCGGTTCACCATCCGGGGACCCGATGAAGTCCCGGCCTGAAGTCTTCAATTCTCCCACTGAGATCGAGACGTGGCTGAGGCAGTTCGACCGATTTTCCAGGTTGAGCCGGGATGCGATAGATATCGTAGTCAAAACCGGTTTCCAGCAACTGGTCAACGAGCAGTGGGTTTCGTCCCTAGCCAATCCTCTGATCTACCAACAGCGACCGGTTCCACCACCTGTGTACGACATACTGAGCAAAGTCCAGTGCCCCACTGTCCTGATCCATTGCTTGCGAAGCGATCTGATGGGTGCCGAGATAGCCGCCAAAACCCGGGACGCGATTCCAAATTGTGAGCTGATTCAACTAGATTCAGGGCATCTGCCACATCTGGAGCGMCCGGATGAGTTCATCCGGATCATGAATGAGTTCCTCAAGGGCTAAAAGCACAGCAGTAACTGTAACTGTCCTTTTGACCMCRGTGTTATYGGGNNNGAAKGTGNNGGTAGGATTGAGGACAGTCGATGTCYCGTGGCTGGGTGATGATAACCGGAATTCATGCCCTATGGGGTGATCGCCACCGATCATCCGGGCGTGCGCGCCACGTTAGGCCTTGGCTTAGCCGGTATAAACTTCGTGCTGGAACGGCAACCRGGCAACAGGGTTGATCGCTTCGAACAAGCCCGGCTCTGACAGCTAGATCCAGTCYGCGACCCTTTCGGCGATCATGATGGCCGTGGCGTTGGTGTTGGCCCGTACCACGTCGGGCGCAATAGACAGGTCCGCAATCCTGAGCCCCTGTAGGCCCTTGACCCGCCCATACTGGTCAACCACTGCCATAGGGTCGGAGCCGGGACCCATTTTGCACGTTCCGGACGTGTGATAGGTGGTGTTCACGTTTTGGATCAACCAAGTGTCCAGTGCTTCGTCCGAGGCCAGGTTCTCTTCGGTTGGCGCCAACCAGCCTTGAATCAAGGGCTCTAATGCCGGGTGAGCCAACAGCCTTTGACAGATTCGCATYGCCTCACGCARCCGYTGMAGGTCCCGGGGGTCTTCCAGGTAMCGGTAGGAAAGGTGAGGCTTGTCGTGGGGTTCGGCGGATGCCAGACTCAACTCACCGGCGCTRWAAGCCGCTTGKAGAATGCAAGTAAGCCGMAGGCCGGGTTCGCGGGATTTCCAGTCTCCTCCCAGCGGGTCTCCGGAAGTTGGTCCACCAAAGTTGGAAGGGAAAATTTGCATGTCGTTGCGTAACTGCGAGCCTCCGGCGGTGTATCGGAGACCGGACTGCATCCGGGGACCCGTGATATCCAGATGAACGCCATCTTTAACGCCCAGTTCAATATAGACCAACGGATGGTCCCGCAGGTTCTGGCCCACTCCCGGCAGTTCGCAGACCAAGGGTATGCCAAGGTTGCGCAAATGGCTTCCGGGGCCTATCCCAGACAGCATCAGCAATTGTGGTGACGCAATTCCGCCGGCGGCGAGGACGATCTCTTCGCCTTCCACCGTGAACTTACGCCCACCGCTCTCGACGTCCACGCCTGACGCTCTGGTACCGTCGAACACGATGCGCGTGGCCAGCACGTTGGGTTTAATCGTAAGGTTCAACCGGTAGCGTACCGGGTCTAAATACGTAAGGGCGGTGCTCATGCGGATGCCGCCGATATTGTTGACCGGCACCGGACCCACCCCGGTAGAATCAGGGTGATTCATGTCCGGGTCTTCGGGGTACCCGGCCGCGACACATGCGTCGTAGAACGCCGACTGGAACGGGTGCCACTCAGTTGGCTTGTCCCGCCGGATAGGTATGGGTCCATCGCTCCCGTGGAAGTCGTCCCGAATGTCTTCATCGGATTCCAGCTTTCGGAAAAATGGCAGAACGTTAATATAAGACCACTGGTCGTTACCCAAGGCGGCCCAAGAATCGTAGTCTTCGGGAAGGCCCCGCAGGAAGACTTGGCCGTTAACTGCGCTGGAGCCACCGACCACTTTGCCTCTGGCTATTTGCAAAGGATTCGTCTGGCCGGACGCTCCGGAGGCTTGGTAAGCCCAATTGAAAGGCGAGTCGGGAGTTCCAGCATCCAGATTGAAGCCGTTCTTCAGCTCGTCGGGTAGGTGCTGAAACTCAGGGTAATCGGGGCCGGCTTCCAGGAGTAGTACAGACCGTTTGGGGTTTTCGGACAAGCGGGCAGCAAGCACGCATCCCGCCGAACCGGCGCCGACTATGACAACGTTGTACTTCAAGAACCGCTCCCCTTGATTAATAGACTTTTCTAAACATGAGCGCGTCAACTGCCTTCCGATTCACTCATTCGCCCCGCCCTCATAATGTAACCGCTTGTAGACATTTGCGGGGCACTCCAGGGGAACTTATCACCAGCGTAGCCGCTTCGGAGTAAGCCGCGCCTGGATTCATAAGTGCGTATACCCGCGGCACGCAACGGCCACGACGGTCCGGGCTCAAAAGCCCATGGCTCAACCGGAAGGGCCCAACGGCATCTGGTCCCGTAGCTAGGTGAAATGTTAACCGGAATTTATGCCCTATGGGATGGCCGCCACGGCTTCAATCTCAATCCGGAAGTCAGGGTCGGCGAGCCCAGAACAGAGAATCAGAGTGCTGGCTGGCAGGGCATCGTCGTCGGTGAGAAACTTGCTCCTGGCCGCCCGGTAGGCCGGAAAATCCTCTCGGTGTGTCATGAAGGTTGTCATCTTCAAGATATGGCCCAAGTCACTGCCAACCGATTCCAAAGCCGCCTGGATGTTACGAAATACCTGCTCCGCTTGGGCTGACGCATCACCCACTCCCACTGTTTTTCCGTCCCTATCCCGAGCCACTTGTCCCGCCAGGTATATGGTCTTGCCATCCTTGACAACGTGATGATAGCCGCCCGGCTGGCCCAGGCTCGATGGGTTTATCCGCTTAATTGCCATGATGGATTCCTCCCTCCAAACATTTTGTTGGGGCTCACCAACTATCAGCCCATCAGCACATCGCGTGTAAGCTCCATTTGGCCGTGATGCTGCGCTAACTCCTCGTACGCATGAATCAGCGCTGTTCCCTCCGTCCAGTCTCCGAAGTCCGTACCTCGCAGTGGGTTATACATTGAATTCGGCGCCGATGCCAACGACTTCTCACCTTGCACCTGCTTGATATCTGCTAGAAGTTTTTCCTTAAGCTCACGCACCCTTTCGCGCAACTCAACAACGGTACCGTTCGCCCTAAACTCCGCGTCCCTGTTCCGGAAAAACTCGCGCTTACCTAAAAGTGTTCGAATCCAGTGATCGCACACCCCGATGCGGTCCGTCAAGATGGCATAGGGCGA
>NVSQ01000098.1 GCA_002401285.1 SAR202 cluster bacterium
TTGGTGGCCTACCAGTCCACCGACCATAATCAGCCCGGAACCGGGGTTGGCGTTTACGACATCTCCAACGCGGAAGAGCCCCGCCGCATCGGATTCTGGAACGCCCAGGGTCCTCAGTCCAAGGGCTGCCACTGTCTGTGGTGGGTTGACGGCGAATACGCCCACCTGTCATCGGGAACACCGGATTCCCGTCCCACCAACTCCAAGGACGACCAGTTCTACGTGATTCTGGACGTGAAGAACCCCTCCAACCCCGTTGAGGCCGGACGCTGGCATTTCCCCGGCACTCAGGAAGGGGACAGCGCGCCTCCCTTGGCCAGGCATCCCCAGTTCGATGCCGGCCATAGCCTCCACAACGCCAACGTCTACCCCGACCGGCCGGACCGGGCCTATTGCGCCTGGAAAGATTCCGGAGTGGTGACCCTGGACATCTCCGACAAATCAAACATCTCCATGATCGCCAACGTGAACTACGCTCCGCCGTTCCCTGGGTTCACTCACACGGTGTTGCCACTGTTCGACCGTGAAATGCTGGTGGTYACCCAAGAAGCYGTCAGGAACGGAGGCGAAGACTATCCCAAGTTGGTTTGGCTGATGGACAACCGGGTGGAATCCAACCCAATCATAACCAGCACTTTGCCAATGGCCRACACCGAAGACTTCTTCAACCGGCCGGGCCGATACGGAGCCCACAACATCTACGAGAACCAGCCGGGCGAGACCTCGCTCATCAGCGAAGACCTGGTATTCGGAACGTTCTTCAATGCGGGCATCCGKGTGTTCGACGTCAAGAATCCCTTCCAGCCCGAGGAAGTAGCCTACTTCGTGCCCGAGATACCGGAAGGCGCGGAAGCCAACGGCATCAACGACATCCACGTGGACGAGAACGGCATCATGTACGTGGTTGACCGGATCAAGGGCGGCATGTACATCCTGGAGCTAAACATTTAGGCTTTCGGACTTGCTCTGTTGACATCATCCGTTCGCCCTGTGTTGAGCGCACGCCACCGACATACATTTTAGCTTCTGGGATCGAAGTATTGTCAATTAGCGATTGGATTGAGCGGCTGTCGAAAGCCGCTTAATCTATTTTATGGTGGAGACGGAGTAGAGTCGAACTATACCGAGAACGCGCTTTGCCATTGTTGGTGGCGACGTAGTTTCATAAGGGTAACAAATCAGGTGAGCCAGCTTAAGATACCTGCCTCTCCATGGAAGCCATCTGCTTGAACAACTTCCGCGTCGCCTATCGGCAGCCTTTCCTGCTACCCGGGCGGTCCACGCGTTTGCCTACCTTGCCCTTTTTGACGGCGAGTCCCCCATCAGCTTGGCCATGGTGTACAAGAGTCCTCTAAATCCTGGCATGAGGTCAGTTTCAAACTAAACAAAGAGCAAATCTAGGTTCTCAGTATTACCACTGCTAACAACCCGAATAACAGACTAAGCCCCTGGCCTGGGCCGTCAGGTTCTTCTTCGGCAACACCGAAATGAAATGTAGGAGTTTTAAAGCAACTTGTCACCGAGATCGCTAGTTGCTTTATAATCCAAACGAGGTGCAACACATGCGGGCCATCGGCCTTGGAAGACCGGGCAAAAAACACCTTATGAGTTCACAGGAGGGCTACCGTGTTTTTAATGCGTTTCACGGAACGAGCTTACGTCAACTATACGGCCGATGATGTCAAGAATAGCCCCAACAGTGCGGTCAGATTGACCTTCTCGAACTCCCATTTCGATCCCAAAGTCGGGTCTGATCTGTATAACCTGCACTTCGACGAATACGAATATTCAGAGGAGATGGGATTTGATGGATTGATGCTCAATGAGCACCACAATACCCCCACCTGCCTGGGGGCGGCAATGAATCTTGAGGCTGCCGTTCTGGCTCGAATCACCAAGCGCCCCAAGATCGTGCTTCTGGGCAATCCATTGCCCATTTTCGACAATCCGATACGGCTTGCCGAAGAACTGGCTGAGATCGATATGATGTCCCGAGGTCGTTTGGTGTCTGGGTTCGTTCGCGGCACTGGAGTGGAAAGCCTGGCTACCAACACCAACCCATTGTACAATCGGGAGCGCTTCGAGGAAGCCCACGACTTAGTAATTAAGACTTGGACCACTCCCGGTCCCTTCCGTTGGGAGGGCAAGCATTACCAATTCAGAGTAGTCAACCCGTTTCAAGTTCCTCTGCAAAAACCCCACCCACCTGTCTGGATCCCCGGCACTGGCAGCCCGGAAACGCTGGTATGGTGTGCAGAGCACCACTATCCTTATCTCTTCCTTGAGACAGACCACCAGGGCACACGAGACATGATGGAAATCTACGCGGAGACCGCTCGTAACTTCGGCTACGAACCTGGGCCGGAGCATTTTGGCTACCTAGTAAGGATCCATGTGCAAGACACCGACGAAAAGGCGAGAGAGGTAGGCAGAGGATATCTGGAGGGGAACGTAGGGGTCGGTCGTATCCCTTTGCCTAGAGATTATGCGTCCCCGGTAGGCTACGGAAGCGCCAGCCGGGACCCCAGATTCCTCCGGCTGAGGGAGCAGATCCGGAGCGACCCTTTCCGGGTGGGCGGGTTGGACGGCGCGGCATATGATCAGATATTAGAATCAAAACGTTGGGTCATCGGAAGCCCTGATACTGTTATCCGGCAACTCCGAGAAATCCTGTCGGAAATGCGTCCGGGCATCCTGGCCATCTGGACGAACGATGGCACGATTAGCCACGAGGACTCCATGCGGTGTCTGGAGCTCATGGGGCAAGAAGTTCTGCCCGCTCTCAGGGAAATCGGTGAGGAACTGGAGCTTACGGATCCGTTCCAAAAAGCACCCTAGATGTAATTTGCATCAAGAAATATCCAAGGTCTCGGTCGATGACTAGGTCGTACGATACGGAGGCCGGTCGGCAATGACGAACCGCTGCTGCGAATCTACCTCGGACACTTCTTCAAGCGAGAAGACAGCTACGAGCCGTTCCAGGCCTACCTCTCCGACACCTACCTCAAGGGGGTCTTCGCCGAGACAAAGATCCTGGCCGGACAGGGTGACCCGGCCCGCTGGGCGGCGCTGCTGACTCCCGAGCAATACACCCGGCTGCAGAAGCGGGTCGACATCGACTTCCTCATCACCAACTCGACCTCCTTCGCGCCCGATGACGACGTCTCGCTCGAGCTGGAAGTCAAAAACGTCGAAACGCTGATCGTGAAAATCTTCGAACTGAACACGCTCAACTACTACCGCGACCAGGTCCGCGAAGTGAACACCGATGTGAACCTCGATGGACTGGTCCCGAACTTCGAGCGGACACTGAAGTACCGCGAACCTCCGCAACGGAAGGTGCTCAGGAAGTTTGCCTTCCCCGAGCTGAAGGGTCGCGGGGCCTGGGTGATCGACTTCATCGGCAACGGCAAGAGCAGCCGCGTGCTGGTCCGCAAGGGCAAACTGCGGCACCTGGTCCGCACCGGTCCGGCCGGACACATCTTCACCATCCTCGACGAATCGGGCACCCGCATCCCCGACGCCTCGATCTGGCTCGGCGGCCAACAGTACTCCGCCCAGAAAAACGGGACGATCCAGGTCCCCTTCAGCACTTCGCCAGGATCCCAATCCCTGATCCTCGTCCACGACGGCTTTGCCTCCTTCGACCGGTTCTCGCACGAATCCGAGAACTACTCGTTCGCGGCCGGGATCCTGGTCGACCGCGAGTCYCTGCTCGAMCGCCGCAAGGCCCRGGTCGTGATYCGKCCGTCGCTGTCGGTCAACGGCACGCCGGTATCCGTCGCGRTGCTCGAAGACGTACGGCTGAGAATCACCTCGACCAACCGCGACGGAATCGCCTCGACCCGCGAGGTCGGTGAGATCGAGCTGGACGATACGGCCGAGAGTGTCCACCAGTTCCAGGTCCCTCCCCGACTCTCGCGAATCGACTTCAACCTCACCGCCCGCATCAAGAACATCAGCCGGGGCAAGGACGTGTCGCTCTCGACCGCCCAGTCGTTCGTCGTCAACGCGATCGACCAACTGGCCAAGGTCGAAGACATCCACCTGCTGCGGGTGCCGCAGGGGTACGTGTTGGAGTCGCGTGGCAAGAGCGGTGAGC
>NVSQ01000099.1 GCA_002401285.1 SAR202 cluster bacterium
ATAAGCCGTGCCCGATAAAGATAYGGACGGGGATTTAGTCTTCATATTTGCGTTTTCTTCAAGTGTTATGGGCAAGTTGCCTGTACCCAGGTCTTTAGGAGGGTTCTGAGAAAAGTCGAAGTCGGCAACGATAGAAGATSCTKMAGSATCTTCGAACATGTTCTTGAGCACAGTTTCCGCGGMWRGGMSKTGAWWGMWYRSMCTYWMCWRYKKMRCAAANNCYWYRWMMGSCASYKCCGMKWKTSYWMSRRTWMTKMYWYRWYSMMCTKRTCYYKSMTWWSCWARWRWRTSSCRMKTTKRMYKGYYSMYMRMWATAAAACCGGACCCCACCGCTTGTATMATAAGTGACGCAGATATAGTGCCAATCGCCGTCATCCAAGGTGGTACTCTCGGGATCGCACATAGCCGGCGCGTAGCCGGTTATCTGCATGAATACCGTGTTTCCCCAGAGTCCGAATTCGAAGACGCCTTCTTTCGCGATTATGGATGTGCTTGAGCACAACCCATTGAAATTAACCCAAGCGTCCACGGAAAAATCTTTGCTGCCATYCAGGTTTATGCCAAGGTCAGGACTCGTTTGAGCATAAGAATAGGCCGACWGGTTAAGCACCGTGTATTGGTCGTAGTACSTCGCGGTAGTCATCGTTGTCAGATCCCTCGAATGCAGATTTTGGCGCTGGTTATAACCGGTTGGATGATGCGGACCGGCCTATCAAATAACGAAATGAGTTCCGGTACTCCCAACCCTTACCAGACGGCCCCTTCGMCCCAGCGCCGTCACTTCGCTACGATCTACACCTATGCTTCTCAAGTTTTCAGCGTACACGATGGCGGCATGTCTAAGATCCATTCCCACATAGAGATCTGTCGATACGTTACCGCCCGCCGGCCACGTAGTAGTCCCAGACGGCAATGTAACCCAGGTCGTAACGTTCCCGGTAARTTTCGCGGGACTTATGCSYCCCGCTCCTAAGATCCTACTTTTAGAATTTGAAGTTATGGTCCGCTGCTTCTTGACATTAAGAGGTGGGCACTCTACTCCAAAAGTCGTACCTACGGGAAGTCTCACTGCGGTAAGCTTAAATGCCGTTATGACATCCTCGTCCTCAGGGTTGGAATATTCATCCAACCTCGACAAAGTTCGGTCCGGGTAGTTCCGTACGGTTGTGAGATTATTGCCACAGACATCTTGGTTCGCTCTGACCCAAACGACATAGTCGTTAAAAGTAGCGAAAGGATCTGGAATGGTCGGTACCTGTGTTGAGCTGGCTATGCCKATGAGGCAGAAATATTCACTGTCCACACCACTGAGTAGAAAAGCCTCGCCACCGACGCCGATATCGTTTGGTTGCAAATTAGCCAAACTGATGTGTNCATGCCCCGCAGCCGTCTTTAATGGACTGGTTTTCCATAGGTTAGTGTTGGTAAACAAAGAAGCCGTGGACCTGTATACGCTGATGTACCACCCCGTTTTGGCAGCGGTGCTGAGATTTTTGGTTCGAACGTAGATTCGGTTAGTCCTGCTCCCAAGTTCAATGGCCTCATTAGGGTTTGAATCATAGTTAGCTTTAAAGAAGGTATCAGGCTTTTCTACTTGGGAATGCGAAATTATATCCGGTGAATGATAAGGATAACCGGGGGAAGGCACGACTCCGTTATCTGCTAGATTGTCCCGCATCAGAAGCCCATCGTAAGTTGTCACGGCGAAACCTCCAAATTTTTATTAGATAATATCGATGCCCGAGAAACTCGGAGCCGATTCCCCATCCACCACCGAGATGAGGCGGCTAGGCCGTTCCAAGCATCATCATCCAACGTCTCGTAGGCCTTGAATTATTTTATAAATCCGGGAAAATCCAGGTTAAATAGATTCCCAACCGCGTGGCGCCTCGCGATGATGCARCGAATTAAACATCGTCCCGGTCACAGAACGGTCACCAAGCTAAACTCTCAAGAATTCGGATGGTCCAGGGCCGGGACTCAATAGGTAAAAGGGAATATGCGGATCCGCCAGGAGCGGCAGTAAATCTGGCGTCGCCCCAAACGGTGTGTTTACAACTACGTGGACGGACTACACCAAAGGACGATTGATCAGGAGAAAAGCGGGCGTTAGGAGAACGCTGTTGGCGGAAATAAGTACGCCTGTAATGTTACGTAGGAGTCTGGGACACCTGATATGCTATGCCCCGATGTGGCCCGCATTAAATACTGTCCAAAACGCCTTTCAATCCATTGCTAAATTGCAACTCGGGACCAAACGATCAGTGGCGCCTGCGTCATGACGATCGCGGGACTGCTGATCTTGGGCCTCGGATTGTTCCTCCTGACCCTGGGCAGCATTCCCTGGTTGACGTCGCAAAAAGGAAAGATCCAGACTTTCCGGGCGCTCCGGAACCGCAACTTCCGCTGGTTCTGGTTGAACGGCGCTACCCAGTCCATGGCCCAGGGAATGCAATTTCTAGTCCTGGGCTGGCTGGTGTTGGACATTACTAGTTCTTCCTACCAACTGGGATTGGTCATTTTCGTTTACGGTGTCCCTAACTTGCTCTTCGCCATGCTGGGCGGCATCATCGCCGACCGGGCCAACCGGCTCAAGCTGTTGATCTCCACTCGTCTTTACGTGTCAGCCTTAATATTCATCCTTGCCATCCTACAACTCGCCGATCTGATGGAAATTTGGCACGTATACACTGTCGTGGCCTTCCTGGGAACCATTCAAGCGCTGAACATGCCCGCCCGCCAGGCGATAGTCGGAGACATGGTGGAGCGGGACGAGATGATGAACGCCGTCGCTTTACATACTATGGTTAACCAGACAGGCCAGATCATGGGACCGGCGGCAGCAGGAGGGATCATCGAACTGGCTGGAATAGGCCCCGCTCTACTTGTTAATGCGGGGCTTTATCTGGTAGGAATCGTTTTCTTATTATTGATCAGAGGATTGCCAACTCGATCCGCCGCCAGGGGGGCTACGTTGCTGGCAGACCTCTGGGCAGGGCTGCAACACGTCCGGTCAACTCCGATACTGAATACCGTTATTTGGATGATTCTTGCTTTCGCCTTCTTTGCTTTGTCATTCCGTCAGGTAATGCCCGCCTTCACTAAAGAAGTGCTAGAGATTGGAGCAGGCGGAACCGGCTTACTACTGCTGGCGGTGGGACTGGGGTCGTTGCTGGGCAATCTGATATTAGCCGCGCTGGGGGACTTCCGGCGTAAGGCGCGGCTGCTCATGGCGTCGATACTAGTTCAATCCGTGGTCCTGACCTTGTTCGCCTGGTCGCCCTGGTTCTGGGCATCCTGGATAATGTTATTGTTCGTGGGAGCGACGAGTTTCGGGTTTTTCGTCCCCTTGGTGATCACCCTGATCCAGCATAACGTGCCCCCTGAATTGAGAGGCCGGGTGATGAGCATATTGGGGCTGGCTCCGGCTGTTCACTACGTGGGGGCGCTGCCCCTGGCCGCGGCGGCCGATGTTATTTCATGGCCCGTCGCCATCACGATCGGGGCAGCCCTAAGTCTGTTTGTCGCCCTGTGGCTTGGAGTATGGCGCCCAGTCTTACGGCATTTGGAGGAGTAAGCAGGTGGCGTACTTGAGGAGGGAGTTAGTCAGCCCGGTGGCGGAGCGAGTCTACGTGGACATGGAGAGTAGTCGAATCGGTGCCATCGTAGCCGAGGCCGGATCTCGCCGATTTTGGAAGGCGCGATGGTGACAGCGGAGAGTTGCGCCGCGGTTCTGCTATCCGAGGATGCCGCGGGAAGGCTATAGGTTTGGAGTTGGTGGAGACGGGGGAGASTYSAACTCCTNGMTNAYCCKMCKTKKYGNGMCGYRMKCMKAGTGGCAAAAAGGGGAGCGTATTCAGGCTTCGGTTCGATATCGACGAACTCTTTCCCATCGATGGTGATCCGCCGGAATACCTGCCGGACCAGGGCCTCCCGCTCCTCGTGGGTCACCCCGGGGTGTAGCCAGAGGGCCGGCAAGTCTTCCAGGAAGTTGGCGGCGCGGTCCAGGTTGGGCAGGTGAGTAGGCTTGACGGCGGTGGTGTGCACCTTGAGTTGGCGCATGATGATCTCCCGCTCCCG
>NVSQ01000008.1 GCA_002401285.1 SAR202 cluster bacterium
AATCCGGCTTCTTGTTGGAGGATCTCGGCGCCCACCGGTCCGTGAAGAAGTATGGGCACCCGCCGGTCAACCACCCCAATGGGTAGCCCCATGCCCGCGGCCCGGCGCAACAATTCACCATCTGTCATGGCCCTAGCCACGTCATGGGCCAATGCCGCCAGGGCTGCCTGTTCTTGGTCGATACCGTGGCAGACCGCCAATTCCCGGGCAATCTCAACAACCCGGTGTATGTGGTCTTGAAGACCGGCGGGCAATCGGTCGATCCGCCGCTGAACCACGGCAGGATCCATCAGCCCATGTTCCCGAGCAGTTGTCCTCCCAGGAGATGAAGGTGCAGGTGTTCGATCTCCTGCCCCGAGTCCGTACCCTGGTTCAGCACCAACCGGTAGCCGCTCRGTGTCACTCCCTCGCGCCGGGCCATTTCCTCAGCCACCACGAATAAGTGACCCATGATGGGGACTTGACCGGGGCCGATGTAAGCCAGGGAGGGCAGGTGCATATTGGGGATGATGAGCAGGTGGGTCGAAGCCTTAGGGTTGATGTCTCTAACAACGAAAACACGCTCATCGCGGTAAATAGGAGCCTGATGGGCGGAGTCGCGGGCCATTCCACAGAATATACATTCGCTGGTGCTCATTAAGGCTGATCTCCGATATCGGCCGGGATGGAAGATTGGGGGTAGCGCCGGTGTGGAACTAGGTCAGTTGGCCCTCCATATACTTCAGAGCTACGTCCTTGTGGAAGTTAACGTCGCCGTAGTTCAGTTCCTGCACCTTTGCCCGCCGGGTGTAAAGCTGCAGATCATGTTCCTTAGTGAATCCGATGGCTCCGTGGGTTTGGTGGGCCAAGGAGCAAACTCGTTGATACGCCGCGCTTACCCATGCTTTCGCCACTGAAACCTCACGCTGGGCGGGATCTCCTTCCGACACCTTCCAGGCCGCCTGGTAAGCKACGACCCGGCTGCCTTCAACGTCGGTGGCCATATTCGCGCAGTGATGTTGCACTGCCTGAAAGCTGCCGATGGGACGCCCGAATTGAGTCCGTCCTTTAACATATTCGACGGTCATGTCCAGGACAGCCGAGGCCCCRCCTAACATCTCGATGCACTTCCCAGCKGTGGCTCGTTCCAGRGYGCGTTGCAAAACCSGCYRKCCKMRSWSYWSYTSRCCSRKSACMKMCKWKRCGGSAMCVSMSWCCYGGTYMMMKMWSRCSYCGMASNGCCTGWYSRYCGRSRWSSKSSTYRSCKSMRYNAACCGYAAGCCCGGCGGTTCCTGAAGGCACGAGGAACAGGGTTATTCCCTGAGACGGGTCYGCTTCGTCCGACGTACGGGCCGCGACCAGCAACAGGTCRGCCACGTGGGCGTCGGGCACAAACAACTTGGTACCGTCAAKGACGAAGTTGTCCCCTTGACGAGTGGCCACGGTTTCGATTCCCCACGGCTCGTAGGTAGCGGTTTGCTCGGTCAACGCCAGAGTCATCAGCAACTGACCGTCGCAAATCTTAGTWACGATGTCCTGTTTCTGGGCATCGCTTCCCGCGTCCAARACGGTCARACCGCCCAAGACGACCGTGGAAAAGAAGGGGCTTGGACACAGCGCCCGGCCCATCTCTTCCAAGAGAACGGCCAGATCCAGAAAGTCTCCGCCGGTACCGCCGTAGGATTCGGGGAAGGCCACGCCGGTCCAACCYAAGCCGGCTATCTGCCGCCATAGTTGGTCGTTAYTACCCATAGGGTCTTCCTCCATGGCCCGAACCAAGGTCAGCGGACACTCCTGAGAAAGAAACTCCTGGGCGCTGCTCTTCAGCATTTGCTGGACCTCACTGAGACCCAGGTCCATACTCTTTCCTCCTAATTAATCCAAAAACGTACCRGCCGTCAGGATYTATGCGCTTACCGCCACCYTCGCCACGGCRTTCATGGTWRTGACGTCCAGCCGGGCAAGATGACTACCTGCATTTTCTCTGATCGCTTGCCAATCTGGCGACGCGCCGAACGCGGCCTCTTTGGCCTTYAAGTCTTCGGCGTCGGCAAAGCTCCGGATCCAKATGAACTGGTTCTTATCTTCGTTGACCCACATGGCGTCAATCTTCATCCCCAGGTTTTCCTGAAGGGGCACCAGGGTTTCCGAGAACAACTTTACCCACTGGTCCATCATGCCCCCRTTCACCGTGTACATCCGAAGCTGGGACACCTTTTCGGGCCCTATGGTGAGGCCGTCGCCTTCCACCTTCGTGGCYGGCKCCATRGCTTGAACBACGRTCCTGGCGATGTGACTACGAGTGTGGTCCACCGTCSCGSYCCACTCSGMDGACCCATAGAAYGCRGCCTCTTTGRCCKTYASGTCTTCRGCRTCGGCAAARCTGCGRGTCCAGATGAAYTGRTTYTTGTCTTCGTTKACCCACATGCCGCCRATCTTGATGCCMWGSTTYTCYTGCATGGGCACSAGCACCTCGGTGAAGTGCTTGACCCATTGGTCGGTCATTCCTTTGTTAACGGTGTAGATGCGCAGCTGTGAAATCATCTTGGAGACCTCCGAGTCGATTTTCTGAWTTAGGTTTCTCTAGAATGGCCTCGATCGTGTCATTCTGAGAGCCGCTAGTATATCTGAATGGGRTTGCCGCCTCAATCCCTGGTAACGCTTAGCCCAAACTTCTGACCATGGCGTCCAGCCGCTCCAGGGCCTTGGAAATGTTCTCCTGGGAGTTGGCGTAGGACAAACGAACGTATCCTTCGCCGAATKCGCCGAAGGCATYCCCAGCCAGCAGGGCAACGCCCGCTTCGTTCATCGCCCGGTCTTCAAATTCCGCGCTGCTCAGGCCGGTGCCGCTGATGTTGGGGAAGGCATAGAAGGCCCCCTCGGGCTCGGGGCAMGTGATCCCYGGAATSCCSCGCAAGCCATCGGTGACCAGACGGCGCCGAAGAGTGAACTCCRCCAACATCGCCTGCACGCCGTCCTGGGGACCGTCTAGGGCGGCGATAGCTGCCCGTTGGGAGAAAGTAGCGGCACAGGAAACGCTGTTCACCGCTAGCTTGACHATGTGAGGCACCAGTTCCGGTGGCATGATGCCGTAGCCCAGCCGCCAGCCGGTCATGGCATAGCTCTTGGAGAACCCGTCTAGAATGATTGTACGTTCGCCCATATCAGGAAAGGCCGCGATGCTGTGGTGCTCGCCGGTGTACAGAATGTCCTTGTATATCTCGTCGGACATCACGTAAATGYCGTCTCGTTCCTTGACCAAGTTGGCTATAGTTTCCAGCTCRTCYCGAGTCAATGCTGAGCCACAGGGATTCTCCGGAGAATTGATGATGATTAAACGGGTTCGGCTGGTGATCTTTTGGGCCAGGTCATCCAGGTCGGGGTGATACGCCTTGGACTCCAACAGCCGCATKGGCACSGGAGTGCCGCCGGAGAAGCGAATCATCGACTCGTARATAGGGAAGCCRGGGTTGGGATAGATCACTTCRACRCCKGGTTCAGACAGCGCCAAGATCACGTAGAACATGATCGGCTTGGCYCCGGGYGTCACCACCACRTGTYCAGGGTCGGTGTCGATACCCCGAACTTCCCGGCTGTTACGGGCGATGGCCTCCCTGAGYTCCGGCAGGCCGGCCGTCGGTCCGTAGTGGGTGTGCCCATCACGCAGGGCCTCGACTCCTGCCTCKACGATATGCTTGGGTGTGTCRAAGTCGGGCTCGCCGATCTCTAGGTGGATAATCTCTTTGCCCTGGGCTTCCAAWRCCYTGGCTTTTGCGAGAACTTCRAAAGCGGTTTCGGTGCCCAGGTCGTTCATCCGGCTGGCTAGCGTCATATACTCCTACCTAACTGATCAGCGGCCCGTCATMWGGTCTAAGRTTTTTTCTCTGTCTSTTCTGGTCATCACYGTTGGGCCTGTSCTYYGGATGYCCGATACGCGAATATCGGTCAGCCCCGTCTCATCAGGTTCATGGAACYGGCAGCGGGACGAAAGATATCCCACTTTGGGCGGAGCCCCGACGGCATCTCTGCTTCAGGTGTTAACTCGAACTCGAAACGGCGGAAAAACTCCACCACTTCATCTTCACAGATCAAGTATATAGTTCCCGAATACTGTTCCAATAGGCGACTGACTATAGCCCGACCTATGCCATTGGCGCGAACATCTTCGGCAACGGCCATGCTGGCAATCTCGCAAAAATCGGCGTAGGGCCTGAGACGCCCACAGCCTAGGATTCTTGCGTCTTCGCTTTTGGCGACCACAAACTGGTCTGTCGCCAGATCAACCCGGTCGCCTTCAACGGTGGTGATCAACTCATCGATCTCGGGCAAATCGGCGGCTTTGGCCGCCTCTATCTCCCACACCTAAATCGTGGACCTCTACTGGGATTGAGCCTGGTTCTGCGTGCGAACCGGGAGTCCGTATATAGTGATAAACCCTTCGGCCGCCGCCTGGTCGTAGTCGTCTCCCGSGTCGTAAGTCGCCAAATTGTATTGGTAGAGGCTATGGGGAGAACTTCGGCCCACCACGGTGCAGCTGCCTTTGTGCACTCTCAACCGCACGTCGCCGGTGACGAAGCGCTGGGTGCTGCGAACGTAGGCGTCCAGGTCCTGCCGGTGGTGGGTGAACCACAAACCGTTGTAAACAACGTCGGCGTATTCCTGAGCGACGCGGGCTTTGGCTCGGGCCTGGTCTTTGCTCAGGGTCAATGCCTCCAAGGACTTGTGGGCCGCGTGCAAGGCCACGGCGGCTGGGGCCTCGTAAATCTCCCGRGACTTGATGCCCACCAGGCGGTTCTCCACGTGGTCAAGCCTCCCGACTCCGTGGCCGCCCAAGATCGAGTTGAGGTAGGGTATCAGGTCCACCCCGGACATGTCTTCGCCATCAATGGCGGTGGGTATGCCCTGCTCGAAATGAACTTCCAGAAABGCCGGCTCATCCGGCGTTTCCGACAGAGGTTTGGTCCACGCGTAAGCGTCCTCCGGCGGTTGTAACCAGGGGTCTTCCAGCTCTCCCGCCTCCACRCTRCGGCCCCAGATRTTCTCGTCCACGGARAACCGGCTGGCGCGRGCGTTGACGGGGATGCCCCTGGCCTCGGCGTATTCGATCTCTTCCTGCCGGCTCATTCCCCAATCACGGATCGGTCCTATTACCTTGATGTCCGGGGCGAGGGCGGCAACGCCTAATTCCATGCGTACCTGGTCGTTGCCTTTGCCGGTGCAACCGTGGGCCACCGCGAATGCTCCCTCCGCTCGGGCCGCCTCGACCATATAACGAGCGATCAACGGTCTGCCCAAAGCCGTGGCCAAGGGGTACTGCTCCTCGTAAATAGCCCCGGCTTGGAGGGCAGGATACAGAAACTCTTGAACTAAAGGCTCTTTGCCATCCACTGTCAGGGCCTTGGCCGCGCCCACTTCCATCGCCCTTTCCTTGATGGACTCCAAGTCCACCATACCCAGGTCGATGGTCAGGGTGATTACATCCGCTCCGTATTTCTCCTTCAGCCAAGGAACCGCCACCGAAGTGTCCAATCCTCCGCTGAAGGCCAAAACTATTTTATTATCAGGCATTGAGTTTCTTCCATTTTTTCTAAAGATATTCGGAGTCTGTGGATTTCGGTGAGGAATCCCAACGGAAACCATGGCCCTCACTCGCGGATCGCCGTCAAGGAGTAATCACCGGTTCTCCGGGCAACGTATGTCCTTTTTCAACTCTACCTGAGAGCAGAACTTCTACTAACTCTTAATTTCGATGATTCTTACAGTGCTGTCCGTTGCCACAACGAAGTTGCCGGGTAGTTGGCCGGAATACTGCTGAATAAGACGCTGAAGAACGTCTATTTTGTTTGAGGGACGTTCATCGCCTAACCTCAATAGAATTATACCTTTATGGGGCCTTCCCTCTCGGAAAATCATTTCGCCGAAGTCTTTGTCGGCCGTGATGAGAACTCGGCYGGTATCGAACGCCAACCTCAGTACCTCGATATCACCCAACCCAGGTGATTCTTGGTAGATCGAGAGCACATCATGGAACTCCTTGGCTAACCAGGAAGCAACCGAAGGTCCGATACACTCATCTACAAGAAAACGAATCAGGCACTCTCAATTCCCAAAGGTGCAAAGGTCGTCGTTTCCAGAGACTCTTTGGCAAATAGGATACATGCCAGGACATCCTCTTCGGTTAATCCCGCGTATTCCTTCACGATGTCGTCAATCACCATACCGCTGGCCAACAGGCCTAATACGTTCTGCACGGTGAGACGCGTGCCGCGAATTACTGGCTTACCAACCATCACCTTCGGATTGACTRCAATCCGTGAGAGTAATTTGCTTGCATCCATTTTATCTTTATATCTTCCCCAGCGCGTCTCCCAGCAGGGACATGGCCTGATCTATCTCTTCGACGGTTACGTTCAGGGGCGGCATGAATCGGATGGCGTTTGGTTTGACCGCGTTTAGCAGCAACCCGCCGGCGTTGGCGTGGGTAAGCAACTGGCCCGCTATGTCGCTTTCAAACTCCATGGCCACCAGAAGACCCTTGCCTCGGACGTCTTTCACGAAAGAGAACCTGGATTTAAGTTCGTTCAACCGGCGTTGCAGATGATCTCCCATGGCCCTGGCATGGCCCGGTATGTCATTTTCAATCAGGAACTTAGTGCCGGCGTAAGCGGCGGCGGTGGTCAGCGCGTTGCCCCCAAAAGTGGAACCGTGGTCGCCGGGCACCAAGGCCATGCAATACTCTTTKGACAGAAAGGCGCCGATGGGAGTGCCRTAGCCCAATCCYTTRGCCAGAGTTATAACGTCTGGCTCGACGYYRWAYTCCTGGTAACCGAAGAGGCTGCCCAACCGGCCCATGCCGGTTTGAATCTCATCCAATATCAACAGCAACCCCTTTTCATCGCACCACTCACGCACCCGGCTCAGATAGTCGTCGGCGGGGATGTTGACGCCGCCTTCACCTTGGACCGGCTCTAGAAAGACGGCGGCGGTCCGGTCGGTGGTGGCGTTCATGATGGCTTCAACGTCGTTAAAATCCACGTGAACGAACCCGGGCAACAAGGGAGTGAAGGATTCTTGGTAATGAGGCTGACCGGTGGCCGCCACGGTGGCCATGGTGCGTCCGTGGAAAGAATTGAAAGCGGTGATCACTTCGTAAGCGCCATCCCGATGCAACTTTCCATAGCGGCGGGCCAGCTTCAGCGCGCCTTCGTTGGCCTCGGCGCCGCTGTTGCCGAAAAACACCTGGTCCAAACAACTGTTTTCGATGAGTATCTCGGCTAATTGAAGCTGCGGCACAGTATAGAACTGATTGGAAGTCTGCAATAAAGTGCCCGCCTGCTCGACGATTGCCTGGGTAATCACGGGATGGCTATGACCAAGGTTATTCACCGCCCAACCGGCGACGAAATCCAGATACTCCTTGCCGTCAGCATCCCACACTCGAGTGCCTTCGCCTCGTACGATCACCACCGGTTGCCGGCGGACCGTCTGGGCGTAGTATTTCTGCTCTTTCGCTATCCAATCGCTACTGATAGTCATGGGCGGCTACCTCCTGTGTTTCCCGAAGAATCCTTCAAGTCATTTAAGGCGTCCCGGAGACCTTCCAAGGCCTTTTCCAGTCCCGTAACCGCCTCGTGAATCTCTCTAAGATCTCGTGCGCCGATCGCTGTCCCGGCGTCCGAAACAACATCCACGGCGGGCGCCGCTTTGCCGCCATGAACCAGCATGATCAAGCCTTCCTTGATGGAATCGGCCATAACCACGTCGCTTCCGTCGGCTAGGATAATTTTTTTCAGTTCCGGGAAGGCTAGAACTTCTGATTGCAAATACATGGGCTCCACGTAAAGTATGGTGCCGGCCATGGGTATAACCAATAACTGACCACGAATCACTCGGGAACCGGCCCCTTCCCAAAGAGTGAATTGCTGAGATATCTGCTGGTCGTTTTCGATCCGCGCCTCTACTTGGCTGGGCCCATCCACCTGCGGGTCTCCCGGCACCTGAAAAGCAAGGAGGGCGCCATAATTAGGCGCATCGTTACGGGCTAGGATCCAACCCACCAAGTTTTTCTTCTCGCCRGCGGGYGTGAAKGRCAACATCARGACGAACTCAACCYGATCTTCTCCCGGCGYTTTYAGCATCAGATARGTKGGCCGGAGAAGAACCCCKCGTTTGCCRAATCGGCTCTCCAGGGGGACCGCCCACTGTTCAGMTTGGTTGAAGAAGACCTGWGGGTCGGTGACGTGGTACCGCAGAAACATCTGAGTTTGGGCGGTGAACAGCCCTATGGGATATCGTATGTGATCTTGTAGGTCTTGAGGCATCTGGTCAAAGTCTTTGAGCAGGCCGGGAAATGCCTTCCGGTACATCTGAACCAGCGGATCGCCTGGTTGRATCACGTAAAATTCAATTGACCCGTTGTAGGCATCCACCGCGACTTTGACGCTGTTGCGGATGTAGTTGAACCCTCCTAATATCTCCCGATTCTCCGGCCTAGGTAATGGGCGATCAGTCTGGGCCGAATATGGTATTCGATCGGTGGCAGTGTATGCGTCTTGAAGCCACCATAGTTTACCAGCTTGGTCCAGCACGGGGTAGGGGTCGTGATCCAGTTTGAGGAAAGGCGCCACAGCCTTGACTCTGGACCTGATTTCCCTGCGGTACTGGATCCGGCTTTCGGGCGTAATCTGACCGCTTAGCAGGATGTTGATGTCGCCGAACTGGGAGGCGTAAGCGACACGGCGTAAGCGTGAACCCAGCACTACTCCGCCACTGCCGCCGTAGTGTTGTAGTCCTTCGCTGGGTCCTACTTCTGTCAGGGCGCTGTTGACGATGGCGAAGCTATCGGGCGTTTCGCCATAGTACAAGCCAGGGCGCTCAATCTTAAAATCTCCCTTGATAGGAATATCTTGGAGCAGGAACTCCGGGCGGCCTTCGCCCGGCGTGAATTCAGTGGCTGGACTCATAACCAACCCGTAGCCGTGGGTGTATTGCAGCCTTTCATTCACCCAATTCTTGGCATCCTCTGGCAAGTTGTCTTGATTCAACTCGCGGGCTGCTACCAGCACCTGTCGGATCTCGCCGTTCACCGGGTAGCGGTCCCAGTCGATGTTGAGAAAATTGTAGTAAAGCTCCATGAATTGGAGYTGATTGTAGGCATCTTGCAAGGGTTGAAGGTCCCACAGCCGTATATTATCCAGAACGGACGCGCTATCTTCGATGGCTTYGGCAGTTAGCTTGGGGTTCGCTCGGAATGTAGACTCCTGTATCTGGTCCAAACCGTACGCCCAGCGGGTAGCCTGGATGTTGCGCTGAATATAKACCCGTTCCAGCTCGAACTCGTTGGGCTCCACCTGGAACCTCTGGAACAGCAAAGGATAAGCGAACCCCACCAACAATGCGGCGATCACCCAAAGACTGAACGCGCCAGCCATCAGCCTGAGACCGGAAAAGTAAATGCCGACCACGAATCCCAACGCTGCCAGAGCGGCTATGCCGGTCAACAGCCATAAAACCGGCATACGCGCGTGCACATCGGTGTAGGTAGCGCCAAATACAACCCCGGAGCCGGAAAGCACCAACTCGTATACGCCGAGTGCGTGACCGGYGGCGATGGTCAACATCAGGATCACCCCCAGCACCGCCAGATGATTGAGCATCCGCGCCGACAGGGGAAACGCAATGCCACGCAAAGAATAAACCGCCGCATACAGGGACAGCGCGGCTACGATCAGGGTGATCGCCAGGCCGAGAAACCAGCCTTGAAGGAAGTGCAGTAATCGTAAGGTCGCTACGTAGAAGGTGGCATCAAGCCCGAACTGGGGATCGGCGACTCCAAATGGAAGCCGGTTGAAATACAGCAGCACTGTCTCCCAACGGTCCTGGGCCACCGAGCCGAATATCAGGCTGGCTATGATCACGGTCATGCCCGCGCCGAGCACCACCAGCGCCCAAAGCAAGCGGTAACTCTCAGCCGATAGGGAACGGSTAAACGCACCCCTAGAGTATCGGAACGCAAAGTAAAGGCTGGCGGTCAGAGCCAGTCCGGAAACCAGGGCGCCGGCTAGGAACAGCCAGATTTTCAAGAAGAGAATCTTAGTGAAAACGCTCCGGTATCCCAGGTGGTCGAACCACAGCCAATCGGTGTATACCGATCGCGCCCACCACAAAATGAGAAAGCCAAGAACGAAAATGGCCAGCACGGAACCGGCGCGCTGGAACAGACGCAGGTTGGACTCCGAAATTCCGGGGGGATTCGGCGCGGGGGGTAGCTCAGCGTCGTTRGAAAGGTTGTAACTCATCGGGGTTCCGCGGCAGCGCCGTCCTTATCGAGAAGGACGCAATTGATTGACGATGGTCGTGCCGGTGGAGCGTCCGTTCAGACAATCCAAAAGAGCTTCGGGTTTCCGTCCGTCGATGATATCGGCCACGGGAGACCGCTCCAGGGCCCGCARGCAAGCCGCAAGYTTGGGAAYSMYRNCCRCCRSKKWCANNACGNCCSGACYRAARCNGCMGWYYGRNCYCGKCNCWGGKNNARACGSCGNAATSWYNCGRCYNCGYNCNATSSAKSANCGCSKYSCACGTCGGTCAARAATATCAAGCGCTCCGCTCCCAAAGCATGAGCCAACTCCCCGGCAACGGTGTCTCCGTTGATGTTGAGCGGGCCACCCGAATGGTCCGAATCGTCCTGACATTGCCTAGCAAGAGGAGCAATCATTGGCATGTAGCCGCCGTTTAGAAGGGCTGTAATGGCCCCGGTGTTGACCGACGCAATCTCGCCCACATAACCCAATTCCGGGTCCGCGACGCGGGCTTCCAGCAACCCGCCGTCGATGCCGCTGATCCCGATGGCGCGCCCGCCTAGAACGTGCATCCGGGCCACCAACTTTTTATTGATCAAGCCGCTGAGAACCGCGACCACAATCTCCAAGCTGGCCTCGTCGGTGACTCTCAGTCCGTTGACGAAGCGAGGCCGGATTCCCTGACGCTGCATCCATTGGGAGATCACGTTGCCCCCACCGTGGACCACCACAACATCCACCCCTTGATTCTGTAGGGTCACCAAGTCTTTTAAGGTGGTGTCGTGACTTCCAAGGGTGCTGCCTCCGATTTTTACCACGATCGGTGGGGCAGCCACTCAGACCTCCAGTTGCTAGAATTACCAGGATCGGAATAACCGGGAATGAATCTCAAAAGGGATATTTTTGATGCAAGACAAAGAACCCGGGGGAAGACGCAAGGCTTAGTAAGCTTTATCGAGTTGCCTGAGTCAATGTCGTCCGTATCGGCATGGGGAGATACAGGTTCGGTTTTCGGTTGACTCCACCGGACGGCGTGGAAAACATGACGAGCGATAGCGGCAACATCACGTGGTGTAAGCGCTATTGATAATGACGTATTCTTCGGTTAGATCACAGCCCCATGCGGTTGCTTCGCCCTCACCAAGGTTGAGTTGAAGCCGGAAAGTAACCTCCGCGCTCCTCATCAACGCCACCACCGCGTCACGGTGGAAGGGAATGGGCAATCCACTCTGCATGATGCAAACGCCGTTCACGAAGAGGTCCACCTTGCTCTCTTCGACACGGGCTCCACTACGCCCCAGCGCCATGAGAACCCGGCCCCAGTTGGGATCGGCGCCGTAAACCGCCGACTTTACCAGGTTGGATGACGCTACGGTGCGCGCGCCGATGCGAGCATCTTGGATCGATGCCGCTCCTGCCACTTCGACTATTATAAGACGGGTAGCGCCCTCCCCATCCCGGGCAATCTCCCGGGATAAGTGGATGCAGGCCTCCATCAAAGCGTCTTTGAAGATATCTGCGCCCGGGGACCCTGCTGAGACGGGGTCGTTGCCCGCCAAACCGTTGGCCAGCACAACGACTATGTCGTTGGTGCTGGAGTCTCCGTCTATCGTCAACATATTGTAGGAGAAATCCGCAACTTCCCGTAGTGTCTGCTGCAAGAATTCTTTTTCTACCGCAAGATCTGTCGTCACGAAGGACAGCATGGTTGCCATGTTCGGGTGAATCATGCCGGAACCTTTGGCAACGCCACCTATACTGGCTTGGTGACCGTCCACTTCAAAAGTGACGGCGACCTCTTTCGGCCTGGTATCGGTCGTCATCATTGCCCGGGCCAACGCGGAACCACCATCGGCGGCCATTTCGATGACTTCGATGCCGTTGCGAATCAAAGCCATGGGGAGTTCGACGCCGATGACGCCGGTACTACAAACCACTATTTCATCCGGCTGCACACCTAGGCGATTGCCTGCCAGGACAGCCATTTCCTGGGCATCCTTGTATCCTTGATCACCTACACAAGTGTTGGCGATGCCGGCGTTGACCACCAGCCCCCTTATCTGACCTTGGTCGACGTGTTCCTTGGTCACCGTGACGCAGGCAGACCGGATGGCGTTGGTCGTATAGACCCCGGCGGCAGTGCAAGGCGCCTCCGAAAGAATCAAGCCCAAGTCCAGCTTATCCTCAGCAAAGGTTTTCAGTCCGGCGTAGGTCGCGCCGGCGCTAAAGCCCCGGGGGGTGGTAACCGTTCCACCGTCTACAAATTCGATTGCACCAGCCATAAATTCGTCGGTCCTTGAATCGGGAATCCAGGATGATATTAGGGCCACGAGTATATCACACAGCCCCGGCAACCAAAAATAAAAGGGGGTTCCAGCCAAGGCCCAGGTCATCGGTAATCATCGCTAAATATACTCAGCTACCCAGGCCGTGGACTCGGCCATGCCCACCGCCTATAATCCTTCGTGGAGAATGTGAATTACGATGGTGGTTTTTCGCCCCTTCCGCGGTTGGAAATACAATCCCGACGTGGTCGGCGACCTGGCCAAGGTCGTCAGTCCTCCCTACGACTTGATCACCCCTGAGCTTCAGGAGTCTCTCCTTAAACGCAGCCCCTACAACGTAGTGCACCTTGAAGCGGGGGAGAACCTGGACTGGAACGCCCCCGGTGGAAATACCTACCGGAACACCACCGACTTGTTCGAGGAGTGGCTGCGGCGGGGARWGTTGCGCCGGGAGCCAGAACCATGTTTCTACCTGTCCCAGCACATCTTTACATTCCAAGGTGAAACCAAGAGCCGGATCGGCATTACCGGATGTATCGGCCTGGCTGAGTACGACAGCCATGAAGTGTTCCCCCACGAATTCACTGAGGAACCCGCGGTGTTGGACCGGGTAGCCCTGATGGAGGCCTGCAACGCCAACTTCAGTCCGATAATGAGCTTGTACCGAGACCCGGCAAAGTACCTGAACCGGATATTTGAAGAAGTTATGTCCACAACGCCCGACATTCATATTCGCCCAGACGAGGATCAAGAACTCAGCCTTTGGCTGCTTTCTTCGCCGGAGCAACAAACGCGGATCCGCCAGTTCTTCAACGACACCCCAGTTTTTCTGGCGGATGGACACCATCGATACGAGGCGGCGCTCCGGTTCCAAGCCAAACGAGCCAAAGCCGGTGGATATGAAATCGTATCTCCCCAAGAGAATGACTCCATTATGATGACCCTGATCGAATTCGATGATCCGGGCCTGCTGGTGCTGCCTTACCACCGGGTGGTCGAAGGTCTAACCAGTGAGTTGTTGGCCCAGTTGCAGCATCGCTTGCTCCAGCTATTCGACGTGAATCCCGGCGGGTTGCCACCTGTAGACACCGCGGAAGATCTGTTGGAGCAGGTTGTCGGCCAAAACAACGATGCCAAAGCCGTAGGGATGTTGGGACCTTCAGGGGAGAGTCCCCGTTTGTTGTCCCTTAAGCAAGAAGTTGATTGGCAAGAATGGGGTCCATTAGCTGTCTCTGAGGCATGGATCTTGGAGGAGCAGGTCTTGAAGCCGGTCCTTGGCGACTTGTTGCCGGACCGGGTGACCTACATACACGACCATGTGCAGGCCATGGCGCAGGTGAATTCCGGTGCCTCGCAGATGGCCTTTCTCGTTAAACCCTTCCCCATGGACCAATTCTACGATGTCGTTAGTCAGGGCCAAAGGYTGCCCCGCAARTCCACCTTCTTCTACCCCAAACTYCCCACGGGCCTGGTCATAAACCAGCTTGACGGCTCTCTCTGATCTAGTCCTTTTAAATTGGGTTGGTACTAGAACCGTCATCCCGGCGAAGGCCGGGATCCAGCAAACGCGCCACTGGATTCCCGCTTACGCGGGAAAGACGGTCCTGAGGAAGATACGCCGCCGGGAGTTACCTTGAGTCTTGCCGTTGCTGATAACTTTCGGTGATGGCCAATTCGGCCTTTTTACTGTAATCAGCGATGAACTTCTCCAGGCGAAGAATCTCCGCGGATGTCTCTTCATTATCCCCGGCTGATTGTGCTTGCTGTTTAAGCGACGATACTGAGCGGCGAGCCTCGTCCACCTGTCCCACCAGTTCCAAGGCTTCCAGTTCGTAGACGGCCGTTTTCTTAAACTCCAGRATCCRACGATGAGTAGCCACTGCGTCGTTCAAACGCTCTTCAATCTCGCCCATGGAGGTTAAAGAAGCGTCAAGTGAAATAGCGCCGTAGACGACTTGCCGGGGTAATCTTCGAAGCTGGGTCCGGAACTGATCGATCAGCGCCTCGGTCTGCTCTTCTTTGCCCTGTATCTCGGCCAGTCTGATGCGCAGGCTGCCCATCGCCATTTGCAATTGGGAGGTAGACAATGTCAGGCCCTTACTTCACAGTTCCTTAGACCGGTCGAATAGAAAGCCGAATGGAGATAACAGCTCGTCCACGGAGCGATGGCGATGCTCTAGCCGGCCCGGAAGCCAACCTTGGGCAGGATGAGTCTCAGCGTCTCCAGCACCTCTTCGATGTCCTCGCGGGTTACGTGTCCCAGATGGCCTATGCGGAAAATACTGCTCGATAGTTTTCCCTGYCCTCCGGCAAGCACCACATTGTGCTCGTTGCGGGCCAAGCTCCTCAACATCGAGCCGTCAATTCCCTCGGGAATCTTGATAGCGGTCACCGTATTGGAAGCGTAGGCTTCGTCCGACACCAACAGTTCTAGACCCAGGTCCTTGATACCGTCACGGGTTAGCTGACTTATGCGGGCATGGCGTTCGAAAACGTTCTCCATCCCTTCCTCCAGCAGCTTATCCAAAGCCAATGACAGACCGTACATCAGAGCTACGTTGGGGGTGAAAGGGGTCTGACCTCGCTCAAGAAACTGGCTGGCCGCTTTCAAGTCGAAATAATAGCGGGGCATAGTGGCTGTTTCCGCGGCTTCCCAGGCAGTCTTACTCATGGTGATGAATGCCAATCCGGGCGGAATCATGAACCCTTTCTGAGACGCCGTGGCCACGACATCGCAGTTCCAACCGTCCACCGGCAGGGGTACACAGGCCAAACTGCTCACCGCGTCGACCAGCAGTAGTTTCTGGAATTCTCCCTTTACTACTTCAGCGATGGCTTGGAGAGGATGGGTCACGCCCGTCGAAGTTTCGTTATGGGTAACTAGGACCGCTTTTATCCCAGGCTCGGCCTGCAAGGCGGTGCGAATCGCATCGGGTTCTATCGGAGAACCCCACTCAAAATTCAACCGCTGGACATCGGCGCCGTGGGTCTCCACCATCTCGGTGAACCGGTCTCCAAAGGACCCGGCGGAAGCCGAAAGCACTTTGTCTCCCGGAGACAGCGTGTTGACGATGGCCGCTTCCAATGCTCCAGTCCCCGAAGCAGTCAATATAAAAATGTCGTTGGTGGTCATGAAGACCTGCTTCAACTGCTCGGTGGCTGCGGTGATAATCTCCAGAAACTCCGGGCCGCGGTGATCAATCATCGGGTTGGACATCGCCTCGACGATGTCTGAAGGGACCGGCGTCGGTCCAGGTGTCCGCAGGTTTTGCTTGGGGATATTAACCATAAGTTCTCCGATACGGGGCCATCGGCCTTTGAGGCGTTGCCCTTCTAGCTACATTAAACRGGATGACTGATGATTCTACAGATTGGTTTGTGTTTCGATTCTATGGACTTTGCCCTCTGCGGAAATCCAAGCGGACTGCTTAACATTAAAACGAGCCGGTCGTGTGGACCGGCCACGTGGAATCATGAGTGCATCGTTTGTTTTCATTCTCTAGGGACNAAAAAATTATAGCATGGACCATTTCGRGCTGCCAAACTCGGTCACGCCCCGTCCGGAACACCCGGTGATAYAATGACCGAAGCTGTCACAGTCACCGGGAGATAGCCAATATGGTCGACGTAGAATTTTTGACCAGCGTGCCTATATTCGCTAGTCTGAAAGAAGAGCRGCTCCAATCTCTGCCCGGCAAGTTGCAGCCGCGAAGCTACCAGCGGGGCGAGGTGATTTTCCACGAGGACGACCCCGCCGACCGTATGCACATCATCGTCGAGGGCCGGGTGAAGATTTCCATCGCCTCCGARGACGGGCGGGAACGGGACATAGCCCTATTTCAATCCGGTGACTGCTTTGGCGAAATGGCCCTGTTGGACGGGTCCAACCGATCGGCGACGGCCACGGCTGTGGACGCCACCGAAACCATGGTCCTCTTGCGGCAAGATTTCCTTGATTTCCTAGGCGAAAACCCCGAGCTGGCTGCGGACGTAAACGCCCTTCTTGTCCAGCGGTTGCGCAACGTAAACCAACTGTTGGGAGACATGGTCTTCCTGGACGTGCCTACCCGCGTGGCCAAACAGTTATTGACCTTGGCTGAAWCSTAYGCGGCGGATGCYAAGCCTGRGGACGCGATAGTCGTTCCCATGGGACAAGATGAATTGGCCCGCTTGGTGGGCGCCAGCCGGGAAACAGTGAGCCGCGCYCTGAACAGCTATCGCCGAATGGGSWTSSTGGACACSTCGCACCGGCGCATCACCATCACCGACCTTCCCGGCCTRGAGAGAATGGCCTCGTTCTGAGCGTTCCCAGCCTCAACCCCATGCTATAATTTCCCCATGACGCCTACCTCCGATATTCTCGAAGGATTGAATCCAGGGCAAAAAGAGGCCGTCGAAACTATCGACGGCCCTTTGCTTATCATCGCCGGCCCAGGCTCCGGCAAGACCCGGGTCATCACCCACCGTATCGCCTACCTGGTCCGGGTTTGCGGGATCAGCCCCTACCGCATCCTCGCCATGACCTTCACCAACAARGCCGCCCGGGAGATGCGGGACCGGCTGCAGCGBTTGGTKGGCACCCGCKCSGACTCBYTRACCGTGGGCACMTTTCACTCCTTTTGCGCCCAATTATTGCGGMGGGARGGGGGTCAGATCGGCCTTTCCTCGAGTTTCACCATCTACGATGCGGACGACCAGCTTTCGTTGATCAAGCAGGGCCTACAGATGGCGGATCTGGATCCCAAGCAAACGCCTCCTCAAGCCGTCCGCAGCGTGATATCACGGGCCAAGAGCCTGCTGATGGACTCTCGAGGCCTGGCCCAGCACAGCCAGAATTATTTCGAGGAGATATCCGCCCGGGTATACCACCACTACGAGGAATTGCTGTCCCGCAAYAGCGCCGTGGACTTCGACGACCTGCTCATGAAGTCTGCCCARYTACTWCAAGAKCATCYYGAMGTGCGGGAKAGGTACCAACAGCGTTACGAGTACYTGATGGTGGACGAGTTCCAGGACACCAACGTGGCCCAGTACCGGCTGTCCAGCCTTTTGACCGGCGATGAYCAGAACATCTGCGTGGTGGGAGAYCCSGATCAGTCKATCTACTCATGGCGCAGCGCGGACATCCGCAAYATTCTCAGCTTCCAAAGCGACTACCCTCGGACCAAAACCATMAACCTGGAGCAGAATTACCGGTCCACCAGCAACATCCTGGAAGCCGCCCAAAGCCTGATCTCGGTAAATGGCATGCGCCTGGAAAAGGGCCTATTCACCGAAAACGSCAAAGGAGAGGCRGTSGTGGTTCACGAGGCCTACGACGAGCAGGARGAGGCCGGTTTCGCCATCGGCGAGATCGAGCGGCTGGYGCGCCAGGAAAGGATCAAACCGGGTGACTGCGCSGTRATGTACCGGGTTAACGCCCAGTCTCGRGCTTTGGAAGAGGCCTGTTTGCACCGGGGGATGCCGTACCGCCTCGTGGGCGGCGTCCGGTTCTACCACCGGCGGGAGGTCAAAGACCTGATGGCTTACCTCCGCCTGATCCACAACCCATTGGACGAGGTCAACTTGACCAGGGTCATCGGAGTTCCCCCGAGGGGCATCGGAGCCAAGTCCATGCAGGACCTCACCCGTTGGGCCCGGGAGCAGGACATCACSCTCATGGGAGCCATGCAGCAGATCGCCGCCGCCCGATCCCAAGGTCAACCCAGTCCGGTCCAGTTGGCTACCCGGGCGTCCAMSGCCATCGCRAACTTCGCCGACATGATYGAGKTACTGGTCCAACGGGCCGACCAGGTCCCAATCTTGGATCTGATCGACCAGGTGTTGGAGGACACCGGTCTCCGGAGTTTCATCCAGAACAGCGACGACCGGCCCGATGAGCGGTGGGACAACGTCAAGGAGTTCCGGAACACCGCCCAGGAGTTCAACGCCGAGGATCCGGGAGACGGATTGGCCAGCTTGCTGGAAAAGGTCTCTCTGGTGGCCGACGTCGATAATTACGAAGACTCGGAAGAGTCATTAACGCTCATCACCTTGCACCAGGCAAAAGGGCTGGAATTCCCGGTAGTCTTCATCGTCGGTTTGGAGGAAGGCTTACTTCCTCACAGCCGTTCCATGGATAGCGAAGAACAATTGGAAGAGGAGCGGCGGCTATGCTACGTGGGCATCACCCGCGCCCAGCGGCGGCTCTACTTGGTGAGAGCCTTTCGCCGCGGTTTTATGGGGAACAGCGGCCCTACTATGTCGTCCCGCTTCCTGCGGGAGATTCCCGCCAACCTGGTAGCCCCCGCTCATCAAACTCAGACTAAACCTAAGCCGTCAACGCCCRTCAACCGCAACAACTGGTCGACGCCCGTCAACGGAGATGTCACCCCCACTCCCGTTCGCGCGGTGCCCGGTATCGGCGATCTCGTCCGTCACACCACCTTCGGAGAAGGAGTGGTCATGGAATGCCTGGCCGTCTCCGGMGACCACGAAGTAACCGTCCACTTCAAAGGCCAAGTAGGAATCAAACGCCTCCTCCTCAGCTTCGCCCCHCTGGARAANATCGAANGGNNGNTAGCGGTCAGCGGTCAGCGGTCAGCGGTCTACCAATTTTTTGAAGGCCATACGCCTATCTTCCCCCTTTCGTAASGGGGGACCGAGGGGGATTTCCCSNKSCNCACNANNCNNCWWNNTSAASNNGCTGAARGCTGACGGCTGATAGCTCACGCCTCCCCGTCATTGACAGATGCCGCCACCAAGGCGATGATGGTCCAAAATCCCCCACGTCAGGAGCGACATAATGAAAGCCGCCGTTTTCTACGAAGTCAACCAACCTCTGGTCGTTGAGGAAGTCGAGTTGGACGACCCTAAAGCCGGTGAGGTGATGGTCAAGATCGGGGCCGCCGGCGTCTGCCGGTCAGACCGGCACTTCATGCACGGGGACGCCCCCATCGCCCGGCCCGTGGTTTTGGGACACGAGGGAGCGGGCACCGTGGAAAAAGTGGGACCCGGCGTTACGTCGGTTCACCCGGGTGACCAGGTCATCCTTTCATTCGTGCCGGCTTGCGGCCTCTGCAAGTCTTGCCTAGAAGGGCATTCCAATCTTTGCGACAGCCATGCGGCCACCGGTCCCTTCATGTACGACGGGACTACCCGGCTGCATAAGGGTGACCAAGCCATCCACCACATGGGTAAGGTTGCCTGCTTCGCCGAATACGCCGTAGTGCCCGAGACCGGTTGCGTGCCGGTTCCGTCGCCCATCCCCATGGATAAGGCCGCGATGATCGGCTGCTGCGTGCCCACCGGAGTCGGGGCCGTCCTGTTCAGCGCNAAGGTCACGCCGGGCAGCACCGTAGCGGTTGTAGGCTGCGGCGGAGTGGGTCTGAACGTCATCATGGGCGCCAAACTGGTGAATGCCGCCAAGATAATCGCCGTGGACATTCGGGAGAGCCAGTTGGAGTTCGCGATGAAATTCGGCGCAACCCACTCGGTCAATGCCTCGGATCGGGACCCGGTGGCTCAGGTAAAGGAGCTGACCGGCGGCAAGGGCGCCGATTTTACGTTCGAAGTTTTCGGCTCGGCCGATACCACCAAAGCCGCCTACGACATGTGCGGCAAGCGCGGSACGGTGACCGTYGTGGGCATCGCGCCCRTCGGCGCYGAGGCCKCMATCAACGCCGTCGAYCTGGTACGCAACGAAAAAACCCTGCGGGGGACTTACTACGGTTCGGCCCGCTCCCGCACCGACATGCCCACCATGGTGGACATGTACCAATCGGGAAAACTGAACCTGGACGACTTGGTGGTCCGCCACTACTCCTTGGACCAGATCAACGAAGCCTACGACGACATGGACAAGGGCGAGGTTGGCCGGGGGGCGATCGTCTTCGACTAGCTAACAGCGGTCAGCCGCCAGCCAATAAATCCAGATGTGTTTTTGGGCAGAATAATGCCGCGTTATCGTAGTCCGGCGCAATTAGGATACCGGAGGCTTTACGCCTTTGGTGGAGATAGTACAGAGTTAATGGTTATGACACTCGGCTTGTGGCCCGCGGTCCTGAGCGCTGAAAGCTGATGGCTGATAGCTCAAATTCCGACCCAATCACCGTCAAGCTGGTTGAAACCAAGGCTGAGTTGGAATCGGCCATCAGCGTGCGCTTCCGTGTGTTCGTTGCGGAGCAAAACGTACCGCCAGAAGAGGAGTTGGACGAGGAAGACGCCGCCGCCACTCACGTCATCGCGTTGCATCACGGAAGCATCGTTGGCACCGGGCGTCTGCTGTCCGGAGAACCTGCCGTCGCCATCATCGGTCGGATGGCGGTGGATAAGAGTTGGCGCAGGCAAGGGGTAGGAGGCCTGATCCTAGAGTTCCTGGAGGACGAGGCCCGGACCCAAGGGATGCGCCAAAGCGTCCTTCACGCCCAAGAGTACGTCAAGAGTTTCTATGCCGCCCACGGCTACCGGGAACACGGGGACCCCTTCATGGAAGTGGACATTCTCCACATCGAGATGCGCAAAGACCTSTAGTTGGGTCCTAGGCCGCTACAGGAACCTTTTCAATGACCCTAACTTCCATCTTGGCGATGTGGCTGGTGGGCAGGTCGCCGAGAGCGGAACGCCCCGGAGAGGCGAAGTAGGCGGCTTCCTTTTCCGGAATCTCTTCAACGCTGTTAAACGACCGGACCCAAAGAAATTCGGTACGGTCGGCGTTGATCCAACTGGCCTCGATCGGAATTCCCAATCCCTGATGTATGGGCCGGATGTGTTCCTCGAACAACTTGAGCCAGGAGTCCATCATCCCWCKRTTGATCGTGTAGATCCGCAACTGTGAAACCATCACTCTTCTCCTACGTAGATTACGCGGTTAACATTTGGCTTAAAGCTGATCGCTGATAGCTAGGCCACTTGGTATTGCTTGATTGTCTCTTGGTTGAATGCCAGCCCCAACCCGGGTTTGTCCGGCACCACAAGCTCTCCGTTTTCCATCTTGGGTGTTTCTTCCCAAAGCCGCAGGGTCCAAGGCATGTACTCGACCGTCAATCCGTTGGGTATGGCCGAGATCAAATGAACGTGGATTTCGGGCACCAGGTGACTTACCACCGGGATGTTGAACGCCTCGGCCATGCCGGCCACCTTTTTCCACTGGGTGATTCCGCCYACCCKAAGCAGRTCRATCATKACRATGTCGATGGACCGGTTCTCCAACATCTGGCGGAAGGGYGTGATCCCATAGACGTACTCACCGGCCGCGATGGGCGTGGTCAAGGCGTCGGCCACCCGGGCCAGTCCTTGGTAGTCGTCTTGGGCCACCACGTCTTCCAGCCAAAAGAGGTTGTACTCTTCGACCCTCTTGCCGATCTGTATGGCCTGGTTTACGTTCCATAGCTGGTTGATGTCGCACATCAGGTCTATGTCCGGTCCGATGCCTTCACGCATCACCCGCATCCGCTCCACTTCCAGAGCGGCCGTGGGCTCGGCTCCCATCTGCGTCTTCATCTGCTTGAATCCCATCTCTACCAGGCGAGGCCCCGCCTCGGCCAAGTATTCCAGGTTCATCGGCCGCATCAGCGCGCCGCTGGCGTAGGTAGGCGCCCGGTCCCGGTAGCCGCCCAAGAGCGAGCTAACCGTTACGTTCAACGCCTTGCCTTTAATGTCCCATAGGGCCATGTCCACCGCCGAAAGGGCCAGGGTGAAGATGCCTCCCGGTCCGGAGCCGCTGCCGGCGGCGCGCAGGTCCGCCACGATGGACTCGACGGGCATGGGGTCTCGTCCGATGACCAATCCGCTGAGAGTGTCCACCGCCGCTCTAAGGGCGTTGGTTAACGCAGCTCCGAAAAAAGTTACGCCTACTCCCTGGATGCCCTCATCCGTTTCCAGTTCCAGTGTTACAAATTCCCGAGTAGCGTCCCCCACCGGMATACCCACTACCAAAGGGTTATCCGCTGGGGTCTGGATGATACGAGTCGTCGCGCGTGTTACTTTCATGTCYCTCTTTCTTCTTTAAYAATGYATGYTGGGGYATCCGATCCGAACGCAAGACTGGCAAGGTCCGAATTTGGAGCCTCATTCTATCACAGGCTCAGCGACCACCGTCGCGCCGAGCCTTTCGTCAGTCTGGCYCTTCCGCAGAAGGGGAATCCAGACCCAGGCGTGGATAAATCCGGATTTGTCCGGCGGTTGACATCGAGTCCTTAGCTGGTTATGATACTTAACGTGGTTTAGTAAACCCGGTTTAGTTACGTAGACGCAGGGAAGATGACTATACAGTTAAACAAACAATCGATGCGGGACGAGGCGTACTGGGAGAACCTGGTTAAGCGCAGCCTTTGCCGGTTCCTCTTGCTGGGCCAACTGGCCAAGGGTCCAGTGCATGGATACCAGCTTAACCTGGCCATCCGGGACGCCTGTCAGGGTTGCTGCGAACCCACCGAGGCCATGGTTTACTCCACTATGAAGGAACTGGTGGAGGGGGGCTACGTGGTTTACCGGATGGAGGAGCACCTGGGGCGCAAACGTAGGGTCTGCTGGCTAACAGACGAGGGCAAGGAGGCGTTCCGGGCGGCCGGCCGGGTGTGGCAAAAGATGCTACCCACGGTAGAGGAAACGGTGGCACAAGCGCTTGGAACTCAAGACGATGTTCCAATAGGGCGACAAAACTAAAGATTAGGAGTATGGCAATGACTACGAACTCAGAAGAGATCAAGCGGCTGGTGCGAGAGAGATACGGGGCCCGGGCCAAGGGAGTCATCGAACTCACCGTGGTCCAGCCTGACTGTGGCAGCGATCCAGGGTGCTGCAGCCCGGCGGACACGGAGCGTGCGCTCCGCCTTTACACGGAGGGTCAGATCGCCGGACTACCCGCGGAATCCATCGCCGCCTCGGCGGGCTGCGGCAATCCCACCGCCCTGGCCGGTTTGAAAGTCGGTGAGAGGGTGCTTGACCTGGGCTCCGGAGGCGGAATCGACTGCTTTCTAGCGTCCCAGCAGGTGGGACCGGGAGGCCACGTCACCGGCCTGGACATGACCGACGACATGCTGAATCTAGCCCGTAAGAACCAGGCCAACCTGGGCATCACCAACGTGGAGTTCGTCAAAGGCGAGATTGAAAATATGCCACTCCCCGACGCAAACGTGGACGTGGTCATATCCAACTGCGTAGTCTGCCTGTCCCCCGATAAGGACGCCGTCTTTCGTGAGTCCTTCCGGGTCTTATCCCCCGGCGGCCGCCTTCATCTCTCGGACATGATGTCCATGACCGACGAAGGCCCAACCCGCACCGACCCCGAAGCCTGGGCTTCATGTATCGCCGGGGCCGAGCACCGGGACATCTACCTGGGACGGCTAAGGGATGCAGGCTTCGTGGACATSGACATCTCCGAAGAGAACATCCGGTTCGACGACGAAGGCGTCCCCATGAACGTGGTCAGCGTCAAGGTCGTGGCCAGAAAACCCGCCTAGAACCCTACCGCTATCACAAGGGAAAAAGTAGGGGCGCACGGCCGTGCGCCCCTACTACTTTGAGAGCCTGAACCTCCCCCCTTGCGAAGGGGGGACTATAGGGGGGTCGTGTTCTGATTGGCGCCACCCATTACTCCAGTTGAAAGACCTTGAACGCCTCGGCGAATTCGAACCCCACTTTCTTCCCGGTGCTGTTGCGCCATTGCCTCATGTCGACCTCAGCGTCCTCTTCCGATACCTGGGTCTGATGTGCCTTCAAGGCGTCCACGGCGGTATCCATATAGGCGCTCACGTCCACGAACTTGTCGGCCGTGTCGCCGTGGAACATCATCCASACYTCSTYCAYCYTMNTGGRGWTSANNAGCNNCCTKCSCGSRGTRWMTNCYGKSWWMKKKAGNGMNGGTSTCWGGMNAMTSKSKWMCMMGRMSGRCASSRYCGCYTCTSCMRMSKCRWWGWNGGTSDSGMTKSCCSARRKNAKCCTTCACCGTCCACGCTCCGCACCGGATTCATGCAGATCAGCACATCGGGCCGGTGTCGGCGGATCTCCCGGGCAATGTCCCGGCGCAGCTCTAACGTCGGCTCCAGCATGGAGTCCTCGTATCCCAAGAAGACGATGTCTTTCAACCCAAGCACCTTCCCAGCGTCCAGTTGYTCCTGTTTGCGAATCTCCACCAGCCGTCCGCTGGTCATCTCCGGGTCTTCGCTGCCTTTACTGCCGTCGGTGCACAGAACGTACACCACCTCCCAACCTTCGGCGCACCACTTGGCCACCGTTCCGGCGCATCCCCACTCGGCGTCGTCGGCATGGGCAACCACCACCATGGCACGCTGGTGATGCGCTCSATCGCTAGCCATTGAATCYATCCTCCGTTGTGTCTGATGGTCTCGATCAAACCCAGAAAAACACCCTCAGGTGTTGGTTTGATCTACCAGACCTGAGGGTCCTTGGGCCGAGGTCATCTAATTTCATTCAGTGATTCCCAGTTTAGCACAGGACTGGTGCGGTCTAGTCTCCCGATCCTTGCTATCGAAAGGCGCCGATGCTAGCCTTGAAATACCTCGACATTGCCACGTCCGGTTAACGAACTCAGGCGACTGGAGCAACCATGCCCAGACTCTGGGCCAAAACGGTAACCTACGATTCCGTCTCCGTGGGCGACCAACTTCCCATCCTGGCCAAGTGGGAGACGGAGGAAACCATCGCCGGCTTCAACTCCCTTTTACATCCCGGCGACGAGCCAAAAAGTTCTACGCCCTCCGCCGCCGGACAAGCCTCTGTTCCCGCCCTGTCCGCCTACGTTTTGGAGTTGTTGGAGAAGGGCTTCCCCATCGCCAGCATCCTTGCGGCCGGCAGCAGCCTGGCGATCGAATCGATACTTCCGGTACATGCTGAAGATGTAATTACATTAACTGGACGGGTGGTGGATAAACGGCAGGAAGGAGACCGGCGGGTGATAGCTTGCCAGGTGTTGGTGGAAAATCAGGACGGACAAACCGTGGCCGAAGCCTTAGCCGAAGTCTGCTTGCCGTAATACAAGTGCCAGATGGGTTACGCGTATGGGGTCCGGTATCTAGAAAGGATGGCGGGAAGACCGGCCGGGCCGGGACCCTCTCCTCCGCTGCCGCCGGACCTGTCTCGGCGCCCGGATCCGGGGAGGCTTCTTGCCCTCGGCAAGGCCTGCCGCGTCTCTACTCCCGCCTGAGCCAAAGTTCCCCCGCTCACGAGACCAAAGAAATTGGGTGTATGCCGCCAACAACAATCCCGGCGCGACGATGATCGCRGTGAGCCAGGGGTTGACAACAAGATCAGGCGAGAAGACCTGAAATATGACCAAGAACCCCCCGGACATAAGCATTGCCCAGGCCACGGTGCCAGTTATGAAATTTCGGTGCCAGGGAGACCGCAGTATCAAGATGGACCATGTCGGCCAAAGAAGCGGGACCGCCAATCCAATGCTGAATTGAATCACCGGCCATCCGAGGATGAAAGTGAGCGCCAGGAACCAGGGGTTGTAGTACCAGGGGCGYTTTTGTTCCAGAGATACGGTCTGCTCTTGGGCCATTGTGTCCGTCCGGGACGAGCGATGGAATTATTGACTGATATTCCGCAGATCAATCGCGCGCTTGGTCAGTTTCGGGCCAGCAATAGGTGGAATTCTAACATCTCTATGGGGCGCTGTTTTCTGATGGACTCCACCGCGTATTCCACGCACATTCGGGCGAACCCGGAGAACTCAAAAATGTTAGCGCCCAATACGACCAAGGGCACTTCCCGCTCAAACTCCACCCGAAGCTGGCTACCGTCCTCGTGATCGATCTCCAGATCGATCCGGCCTTCGGTTAGCTTTTCAATCTTCTCTTGAATGCGCTGGACGAACACTTCGTCTTCCATACCGGTAAACTCCGAGTCACAACCGTCTTCCCGCCCCGTGGATCTAAGTTGGAGACTGTCATGGGATACTAAGCCAATCTCGATCCGAACCGGCCGTCCCATGCCTGAACAAGCTTACCAAGCGAGGCTAGATAAGTCTAACACATTGCGCCGCCCAACTCGATATCGTACGACCTAATGAGGCCCTATCAGCGTAAATATTAGTATGGTTTAAGTATCATGTCTTGACACCCTTTTGAGGCTTAACGATAATTGACGAAACGTTCAGGCTGAGAAAGAAGGCCGCACAGGAGGACAATAATGACCACGGTAAAGTACTCGCTGGACCAGTTCGTCAGCGACATGGAAGGATTGATCTCCGGTAAGCCGGACCAGCAGAAACTATTCGACACAGGATCATCTTGGTTGGAGAAGCTCATCCAGGACCCCAACGCCCTTCCGGAGCAATACCGGTCGCCCGTGGGCAAGGGCTCAAGGCCCAACCACGGCTCCTACGCCCTGTATCAGGGGGACAGCGGGCTGTTGGTGACCGCCGTGGTTTGGGGCCCAGGCGACCACGCGTCTCCCCACGATCACGGCACCTGGGGAATGATCGGCGTAATGGACAATGCCCTCACTGAGACCCGTTTYCGCCGGGTGGACGACCGCACCAAGGAAGGATTTGCGACGCTGGAGAAAGACCGCACATCCCAGTTCAAACCCGGGGAAATAACTCTCCTGATCCCGGAAGTGGACGAGATTCACCAGATGGACAACTTCACCGACCGCCCCACCGTGGAGATTCACGTCTATGGCGACGATCTTAGAGGGCTGAACCGGAGCCGGTACAACTTGGAGACGGGCAAGATCACCCCCTTCGCCACCGAGAAATACGACAACTGCTAGTGGATTCCTGTTTGAGTAAATAATCGAGGGGGGACGCCGGAAACCGGCCTTCTGTTCACGTCAGCGCATGGGGACAATGCCGCAATCACAACCGCATGAAAAACGATAGATACACCAACGAGACAAGAATCGGCAACTGGCTGGAGTTGACATTTTCAGCCGGCGCCATTGTTTCCCAAGTTTCCCAAATCGCAGACCGCCCATGGTGAAGCTGGACGAAACCCCGGCAGCGGGCCGCTTAAGTTCCCTCCATCATTACGGCTGGGCGATCGTGGGCATGGCCACCGTCCTCCAACTGACCACCAACTTCATCAGCCAGGCTTTCTCCATCCTCATTGTTATCATGCAAGATGAGTTTGGCTGGACTCTGACCTCAATCATCTTTGCCTACTTCTTCCGAAGCATCGTCAGCGCGTTGTTGTCGCCGGTGGCTGGCTGGATGGCGGATCGATACGGCTCACGTCGGACCCTGGTTATAGCAGGCATATGCTATACCAGCGGTCTGCTCTTACTTAGCACCATCAGCACCCAGTGGCAACTATACCTCTACTACAGCTTGATTCTGGGCGTCGCTCAATCCCTGTTCCGGGTCAACATCCCCACCACCGTCGCCGCCTGGTTCAAGAAACGTCTTGGGGTGGCGGTTGGTATCCAGCAGTCGGCAGGGGGGATGGGCAGCTCCATCATGGCCCCAGCGCTGGCCCTGCTTCTGTCAAGAACCGATTGGGAGACCGCATTCTGGATCATCCCGGCGATCNGGGGAACTATCGTCTTTTCCCTGGTGGYCTTTTTCCACGGCGACCCCGCCGACCGGGGAAAGAGACCCTACGGCGCGACTGACAACGACCCACCGCCAGTTGATACTAGCAATCCAGCCATAACCAAGCTACGGAGCAAAGYATTCCTCAAGCARGCCAAGCAAACTCGGGCATTCTGGAACCTCATTGGCATCCRTTACCTGGGTTGCATGGGGCATTCCATCGTCATGGTGGGCGTCGTATTCTTCGCTACCCKGCCMGAGCAGGGCGTCTCTCTRCAGGCCGCCGCCYTCATCATCTCGATCTACACCCTGACCGCCAGCGGGAGCCGGTTCGCCGTCCCAGTGCTGGCAGACATGTTCGGGGCCAAATGGGTCATGGCCGTTGCTTATACTATCCAGGGGATCTCGGTGGCGTTGCTCTTCTGGACCCATGACGCCTGGCAGTTCTACCTGTTCGCCACCGTGTTCGGTGTAGGATTGGGCGGCGAGATGTCGGCGTTCTTGGTGATAGACCGCCAGTATTTCGGGATGGGCCCCGTCCGCACGATCTTCGGCTTCCAAAACCTGGGGTCCGGAATCGGGATGGCCGTTGGCGGACTTCTGGGCGGCGTAATATTCGACATKTWCGGCTCTTWTGACATAGCTTGGRTCATTTCTATCGCTACTAGCTTGGGAGGCGCTGCCTTCATATTGCTCTTGGAGCCCACCTCCCGCGTGCTGATTCCCGATTGGGAAGACGCCTTGCCGCCGGAGGCCCGGACACCGTCCCCGGTAGCATCAGGGTGACGGCYCTCACCCCGGCCCCTCTCCTAGCGGGAGAGGGGTGACTCAGATATATTCAGGCGTAAAATCCGAATAACCACTCTCGACGGAGGTGCATCAACCATGGCTAAGAAGATCGCGGCAGAGGACCTGAGCTCGTTGCTAGAGGGTAACAGCCAGTTTGCGTTGATCGACGTGCGGGAGGCGGGTGAGTATAACAGCACCCACATCATCGACTCCAGCCTGATTCCTCGCAGGCAATTGGAATCCCAGATGTCCGCCGCAGTGCCGGTAAAGGGTTGCCAGGTAGTTATATGCGACGACGACGGCCGGCGGGCAGGTCTGGCCGCCGAAACTCTGGAGCGCATGGGCTACAGCGATGTTTCGGTATTGGACGGGGGCATCAACCAGTGGTCCACCCTGGACTTCCCCACCGAGTGGGGGAGCAACGTAATCAGCAAGGTGTTCGGCGAGAAGATGGAAGTAGTCCACCACGTACCCGAGATCGACGCCACCGAGCTGCACGAGCGGATAGAGCGCGGGGACAAGCTGGTTATCCTGGACACCCGCACCCCGGAAGAGTAYCARCGGTTCTGYATCCCCGGCGGMCGGAGCGTYCCCGGCGGTGAGTTGGCCCTGCGGGTCACCGACATCACCAAAGACCTGGACAAAGACACCACKGTCATCGTCAACTGCGCCGGACGCACCCGCAGCATCATCGGGACCAGGGTGCTACAACGGATGGGATTGACCAACATCTTTGGATTGAAAAACGGCACCTCGGGCTGGGTGTTGGCCGGCTACGAGCTAGAAACCGGAGCCGACCGGCTTGACCTGCCCGAGCCCTCTCCCGAAGGCTTAGCCGCCGCCGAAGCCTACGCCGATACGCTTGCCGCCGAAGACGGCGTCCGCTACATGGATATTCCCAGACTTCAGGCCATGTTGGCTAATAGAGAGAAAGAACCCGCGTTTTTCGTCGACGTGCGCAGAGCCGAAGAGTACGAAGCCGGCCATATCCCCGGCTTCCGCTGGTTCCCCGGTGGCCAGGTAGTCCAACGGTCCGACGACGTGCTGGTGGTCAAGAATTGCCCGGTGGTCTTCGCTTGCGACCAGAAGGCCCGTTCCACTTTCATTGCCTCCTGGTACCGCCAATTTGGCTTTGACGAAGTTTACGCCGTGGAAGGCGGTACCTCAGCGTGGGCCGCCGCGGGGTTGGACCTGGAAAAGGGTGTGCCCGAAGAGGCCCCGTACGGCCTGGCCCAAGCCAAAGAGCGGGTCAGGCCCCTATCTCCTCAGGACCTCCAAGTTGCCTCACCCCAGGTCACATTATTTGTGGATACCAGCCAGGACTTCGCCAGAGGCCACGTTCCCGGAGCCCGATGGGCGCCACGGGGTTGGCTGGAGTTTCACATCGCAGGCCTGGCGCCGGATAAGAAGGCAAGCATCGCGGTCACCGGTAACGACGGGGCCAACGCCGCCTTGGCCGGAGCCACCCTGATGGACCTGGGATATGAGAATGTCTCGGTCCTGGAAGGCGGAATGGCCGCGTGGAACAGGGCTGGATTGGCTGTGGAATCCGGATTGTCCGGCGTGATGTCCCCGCCTACCGACATGGTGCCCTCCGGACCGGACCGGAACTACGCCGACATGATGACCTATCTCCGCTGGGAAACCGCCTTGGGAGAGAAATTCGCCGGTTAGGCTCAGTCAAAGTCTWGCAGGCTGGTCCTTCGACAGGCTCAGGACGAACGGAAAGCGATCCAACCAGCCCCACCGTTCGTGGTGAGCTTGTCGAACCACCTTTTGGGTTCACTTCTCAAGATGTACGGCCAATCCCAATCAACACCGCAAGGAAAACAAGATGACCTATTTCCCATTGACCAAAGGGCAGGAAGAGTGGCGAGACCGGGCGGCGGATATTGCCGCCAAGGAGCTGGCTCCCCGGGCAGAAGAAACCGACCGGTTGGGACGCTATCCCCAAGAATCACTCGATGCCTTGAAGCGGGAAGGCCTTTTCGGCCTCCGCGTCTCCAAAGAGCACGGCGGAGTGGGCGCCGACATGGTCACCACTTCCTTGGTTATCGAGGAACTGGCCAAAAAATGCCCCTCGACATGCATGTGCTACAAGATGCACCTAGAGGCGGCGGAGATCATCTGCCAGATTCCCACCGACTACCAGATAGAAAAGTTCGTCAAGCCCATGGCCAAAGGAGAGGTGTTCACCAGCATCGCCGGCAGCGAGACCTGGGGCGAGGGTGACAACTGGACCGCTGCCCAGACCGCCTCCGCCGTCACCAAGGTGCCCGGCGGATACCAACTGGACGGCATCCGAAAGTCCTACGTCACCTCGGCGGGACACGCCACCCACTTCCAATTTCACTGCCGGGTCGGCGAAGACTCTCCGCAAAGCGCCGCCAGCCGTCTGATCGTCGCGGCGGACGAGATCGATTGGGAGATCCTGGAGCCGTGGAACGGTTTAGGCATGCGAGGCAATTCCAGCTCTCCGGTCAAGTTCAGCGGTTTCGTCCCGGAAGAGAATCGCCTTGGCGAGGAGCACACCGTTGCCGCAGCGACAACCCACTTTGCCCGCCCGGTGGTCGCCCTCACTTACGCCGCCGCCTACCTAGGTATCGCCTCTGGCGCCTACGAGTTGGCGATGGAGGAGATGGTCCGCCGCCACCCCAGCGGTGCCAGGCGGCTGGACAGCGCCATCAACCAGCGGCGCATGGCCGAGATGGGAACCCAGATCGAAGCGGCGCGAGCCCTGCTTTTGTCGGCTTCGTCGTCCTTCGACCAAGACCGGGCGTCCTCCCATCTACTTTACATGCAGGCCAAGGTCGCCTGCTCCGAAGCAGGAGTAAGGGTGACCCAGGACTTGATGACGTCGTTCGGAGGCGCGGCTTTTGCCGGACGGATGCCCTTCGAGCGGTATTTCCGGGACGCCCGGGCCGGCATGGTCATGGGCATGGCCAACGACCTGGCCTACCAAAACATGATTCCCCTCATGTTTCCGGAGAATTAAGCCCGGCCTTCACGTATAAGAAAACCGTAGTACAATGAGGCAAGAATAGTCGTGACAATCCATCCTAGGAAGCACCATGCCACTTATTGAGCACAGCGAGATACCGATGCCAGCGGCGGTGGACAACCGCCGGGAGCGGGAGATTGTCTCCCACAAACAAGGCGCGGTTTCGCTTACCATCAAAGAGATCGAGCTATACCCCGGCTGGGAAGGACGCCTGCACACGCACCCGACGGACATCGCCATCATGGTAATGGCCGGTGCCGTGCAACTTGTTCTCGGAGACGAAGTCTCCACCATTCGAGCGGGCACGACCGTGCTGGCCCCGCCCGGCGTGCCTCACAAGCTGGTTAACCAACTATGGATCCCGGTTCGGTTGCTGGTGACCTATCCAGCCGCCGACCTGGACACTAACTATCTCGAGTAAAACTAAGCCCAGGAGTCTAAACATGGCCACCCAAATCACCCAGACCGCGTTAAAGCCTCAAATCATTCCCACCAACGCCGGATTGCGCACCTTCGCCGCGCCCCCAACGGCGTTACAAGAAGATATCGTGCCCAATGATTTGTTCTACATCCGCAATCATTGGAAGGACTGCCCGGAGATCGACCAGGCCACCTACCGGCTGGCGGTTGACGGCCAAGTAAGCACCCCCTTAAGTTTGAGCTATGAAGACTTGAAACAACTGCCTCAGAAAAGGTTCCAAGTCACCTTCGAGTGCTGCGGAAACAGCCCCGTGCCCGACTACTGGTCCAAGGCCCTGCGCATCAGCACGGTGATGGAAGGTATCAAGGGACACGGAATCATGGGCAACGCCGAGTGGGCTGGGGTTTCTTTACGGGACGTGCTGGAGAAAGCCGGGGTGAAGGATTCTGCGGTAGAGGTCATGTTCGAGGGCGCCGACCACGGTCCAGACGAAACCGTGGGGGATCCGCCGGAAGTTACCTACGAGCGCAGCCTGCCCATCGCCAAAGCGATGCACCCCGATACCCTCCTGGCTTACGAGATGAACGGTGAGCCGTTGCCCCTGAACCACGGCTTCCCTCTGCGCCTGCTGGTTTCGGGCTGGTACGGCATGAACTCGGTCAAGTGGCTGGTGGGCATCCACGTGCTGGACCACGAGTTCAAAGGCTTCTACATGACCGATAGGTACATCACCACCAATGAACCGGGTTCGGCGGCGCCATATACCTTCTACACCAAGATGAAGGTCAAGTCCATCATCACCAACCCCGCCCCTGGTGAGATTGTCCCCGCAACTGGATACACCCTAGCCGGGGCGGCATGGTCCGGTGAAGACCAGATCACCAAAGTCGAGATCAGCACCGATGCCGGCGCAACTTGGAACCTGGTAGACACAGTCCGGCCTCGCAGTGACTATTCATGGAACCGGTGGGAGCACCAGTGGACCCCGCCGGGTCCCGGTAAATACACCCTGATGTGCCGGGCCACTAACGACCAAGGCGACACCCAGCCCATGGAATTCCCCAACAAGTGGGACGGCCGGGGTTACGGCAACAACATGGTGTTCCCCCACGAGGTTGAGGTTCGCTAGCATGAAGGCTGTTCCCCTTCCCGTTTCGTTTATTCTGGTGCTTTGCCTGACCATCGCCCTGATGATTTTCTTCGGGGCATGGGCGGTTTCGGCCGACGTAGGCGAACGGGATAGGGTATTTGCCTTCGCCGTACCCGGCGGTACAGCTGCCCTGACCTCACATGCCAACGCCACCGGACCACTGGCACTGGGAGAAAGTAGCGCCATTGAAGACGGTCGCACCGCCGCCTCGGAGACATGGTGGGGCAGCGGCCTGCTCAGAGCGTGCCCGCTGCACTAGGCGCCGAGGCCAACTCCTCCCGATGCTCACTCTCCATGAAGAGATATTTCATTAGACCATCCCCGTGGCTGAGTATTATTGATTCATGCTTAACCTAAGCGCTTCCAGGCTACCCTGGGGGCTGCATTACTGTTGGATAATCGTGGCCGTCTTGGCCACGGTGCAGATTCTCGCTACCTCCATCAGCATGGCCGCCGGTATTCTTTTGCCGCCCTTGACCGACCCAGATGGCCGCTTCGGCTGGAGTGTCGGTACTATCGTCATGGGGCTGGCGGCCTATTACATGGTCGGAGCTATTTTCGCCCCAGTCAGCGGTTGGCTAGGCGACCGGTACGGCGCCCGGCGCATGATGTTCGCCGGCGCCATTCTGTACGGCGTCAGCATGGTGTTGCTGGGATTTGTCCGCGAGTTATGGCAGTTCTTCATCGTCTTCGGTTTTTTGCTATCACTGACCCAATCCATCGCCATGGTGCCTTTGATGGCGTCGGTCAGCGGCTGGTTTCGGCGGCGGTTGGGATTGGGAACCGGGATCCTGTGGGCCGCGGGCGGCTTAGGCACGGCCATCGTAGCACCGCTTACCGGCTACTTATTGGAGAATTACGGTTGGCAGATGACGTTCTGGAGCATCGGCGTCATCGGCTGCGGGATCTTGATTCTCCTAAACCTCCTGCTCCGCAATAAGCCGGAGGATATCGGCGTCAAGCCCTATGGGGCAGCCGACGACGACCCACCTCCTACTGTCCGTAGCGCCACAGCGGAAAAACTGCGTCTAAAAGTGTTCAACCAGCATGTCCGGCGGACCAGAGCATTCTGGAACCTTCCGGCCATTCACGGACTGGGGTGCGCCGGACATGGCATAGTCCTGATCTTCTCAATTCCATTCGCCGTTGAGCAGGGTGTCGGCCTGACCCAGGCGGCGGTGATCCTTACGATAATTTCTCTGGTCAGCATCTCCAGCAGACTTCTGACCCCGGTTCTGGCGGAACGGTACGGCTCCAAACGTATCATGGCCAGTTGCCTGTTCGTTCAGGGCATTACCGTGCTTATCCTTTTTGGGGCCCATGACCTGTGGACTTTTTATCTGTTCGCCGCCCTGTTCGGCATAGGATTCGGCGGCGAGTGGACCGGATATCTGGTGATAAACCGGCAATACTTCGGCAACGGACCCATGGGAACCCTCTACGGATCACAGATGACCGGAGCGCTGATGGGACACGCGATAACCACGGCCCTTGGCGGCGTGGTGTTCGAGATATTCAGATCTTCCGGCATCTTAGACCCCTACGATGTCATATTCGCCTTGTCCGTCGCCTTCAGCCTGGCGGGAGCGGCAGTTATCTTGACTTTGGAACCCACCTCCAAAACGCTCATTCCCGATTGGGAGATGTCGTTACCCGAAGAGGCCCGCTCCGGAGGCGCTGGGATTCCCGGTGCTCGAACCACGCCGCTCGAGCCCGCCGCCGGGGACGGATAAAGCCGGCAAAGCTGTAGAGAGGAACGCAAGCATGCCCAAACTTATCGACCTCACCCTAACCCTGGGAAGCCCGCGGGTTTCCGCCGTTCCGGGCCTGATCGGTGTGACCATGTCGCCGTTGCAGACCCACGAGTCCCACACGCGTTCCAACACCAAACTGACCCTGGCCACCCACATCGGCACCCACGTCGACGCTCCCTACCACTTTCATCCCGATGGGACCACTGTTGACGATATGCCTTTGGAGCGCTACATGGGACCGGCGCTCCTCTTGGACCTGCGCCAGTCGGCCCAGAGCAAGACGCCGATCTCCGTAGCGGACTTAGAGCAGGCCGGGGCCGCGCCCGGCACGATAAAGGACAACATCGTAGTTCTGTTCACGGGCTGGGCGCACAACGAGTCGGGAAAAGAGGGATTCTACTCCGACGGGCCTTACCTCAGCACGGAGGGGGCGGGTTACCTGGCAAGGCATGAAGTCAACGCCGTAGCTGTCGACTTTCCCATCGACAAACATCCGCCGACTCCGCAATCCACAATGAGCGATTTCCCGGTGCACCGGCTTCTGTTGGGCCTGGGCATACCGCTCATCGAAAACCTGATTAACCTGGACCAACTGGTAGGCTTCAATTTCGAGCTTTGGGCGTTGCCTTTGAAGCTGAAAGGCGGTGACGGGGCCGCCGCTCGCGCCGTCGCCCGCATTCTCTAAACTCAATCCGGAAGTACTCCCATGACCGGCAAATCCACCGGCAAGAGCGCCACCTCCATACTCCTGGCCACCGGAAATCCGGCCAAGCAGCAGAAACTCGCCTGGCTGGTTGAAGCCCTTAACTTGTCTCCCACGACTCCCCAACAGTTAGGCCTATCCGGAGTCCCCGAAGAGAAAGGCGGCACCCACCACGAGATTGCCCGGGCCAAAGCGCGAGAGTGGTCGCTGGCGGGGTCAACATTGGCCATCGCCTCCGACGGCGGCTTGGTCCTTCCGGCGCTGGGCGATAGCTGGGAAAGCCTCTACACCCACCGATTCGCCGGACCGGCGGCCGACGACCAAGAGAGAACGCGCCGGTTATTGGAGTTGATGGAACCCTACCAAGGCGGCGAACGCGAGGCTTCTTGGGTGGAAGGCTTATGCGTTGCCGACCGGGGCCGGGTATTGGCCTCCTGGGAACTTCGGGGAGGCACTGGGGTTATCGCCGAAACGCCGGACGACGGCCCCGCGATTCCCGGATTCTGGGCCTTTTCAGTCTGGTATTTCCCTCAATTTGGCCGGACTTACAATCAACTCACCCCGGTCGAGCTTGAGTCTCTTGATGACCATTGGACCAGCCTGCGCCGGTTGGTAAGACGGTACTTCCAATCTCACTTCGTGTCCACCGGACATTGATTACCCACCTGTGGTACCCAAGCTCCCGGATACGCTACAATGGTTTCACCCGTTACCACCCTGACTACATTATTGGAGTTTGCCATTGACTTCCGCCATTAAGATGCCCGCCTCCATCGACGAGGTCCAGAAGATTCTCCGCGAGCAGCATTACATCAGCGACCGCAGCTTGGCGGTGCCCATATTCTTGAGCTTAAAGCTGCAACGGCCCCTGTTCCTAGAGGGTGAGGCCGGTGTCGGCAAAACGGAGATTGCCCGGGCCCTGGCTGCCGCGCTGGATACTGAGTTGATCCACCTTCAGTGCTACGAAGGCCTGGACATCAACCACGCCGTCTACGAATGGAATCACGCCCGCCAGATCCTGGAAATACGCCTGATGGAATCGTCCGGCCAGGTCGACCGGGAGAGCGCCACCGCCGACCTGTTCAGCGAGCGGTTCTTGATCAAACGCCCCCTTCTGCAGGCCATCGACGAAAGCCGGGAGAAGTCTCCAGTCCTGCTCATCGACGAGTTGGACCGGGCCGATGAGGAGTTCGAGGGATTCCTGCTGGAGATGCTGGGTAACTTCCAGATCACGATTCCAGAATTGGGTACTTACAAGGCAGTCCATCCACCCATCGTTATAATCACCTCCAACCGGACTCGGGAAGTCCACGACGCGCTGAAGCGCCGCTGCCTGTACTACTGGATAGAATATCCAGACTTCCAGAAAGAGCTCCAAATCATCACCGACAAGATCCCCGAAGCTCCCCGCCAGTTGGCGCAACAGGTGACTGGATTCATTCAGGAATTGCGGGAGACCGAACTTTATAAGATTCCGGGGGTGTCGGAAACCCTGGACTGGACGTCGGCCCTCCTGGCTTTAAATCAGTCCGAGTTGGACCCCCAGGTTATCGACGACACCATGGGTATCGTGCTCAAGTACCAGGACGACATCGAAATGGTGCGAGGCGAGCCGGTGCGGGCCATGTTGGAGCGGTCCAAAAACCGAGGCCCCCGACGGGGAAGACGGGGTGGCGGCGGTGGCGGTCCGTGACCTCGCCTGCCAACGGCGCCCATCAGGACGACGGCCACATCCTACACAACCTGATGATGTTCGGCGAGACGTTGCGCAAGATTGGGTTGGACGTGGGTTCAGGCAACATGCTGGACCTGGTTCGTGCGTTGGAGTACACCCCCATCAGCCTTAAACAGGAATTCCAGCAAGCGGCGCGCTCAATACTGGTCCACCGGAAACAGGACATTGCCCTGTTCGACGAAGCCTTCCAGGTGTTCTGGCGGCGTCCGGCCAGCGGCCAAACCACCCTCGACCTGCGGTCAATGGGAGAGCAACGCCGTTACCGGAACCCTCAAGTCGCTCCACCTAAGGGCGGCGACGAGGRTAACAGCACAGCCACCGAGGGAGATGACGATGATGSCGGCGACCGGGTGGACCTGACCAGGACCTACAGCGCCAGGGAAGTGCTGCGGCAGAAAGACTTTTCAGACTTCAATGGCTTGGAGATCTCCGAAGCCAAACGAATGATGTCGGACCTGTCTTGGGACCTAGGAAACCGGCGAACCCGCCGGACCGCGCCGGGAAATGGCTCTTGGATAGACCTGCGCCGCACCCTAAGGCAGAACCTCAAGTACGGCGGCGAACTSTTGGAGTTGSCGCGAMGGGAGCGCAAAKACAAGCCCCGSCACCTGATCTTGATATGCGACGTCAGCGGMTCCATGGARCGGTACACCCGGATGCTSCTACACTTCATCCACTCTGTRGCAAAGGGCCAGCGGCAGGTGGAGGCRTTTTTATTYGCCACCCAGTTAACCCGGATCACCCGGTATCTRAACTACCGCAGCATCGATCAGGCGGTCACKGAAGTGTCCCGGGCCGTCCCTGACTGGGCCGGGGGCACTCGCATCGGGCAAGCGCTCAAGACGTTCAATTTCCAGTGGTTGCGGCGAGTCCGGGGCAGTGGGGCCGTGGTGCTGGTGATTTCCGACGGATGGGACCGGGGCGAGCCGGAGTTGCTATCTCAAGAGATTTCACGGCTGCAACGCAGTTGCCACCGGCTGATCTGGCTCAACCCACTGCTGGGGTCCGCCGATTACCAACCGTTGACCCGGGGAATCCAAGCCGCTCGACCCTACATAGACGACTTTTTACCGGTCAACAACCTAAATAGCCTGGATGCCCTTGCTCAACACTTGAGCAACCTGAATCCTCAACGCAGTCTCGGACCCCGTTACCGTCCTCCACTGCCCGACGAGCCGGCMCCCGAGGCATCGACAACCGAACGCCAGGAGATCAATCCGGCCCTCGGGCCCACATTCCGGCATCCGCTGTGGGGCCGYAATCCATAACCTATGYCCTGCTATATGAATCAAGAGGTTTAGATGCCCTCCTGTCCTTACTGCGCTCATCAGGTCGAATCGAATCACATTTTCTGCGGCGGTTGCGGCAAGGCCCTCCCCGCGGAATCCACCGCAGACCCCGAAGAGGCGCTGACCGGGCAGCCACCGCGCACTTTGGCCTACCGGATCTCGCCAACCCGTATCCTGGTGATGACGTTCCTGTCCGACGGGCTCTATCTGTTCTATTGGTTCTACATCACGTGGCAACAATATCGAGACCACACCGGAAACCAAGTGTTCCCCATGTGGCACACTWTGAGCCTAATGATTCCAATCTACGGRCTATTCCGTACTCACTCCCACATGCGCTCTTTCAAGGAACTGATGCAAGACGCCGGCGTTTTTTGCTCCATCGCAGTAGGATGGGCAGTAGTTCTCGTTTTGATCTCCACCGCGTTGGATAATGCATCACTCAGGGTAAATGGGGGCTTTTTCAATTTCGGTGAAGTCTCGTTTGGGGCTGCCTTGATCAGCGCCTTGCTGGACCTGGCATCCATCGCTGTTGTTTTGGGGCTTCTTTTACACGTTCAGCAGAACTTGAACCGGTACTGGGCCAGCCTGGACAACGTGACTCTGGTTGACCTGAACGTTGGTGCGGGAGAGGTTATCCTCGCCGTCGTCGGGGTCCTAACCTGGATAATTASCTTGATTAGCATCATCAGCCCGGCATTTCGGACGCTTTAACCGGCGGGCAAACCGCCCTTGGCGATCACGACCCGCCAGGGACATCTCGGTCAGCGGCTCAAGCTGAATCGCTCCCGCAGACCGAGCTCCACGATGACAAAGGCCGCCCCCGCCAACAGACCTCCGGCAACTGCGTCCAGGATGAAATGATTGCCGGTGATGGTGATCGCCAAGAAGGTAACTCCCGGATACAAAATCCCCAAATATTTCRCCCACCCCGGTAGACTCCGCAGGCACAGAACACCCAGGATAACCGTCCAGCAGAAGTGGAGGCTGGGCATGGCGGCATCGAGATTGTAGGTGGGAGCCATCGCTGGCCCCCCGTATAAGGAAGGTCCCAGAACTTGGATGGTATTTACAAAATGGGCGGTCATACCGAAAGGCGGAGAAACCGGGAAAATAGCGAAAACCAACAATGCGAGTACCAGGCTGACCGCGACAACCGTCCGRTAGTARTAAAACCGGGACCGGCTCCGAATGAAAAGGACTAGGCCCACTCCCAAGACAACAGGCCAGTAAGTAATGATGTAAACYCAGTTCAGAACTAMCACCAGGATTTCGGCGTTTCCCAGCATCCAGGCTTGCCACGCCRRTTCCCAGAACATCCCGACCTTTCTTTCCMAGGAGACGACTCGGAGGGCGTTTTGCAGTCCGGCTTCGTCCGGTTGRGAATAGAACAACCCCCGGGTAATCAGGTAAATAAGATAGAACCCAATTATCAGTCCCAAGTCGGCGGCATGGGGCTTCCATATCCGCAAATGCTTCACCCCAATCGTTCCAGCGCATCGGCCATTTTGGAAATYTCTATTCCTCGACCATGCTACTCTGCGCATCTGGCTGCTTCAACTGCCAGCCTTGGGGATTACTTCTCATGCCGCCAACCTTTCCGGATAGCGTTTGACTGGCTACGGAACGGATAGTATCCTTGGGCCTGCTCCATCAAATGGGGCTAGTCGCCTGCCTCAATCAGTTTGGAGGGACCGGGCCACATGGCTTCCAGAAACCGCGTGTTCACCGATGATCAGAGAGACTTGCTGTCCAACGTCCTAAACCGSCTCATCCCGCCGGAAGGCGAGCTACCCGGCGCGGGCGATCTGGGTTTAGCCGCCTTTCTGGAGGGAGTGGTCGAAGGGGAAGCCCGAAAAAATAGAATGTTCAATGAGGGGCTGGCACAGATAGAGATCGCCGCCGTGATCAGGGAACCGTCCGGCTTTCAAGCCCTCAACGACGAAGGAAAAGACGCGGCTCTGAAAGAGGTTGAGGCATCACATCCGGAGTTCTTTGACGAATTGGTGCGGCAGACCTACAACGGGTATTATACCAATCCCAACATCTTCCAGCTCATCGGTTACCCGGAACGACTCGCTCAGGGGACCAGCGGCAGCCTAGACTTACTGGACGAGAGCCTTCTGGAACAACAGCGAAAGCGAGCGCCTTTTTGGAGAAAATCCTAACCGTAGCCGTATATCGTCCGGAAATCCACATTCGATTGGCAAGCAGCAACTAACGGGGATATCCCCACCGTTGCAAGCCTGATTCCCWTTCTGCGATCATCCGGTTTCTAAGCCAACATCAGGCCGTTAGAGCCAACTCTAGCTGGCGCTGCTGTCCCCGGAGATTTTTCGTGGGCTCCATCACCTGTAGACCCCATTCCCATCGGGCCTTGTCCACCGCTTTGAGCACCATGCTGGTGTAGTCCTTTGGAGCGTAGGTCTTACGATACATCTTGTCGTACGCCGTGGTCAGGTGCGGGTAGGWTTCTCGAAGCATCGGCATGAACCACTCTTTWGAGCCRGGCTTCAAGAACAATACGTTGGCTCCCAAGAATTGAGCCTTATGCTCGGCAGCGGCGGCAGCCACTTCGTTGATGCTTTCTTCGCTGTCCGAGATACCGGGAAGCAGGGGAGCCATCATAACSCCGGCGGTTATCCCGTTCTCCACCAGGAACTGCATGGCCTCCATGCGGGCCATGGGTCCGGGGGCCCCTGGCTCATTAGTCTTCCAGACCTGCTCGTCCATGCTGCCGATACTGAAGTTGATCCTCACGTCAGCCACTTCGCTCAGTTCTTGCAAAACGTCCAGGTCCCGGCGCACCAGAACCCCTTTGGTGGTCAAGGATGCCGGGTTGCCGAACTCGGTGAGCACTTGCAGGATTCGCCTGGTCAACCCGTACTCTGCTTCGGCGGGTTCGTAGGGGTCCGACGCAGTGCCTATGGCAATAGCCTCTCCCATCCACCTGGGCCGCCTTAGCTCCTCCCGAAGAACCTCCGGGGCGTTAACCTTGGCGAAAACCCTCTGCTCGAACTCCAATCCGGAGTCCATTCCCCAGTATTCGTGGGTAGGCCGGGCGTAACAGTAAGTGCAGGCGTGGCGGCAGCCGCGGTAGGGATTCAACGTCCACCGGAAGGGAAACCCCGGGACGTCCAAACGGTTGAGCATAGACTTGCAGTGGATTTCCTGTACGTCAGCGCCTGCCATGGAGACTCCTTAAGTAGGGCAACAAATKAACTCATTTGTTCTAATACTAAGGGCGSCCACACTCAAGGTCAAGGGAAGGATGTCATATTTGTCGYGGTACGATCGGCCCGGCTCTCACAAGCCGGCCGTCTTAGAGGCACGGTTAAGTGCGGGTGAAAACCCGGTATCAAGGTTTACGGGATCARAGGAACCCTACCGCCGATAGAGGTTTCCAGCGGARGTKYGTTCGCAGTTCAGACGGCGGTTCAGGTGCAAGCCTTCCAGGATAAAGTCCACCGCTGAGGCTACAACCTCGGCTCTCTCGTCGCTGGTCAAYTGCTTCACGGCRTCGGCYAATCCGTCAACYTCSGYCAGCAAKGCMRTATAYYCSGMGGCCGRYTTTTCGCTACTCGTCTCCGCCGTGTGGCCCATATCGAATGCCGTAACGATCCGCTCCAACTGGTCCACGTCAAACCGTGAGCCGAAGATACGCAGCACGGCGCGRCGCGTAAGATCGTCGGTAACCCGGCTTTCCCGGCCTTCCTCAAAGGTTTCCAGTTCTATCTTGCCGGAAAACGAAGCCACGATATACGGCAGGTCGGTGGTCCTGGGACAGACCCATTGATCACCGTGGATGATTGAGCGGCGCAGCGCGTTTCCCAACAGCGTTTCGTAGTTGGAGATGGATACTCGAACACTCACTCCGGAGCGCTGATTGATCTCGCTACTCTCCCTTGCCTGACTGGTGATCTCCGCCAGAATCTCTTTYATGTAGTCCGGAATCACCATGCTGTCCTCGTCGGGGAACCGGGTCCGCTCCTGATCCATGATGGTGATTTCGTCTTCAGTGGTCTTGGGGTAGTGGGTATGGATCTGAGACCCGTAGCGGTCTTTCAGCGGCGTCACGATGCGTCCGCGGTTGGTGTAGTCCTCTGGGTTAGCGGTGGAAACCACGTAAACGTCCAAGGGCAACCGGATGCGGTAACCCTTGATCTGCACGTCACGCTCTTCCATGAGATTGAACAACCCCACCTGGATGCGCTCGGCTAGATCGGGCAGCTCATTGATACAAAAGATTCCCCGGTTGGTGCGCGGCACCAGACCGTAGTGGATAACCAACTCATCCGAAAGGTAATGCCCTTCGGCGACCTTGATCGGGTCGATCTCACCGATAAGGTCGGCGATGGAGATGTCCGGAGTGGCTAGTTTCTCCGAATAACGCTCGTCTCTGGAAAGCCATTGGATCCCGGTTTCGTCTCCGTCGGCGGCGATTTTATCCCGGCAGACCCGGCAGACCGGGGCGTAGGGGTTATCGTTTATCTCGCAGTCCGCGATCTTAGGAATCGATTCGTCCAACAGTGTGACCAGACTGCGGATCACCCGGGACTTGGCCTGGCCTCGCTCTCCAAGAAGAATCACGTCCTGGCCTGCCAAGATGGCGTTCTCCAGTTGAGGAATGACTGTATGYTCAAAGCCAATTATGCCGGGGAAAACGATCTCTTCCGCTTTGATCTTGGCTATAAGATTCTTGCGCATCTCTTCGCGTACCGGTATCACCTGATAACCGCTGGCACGCAGTTCTCCGATGGTTCCTGGCAAGGTCGTTGAGGTCATCATTAAAGCTCCGCTTCAGAATCGTATCAGTATAGCCCATGCAGGCTGGAGGCGATAGAGAATGCCATAACCATCGGTCGATCTGTTCAGATGCCCCAGCTGTATTGCAAATGTTACGTTTGGGAGGAAGTAATAAGTTTCGCGAACCAAGCTTCCAGCCTCACAGGGTGGCCCAGCAAGGTAGGATTGGCTAGAGATAATTTCCAAGCAGCGGCGCCTTAGTCTATAATTACTATTAAGAAACCATCAAGAACCGTCCTTTCGGAGCAGCGTGATGTTCCATCGACTCGCCCTTCCATTAATATTCTTCCTGTTCCCCCGCGTGGGGCCGCCTCTTTTCCGGTTCRTCAGGCTCATTTGGCGGCTGAACTTCGACAAGCGCGTGCCCCTGGTTTTGCGGGCATTGGTTCCGCTGGCCATCGTTTACTTTCTRCTTCCCATTGATTTGATACCGGACACCCTTGGCTATCTGGGCAAATTCGACGACCTTATTATCTTGGCGATGGCGGCGTTGCTGTTGACGAAGCTGGCGCCGCGGCACGTGGTAGACGAGCACAGTGGCAACAAGCCGAAAGATGACCGTCCCCAAGAAAAGGACCCTGACAAGATTGTGGAGGGGTCCTCCCACATCGTCGACGATGAGTAATCCTMGAGAATCCCGGCGAACAGCCGGAATTTAATCCCATTTTCAAGCCGCTTGAATACACGCCGATAAATGCTAGCTGATCCCACTTCCCCGACGTCCATCGTCCCGCCATCTGGGATGGCCCTCTACATCCATGTCCCCTTCTGCAAGACGAAGTGCCCCTACTGCGACTTCAATACCTACCAAGGTATCGAACGGATGATGGATCCTTATATGGGCGCCGTGACWCAAGAAATCACCCAGTGGGGGCGGGTGCTGGAAGGGGCGTCCATAAACTCGGTGTTTTTCGGTGGGGGTACGCCATCTTATCTCAAAGAAGGTTCCATCGACCGCATATTGGAGTCGGCTCGCTCCTCTTTCCAGCTTAAGGACGGCGCGGAAAYCACGATAGARGCCAACCCCGGCGACCTGGACCTGCCAGCCTGTCAGCGGCTGATTAACGCCGGGGTTAACCGTCTCAGCATTGGTGTGCARAGTCTGGACAACGAATTATTGAGTCTCCTGGGCCGCCGTCACGACGCCGATCAAGCCATGGCGGCKYTSGMRRYCGCCCGSMRMGSCGGGTTYKMCAACRTCAACCTGGAYYTKATGTACGGRYTGCCYMACCARWCSATGSWCCARTGGCRGSASACCMTGSASYSKMTGGTSWSCCWGSMKCCSGASCACATYTCCCTATAYKSCCTSACCCTKGAAGARGGMACRCCSMTGCAYCGMTGGGYKGARRMKGGMAAGMYYCCCCAGSCYGACSMGGACCTGGCCGCCGACATGTATCACTACGCCGCCGATCTGATGGAACARGAAGGCTACCAACATTACGAGATCTCCAACTGGTGCCTGCCAGGCTCTGAGTGCCGGCACAATCTGTGCTACTGGCTCAATCAACCGTATCTTGGCGTTGGTCCCGGAGCTCACTCCAGCCTAGGCGCGTACCGTTTCTGGGACATTTCTTCCCCCGGAACCTACATCGCTTCGGTCAACGACTGGGCAACCAAGAACCCCCAGCCGGCCATCGGACTAACCGAAGAGGTCTTGAATAGCGTATTGCCCGTGGACCACCACGAACACATCGATGAGAACACTTTCTTGGCGGAGACCATGTTTTTGGGACTACGGCTGCTTGAAGGCATGGATCTAGCCGAAGTCTCAGCCCGCATAGGAATAGACCTGGGCGAGCGTTACCGGTCGGAGATCCAGGACCTCACCGAATTGGGGCTGCTGGAGCAAGAAGGACCTCTGCTACGCCTAACCAAACCAGCCCACCTGATCGCCAACCAGGTTTTCACCCGGTTCGTTGGGTGAGTTTGGGGCATGCTGCTTCCCCGTCGCGAGAGCGCGTACATTCCACCCGCAAAATTAAYCGGGTATCTCCTATCTGAAACACACCCTGTTGGCAGATTTAAGGCTCGATTTTTTNATGCCGTCGGATACGATTCCACTAATGCCCAATCACTTGAGCGGGCGTTGATCAACATCGCCCATGAACAGGAAGTCACTGATACTATTYCCACGTCCTACGGTACAATATATGTCATAGACGGTACTCTCCAAACACCGAGGGGAACCGATTTACAAATTAGAACAGTGTGGATCATAGTGCCAGGTGAATCTAGTTCGCGATTGGTAACCGCCTATCCAGGTTGAGCGTTCATCGGGGAGAGTTTTTATGGTTAAAGAGCTAGACACCGTCGTCCTGACCCACGCCATAAAAGAACACGGACTGGAAGGTGGCGATATCGGAGCGGTAGTTCATTGCTATCCCGAGGGAACTGCTTTTGAAGTCGAGTTCCTCACCGCCGAGGGCAAAACCATAGCTTTGCTTACCCTAGACGAGACTGACGTCCGGCCCATGGGCGGCAGCGAGATCCTCCACGTTCGAGAATTCACGCCGGTGTAGCAGAATTCCGGAAATCGCATATGGTGCGACCCTACGTTTCTCACTACCAGTTAGGGATTCCTTCAATTGATAGCTCAGGCGTATGGGTTTGGCTACCCCATTCTCGCCGCCGATGCTATTCTTTAGGKACACCGCCCTCAAGGACTAACCGCCCATGTACGTAATCGGCACCGCGGGCCACGTGGACCACGGCAAGTCTACCTTGGTCAAAGCCCTGACCAACATTGATCCCGACCGGCTCAAAGAGGAAAAAGAGCAGGTAGTGACAGTTCTTCCGAGATAATCATCGCTTAGAAAGATTCAATATGATTCGTGAGTTACAAACAGTTGTGCTTACGCACGATATCAAAGAGTTTGACTTAAAGATGGGCGACATTGGCACCGTAGTCCATCGGCACGGCGGCGACGAGTTCGAAGTTGAATTTCGTATGACCGGAGGTAGGTCGAAAGCCGTAATTACTCTAACCGGGAATGATTTACTCTCCGAAAATCTTGGATCTGAAGAGRTGCCTTCTGGAAAATCAACTGAMCACCCCTATGACCAGCAGATCCAAGAGGAGATATTGCCGTTTCTTCAAGACACGGCGTTTAATCATCTTGGGCATCTGAAGCGTGGCCTTCTGAGCACATTCTCGGTGATGTTGGATCAACATTGCTCTATCGATTGCGATGCCACGACACTATCTCTGGCGCTTCATGGCCATGGTCTAGGATTTGCCAGATTATTCAAGGACCCGAACTTCAGAACCTTGACGACCGTATACTTCAATCTCGCAAACGATAATGATTACCTGGAAGCATGTTCGTTCCTCCGATTGTCGCTTCCTTCCGCGGAGCGTTTACAGGCGTTTAGAGAATTGAGCCAAAAAATACCGGAATTAGTATCTTCCAGGTATCCGGGTGGGCGGACACCACCTTTGAACATGGAATCGATGTTGTTCAGTAAGCTCTTTGAGATGTTGCTGTGCTACTCTCATGCAATCGCTGGCTTCAGTAACGCTATATACCGGTCCAACTTGATACTTGAAGAGGAACTACTTTCTTAAAGTGCGGCACTACATAATGGGCGGTTCGGTGTACCACCCTAAGTACGCGATATTCCAATCAACACACGTAATGTCAGGCGTCTYTAGTGGCTAAAATGAGAAACTTTAAATCCGTCCATGTGCTAAATCGAGGAAACCGCCCATGTACGTAATCGGTACCGCGGGCCACGTGGACCACGGCAAGTCCACCTTGGTCAAAGCCCTGACCAACATAGACCCCGACCGGCTCAAAGAGGAAAAAGAGCGGGAGATGACCATTGACCTGGGCTTTGCCTGGCTGACCTTGCCCAGCGGACGGGAAATCTCCATCGTCGATGTGCCCGGACACGAGCGGTTCATCAAGAACATGCTGGCCGGCGTCGGCGGAGTTGACCTAGCCATGCTGATCGTCGCGGCCGACGAAAGCGTCATGCCCCAGACCCGGGAACACCTGGCTATCCTCGATATCCTCCAGATCCGCAAAGGGATAGTCGTCATCACCAAGACGGACACGGTTGACGAGGAACTGGTGGAGTTGGTCAAGGCCGAAGTGGAAGATTTCCTGGAAGGGACGTCCTTCCAGGGATGCCCCACGGTGGGCGTTTCCGCCTACACCGGCGACGGCCTTGACGAGCTCAAGTCCGTCCTAGATCAGGTGCTAGATAACACAGAGTCTCGGCGGGACCTGGGACGGCCCAGGCTGCCCGTGGACCGTAGTTTTACCATCTCTGGGTTCGGGACCGTGGTCACCGGAACGCTTATCGACGGWGCTCTTACCGTGGGCCARGAGGTGGAGYTRGCCAAYTCGGGCCGCCACGCCCGGATCCGSGGYCTCCAAASCCACCAATCCAAAGTGGACCAAGCCCAACCCGGCGTTCGTTTAGCGGTAAATCTATCGGGCCTGTCCCGCAACGACGTGCCGCGGGGCGAAGTGCTTACTTCCGCCGGTTGGCTGCGCCGGACCAATCGATTGGACGCCAGGGTCAGGATGGTCAAAGGCGCGCCCCACTCCCTTCGTCACAACGAGGGCGTCACATTCCATCTATTTACCAGCGAGACCACCGCTCGCGTCAGGCTTCTGGACGCCGACCGCTTGGCCGCTGGGGAAGACGGCTGGGTCCAGATACTCCTCACCGAACCCCTGCCCATGGTCAAGGGCGACTTCTTCGTTCTGCGCTCGTCCGAAGACACACTKGGCGGCGGACAAGTGGTGGACCCCAACCCACGCCGCAGGCATCGCCGCTTCGTCGCTGAAGTCGTGGACCGGTTGATGACGCTGGACCAGGGTTCCGGCGAAGACGTTCTCCTTAGTGTGGCCGACCAGTGGGGCCCCTGCGACACTTCGGTTCTGTCCCAGCGCTCCAATCTTCCCGTTTCCGAAGTTCTAGAGCGCATCRAAGCGCTGGAGTCTCAGGGCGACGTGGTAGTCCTGGGCGAATTGGGAACCGACAGCGGCGCCGTCGTTTACTCCACTCAAGGATGGAGCGCCATGACCGGCAAGCTTTTCCAGGCATTGCGCGCGTACCACGACCAATATCCTCTGCGCCGGGGGGCTCCCTCCCAAGAGATCCGCAGCCGGTTGGGTCTCTCTCAGCCCATTTTCCTTAGGGCGCAAGCCCGGTTGACTGACCAAGAGTACTTAGTAGAAGAKGGGACGCATCTACGCCTTCCCGACCATCAAGTTGCCATGACTCCGGAGATGGAGGAAAAGGTTTCGGCATACATCAAAGCGTTGGAGCAAGACCCCTACTCTCCGCCCAGCGACCGGCCTTTGGACCCCGAGTTGCTGGGCGTTCTGGCGGAAGAGGGCAAGGTTGTACGGGTGAACGATACGATAGTGTTCGCCGCTTCTGCTTACCAAGAAATGACCGATCGCATCACCGAACACCTGAAGTCCAACGGCAGCATTACGGTGGCCGAAGCCAGGACCATGTTCGACACCAGCCGCAAGTACATTCTTCCCCTTTTAGAGTATTTGGATCAACAGCGCGTTACTCGCCGGGTTGGCGACGAACGGGTGYTGCGGTAACCGGCCATGCCCCTAGACCTGGGACAAACAATGCTCCAGTTGGACCTGGTGAGCCGGGGTCTGGTTGCCGATAGCGGCCAACGGGAAGCCCGCCTGACGGCCTTTGTCGACGCCGCATCCAAGGTCGACGCCGCGACGGCCATCGCCAAGACTGGATATGACCCAGAGCGCCCCTTTCTCGCCGCCCAGGTGCTGGACAGTTTGCTGGGCGCCTACGCCCCGGTAGAACCGCCCATGGACTGGTGCACGGTGGCCGTGGACGGGTCMCACATCGACGTGGACCGCCACCTACCCGTGGGCTGCTACCTGATCAACATGGGCGGCTGTTCATTGACCTACGGCTCTCAGCCTGACGCCAGTTTCTTCAGTCAGCCTAGCCTTTACCACCGGCCGGAAGACTTGTATCTAACCGATCCGTCAAACCCAAACTATGAAGAACCGGTGGCCGGTCCCCTGCTAGGTTTGATCCGTACTGTTCAGGAGTTGGAGCGCCTAGCCCAAGCGGTAGCAGACGTCCCAGCCGGTCTGCCCACTCTGGCGTTGGTCGACGGCTCCTTGGTCATGTGGGGACTGTCGGGCCGGGGCTATCCTCCGTTCGTCAAAGAAGCCATCATCCAAGAGCGGCTGTTGCCGGCCCTGAACCAACTGCGGGAAGAGTCCCAACATCGCCCGCTTTGCCTGGCAGCCTACGTTTCCCTGCCCCGCAGCGCCGAGGTAGTAAACGCGGCCCGGASCAGYCTGTGCCCTRMGGAASTTTCCCAGTGCCGGARCCRTTGCAACAATCGCCGCAGCATCCAGGCGCCCTGCGACCTATCGAACGATTTCATCGACCGGGACTTGTTTCAACGAACGCTAGACCCGGGCTGGCGGTCGGCAACCTATYTGACCAACTCCTCGGTRCCCAGRGAGAGCTACGGCGAACACCAGATCTGCTTCTTTTACCTGAACTGCGGCGAGGAGATCGGACGGATCGAGCTGCCCCAGTGGGTCGCCCAAGACGAGAGGTTGCTATCCCTGTGCCACAGCCTGGTGCTAGACCAGTGCCGGCGCGGCCAGGGCTACCCGGTGGCCATCTCCGAGGCCCATGAGCAAGCGGTAATCAACGGCGCCGACCGCCAATTTTTCAAGCAGATGCTAGCGGAAGCCCTGGAACGAGAAGGCTTGCCGGTGTACACATCGGAAAAAGACCGCTCCAAACGCACGCCCTGGCTGTGACGCCACGGACTCAAATCGTTGGCCCTCCAAAGATCAAGCTAATCTTGAATCAACTAAAAATCCCCGGGGAGGCGTTACATGTTGCGTACCCGTATCTGTGACCTGCTGGGAATAGAGCACCCCATCATCAGCGCTCCYATGGCGGGCACGGCGACAGCCGAGCTGGCGGCCGCTGTCTCCAACGCCGGTGGCTTTGGGATGATCGGATCGCGCGGGCAGCCAGACCCCGAGTGGCTGCGAGAGCAGATCTATACCACCAGAGAGCTTACCGACCGGCCTTTTGGCGTGGGGTTCATCTCCTCTGCGCCGGGAATGGAGAGAGCAGTTGAGGTGGCCATCGAGGAGAAGGTTGCGGCCATCAGCCATTCCTTCGCCGACGTGACTCCCTATGTCGCCGCCGCCCAGGCGGCCGGGATAAAGGTCCTGGCTCAAGTACAAACGGTGGCCCTCGCGGAAAGCGCAGCCCTCGCCGGGGTTGACGTGATCACGGCCCAGGGCACCGAAGCCGGGGGTCATACCGGACACAACAGTACGCTACCCCTGGTCGCGGCAGTTGTCGATATCGCCGGCGGCATCCCAGTACTGGCCTCGGGAGGTATCGGCGATGGTCGCGGCCTGGCCGCGGTATTGATGTTGGGGGCAGAGGGAGCCTGGATCGGGACCCGGTTCGTCGCCAGCCTTGAGTGGGGCGGTCCCGATTGGGCTCGGCAAAAGGTCGCTGAAGCATCTACCGACGACACCTTGCTGACCAGGGTCTACGACCTGGCAGGGGCGGCGCCCTTCCCGCCGGAAATTGGTCACCGCGTGCTGCGCAACGACTTCACCGATACATGGCACGGGCGCGATCAGGAAATAATCGCCCGTCGGCAAGAGTTACAAGACCAAATTGACGCTGCCGGACGGGCGGGAGATACCCGCATCGCCTCGGTGAACGCCGGTGGCGCTACCGGACTGATTGACCGGGTTGAGCCGGCAGGAGACATTGTCCGGAGAATCGTGGCCGAGACCGAGGCGATCTTACGGAGTCGACCCGGACAGGTGCTGGGCGGATAAGACTGCGCAACTCCAAATCTCAACGCATGGCACCGGCCTTCTGCGGTTCGSTTTTCGGTAAACTTTGTTCCGCCGCCAAGTAATCCGTAAACTCCTGGATACTGCCGAAGCTGGCGACCAACTTCAGGAAATCCTCCAATGAATCGCTGCGCCGCCGCAACTCTTTCAACTGTTCGTTGATGGGGCTTACCGACGCCGGACTGGCGGCGTAGGAGCCGTGAAAAGCGAAGAAGGCTTGGTTGATTTTCCTGATCAATCTGCCATTGGCTGCTAGGAACTGGCGGCGTTCCTCCATGTACGCCTCGGCCTCCTCAATCTTGCCTTGGGCCAAAAGCTCCTCGGCCTCCATCCGGGTCTCCCGCAACGCCTCGTTGAAATCGAATACCTCTGGTGCCGCTCCCGCCGCTGGACCCGAGTTCCGGTTAACGACTTCACCGGTCATGGCRGTGTAGGCCAGATCGCCGATCTCCTCTCCACCCATGGTGGCTGCTGTTTCGTTCAGCGTGGTCATTTCCGAGCTGTCCCAGAAGTGCTGACCCAAAGGTTGGAAGAAAAACCAATGGTGCAGCCATTCATGGGCGGTGATCACCACGGCGTGGTGGAGACTGCTTGTATCGGACACTACGCTGGGGTAAGTGGCAACCCCTCCCGTGTCCTCCACCAACGCCGCCAAGTTTTCTTCCCRCAAAACCAACCCCTCGATTCTGTCCCTCACCTCGTCGCTGATACCGGGCTCTAAAAGGATTGTCTGTTGGCGGTGGATCCGGTCCCGGGGAGATAGCACTAGAACGGTGGGAGAACTGGAATACACCGTGTCCACCGGAGGAAAAAGAAAGCCGATGCGAGACTTGAAATTTGCCTCGCCGAGAATGGTGCTTATCTCGGCCTCCACGGCCTCTTCCACTTGGGGCCGCAGGGCCCGGCGCCGTTCTTCAATCTGCTCAATCTCGGCCCTCAGTGACAGAGTTTCCGCGTCAGAAAGGGGTTCACCGGTAGTGGTTGACGACAACAATCGACGCTCTGCGTCTCTTTGTTGCCGTCCCAACTTAAAAAATTCTTGGGCAAGCTGGTTCTTAATGCTCCGGCCATTTTCAGACGCCCACGGGAGGAGGAGACCGGCTTGGCGCACCCATTTATCCAGGAAGTTGGACAGTTCCCATTGCAGCAGGCTGTAATGGTAGGGCGACACCGCCAGGTCCAATGGGGAGGGCCGGAAGTCGCCTCCACCGGCGGCCAGCACCGCCACGGACAAGAAAACAAACAAGGCAGCGGTGCGGAGGACCTTGGGCATGCGAACGATCAGGCGAGGACGCGGTACCGGTAGCTGGAGGTCAGCAGGTCTCCCTCTTCAAAGCGGCTGAACCTTAAGGGGTTAATGTCGATGGAAGAGGCCCTGCCCTGGGTGATCAACTCGGCCATGGTCAATCCAATCATCGGCGAAAGCTTGAACCCGTGGCCGCTGAACCCCACGGCGCAATACAGACCCTCGATACCCGGCACCCGGTCCAAGATGGGGTGCCAGTCCGGMGTYACCGTRAARAGACCCGACCAGCCACCGCGGAAATAGGAGTCGGCCATGGCCGGCATCCGGCGGGCCAGCTTGCCCAACGCCTCGGTCACCTCCGGCATGTCCACGCCTTCGTTGTAGCTRTCCACCTCGACTTCTTCCTCGCCAAACCCAATAAATGTCATGTTGGAACCGTCAGGACGGAAGGAGAAGGACTGGGCGATGTCTCCGACGATGGGATGATCCGGTATCCGGTCCAGGGGCCTGGTAAGCGTGGCTACTTGGTGCCGCACGGCGGATAGCGGCAGATCGATCCCCACTTTGGCCATTACCTGACGCGACCAAGGACCGGAAGCCACCACCGCCACGTTGGTCTCTCGCCTGCCTTCAGCCGTCAAAACCGCTTGTACCCGGCCGCCGGAAATCTCGATCCTCACGGCGGGGTTGCGCAGTTCGATCCGCGCCCCCATGTCYTTGGCTCTGTTGGCGTAAGAGGTGGTTAGCTGGTAGGGGTCRGCRTARCCTGACTCCGGCTCCCAGGCCAGGGCCTCGGACTCGTCGATCTCCACCATGGGAGCCAGTTCCCGCACCTGGGCGGCATCGACCAAGCCGGTGCTGATGCCCAAGTCTTGCTGCATGGCGATGTTCTTTTCCAACCCCGGACGGTCAACGTCCTCGACGATTACCAGGTACCCGGTTTTGACGAAGCCAGAGGTCCCGCCAACCATCTCGCCGAAATTCCTGAAGTACTTCAGGCTCTCCCAGGCCATGGAGGCGGTCACCGGATTGGAGTAATGCATCCGGCAGATGGCCTGGGAACGGCCCGTGGAACCGGAACCCAGCACGTCTTGTTCCACCAGGACGGAGTTGGTTACTCCCAGTTTGGCCAGGTTGTACAGCATGCTGCACCCCATCACCCCGCCGCCGATGATTACTACGTCTGCTGATTGTTGCATTTCTCGCTGTCTCCAACGGGTGCCTTAAAAGTAAACTGGGAATCTTCCTTCTTTCAGTCTACCAACAAGGGCAATTGTTCGTCGGGCGGACCGCTGGTGTTCGCAGCGTCCAAGTCCAATGGATAATATACTCTCGAACGGGTTTTGCCTTCCAGCCTAAATACACCCACATTCACCATCTCGTTCAGATCCCGTGAGGCCGTAGCCGGGGAAACGCCGGTGATTTCCATGTAATCCGACCGGGTCATCTGCCCGGTCTGGAGTGCGAAGACGTAGGCGTCTACGTGGCGCTGGGGCCAACCGCTGGCGGCCCAAGTGTCACGAACTARCTGCATCATCCGGTGCCATCCCGTCGTCCTTGCCACTAGATCGTCGGAAGCAGTCTTCAGTACCATGATGGAGAACTCCAGCCAGGGCGTGGCATCATACCCCACGGAGAACTCTTGCCCCAATGACCTACCGATGGCAGAAAAGTAATCGTCTTTGAGGTTCAAGAAAACCGACTCGGTGGAGATCAACTTCCTGAACCCGTAGGGCGACCGCTGCAGCAGCAGGGTTTCCAGCCCTCGAGCCGTCCTTCCGTTTCCGTCCCAAAAGGGGTGGATGGCAACCAGATGCARGTGGGCGATCCCAGCTTTCAGAACAGGGTGCACTCCGTCATCCTCCTTCAGCCATAGGGCGAAGGAACGCATCAACCCGGGAACGTCCCTCTGGTTCGGTGTTCGGAAATCGCCGACGGAGTTAGGTCCCTTCCGGTACACACCCGGTGTGAGCATTTCCGAGGCAGTCGATATGAAATATCGGTTGAGCTGCCGCATCACAAGTTCGTCTACCGGAATATCTCCTTGATCGCTGATGAAGTCGATGAAGTCGTAGGCCTGAATAGCGTTGATGTTGGCCTGCTCATCCTCGGTRAATTTGCCCGTGAACCCCCCGCCGGCCAGATTCCTTACGGCTGTTTCGTCAAGGGTAGCTCCCTCGATCCTGGTCGTACCGGAGGACCGTCGAACTTGGACATCCCGATGAAACCAGGCTTCGTGCTTGGGCATCAACAGCATATTCTCGATCAACCATTGGTTCCGTTCGATTCCATCCAGGCAAACCTCGATATTGRGTGTAATGGTATAATTCGGCTGGAAGATACTATCATTCATGGCATARCAACCTAAGTAATACTCTCTGTTTGATAGATATGATAGTATCATTATATAACATTCGGGTCAACCTGCCCTACACAGAACCRACTCCAGCCGTCCCACACGCAGTGACCGGCCACGCCTGTTGACAGTTGTTGACGTYCTCAGGTASAMTTSAKTCCAATGAGTCTCGTATCGATTAACTGCTGCATCTGTACCTGTCCCCCCACAGAGGGGGCAGGCTAGTCGTTCGTCCAACGACATCGTCTTAATCGACACCTGCGCCCACCAAGCACGCCGTTTGGTGGGTTTTTNATTTTGCCAAATCGTAGGAGGCCACGTTGACAAGTCCGACCGGAGGAACCCAGGTAATAAACCAGGAAAAGATTCACCARGAGAGCATGGCGYTGGCCCCGTCTGCTACGGGGATCATCCCCTTCATGGACGAAGAGATCGTCCGCCTGGAAGAGGAGTCCCAAAAGTTCCAGAACGGTRAACTGGAMARCRCCGAATTCACCCCTTTCCGGCTACGYCAGGGAGTGTAYGGCCAGCGCCAAGCCGACGTTCAGATGATACGAGTCAAACTGCCCGGTGGGATCATCACCGCCGACGGTTTGCAAATGTTTGGGAAGATCACCGAACGGTATGCGCCTCTGCAAAAAGGTCACATCACCACACGGGAGAACATCCAGATYCACCACATTCCCTTGGACGAGTGCCCAGAAGTTTTGCGTTTGCTGGSAGAGGTGGGGTTGAGCACCAGAGAAGCGTGCGGCAACACCGTCAGAAACGTGATCAGCTCGCCTGGCGCGGGGATATGCCCCGACGAAGTTTTCGACCCGACACCCCACCTGACMGCCTACGTGCGGTTCGGCATTCGCCATCCCATCACGCAGAACTTCCCTCGCAAGTTCAAGACGGCCTTCACCGGATGCGACTCCCATGACACCGTGGCCGCCGCCATCCAGGACCTGACCTTCGTCTCTCAGATCAGAGAGACTGACGGCGTTACCCAACGGGGGTTCAGAATATTCGTGGGCGGCGGCACATCCATCATGCCCCGGCTAGCCAAACCTTTGTACGACTTCCTGCCTGARGACGACTACTTGCGGCTGAGTTTGGCCATCTGGACGGTCTTCAACAACGCCCAGATGTTGCGCAAGAACCGTATGATGGCCCGGCTCAAGGTTCTCATCGACCGGATCGGGCTGGATGATTTTCGCGCGCAAGTTGAGGAAGAACTGGAGAAGATAGGCCCCATAGACCCCAAGCCTTTGATGGAAGCCGAAGAGATCCATAGAGAAACCGCGCCGGCTGTGGAGCATCTCTCCTTCCCGGMCCTCAAACTCAACGGATCCTCTAACAACGGTCACCACGGAGACGATGAGTTCGATCACTGGACGGAAACAAACGTTTCCGCTCAGAAGCAAGAAGGCTATTACCTGGTCTACGTCAAAATGACCCGTGGCGACATCACCGCAGCCCAGTTCCACGGTCTGGCAGACATTGTCCGCCGCTACACCGGCGGCCGCGCCCGAACCAACCAGGAGCAGAACCTGGCCCTCCGCTGGGTCCCTGGCCAGTCATTGAAAGAAGTATGGCAAGCATTGAAAGCCATTGGTTTGGCCGATGCCGACGTCCACACCATCGCTGACGTCGTTTCCTGCCCCGGAACCGACAGCTGCAAGCTGGGCATCACCTCGTCGATGGGCCTGTCCAAGGCCGTGACGGATGATATGGCRRGCTGGAACGGTTTGATGGAGGACGAAGGRGTCCGWAAGATCCGCATCAAGATAAGCGGCTGCCCCAACGGATGCGGGCTGCACCACATCGCCAACATAGGCTTCCACGGCGCGGCCGTTAAAGGCCCCGACGGCGATCAGATCCCGGCCTACGAGCTGTTCCTAGGCGGCAACTACGGCGATAACCGAGTGGAGGACTCCAGCATCGGCACGCGGATTCCCAAGGTGAAAGTCCCCGCCAAGGCCGTTCCGGGCGTCATCAAACAGATCACCACCTACTACAAAGAGAACCGCCAGAACCAGGAGAGCTTCAACAAGTTCCTGGAAAGGGTCGGTATCGCCCAACTAACCGCCGTCGCCGCCCAAGCCCAGAGTATCACCGAGTCCACCGAAGCGGGTTCCGACCTTTACTTCGATTGGGAGCGGACCAACATATACAAGCTGGAACGCGGTGAAGGTGAGTGCATGGTCTAGGGTACGGGAGTGGCAGCCTCGCTAAGCGGCAAAGTCGTCGCCTTTTTGGAATCCCGCATGCAATCGGAGATGGCGGGGCTGATTGAACGCCATGGWGGCACACCCTACCCTGCTCCGGTCCTTCAGGAGGTCTATCTGAAGGACAGCCCTGAAGTGCGGCGATTGATTCAGGATATCTGCGCCGAACAGGTCGATATAGTCGTCCTGCTCACCGGCGTGGGCACCCAAGCCCTCGTCGAGACCGCCGCGTCCATGGGCCTGGAGCAAGATTTTCTCCGGAGCCTGAACACCCGGACCATCATCGCCCGCAGCCCCAAGCCCGCCAGGGTGCTGCGCCGGCACAAGATTCACATCGACGTCATGCCGCCGGAACCCTACACCTCACAGGACTTGATCCAGGCCATACAGGATATGGACTTGTCCGGAAAAGAAGTGGCGGTGCAGGCATACGGCGGGCCCAACAGCTTCCTCAAACGCAGTTTGCAAGAAAGCGGCGCTAATGTTCGAGAAGTCACGCTGTATACCTGGGGGCTTCCCGAGGATACGGCGCCGGTGGTGCGGCTGATCGACGATCTGGCCCTGGGCGCGATCGATGCCATGGCATTCACCAGCCAACCCCAGGTTGAAAACCTGCTGACCGTCGCCGCTCAGATGGGAAGGGACGAATCCTTGAGGAAAAGTCTTGACCAACCGTCGCTGGCGATCGCTTCCATAGGACCGGTTTGCAGCCGGAAGCTGAGGGAGAAGCACATCAAGATCGACGTGGAACCGGAGCACGTTCACATGGGCAACCTGATAGTCGCCCTAGCCGAACACTTGGGTCCGGACGTTTAARGGGCGGCCAAACTCTAGCCGCTTTTCAGCCAGTTCTTGATCCGGTCCCAMGGGGACTGGACCTCATCCACGGATCTTCCCCGCCACTTCTTCTCATAGGAAATGGATCTGGGCGTGACAAAAAACAGAAGGTAGGACACGGCGAGTAAACCAAGGCCTACCCAGATCAATKGCCAAAACCAGATTCCCGCTATCAAAACGACCGCGCCGGTCAGCATTGCCTTTCCGGGTGAGACTCTTGGCAACCGCCAACGATAATTTGGACCTGCCGCAGGGGCCTCCCGGCTGGCGCGAATCGGCCTGGGACCTCGATCGACAACGCTTCTCCGTTCCCCTTCCTGSGGCTGTTCGCTGGGAGGCGCCTCGCCGACCCTCTTCAAGATTTCCTCTATCTCGTCTTGGTACTTCTCAGGCATACCGCCTCCAGTCAGGTAACTCTCGGTTGTGCCAGTAATTCTCTCTGGACCAGGCTGAAGGTTGGCTCCGATCGGTTCCGGCCCGATACCACCGKTAGGCTATCGATTCCCAGGCTGCATCTGAGCCTAAATAGATACAGGGGTGAATTATACCGTACCCTGACAGTCGCCGGGAAGAGGAGAATCCACTGAATTTCCCGTCCGTTCTCGATTCCGTCCCAGGACTAGTTGCGAAATCACAACGGCCTGGCCTTCTTGGAGCACCTTTCTAGTCATTGGAGCCTTATTCTTCACTCTTGTGAATTGGCTCTTCATTGGGGTAGGATGCCGGAAGCAGGTACAATTCTCAACCGGTCCCCATGGAACCCCCGTGGTGGGAAAAGGATTATCACGTGGTTGAACAACTGATGTTGAGTGTGGTCGACCAGTCTCCTGTGAGGGACGGCGACTCCGCCGGAGACGCTCTCCGAGATACCATCGAATTGGCGGCGGTGGTGGAAAAACTAGGATACCAACGGTATTGGCTGGCTGAGCACCACAGCATCGCCAACTTCGCCGGGACCAGCCCGGAAATACTGATYGGACAGGTGGCCGCCCGCACCAAGACCATCCGGGTGGGCAGCGGCGGCGTGATGCTTTCCCATTACAGCGCGTTCAAGGTGGCGGAAAACTTCCGAATGTTGGAGGCGCTCTATCCCGGGCGCATCGACCTGGGCATCGGACGCGCCCCAGGAAGCGACCAACTGACCAACGCGGCCCTGTCCTACCCCAAACGCCCCGCTGACATCAGCCATTTCCCCCAACAGGTAACCGACGTGCTGGGCCACCTCGGGGGCAGTCTTGACGCCGAGCACATCTTTGCCGGCATCCGCGCCGGCCCCGTCCCCACAGGAATGCCCCATGTCTGGCTTCTGGGTTCCCGTTACGAAAGCGCATATATGGCGGCAAGCCTGGGCCTGCCCTTCGCCTACGCCCACTTTTTCGGCCTAGGAGTCGAAGAAGGTCCGCAAATAGTGGATGGATACCGTAAAAGCTTCAAACCGTCGGAATACCTGTCCGAGCCCAAGGTCAACATCGGCGTTCAGGTACTTTGCGCTGACACCGAAGAAGCGGCCCTACGCATAGCCTCGAGCCGCAACCTGGCCCGCCTCAAGTCGGTCACCGGACGGGCGAGGGGCGTACCCACCATCGAAGAAGCGCTGGCCTACGAGTACGCGCCCAACGAGGTAGCCTATACCCAGCAATATACCAGGCTCTGCGTCGATGGCACGCCGGAGCAGGTGAAAGAACGGCTGGACGAACTGGCCGAGATGTACCAGACCCAAGATCTGAGCATCGTTACGATCTGCTACGCCTTTGCCGACCGGGTCCGCTCCTACGAGTTRGTGGCTCAGGTCTGCGGGCTGGAGCAAGGGCCGGGTAGCTGCTAGATCCCCTTGAACCACTGGCCAAAATCGGCGGCCAATCCGCTATCCCCCTCCACCGCCAACCGGCCGGCGGCGATGGCCGRAGACGGGGYTAAGCGTCCGTTGAGCAGCAGCAGGAAGGTTTCCGTGTCGCATCGAAACGTCAYGTCGGCGCGACCCTCCCCGGCATCTTCCAAACGGAACTGATCGCCAGCCATGGCAATCTCCASGCTGATCGGGACTGGTTTACTCACGTCGAAGCGATAGCGTACCGGAGCCGGCAAGCTGGGGGCCCGGCCAAAATGCCCAGGGAAGAGACCCGRACGCAATAGAGTTGGCGAGCAGAATCATGATTGAGGGCAGACACTCCCGGGATAGACCGGCATCCGGCTCCAGCGCGGAGCGGATGTCCCACTCGTGCAGAGCCARTTCYTTTARCCTCAAGTCGATGAAATTACCYGCCGGGACGATACCGCCCGGGTGATAGCAGGGCGTTTCCAGCCGTTCCGGCCCCAACCCCGCCAGCACATCGGCCAACTGACCGTCCCGCTGTTTGAGGGTCGCAAGCAATTGGTCGCCAAGCATCTCGGCGTTTGCGATGGCCCCTTGGGCGATGCGCTCACCGGAGGACGCTCCGGTGGCGGTACCGGGATCAGGCCGGCCTTCGGGAGCGGTCGTATCTCCCTACAACCCGCACTCCACGGTTGTCGCATATAACTCCGATACTCCGCTCARATRGGCTACAACGTGGCGCACCTCCCAASGGTCGCAGGCGCTTTGATGGGTCCACGCCGTTTCCGCCAGACCGGCCAGGTACCCTTGCACACGCTCCATCTCCGATCGGAGCACCTTCACCCGGTTCTCATGCATGGTCATGCTGATTTCCTTCTCGCCGGTGGTTGCTTGCGGTCACCCCGTTGAATCCCGTCTCCTACGACTCCAGTTKGTCGGCGAGATCCACAAAGTTGCTGGCAACGAAGTCGAAAGACGGGTCGGGAGTGGGGTCCGGTTTGTTGTTGGGGCCGCGCTCCATGGGACGGGGGACGAAGGCCGACTTGAGGCCAACCTTCTGCGCAGACAATAGATCGCCCTGGTGGGCCGCCACCATCATTACCTGGTGGGGTTTCAAGCCCAACAGGYCCACCGCCGTTTGGTAGCTCTCCGGGTCCGGTTTGTAATGTCTGGCCAACTCCGCGCCAAGGATGCAATCCCAGGGCAGGCCGGCGTATTTTCCCATGTTAGTCATTAAAGCAACGTTGCCGTTGGACATGGGCGCCAGGATGAAACGGCGTTTTAGCCGCCACAGTCCCGGCGCCGAATCGGGCCAGCCGTCCAGACGATGCCAGGCCAGGTTGAACTCGGCTTTAGTCTCCTCGCTGAGGCCATGGATCTCGAACTCGCCCAGCACGTCCTCCAGAGCCATCCTGTGCAGCGCGTCCAAGTTGGTCCAAGGCAACTCCCCGCTGCGTACTTTATCCATGTAGGGCCGGTATTTGGACCGCCAGGAATCTGCGAATGCCTCCCAGTCGGCCTTCAGACCGTTGGCTTTGCCGAATTCCTGGCCTTGCCTGGTAATGGAAGTCCGCCAATCAACCACCGTGCCAAAGACATCAAATATCAGGGCCTTCACGCCGGAAGAGTCCATCTTCTTTTCCTCCCCAAATCCGTATAGCCAAAGTGGACGATCCTTCGACAGGCTCAGGACGAAYGGGGRAAATCAACCCCCTCCGTTCGTSSTGAGCTTGTCGAACCACATTTCTAGGCAGTTACTAGATGCTCGTGGCCKAGGCTCATAGCCGCCCAGCATTGGCAAGATACCCACCGGTGGACGGCTTGTCAAATGGCCGGTGATATAATCCTGGGCATCTTCCCGGTAAAGCTTAAAGAGGCAAATTGAAACGAATTATTATCGACACCGACCCGGGCATCGACGACGCAGCCGCCATCCTGCTGGCCTTGGCCAGCCCCGAACTGTCGGTGGACGCCGTCACTACCGTATTCGGTAACGGCCCGGTGGACAGATGCACCGCCAACGCTAGCCGGGTACTGCTGGCCGCCGGACGCACCGATATACCGGTTTATCAGGGAGCAGCCAAACCCTTGGTACGCCCGCCCAATGCCGGATGGGCCCTCCACATTCACGGCGACGATGCCCTGGGGAACACCGGCTTTCCCCTACCCGCCGAAACACCTCAACCCGGCGAAACCCGGCATGCGGCGCTGGAATTAGTCGACAGGGTTATGGCTTCCCCGGGGGAGATCACCATTGTGGCGCTGGGGCGATTGACCAACGTAGCGCTAGCCTTGAGCCTTGAGTCTCGGTTTGCCCAAAGCGTGGCTCGTATCGTCGTTATGGGGGGAGCGGTATACGTGCCGGGTAACGTCTCCCCAGTGGCGTCGGCCAACTTATACGAAGACCCGGAGGCGGCGTCCATCGTGTACTCCTCCGGAGCTCCCCTGGCCCAGGTCGGGCTGGACGTTTGCAACATGGTAAACATCAGCCGGGATCAGTTGGAACAGATCCAGCGAGCGGGAAAGGCCACCACGAGATTGCTGGCGGCCGCTACACCCTCGCTACACGATTCCTACGTGGCGCGCGGGCTTCTGAAAGAAGAGGAGGGGGTGCGTTACAACGACATGCCGGCCATCGCCTTCATGGTAGACCCGGACCTGTTTGGCTGCTCGGACATGTTCGTGGAAATCGAAACCCAAAGCCCCACCTCCCGAGGCCAGACAGTGGCCCAAMGTGCCGGCCCCGGCGTACCCCCGCCCAACGTCACCGTCTRCCTGGAGGTAGACGGTGACAGAGTTGCCCGGCTGTTCACGGAGCGTATCGTTGGCTACGGCGCACCGTGAACACCAGTCAACTAGAACTACGTCTCAGACAAGTCGTACCGATGCCGATTAAAGGCCGTCTACCGCCGCTTGGACCTCGTCGTAATCAGGCTCGACTCCGGGATTGGGGCCGATCCATGTGTATCGGATCACGCCTTCCTTGTCTACGACAAAGACGGCTCTCTTGGCCGCCACGTAGCCGTCCATGCCGGCGAAATTCTCCAGAGCCACGTCGTACTGGTTGACCACCTGACGGGTGAAATCGCTCAGCAGCGGGAAATTCAGGTTATTCTGGTCGCTGAAAACCTTCTGGGCGAACGCCCCATCTACGCTGATGCCGAGTACCTGACTGTTCAGGGAATTAAACCGTTCCATCCGGTCCCTGAAAGTGCACATCTCAGTAGTGCAAACCCCGGTAAACGCTCCTGGGTAGAAGGCCAAGACCACGCTTTTGCCTCGAAACTCTGCCAAAGACCGCTGTTGCCGGTCAGCATCGTAAAGGGTGAAATCCGGCGCCGGTTGTCCCACTTCCACTGCCATAAATATCCTCCTGCACAGCCGCCAGCCAATCGCCGGCCGCTGGAAATCAATTATTCTAGCCGTATYTGTTCGRCTTTGGYCTATGTTAACACAGGCTCGGCGATCGGAAGCACCGGAGGCTACCTTTCAGCTTGGAAACAGCTACATCGTGGTACAATTGCCCGGCTCCGTCTAGAAGGGCGGCAGATCAATCACTAGAGCGATCACGGGAGCAAGCAAGCTATGTATTTTGATTCACGGCGTTCCACGGTCCTGGCAACCCACGGTATGGTCGCGACCAGCCAGCCCCTAGCGGCAATGGCCGGTGTACGCGTCTTGATGGACGGGGGCAACGCCGTGGACGCCGCCATCGCCAGCGCCGCGGTGCTCAACGTGGTGGAGCCGGTATCCACCGGCGTGGGCGGCGACATGTTCGCTCTGATATGGAACAACAAGGAAAAGAGTGTCCGGTCGATAAACGGCAGCGGCCGCGCCCCCATGGGAGCGACGATCGATGCGCTGAAAGCCGAAGGACACAGCATGATGCCGCAAAAAGGCGTCCACTCTGTTACCGTGCCAGGAGCCGTCCATGGATGGGAAACCCTGCTGGAAAGCTGCGGGACCATGCCACTGTCCCATCTCCTGCAACCCGCGATAAAGTACGCCGAGGAAGGTTTYCCCGTATCCGACATCATCTCCTTCCAATGGTCCAAAATGGTGGAGACGCTATCCCGGCTCCCCTCCGGTCAGGAGATGTTGCTAAATGGAAAGGCCCCCAAGCACGGCGAGATGATGCGCATCCCYACGTTGGGCCGTACCCTGAGGGCCGTGGCCGAGGGAGGGKCGGAAGCCTTCTAYAAAGGCGATATCGCGGCGAAGTTGGCGGAGTTCATACAGGAGCAGGGCGGGTGTATGACCACCGCCGACATGGCCAATCACACTTCCGATTGGCAGGACCCCATCTCCACCGACTACCGGGGCGTGACCTGCTGGGAATGCCCGCCCAGCGACCAGGGTGTGGCCGCTCTGGAAGCGTTGAACATCATCGAAGGTTACGACATCGCGGCGATGGGTTCCCAGACCGCCGACACGTATCACCATCTGATCGAGGCGATGCGTCTGGCTTTTGCCGACGCCTTCCAATACGTCGCCGACCCCGACTTCGCCCAGGTGCCGACCGCCGAAATGCTGTCCAAAGACTTTGCCAAAAAGCGCCGCGCGCTGATAGATCCCAGGCGGGCTTTGGAAACCGTCCCTTACGGCAAGATCCAAGGCGGCAGCGACACCGTCTACATCAGCGCRGTGGACGGTGAAGGCAACGCTTGCTCCTTCATCTACAGCATCTATTCCAACTTTGGGTCCGGCATGGTGGTGCCAGGAACCGGCATAGTGCTGCACAATAGGGGCGCCCTCTTCTCGCTGGAACCCGGCCACGTCAACGCTCTGGAGGGAGGCAAACGACCCTACCACACCATAATCCCCGGGCTGGCGACCAAGGACAACGAACTGTACCTTTGCTACGGCGTGATGGGCGCATTCATGCAACCCCAGGGGCACCTCCAAGTGATCAGCAACCTGGTGGACCACGGCATGGACGCTCAGGCTGCCCTTAATGCCCTGCGGTTCATCGTCACGGAAGCCGACGTTTCCTTGGAAGAAGGCATCTCTCCCCAGGTGTTAGCCGATCTGGATAACCGGGGACATAACACCAAGATGATCAGCAGCTACTACCGGGGCATGTCCGGCGGGATGGGCGGCGCCCAGTTGATCCAACGAGACCCCGGCACCGGCGTCCTACACGGCGCGTCCGAACCCCGTAAAGACGGCTGCGCCATCGGCTGGTAAGGATTGTAGAGGCCGGATCAGCTTGTAAGTCTTCCTGCGTTGACACTAACCGAACCCGCAGGTAGACTCCGAAATGTATCGCAAGTTCACACCGTCCTTAAAAGTTGGTTTGCATCGATAGGAGTTCCCATGGCACAGCCAGATAAGAACCGGTCCTTTTACTCCAAATATTTTCGGGAAGGCGAAGTTCTGCACGGATTGCAGGTCCAGCCGGACGACCGCGAGTGGGTTCTATCCGTGCCTAAAGACGACGTTAAACCACATGATGTAGTCCTGTATCTGGGATGCAACGTGTTGAAAACCAGCAATCTAGTTCAGACGGTGGTGGATATATTCAAGTTGATGGATGTGGACTTCGTCGCGGTGGGCGGCGCCTCTTATTGCTGCGGGATCCAGCATTTCCAGCGAGGGGACGAGTCAGCGGCTCGCTCGATGTCGCGCACAACCATGGATAATTTCAAAAAGTTCCAGCCCGAGCAGGTGGTGATGTGGTGTCCTTCCTGCATCTACTTCTACGATGACATCATGGACCTAAAGGRAGAGATGCCCTTCCAGCACGTGACCGAATTCCTGATGCAGAACCTGGACAAGCTGGACTTCAAGCCCCAGCCGGAAGCGAAAGTGAGCCTGCACTACCATACGGGAAGGGAACAATCGGACATTGAGGCCCGCTCCGCTTTTCAACTTCTGTCCTTATTACCGGGCATCGAAGTGGCCGACTTGGGTAGCGATGCCCGGCTCAGCCGCCACTGCACGGCCGCGGCAAGGGAAAAAACCGGCGCCGAGATATGGGACGGCATCATCAAGGGATCATTCGACCGGGCCGTGGAAGAAAACGTGGACATCTACTCCACCCTATACCACGGTTGCCAGCGTGACCTTTGCCGCCACGAAAAAGACTACCCCCTAAGGGTTGACCACTACCTGACGTTGGTGGGACGGGCGCTGGGCATCGAACATGAGGACCTGTACAAGAAATACATGATGATGGGCGACCTGGAAGGCATCCTAGCTGAAACCAGCCCCTGTTCCGTTGCCAGCGGCATCAAGCCGGAAGAGGCCCGAGAGATCATACAGAAGACTTTCGTGAGCTAGGRCGGCCCTGACTTCTCGGAACCGGCTTCGTCCGGCGGCAGATGTCTGCTGCCGGCGGTTAGCCAGTTAGATYGCGTCATCACCTCTTTGGCAAACAACTCCATGAACCGCATCACCTTGTCTTGCTCCRATTTCTGATGTGCGTGTYGGCCCCGAACCACTGAACGTCGTGCCGGCGCTCCAGACCGGTTGACCCTCCCCCACGGTTCCCATACAATTGGCTTCCGAATCGTTCCTAGCATATTGAACGCAACGCCCTCGCGTATATCGGGAGGCAGGAGGAACCATGGCGCAAGAAGGATATTCGCATCCGGAGTTCTTGGTGGATGCCGAGTGGGTGGACGCCCATAAGGACGATGCCAACGTTGTTATCGTTGATTGCGACGTCGAGGTAGGCTTTGTCCGGGGCCACATCCCCGAGTCCGTGTTGGTGCCCGACAACTACGAGAAGAACCCGGACACGGGCCGGGTCCTTCTGATGGAACCGGACCAGTTCAAGGCCATGTGTCAGGGACTGGGTATCGGTGACGACACTCTAGTCATCGCATACGACAACTCCCAGAGCCTCACTGCCGCCCGGCTGTGGTGGGCGCTTAACACCTATGGCCACGGCAACGTCAAGGTGCTGGACGGCGGGTGGCGCCGCTGGGTGTCCGAGGGCCACAAGATCAGCTTCGACCGTGCCCACCCCAACACCAACGTGACCTTCACTCCCAAGCGCGATGAGTCGCTGCTAGTCAAGGTCGACGAACTCAAAGCCGCYTGTAAYCTGGACAGCGCRGTTATCTGGGACGTGCGGAGCAACGGAGAGTGGGACGGCAGCGCTGGCCGGGGCAACAAGCGAGTCGGCCACGTACCGGGAGCGGTGCATCTGGAATGGTTCAACCTGATGGACCGGGACACGCACCAGTTCAAGTCCGCCGGAGACATACGGCGCATCTTGTCTGAGAATGGCATCACGCCGGACAAGAACGTTTACACGTATTGACAGGGTGGCATCCGAGCGGCGAACAGTGTGTTCGTCATGCAGTTGGTGGGATACAACAACACTAAGAACTACGATGGCTCCATGGGCGAATGGGCCAACATGGAGGACACTCCGCTGGAGGTCTAAGCGGCAACCAAGCAATGAAATGATATGAGGAGCTTCGGACGGACGACATAGCAACATACGTTATTGGCGCAGTGCTAAGTGTGAAAGACCCAGAGAAGTTCGCCGCCTACCAACAGGCCGCCGGACCCACCGTGGCCCTATACGGCGGCAAGATCTTGGGTGGCGGTACCAACATTGAAGTTGCCGACGGAACCTGGTCACCCATCGGCATGGTGGTGATCGAGTTCGAAACCATGGCCAAGGCCAAGGAGTGGTACACATCGCCGGAATACACCGCGGTAAAATCCGGGCGGTTGGACAGCACCGACGGCGGCTTGGTATTCCTGGACGCGGGTTAATCCACTGGTCCAGGACCATCCGCGACGACTGCTGTATCACTTGATTGACAGTTTCGAGACGTGACTGTGGCCGAAGCCGAAGACCAMKSGGAYRTGMSCSSSATAWMGCKTYMCGYGGMSCNGGNGRYRWYSATCGNSGCYAAGGANMGKTKMCKSYWGYYTRNGGNTGGMMMMCTCCCANNACGWMYKSWKSRMGSTKGRCSKTKSRKYRKARKCNSWGCGRKRCYKMCSMACAGGCTGCGCTACGGGAGCTATGGGAGGAAACCGGGCTAACCGGTGTCGAATTGGGACCTTGGGTTTGGAGCCGTACCACCGTTTTCAAATGGCGGGGCGTGCTATACGAGGCACACGAGCAGTTTTATCTCATCCGTGTCCAGGAGCATACCGTATCCTTGGACGGTCTTGACTCCGTAGAAGTCGAGGAAATGACCGAGTATAAGTGGTGGTCCACCGAAGAAATCCTGGCCGCCAAGGATGTGGAGACGTTCGCCTCAAGAAGGCTGGGCGAGCTTTTACCGCCATTGATCGCCGGGAAAATCCCACCAGTCCCCATAGAAACCGGCACGTAAATCAACGGATCTTCACTGCGTAGCTCATCCTTTTCTGTCCGCCCCATCACAACCACGCCCCGGTGTCCCTCGCCMTCTCCCTACAACCCCAACCGCCGCACCAGTTCCTCGGCCGTGACCGTGRTTCCGCTTAGGCCCTTAGCGTCCTGGGCGGCTAGGTACTTGGCGGCTTTGACCATGTCGGCGGGGGTGGCCCAGGTCGATATGTCGGCGTCGGGGCGCTGGGCTAGGAAGCCCTCGGTGACCACCGGACGCAGGGGCTTTAATACGTTGACCGAGATGTTGTAGGGTCCCAACTCGGCCGCCAGACCCCAGSTGAATCGCTCCAGCCCTACTTTGGCGGCGCCGTAATTCTGGCCGATCAGGGCGATGTCCGTGCTGTCGGCCGACAGGGTGGAAGAAAATATGTTGGTGGCCGCGTGAGAAGAGATGTTGATGATGCTGCCGCCGCCCTGTTCAATCATAATAGGGACCACCGACTTGCAGGCGATGAATGGCGCGCGCAGGTCGATGTCCATGACCAAGTCCCACTCCTTAACCGTCATCTCCAGGAAAGGTGTGTAGCTGGCGATGGCGGCGTTGTTGATCAGCACATCCACCGCCCCGAATTCGTCAAGAGTACGGTTCACCATGTGGCGGATGCTGTCCACTTCCCGCACGTTGGTGGGTATCGCCAGGGCTTTACCGCCGGCGTCTTCAATTTCTCCCACGGTGGAATGGATGGTGCCCGGCAACATGGGGCGCGATTCCTCGGACCGGGCAGCCACCACCACGTAGGCGCCTTCTTCCGCCAAGCCTAACGCCATCGCCTTGCCGATACCCCGGCTGGAACCAGTAACGATGACAACTTTTTCCGCTAAAGACATCCTGCCGTCCTGTGGCCAAGACCCAACCGCACGACTCCTGCCCTGACCGTACTAAGGTTGTTTCCACTAAAGATCAGAACTGTAACCCGGCTTTGCTACCCTCTACTTTTCAGCCTGGTATSCAAGACGGATCTGGTAGCTGCTGAACTCGCCATGACCCATGATGTAATCCGTGGGAGGCCCCGAGTGGGCTTGCTTGAAGCTATCGCTACGAAGCCACTGGTTATGATGCTCCTCCGACTCCCAACGGCTGACCACTAGATATTCCTCGTGCTCTGAGTCGCCTTCTTGCCGCCACAACTCGAAATCCACGAATCCAGGCTCCCGAGCGACTTCACCCCGGCTACGAAACAACTCTTCCAGTTCCTTGCCGTATCCCTTTTTAATCTTGATACGGTTGGTCCCTACGAACATATCTTCAACTCCTCTTCCAGAAACCTGTACCAACGAAGCGGCCCTATGACATTCGGACGTTGACCGCCGCCGGCCACAATGGCTAATATAGTAATCCCAATCCCCTTAGAAACAGGCCGTTGGTCCATTGACTCGAGACTGTGGACACCGGCCTGTTTCTTTTTCACCTCGTCCTGGATCCGAGTCCTTCGACGAGCTCASSMCGAACRGDGVRGRRHYCCSCWCYRTTCRKSSTGAGCTCGTCGAACCACKTCSCAKGGCTTGCGCCAACAAGGCCTCTAGTTGTCAGCGGCCTGGACCGCGGCAGCCCGCCCCACGAAAACGTCGTACAGATCCCCGGCGAGCTCCATCACCGWAGCCAGGTCTTCTTGCAGYAGATACGCTTCATCCAACAACGATCGAGCCGCTTCATCAATCTTGTTCAAGTAACCCTCTTTGGATGCGTAGCGCTCCTCGATAGAAAGGCGGGGGTCTCCCGAAGCCTCCCGGTCTTCAGCCTTGGCCGGGAAGGGGATGGTAGACCCCTTCAGAGTGCCGCCCGAGGCCCCGCCTGTCGACATGATTTCGCCGTTGCCTCCGATATCGGCGTGGCGCAGGTTCCAACCGGTGTACGTCGCCAGAGGGACCGTGATGAAAGGCATCAATATGCCGGAGGTCTCGTTGCCGTCCCCGTCGACGGCGGACACCAGGTTCGGGTAGAGATTGCCTACCACCGGGGGGACCTTGGTTGGTACACCGGGGTCCGTGCCGAAGTCCAAGCGGGTAAACCGGCGTAGATGGACCGGCGGTTCAACACCTGGGATCGATGTCAATGTTTTCAACGCGGTTTCCGGGGAAACGGCGGTGCCATCGGAAATCTTAGGGTATCGRCTGGGGGGCGCGGGGTGTCCTGACGTGACCCAACGGTCTAGATTGACCAAGGCCGCCCGGAGCAGCGACCGATAGTCCAGGCAGTGATACAGCCGCTGGGTTCGTACGCCTTCAGCGTCTGTGTCGGTCAGTGGAAGGCCTCCTAAAGAGTGCTGCATTCCCCCCAAGATGTAGATCCGCACGGCCTCGGGCGGATCCATATCATGGCTACCGGTCAGGTCGGTGTGCACCAACGCGCCGTGGCCGCCCCAGTACTCGGATGGAGTGCTCACGTACATAATCTTGGGCAGCGGCCCTTGGACGGTCAACCGGGACAACAGGCCGTCGGTGATCCCGGTCTCCGGGTCGGTCTGTTCCGCGTCGCTGAAAGGGAACAAGCTATTTGTGCTTCGGCTGGCCTGGCTGGAGGGTTGGGCGAATCGCTGGTTGAACTCGCCCCGCTTGCCCCCGGCCACGTGGGGAATAAAACCGTCGAATACCGTGCGGCCTTCCTGGTCCCGGTTCACTGCCAGATGGAGAAACTGGCGCAGCCACCGGCCGGTCTGGGACACACCGAATGCATAGGCATGCTCCACGTCTCCGGCGCACGGGTTCCCGCTGTCCGCGGAACCCTGTTTCAGAAAGGACACGATGTCCCGGGTGGCCAGATGGCCTAGCCCAACCACGGGGGCGCCGGTGGTGGTGTACCTTACCTGGTAAACCTTGCCTGGAATAAACCCGGATTCCATGTAGATGTGCGAGGCGTTGGGCGCGCGGCGCCCGTCTTCCAACCGGGCGAAGGCCCATTCTTCACGGGGAATGACCCGTTCCTCCCCRTCCTCATGGTCTTGGACGGTGAGCACCGAGTCCCAGCTCTCAAGATTATTGGCCGGATAGGGCCGGTGTGCTCTATCGGAAAGATACTGAACCTGAGCCGGGGCGTTGATCTGGAAGGTGACCACTATCTCGCCGGAAACCGGACCGTCGGCAGTCCTGGCTTCGGGAAGCCGGGCCCGCAGCACTCCCGGCACGTCGGGAACATCGTGCTGCCAGCCGCACCAAACCACCGTATATCCCTGCCGCATCAGAAACCCATTACCGSGGTTCGGCGGAGCGTCTGGGGCAACCTCTGGGGCGCTGTTGATGTTTCTCAAGGCCGTCGCTTTGCCCCGGTTGGGCACGTCCAACAGCACACGGTGATTCCCTTTGGCCGGGTCCACCGGCACGAGGATGCGNMRMGKCGGRSGAGMMRAKMACCKGKSMMYGNGGCSWSWANSYGWMRYCAGCWCSWMGTCGGCGATCCCCTGGTTAGCCGGATGGGCAGGGTCGATGGCGAAGTCAACAACTCCTTCCAATTGCTCGTAGGCCCCGGTGTTTCCAAACACCTGTCCTTCGGCAAACGGCTTCCGGTTATTAATCTCAAATCTGGTCACTGGCATCGCTTACCTCCAGGTGGACCGTATATTTCTTCTAGCTTTATTTTTTCGGGGGTTATTATCGCACTCATTTGGGCACTGACCGCATGATACCGACAGCCATTAACCCTGGCAAGYTTCATCGCCCTGGCCCGGACGATCCCGCCGATCCAGTCTGCTACAATTCCTGGGTCCGAAATTCTGGGGGAGGTAGCGGAAATGCCACTGGAACGTTTTAACCCTGAGGGATTAGCCCAACCGGGTGGTTACCACCACGTTGTTAAGGACGGCAACACGATCTACGTTGCGGGTCAGGTGAGCCGGGACAAGGAAGGCAAAACCGTCGGCGTGGGTGACGCCGCCGCCCAGGCCGAACAGATATTCAGCAATGTTCAAGAGGCGCTTGAAGCGGCGGGCAGCGACATGAACCACATCAAGAAGCTCAACGTTTTCATGACACATCGGGAGGACATTCCAGYCTACCGGGTGGCCAGGGGGAAGTTCATTTCCGACGATGCCCTTCCGGTGAGCACACTTATATTGTGCGCGGGGTTGGCCGACCCAGACTTTCGCATGGAGATTGAAGTGATCGCCTCGGTCAGCTAGATCAACGCGCTAGGTCCGCGGTCATGCCGACCCGTGCGCCGCGCCAATCCGGCGGTCAAGTACATAAATTTAGCATCCATCATTGCGGCTTGGCCGACAGTAAAGGGAGGTTTTTAATGGTTACCAAAACCGACCCCAACGAGATCCTTCTCACCGGCGAAAATAACTATATGCGCCTTCACGATGAGGAAGGCGGGCCCATGACAACCCGTGCCGGCCACTGGCGCGTCCTCCTATCCCCAAGTGGGGCGGGGCACGTGTTGTTTCTTCGAAGCGACCTAACCGGAGACGAGAAGCGCATCTATTCCGACAACATAGCCATGGCCCGCTGGTTGCAACGGGAGATATCCAACACCGGGGAATTCGCCGACCTGACCATTCCGGTGATCGACGCCGTATTCAGCAGGACCGGGGACACGACCTACTTCTGGACCGAGCATATCGACACCGACGAAGAGACCATCACCATGACCTGGTTCGACTTTGGCGAGCCATTCGGAATCGGTGTGCCACCGGGCAGCAACCCGGACCGTCCCCTGGGCTGGACCGCCGTGTTCGTTCCCGCCCGGCAAGCCCAGTTGACCCTGAACGGTGTCGTGGCGTCGGGACGTCCATTCCCAGAGGTACGGGACCAGCGAACCAGCAGCACGGCCGGGCTCGCATTGTCGGAGACCTGGGTACGTCCCTAAGCCCGGATATCCCTACAATCGCCTCGGATAGGGCATTATGCGCACGCTCGCAGACATGCCGGTAAACGGAGTCGTGCTAACATTAAGTGGAGACTGCCGCGGTTCACAGGTATCATCGCGGAAAAACCGGTTTCGTGTAGGAAATAATGGGAAGCACCATAGCCGCCATGCTGATCCTGGTCCTATTGTTAACCGTTATCACGTTGATAGGCCGGACCACCATCGTCACCAGCGAGGTCATGGAGCGCACCAGAACAGCTGCTCTCAACCGGGCTACGGAACGCGCCAAGACCAACTTTAGCATCGAAAGCGTAACGGCCAACGGTACCGCTATAAGACTGGTGCTCAAAAACACCGGATCTACTTCGGCAACCGACTTTGCTCACATGGACTTCATCGCCGATTATGTCGGCGGAGGATCGACCATTAGCAAACGGCTAACTTACACGGAAGGCCTGCTGGGAGCCGATCAATGGAGGAAGACTTTTATCTCGCCAGACAATCTTGAAAAGGACGTCTGGAATGAAACRGAGACTTTAACGCTGGATGCCAGGTTGACAACGTCCACGGACGTATCTACCACTGCGACGGTTGCCGTGGGGACTCCGGATGGCCAGTCTCTGTCATCACGGCTGATCCTATAAACGACACTCTTGAGTTCGATGTCGTCAAAGGCAAAACCGCAAAAATAATTTCTATCGCAGCTGACGTGTACGTCATAGCCTATACGGGGGATACCGACGACGGATTCCTGAAGACGGTTCAGATCGCCGGCAGCGGCGAGATCGGGAATGAAGAAATCGACTCCTTTGAGTTCGATGTTGTCAAAGGCAAGACCCCCGATATTATTCCTATCTCAGGTGATGTCTATGCCATCGCTTATGCGGAGGACGGCGACGATGGACGATTGATCACGGTGACGATCGCCAACGACGGTCAGATTACGGAAGCCATAATCGACTCCGTCGAGTTCGATAATGCCAAAGGCAAGACTCCCAACATTATTCATATCTCAGGTAACGTGTACGCCRTAGCCTATGCGGGGNACGGCGACGATGGGTGGCTGATAACTGGTACCATCACCGCCGCCGGTCAGATTACGGATACGCTGATTGACTCTCTGGAGTTCGATCCCGTGAAAGGCAAAACTCCCAACATTATTCCTATCTCAGGTAATGTTTATGCGATAGCCTATGCGGGAGATCTCGACGATGGGTTCCTGATAACCGTTACCATTGCTACCGACGGTCAGATAACAGATACAGTGATCGACACCCTGGAGTTCGATACGTCACAAGGCAAGACTCCCAACATAATTCCCATCTCAGGTGATGTGTATGCCATCGCCTATGCCGGAAATGCCGAYGCTGGGTCACTGAAAACGGTTACGATAGCAACTGACGGCCAAATCACGGATCCAGTGATCGACACCCTGGAATTCGATTCTGCCAAAGGGAAGACCCCCAATATANTTCCGGTCTCGGGTGATGTGTACGCCATAGCCTATGCGGGGAATGGCGACGATGGATTCCTGAAAACGCTTACGATAGCCACCGACGGTCAGATCACGGATCCAGTGATCGACRMCTTRGAGTGCCATCTGCTGTTTTCGCATCGGTTGGATAGATCGGGTTTGCGGCATGCCGGGATGTGGCCGGGTAACCCGTGTGGACCACCTCGTCGTTCATCCCGAACATAGGGACCGGCCGAACGAGAAATCTTCTGGCGCTATGTCCTCCAATACCCGGATTGGAAAAAGGAGGAGTATCTGATGGGGGAGAGCGTATACATTCTGCTGTTTGAATCTGGCTGGATGGGTRCGAAGCCAGAATCAATCGGAATGGGTGGTCCGCTTTTTCATCGGCTCCGACCACCTAGAGGGAGYCCGGCTGCTTACCCGGAAGGGCATAAGCGGACTCCGGGCGGAACTGCACTGTCAGCGGCCCATAAAGAAACAACCCGATCTTCCGTCTAACTTGGTGATCGCGTTCCACTGCAACTGCGGGCATGAATGGGTTCCCGTCTTCGGTGCTCAGAAAGTCGTGTCCAGGGTGATGCGCGTCCAGCGCCCGGCCATCTGCCCAAGTTGCAAKAGCCCGGACTGGGATAAGCCTCCCCGAGAGAAAAAGGGCAAGTACTAAAAAGCGGTACCGCCACTCCTAGCTCCGCAAAATCCCCCACGATCTGGCTCCCTGCCCAGCACTCAGTAGTGGATGGCCCGTCCTGACCCCCCAGCGACGGCTATGGCGTCCCCATTGATAGCGATCGACTTTGGGGATGCTAGGAAAGCAACCACATGGGCGATCTCCCGGGCGTCGATGATCCGGCGCACCGAAATCCCTTGGGCCATACGCTCCTCCGCCTCAGCTTCAGTGATTCCCTGTTGCCTAGCGGCTTCGGCCACCATACCGGCGGTCCGCTCCGTACGGGTTAACCCAGGGTGCACCACGGTGACATTGATGCCAAGAGGCCCCAGTTCGTCGGCCAGGTTCTTGGTCATTGCCGCCACGGCCACGTTCCTCATACTGCCCACCACGTTGCCCGACTGCCGCGCCGCCAGACCGCTGATGTTGATRATGCGCCCCCAWCCCTGCTGTTGCATGTAGGGCGCTACTTCCTTGGCGCACCGYAAATARCCCAGGACCTTGGTGTTCATGTCCTCGAAAAAATACTCTTCGGTAATCTCGGCAAGCTTGGGCGCGGGTCCTCCGCCCACGCGAGCGGCCCCGTTCACCAGGATGTCCAGGTGTCCCAACTCAGCCACTGCTTTCTTAACCATGGCTTGGATAGACTCCTCACTACTCGTGTCAACGGAGATTGGGACGAAGCGCCGGCCCGTTTCCGCGGCCAACTCCTTAGCCGTTTCCTCCAACGCCTCCATGCCCCGGGAGGCGATGGCCACGTCGACGCCCTCCCGGCCTAGCTCACGGGCAACGGCCTTGCCAATGCCCCGGCTCCCCCCGGTGATCAGTGCGGTTTTCCCAGCTAATTCCAAGTCCATAGTCTCACTCCTATGCGTTGTTTTTGCTGTTAGTCGCAACCGTGCCTACGGCGACAGAAGCCAATTTGAAAGTGTATGCACCGTCCGGCTCCTTGGCAAGCGCCGGCGGAATTTGGACAACGTGTCAGTTAGACTCCCGTCATTCCAGCACAGTCCGGAATCCAGAAACTTTCCCAAGAGCGGCGTACCTGGACCCCGGCCTACGCCGGGGTGATGGGCTTTTCTGAAGGAGGAGATCAAGCTAAGGCCGTGCTTGGCTGGGGGGAGACGCCCCCGTGTATTCCCCTGCGCCCGTCATTCCGGCGCAGGCTGGAAACCACGGTCGGTTGGCAACCTTTTGCTACCTGGACACTGGTTTTCCCCGGTGTGACGTTTGAGGTCCTCCTTCCTTGGCAGTAGTCGGTAACGCTGCCTATTCCTGGACCACGTCACGACTGTTGTTGTCTAGCACGTTGTCTTCTATGGAAATCTGTTGACCCTTCCCAACAACAACCGCGCATTCCCGTGAACCCTTGATATCGTTCCGGACAACACTAGTGATTTGGCCAAGCTCTCCCGGCCGGTCGCTCCATAACCGGACGCCGTTCCGGTTTCCCTCAATGTTGTTGCCCTGAATGTTATTTCGGTTGCCGGAGTCTACAGCGATCCCATCAAGTCGATTGCCCCTTATCCGGTTATCTCTCACGACGGTGTCGCTGGAGAAGCCAAACCAGAAACCATAGTTCGAGAAGTCGGCAACGTTTTCCTCGAAGACGTTGTGCTGGGAGAAACCCGCTTCAAAGGCATTGTTAGGCGAAAAACTGGCGTAGTTGCGGGCGATATAGTTGTGGTCGCAGCTGTGCCCGTTGTTAGCCCTGATGAAAAAGCCGTCGCCGCTGTAGCGCAAGCTGTTGCCGGTGATCCGGTTGTGGTGAGAATGCTCTTCCAACAGAATCCCGGCCGAGTCGGCAGTGTCGCACCAGAACCGTCCGGTGTAGCGGATGCAATGATTGGCCTGGTTGTCCTCCACCACATTGTGGCCGGACCCAAGCAAGTGGATGCCCARGTTGCCGCTGTAGGACGCGTTGTTCCCGGCGATCCGGTTACGCTCGGACCGCACCAGGCTCAGTCCGTTGAAATTGTTGTTCAATAGGTTTCCCTGGATGACGCTGTCAAACACCCGGAGAAGGTAGATCCCGGCGCCGAAACCCTCTTCCATGGGATCGTCGGCATCGGGCAGCCACTCTACATCAGTGGGGTTATGGTTGTCCGAGACCACACAGTTTTCGATATTCAGATTTTCAACGTTGACCGCCCGGATGCCCACGTAAAATCCCTTCACCATTCCGTTTTTGATGGTGACATCCCGGCAGTCATGCACGTAGATCCCGGCGTTGATCATGTTCTCACCGTCTAGGACCGAGCCGTTGAGGTTCACCATGACGCCGTCTGTCGATACTTCCAACAGGCAGGAATCAGATGGATGATAGTCTCCGCTAGGCCTCCCGTGCAGCACCGGGTTGGCCGCGGTATACCGGTCCGGGTTTAGGATGATCTCCGGCATGCTCAACCCACTCTATCAGGCCGGTTTGCCAGGGTTTCCAAGGCATTTCCCCGACGGGAACTCTTGGCCGAGACGTCGATTCTAACATGGCATACACGTTCTGGTTTGACCCGCCTCCGAGACTACGAATACAATAAACACCGTTACGGATCACGGTCTACAGGTTCTTCCAGCGAACTGGGTTGAAAATACATTGACGCTCTTACATCGTGCCCTTGATTGGCGTCCCGCCACGCCCTTTTACTATGGCTGGCTCATCCTCTTCACCGGAGCCTTGGGCACCTTCGTCGCTACCACCTTGGCTGGAGTCGTGTTTGGCGGGATCCAGGGTTTAATCTCCGAAGAGATGAACTGGAGCCGCAGCGCCATCGGGATAACCGCCGCCGCCGGAGTTTGGGGGTCGGGGCTCATCGCGCCATTCATCGGGAAGCTGGCCGACCGTCACGGTCCTCGATGGCTCATGCCCATCGGGACAGTCGTTTTGGGCGGTTGCCTATACGCCTTGGGCGGGGTCACCACCATCTGGCAATTCTTCCTCTTTGCGGTGATCGGCCGGGCCATCAGCCAACCCCTCCTCATTGGATTGGTGCCGCGCACCGTGGCGGTGAATTTTTTCGACCGTAGGCGCAACCTGGCGCTGGCATTTTCCGGGTTGTTCCGCCCGTTCACCAGCGCTATAAACATCCAGATCATCTCCAACGTCGCCGTGGCCCGGGGTTGGCGGACATCGTTTCGCTACCTGGGAATCGTCAGCCTGATCCTAACAATTCCGTTGGTAATAGTGGTTCGCCGCCGTCCCGAAGACATTGGATTATTACCCGATGGGGCAGCCCCGATCGATTCCTCTACGATGGAAAACCGCGCAGGCGAGAGCAGAATTTCTCCCCGGCCGGCGGCAACGCAGGTGGATTGGACGGCCAAAGAAGTGATGAAAACCCGGGCGTTTTGGTTGATCGCCCTTACTTCCCTGGTGAGCGTTACCGCCGGCTCCGGCATCGGATTCAACATGGTGCCTTATTTCCACGAAAGCGCCAACCTGTCAACGCCTCAAGCCGCCGGTATATTAAGCGTCAGCACCTTTCTTTCCYTGGCAAGTCTGGGATGGGGAGCCTTGGCCGACAAGTTCACCCCCCGGCTTTGCATCATAGCGGCCATGGCCGGCGCGACGATGGCGACTATGTACTTGTTGACGGTAAGTAACCTGGCCACCGCCTACATTTTCGGCGTGGGCTGGGGGTTGGTGAGCGCGGGGTCGGATATTCTGATATACATGGTTCTGGCCCAATACTTCGGCCGCAACGCCTACGGGACCATATCCGGGATGCTACGGCCTTTTGAAGCCGGGGGACTGGGGTTAGGGATGACTCTGGGGACCCTGTGTTACGACCTCACCGGGAGCTATAAATTGCTGATCTTGGGCAGCGTAGCCGCCCACGCCGTGGCGGCAGTTCTGGTATTTTTGGCAAAACAACCGGCGGAACCAAGGAGAGCGACGACGTAGCTATAAGCTCTCAGCCATCAACCATCGTTTCCTAATAAGGAGTCTTACACGACACCACTAGAACGAATCTTGGCRTGGCGGCCTCGGCCACCTTTCTATTATGGCTGGCTCATCTTGGCCGCCACCGGTTTAGGCAATTTCGTCGCGGCCAGCTTGGCTGGAGTCGTCCTCGGTGGGATCCAGGGTCTCATCGTCCAGGACACACGTTGGAGCCGTACCACCATAGGGTTCAGCGCGTCGGTGGGAGTCTGGATGTCCGGAGTCGTAGCTCCCATCGCCGGACGCTTAGCCGACCGCTACGGCCCGCGCTGGCTGATGCCCATAGGTACCATTCTCCTCGGTCTTTGCCTCTACTCTCTAGGTGGAGTCACAACGGTTTGGCAGTTTTTCGTGTTGGCTGTCTTGGGGCGGGCGATCAGCCAACCGCTGCTGATYGGGATCGTCCCCCGCACCCTGGCCGTAAATTTCTTTCTGGAAAGACGGAATCTCGCCCTCGCTTTTATCGGGATATTTAGGCCGGTTAACGCCGCCATCAACATTCAAGCGATCTCAATCATCGCGGTAAACCAGGGTTGGCGGACGGCGTTCCGCTACTTGGGCATCCTCAGCTTCATCTTSACCATCCCTTTAGCCCTGGTGATACGGCGGCGCCCCGAAGAAATCGGCCTATTGCCCGATGGAGCGCGGCAACGGGAAGAACCGGCGGCGCTTCCCGGCCAACCTCAACCCGGTGACGGTGTGGCCTCGACTACCCRGCCCAGCAACCTTGGCAATAAACCCCAAGAGCACCCTTGGACCGCAAAGGAGGCGCTGCGTACTCGGGCATATTGGTTGGTTGCGACGACGGCATTCTTAGGGACCACGGCCAACACAACCATCGGRTTCAACATCGTGCCCTACTTGGTTGAGGAGGCAGGCCTGACCACTACGCAAGCGGCCGGTGTTTTAAGCCTGGGCACGGTACTGTCGTTAGGGAATCTCGGTTGGGGATATCTGGCGGATAGGATCACTCCCCGGTGGTGCGTTCTAGCCGCCATGGTCATGTCCGCGGCTTCGGTGCTCTTCCTGTTCCAAGTAAACTCGGTGCTTTCCGCCTACATCTTCGCAATCGTTTGGGGYYTGTCCAGCGGYRYGTCCGGCGTCCTGATYTCCATGATKATCGCCCAATACTTTGGGCGGACAAAYTACGGTTCCATAGSMGGTRCGYTGCGRCCKTTCGAAGCGGGCGGGTTGGGACTTGGCCAAAGCMTGGGAGCGGTTATCTACGACATCGCCGGCAGCTACAGATTGTTGGTGTGGACCGCGCTCTGTGCCCACATTCTGGSRGGMSTMTTCATWATCYTRGCSCGSSCSCCRRCTCCRCCMCAWKGCGATTCCCRGYAGYCTTMGGTCAACMWWTGYATCCGCTAATGCGMTTCCAGACCTTCACGGAAGGCCGCTGGCGATACGCCGAAGTGGTCTTTGAACGCCCTCGAAAAATGACTGCGGCTGTTGAATCGCACCTGATGGGCGACTTGCTCTATCGATGTCGACCCCTTTTGGCGCAACTGCTCGGCGGCCTTCCGTAGCCTCATATCGTGCAGGAAGCTTATCGGCGTGGACCCAAAGGTTTCTCGAAATCGCTCGGCAAACACGGACCGGCTCATGATCGCCTCATCGGCAAGGGAGTCGACCGTATGCGGCGCTTCGGGATGCTCGAATATCACGTCAACCGCCCGCGAAAGATTCGGGTCCTCCAATCCCGGCAACCAGGGCAACCGGCCGTCGGACTGTTCGGTCAAGTAACGCAATAGATACACGATGCATTGGGTCATAAGCGCCTTGGTTAACGTCGCGCTCCCCTCAGTGGCGCCACCCTGCTCGGCGAGGATCCCCTCGAAGGCAAGCCGTACCTGGGGATAGCCGGAAAGGTCGGCAACGATTATTTCACGCAGGCGATGAAACAGGCCCAGTGAATCACCATAGGTTACGTTTACCGCCCCACAGGCTACTCGCAGCTCAGCGGACACCTGATTTCCAGCGACCAAGCGGACGACGCCCTCACCGGTTGGGGGCGCTTCAATGACCCGTTCCGACTGCACGTTTATGCCACACTCCAAAGTGTGACCAACGCCGCTGGGCACCACGGCCAGAGAAAAGCGCTCCAGCGGGTATTCTTCCCCTTCCGGCCCCCGCAGAATACCGCTTCCCTGCATGACGCCGGGTGGTCCGGACAGCCGCAACCGCCAGCCCGAGCTCAGCAGGCACGTAGCAAAGGGCTCGGAGTGAACGGTCACGTAATCGAGGAGTTTGTCCAGTAACATCGCCGCAGTTCTCCCATAATTCGTGCAACAATGAAAACCCGGACGGCGCGGCACGTTTCGCGGACCTATCCGCACATGGGTGGCCTTATTATCCTTACAGACCGCATTGGCGGCAGGGTTCTCAAATCAATCACACAAAGCGAGGAGAAGATCATGACTTACAGCGCGCAAGACACGGCAATCGTCATCACAGACCCTCAGAACGACTTCCTCAGTCCCGATGGGTTAACCTGGGGATTGGTGGGCGCCAGCGTCGAAGCAAACGTCACCGTGGGGCACATCGAACAGCTCTTCCGGGCCGCCAAGGGAAAGGGTTACGACGTATTCATCTCGCCCCATTACTACTACCCGACCGACCGAGAGTGGAAGTTTGGCGGCACCTTGGAAAACATGATGCATGAGATCAGCATGTTCGACCGCAAGGGCGCGCTCACCGTCGAAGGCTTCACGGGATCCGGGGCGGACTGGCTGGAGCAATGAGGTGGTCCCGGTTATTTGAACAATAACGGGGCTAGATTAAGAGAGTCTTCCGCTGCCAGAGGCGTTGTGTTGACTCCGGGAATTAAAACC
>NVSQ01000100.1 GCA_002401285.1 SAR202 cluster bacterium
ACGTTTTAGGTTTAAAACCCCCATCGAGGTATAAAGAGATTTCCCAATGGACTCACCCTATGTAAGTCGACAATCCGATTCCCCGACGACTCCATCCGGGTAAGGCACAGCGACGGGGCGGTGGACAAGGAGATTGCTCACCGCTGGGGCCAAGAAGCTTCGGCGATGCGTAGGCTGAGCGACAAGGAGTTGGAAGTCGTCTTCAAGAACGGCTGGAAGCCTAGCGAATACCTCTCCAATAAATAGCCATGGTTCAGCACTGCGATGTTACCGAAGTGGAGATTGACGGGCGTTCCTTCATGGTTCGCCCCGTCGGCTCCTGGGTCTTGGAATCCGGAAACGTGGTGGCCGAAGCCTTGGCGGTATCGCTCGATAAGTCGCTAGAGTGGGCTGTGGGGTTCTTCGATGCGACAAAATAGCCGATATCGTTTCAGCCCCGAATTAACCGCCGGAGTTTACTGAGTGGTGACCAGGCGAGGCTTGGGTCCCAATGTAGCCAGTGTGAAGCACGGTCGATCCAGGAGTTGGTGTTGCTGTAATAACTTGCCCAAACCCGGCACCCGGGCGGCTTGTCTTCCAAGATGAAGACGTAGCGGGAATAAGGCAAGGGAAGGTGAAAAGTGATCTTATTCCCAGGGTCAAGCTCTTCAACAAGCACTTTTGCAAGAAACTCCACCATTTATTGAGGTTCTCAAATTGCGCAACATAGCTCCATACGATTCCCCGTGGGACGTAGAGGGTAGTTTTAGATGTTCCCACGTGTTTCATGTGGTGACTTGATTGAGTCATTTTGACCCCACTTTTAGTATTCCCGCAAAGGGGTTAGCCCGGGCAAATCGCAACAGAAACCTATCATTTGTTCCAGGCGGTTCAGTAATGTCGATTAGTTACGAAGAGTCCGAGCCCAGCAATCGACGAGACAATGATACCGAGCACAAGAAGTTTCTCGCCATAAGGAGCAAGCAGAGTGAGGATCTCGGGCGGGTTAGCTATGTCGAACACGTTAGCGAATCCCAGGGTAAAAATCAGTATTCCGCTATACAACCCTGCCTTGAAGATGCGCTTAATCAAGGCGCGTCCTACGCGCTGCGATCCACCATATACCGAATGCAGCCGCCATGGCTGCGATGGTATTCACCAACGCGTCCTCTACAGTTGCGTGTCTGCCAGCAACGAAGGACTGATGGTACTCGTCAGAAATCCCATACGCTGTCGTGGCCGCAGCAGCAGCAAAAGCCCATCGAAGACGATGCTCAGAAACCCAAGTCCAAATACTCCCTTCCATCAGGGCAGCACATATCCCGTAAAGAACCAGGTGCCCCACCAGGCTTTGCCAGTTTCCAAGCAAGGGGACTTGGGGTGTTTCAGGCTGCGTCAGCGAAGACAGGTAGAAGATCAATCCCATCCAGGCCAAGGTCGTGCCACTCAGAGCCAAGGCCCAGCCCGAACGTACACACAGAGCGTTTCTTCGATCTCCCCTACGTGAGCGATATGCAACCATGTAGATAGAGGCTAAGCCGATGACAAGGCTTAGCACCCCAGCGCCACCGTGTCCTCCGAAGAAGAACGGAGCACTGATGAAAAATGGTACGGCACTAGCACTAAAGTATGTGAGAATCCACTTTCGCATTCAAGGCCAGTGTAGGTCACTAACACTCCAGAACGCACAGCAATTTGCGCACGGGTTTCTACCAAAGACAAGGATCAAACACCCGAAACCCAACTCTAATTAGCGCCTAAGTTCTTTAGTTGAAGTGGTAAAAAAACGGGGTACTTCCCCCAGGCGCAAACGGACGTGCCTGGGTTCCCGGGTAAACAAAGGAACCTTTTTGATGCTACTAGCTATCCCTTGGAATGAGTGCAAACCGTATATAGACAATGACTCCCAAAGTCGAAAACACAGACATAAACAGATAGAACAACCCGGTACGGTAGAACTCAATGATGGCTCCTTCGGAAATACCCGCAAAAGCCTCYGCAGAGACACCGAACGCCAAAGGAAGGCCGAACCATCGCCAGAAGGGATCCCAGGTCCGGGACGAACGTCGAATGACTAAGGCTAGCAACAGAGATAGGGAGGCGCTGGCTCCTATTCCACCTATGTAGGGAGCTATTGTCCCCCAAGGCTTAGGCGCAAGGTTTACATCGAACCAGCCCGGGGGAGTCCAATGCCAGAGGTTGAGAGAACCGCCGAAAGGAACAGTGAAAATCCAATGAAATCCTTCATGAAGGTATGTGGCAGCCCAGAAAATTCCCAGGCCGACGGCCAGAGCGACTAATACCCGCATGGCACCCTTCCAACCAAAGGAGGACTCACGATGGTTTCAGCACCACCAAAACCAAATGACCCAACCGGAGACCGGCATGGCCCAAATATACCCCCAACTAGAGGGTATAGCCAACGTGGAGGCCGTCCGGGCCTAAACGTGGACTTTATGGCGGTTTGTGACGCCGTCCAAGACGCAAAAAACGGAAGCGGGGAGACCATGGAAGATGTGGCAGGGCGCTTCGGAGTATCCCGCGGGTGGATTTGGAAATGGGTCTACCCGCGGCTCCAGGAGGTCGACTGAACGATATGCGTCGAGGKTTCGAGCCCGTCGGCAAGCTAAGGACCGGGCGCCCTGGCCGACCCAAGAGCTTGCTGGTAGGGCCTGGCGGCGAGCTGTACACCTGGAAGCGCCCTCGGGGACGCCGGAGCCCCCGCCTTGGCAGATGGGCTTGGGAAACGAAGCCAAGGTTATCTACTAACCCCAGGTTGATAGGGGATTTCAGAAAGAATTTGGTGTTCGTGGAGGTTCAGTTTGGGAACAGTGCGACCCTATATCGGGACTTCTACAAATTCCAGTATGGTCTTCAGAATGGTCTTCTGTCGTTGAGTGTTCTGATTGTTCCAGTTAACCCAAAGGAGYTCTTTCCAACCAGACCACGAAGTATCAGCAACATGGCCGAATATGACTTAGCACTTCGGTATTTCACTGTCCTACCGATTTCTGTTCCCACTATGGTCATAGGGTTGATTGCGGGRKKWWYSGKKWYWGMWKRKKWRYMWKACGCCCGTGGGAGTCACCTATTCGTCAGTCGCATCCAGAAGGTCAGCCCAAACGTCTGCTTCTATCGCTACTGGCGGGCCATAGGAGTTAATTAGCGATGCTGGTGCAAGGAATTCCCGAATCTTACTCTGCGAATATTCAAAACGAGTGGCGAACCCATCTTCGACCCACTCATGCTCACCTATAACGTCCTCTGGAATTTCGATTACAAACAAAGTGTCGTTACCGTCACGACTAGGGTTCCATCCGATTGGGTCATCGAACAGCTGAACACCTTCGAATTTTTGGCCAGCCTCTACTACTTCAGAATCCCGAAAGCCATCTCTAAAGATTGATTCTGCATTTTGGTTTTTGGTTTTATGAAACAATCTCATATCAGTGCCTCCACTTGCTTCACGTTGACTGTAACCACTAACTCGCAGTCCAGCAACACGTGGTAGCAGGGCGTATGTTCGTCCGGTAAATCAACGCTCCGCTGGAACACCGATGCGGCTATCGTTCCGGTAGCACCCTTATGCTTGCCGGAGATTATCCGCACCCTGTCGCCACGGCTGAATCGGAAGGGGGAAGGCATACCCTGCGCCCAGCGATGGAACGCTAGACCCGTGCCGATATGCACGACCAGCCTTCACACGAAGCGGTGGACAAGGAGATTGCTTACCGATGGGGCCAAGAAGCCTCGGCGATGCGTAGGCTAAGCGACAACGAGTTGGAAGTCGTCTTCAAGAACGGCTGGAAGCCCAGCGAATACCTGGCTTCCAGGGACGAGTAGGTGTGGTTCAAGAATGTGACGTTACCGAAGTGGAGATTGACGGGCGTTCCTTTATGGTTCGCCCCGTCGGCTCCTGGGTCTTGGAATCCGGGAACGTGGTGGCCCAAGCCCTAGCGGTATC
>NVSQ01000101.1 GCA_002401285.1 SAR202 cluster bacterium
TAAATACTTCGGGAGATGCGATAGTCTCCCAGCCGCCACTGTGGTGCTCGCCGATCCAAGCTTCGTCGAAACCCAAATCGTCCAGCCACTCGATCAACTCCAGATCTCGTTCCAGTGCCAATGTTGGGTTCTCACCTACTCGGTGAAAGGGCGCCATAAACGTCCCAAAGGTCATGTTGTCAGTTAGTGAAGTCAATTGTCTTTCCTCCGTTCCGATTGGATCGCCGCGACGGTCTGCTCGTTGGACCAGCCAGGGTTGCGTGTTGCCATTCAATAGATGAATAGTAGCGTTAGAATACGGGGTTTGTCCACGGCTCGTGTTGTCAACGGCTGCGGCTACCAGGGAAGTGGTTACAACGGACGGGCAAAATATCGGCCGGGCACCGCTCCGCTCACCGGGCGATCAACATAAACCTTGCACGCGGACTGCAACCGTTTTCAAATAGCGGACGGTGGAGCCTACACGTTTCCATCTGGATCGATGGTGTTCCTAAGAGGCCCCTTCTTGGGTAAAAAACTAATGACCGGCCAGCCGTATTACCCAGCACCAGGAGACGCTGCCGCGACCAACCCTCCGCCGATCACCCTTGCTTCAATGTGAGCTGGATCAACCTGTCGGCTCGGTCCTGGCGGTCAAGGTCACGGCATGTGGCGATGATTTCTTCGAACTGCGGCGCTGGGATCGGCAGACCTGGGATAACGTCGCGGATGCGGCGGGCCTCCTCGTCGAAGTCCCACATAAATTCGCGCCCGGTGGCCTGCTTCGTGTAGCTCTTGCCGTCTTTGGTATATATCGTGATGCGCGGCCCGAAGAGGGTCATCTCGTGGGACGGAATGAGCTTTACCCGATGCATCAGTTCCAGGACCTCGGGCGGGTCGTCGGCGCTGGGTTGACTCTGCAACACCGGGAAACCTCGCTGGACGACGCCGTATGCGGTGTAGTACGTTGTCCCTCCTGGCCGATCCGACGCATCTTCTCGCCGGCTGGGGAAGGCCGGACTGGGATACTGGGTTTCCAGCCAGTTCACTACGGCCTCGACGCGCTCAACGTCCTCATATCGAATGTTGCGCTCGGCACAGAGCTGCGCTGTGACGTCGACGTGGGCGATGTTGTAGCCGGCTGTAGAGTAGATGCGGTACAGCGTCTCAAGGAACATCCAGTCCTGTCCTAGCCCAGTGGTGATTTTGTCCAGGCTGGTGTGGGTATCGCCGACGAAGCTATAGGTGAGTTGGCCTTTGTTGTTGCCTGCATAGGCGTGATAGAAACCAGCGTCTCCTTCCAGCGTAGTCTCCCCACCCACGTGTCCTCTCTGCGCCAGCGCCACCGCCAGCATAGCGTTGCGCACCGCCGCGCCCTCCCGCAGGGCCGTGCCTCCGCTTCGAGGCCCTTCTAGGTTCCCTGCCGCCAGGTGTACGCAGAGTGCGATGGTGCTATTCACCTGGTCCTCAGTAAAGTTCAGGATCTTTGCGGCGGCGACTGCTGGGCCGAATATGCCAAACACTGGKCCGGAGTGAAAACCACGCGCCACGACCGTSGGAATGAAGTCAGCCGCTAACCGCTCCATGACCTCATAGCCGGCGGCAAGGSCGGTGAGAAATTCCCGGCCGGAGGTGCTGGCGGTTTCTGCGGCGACAAAGGCGCCCGGRAGTATGCTGGTGCCGGGGTGGGTGAGCATTCGGAAGGAATCCAGCTTGCCGCCCGCCATGGCCATCTCCGCGTTGCAGAAGGCGGCGCCACCCTTGGTCACCGTGGCGCCGTCCACCATGATGGTGGCGCCGTGGCTCACACCAGATTCTTCCTCGGTCATGAGCTGCACGGCTTGCCTGCCGCCCGGGGTTTGAGAACCAAGGAGCACTGACGCAAGACTGTGCAGCGTGACTCCCTTGGCTCGATCTACCACCGCGGGGGGGAGATCGTCATAGGCCAGCCCTACGACCCACTGCGCAAGATCCCGGCTGAGAGATGCCATACTTTTCTCCTATGTATCGTTGAAGTTTTGCCGCTCGTCGCGCATATGCCGACGCAGGCYGGYMGYGTGAAGYTACARAATGCGCTTGCTTCCAYCKRYSACTRTCRAKKSKNCCACWRRRWAKMWCRWWKCRGRWSMTWMTTGAAGAAGGATTCGCGGATAATATTAAGTGCATCAGTTTCCGGACTGCATTAAGTCGAATACGAATGGTATGGCTGGTGGAATGGCGTCCCAGGCAGGATTCGAAACCACGACCCGTTGCTTAGAAGTCATTTGCCTCTGAACGCCGTGCTTACGAAGCTGTGGCCCGTTGGTAAACTTGTATAGTTATCGTCTCGCCAATTGGAATAAGAGTGTCCCATTATCGCTGATTGCCTTCAGCCCCCTGCGTCAGTTAGCCATCCCAAAGAAATCTGCCAATATCTCAATCTGTTGGGTCAACATCTCCAAACCACGGACCACGGCAAGGCCTTGCTCTTGGGCGGAATGCAACATTGGAGTGATTTCAGGCACCATTACAACCTCCGCTACCAAAGCCGCCTTCGATATCCGGGAAACCTCGACGGGCATCGCGCCTTGTCCATTAAGACCCAGAGAAGTAGCATTTACCACGATATCGAAACCTTCCGGATCGAACGAGGAATCAGACTGTACCACACAATCCGGGGCGGCACGGCGGACCGCGTCGGCCAGTTCGTCTGCCTTGGATAAGGTCCGATTTGCGATCGCCAGGTACCCGACGCCCGCTAGAGCAATCGCTACTGCTATTGATCTGCCAACACCACCCGCTCCGACCAGTAATACTCGGGTGTCGGAGTTGATGACACGCTGCATTTCAATCGATCTAACCATGCCAAGCCCGTCAAACGACTCGCCAATCAAACGGCCATCGTGATCAATGCGGACAGCGTTAACTACGCCGCACGCCCTGGCATTGGGTAGAATCTCATCACAGAGTTCGGCTGCCGCCGACTTGTGGGGAATGCTCACCATAAATCCCAAAAAGTTACGGATGCGCCGAATCCCCGCGATAGCTTCCGCCAGGTGTTCCGGTGCAACGTGCAGTGGCAAAAAGACCGCATCTACCCCGCGGCTATTCATGAGTTCGTTTAGGGCGGTTGGCGCCCTCAGATGTTCAACCGGATCGCCGAACATGCCATAAAAACGCGTCTTGCCGCTGATTGGCGGACTACCTTGACTCATCAAGCGTCCCCTGCAGACCCCCTACTAGACTTTCCAGACCAGCGACCGTCATATCCCATTTTAAGAGGCCCTGGCTGAGATCGACAGGGTCTTTCATCTATGCTGCCGACGACATCCGCCATCTCTCCAACGCTATACCGGTAAGTCAGTCTCAGTCCTATCGACGGGAAGGTCAATGTCACCGGCATTGGCGTTGAGACCGACCAATCTGAAGTAGCCCATCACGGTGGTGAATTCTGTGGTGCCTCGGTAGCCCAGTACCGCCACCGCCGCGTCAAATGTTTCCTGGCTGACCTTGTTTTGTCCGGTCAACTCCAACCCATATCGCGCCGCGGCTGCCACGTCTGGCTCCATGGCCGGCAGGGGCTTCTTGTCCCTTATGGCATCCACCAGTGTGTCATCAAGGCCAGCACCAGATGGCCATTGAGGATTACACTAAGTTCATCCAACTAGGCTTACCTTTCAACCGGGTGATGCCCCAGGATTTGCTGGAAGCATATCCTGACCTGTTCTCCCTTGAGAACAGTCTATCCATTGCTTACCACAGCCGTAGTGTCGCTTACCGCAGCCTGGGTCAGTACGATAGAGCGGATGCTGATTTAGACCAAGCCTGTAGTTAGGCCTCAACTTCTTTGACCCCGCAGAGGCATATGACGGTGGCCGATCTGAGGAAATCTCAGGTGAGGCGTTACAGGGACGGGTAGCGTCAGCCCGTCCATTATCGGTCGGAAGTCTCCCCTTTCGTTGTGG
>NVSQ01000042.1 GCA_002401285.1 SAR202 cluster bacterium
CGAGTCACATCTGCCAGATTCTTCGTCCGCGTGTGGCACACGGTGACGGTGGCGTTCGACCACGGCCGGCGATTCATCAATAGGTTGGCCAGGGGCTTGCCCACGATATTGCTGCGGCCGCAGATGACGACGTTTTTTCCCTCGGGGTCGTATCCGTTGCGCACCAACAACTGCTGTATACCCGCCGGCGTGCCGGGAATGTAGTCGGGTCGGCCCTGGGTCAGCTTTCCCACGTTATAAGGGTGCAGACCATCCACGTCCTTTTGGGGAAGCAAAGTCTCAATCACGGCATATTCGTCGAAGTGGGTCGGTAGCGGTAGCTGGACCAGGATGCCGTGGAAGCGATGGTCGGCATTCAGTTCCTGCAATTTATCTATCAGCGCCGCCTGTGTCGCCATATACGGCAGAGTAAATGTCTCGCTGAACATGCCGACTTCGTCGCAGGCTCTGCGCTTATTGCGGACGTAGATAGCCGACGCCGGGTCGTCGCCAACCAGCACTGCGGCCAGGCCTGGATTGACCTGGTGTTTCTGGAGCAATTCGGCCACACCCACCGCCACTTCGGCGCGGATTTCTTTGGCCAGTGTCCGCCCGTCCAGTATTTTTACCAAAAACGAATCTCCCCCAWTTTGCCATGYCAATTCTAGCACGGGCCATCAACGCCCTCAACGACGTAGTAGCGCAGGCTATGAGCATTTCGGTTTCCCTTTTGACTTTGCGACACGGCCAGGCTGACAACTGAAAGCTGATCGCTTGCTTGTCCTTGATAGGCTCGGTGATGCCGCCTATACTGGSTCCATCACTTGAAGAGGCCTAGTTGATGCGCATATGCTCGTTGCTTCCCAGCGCCACCGAAATGGTGTGCGCCCTGGGTCTGGAAGACCAGTTGGTGGGCGTGTCCCATACTTGCGAYTACCCGGAGACCGTCGGRGAAAAGCCGGTGGTCAGCCGTAGCATAAGGAATATCCGCCACCTGGAAAGCTCGGAGATAGACGCKATCATCCAGCAGKCCCGAACCAACAATAAYCCCCTTTACTGGATCGATGGCGACTTGCTTCGAGAGCTCCAGCCGGACCTGATTATCACCCAGGAATTATGCGAAGTTTGCGCCATCGGCAGTGGATCAGTATTCGAGACCGCCGCCAAGGTCTTAGACTATCAGCCGGAAATAATTACCGTGCGGCCCGCCGGATTGGATGACATCTTCCAGAATATCTTAAACGTCGGCCAGGCGGCCCAGGTTCCCCAGCGAGCACAAGACTTGGTGGATGATTTGCGCCGCCGGATGGACCACGTGACCGGCGGACTCCAAGACATCGAGCTTCGGCCCAGGGTCTTCTGTGTCGACTGGCTGGAACCGCTACGCAACACCGGGCAATGGGTCCSCGAACTGGTGGAGCTGGCCGGAGGCCTGGAGGGACTGGCCGAAAAATGGGGCAAATCCCGCGAGATTCAATGGCGGGAGGTTCTGGACTACCAGCCTGAATACTTGATGGTCATGCCCTGCGCCTTCGAGCCGTCCCGGATATCCGCSGAAACATCCGGATGGCTGACCTCTCTACCTGATTGGACCACGCTATCGGCGGTACAACAGGAACAAGTCTTCCTGTTCGACGGCCGCATCCCTAGCCGCCACGGTCCCAGAGTTATCGACGTTATGGAAGGACTGGCCGAAGCCATGTACCCGGACCGCTTCCCCGGCCTGGCACCCGCGGGGATGTTCGAGAAAGCCGAATCCCTCCTCGGCTAGGGGCATCCAACTTGGTGGGTCACAACCATCACCCGGCACCGGGCGAGTAGCCTCGTCTAGCATCCGGAAAGGGAAATCTCATGCAACCTACCAAGGATTCCAAACTGACATGCCCACATTGCGGCTTCTCGGAAGACTTAGAGATGCCTACTGACGCATGCCAGTTCTTCCACGAATGCGCCAACTGCCATACCGTTCTGCGTCCCAACGCGAACGACTGCTGTGTCTTTTGTTCCTTCGGGGACGTCAAGTGCCCGTCCCAACAAGTATCAGCGGCGCCCCGATAGCCTTTCTCGGTTAGACATCCCYTCCCTCCTTCGCTTCCCTTGCCCCCCATAGCCCCCAAGTGTAGAATTACCCAATCCTGCCTACAGGGGATTTCTCATGTACGACAAGCCTATGCTCAGCTTGGACCAGACACGAAGCGCCATGGAAGCAATGCTGGATAAAGCCACCCAAGATCTAGCCCATCCYGTCGCCATCGCCATCGTCGACGACAATGGCGATATCATGGATTTCGCCCGGATGGACCGGTGCCGAAAGGGTCCCCAGCGCATGGCTATGCGTAAGGCCTACACCTGCGCTATCTCCGGCCAGGATTCCAAGGACTATGCCGCCCGAATGGCCAGCCAGGGCCGTACCGTGGCCGAGATGGGAGACCCCATGCTGGCCGCCGTTCAGGGGGGCGTGACCGTRYTGCACCCARGTTCWGGGGCGATYTTGGGCGGCATCGGAGTCAGCGGGCTGGCCGCCGAGGACGATGAAGCCATYGCCAAAKTGGGCYTGCAGGCCCTGGGCCTCTCGGCCTGAYCGGAGCRATCAGCGRACAGCAATCAGCTTTCAGCCCCCTCYCAWTTTAGASGCGYGAACCCSRTTYTGGNATCTGASTCGCCTTMGYCGCGMKAGATAGGKGGTAAKGGYTMGCTGAGCGCTGAAGGCYGATTGCTGWCRRCTGGCSACGAAGGAGCGAYWATGCCCAATCCCCGATCCGACTATTCAAACATCTTCGARCGTGAACCCCTGAAAYTGCCCGGCGGCGCCCGGGTCGTGGTGTGGCCGGTTATCAACGTGGAAGAGTGGGACATCAACGAACCCATGGCCCGCACCGTGTTGCCCGTCCCCCAAGGCCGCAGCGTTATTCCCGATGTCCCCAACTATGCCTGGTACGACTACGGCATGCGGGTGGGATTCTGGCGGATGAAACAAGTGCTGGACCGCCACGGCATTCGGGCGACCGTTAGCCTGAACGCATCGGTGTGCAACACCTATCCCCATCTGGTGGAAGAGAGCCTCAAATCTGGATGGGAGATGATGGCCCACGGCTTCATCCAGCGAATCATCAACGCCGAACCAGACCAGCGGGAAACCATCCGCAAGACCATTAGCACCATCAAAGATTTAACCGGCACGGCGCCCCGGGGTTGGATGGGTCCCGGCCTGGCAGAGACTTTCGAGACGCCGGACATCCTGGTCGAAGAAGGCATCGAGTACGTTTGCGATTGGTGCAACGACGACCAACCCTACGAGATGAAGGTGGAAAACGGACGGTTGGTGTCGGTGCCCTACACGCTGGAGCTTAACGACATCCCCATCTACCTGGCCCAGAATCACAAGTCACCAGAGATATTCGAGCGTGCCCGGGACCAGTTCGACACCCTCTACCGGGAAGGGRCCGACAGTGCGCGCGTGATGTGCGTCTCCACCCACCCATACATCACCGGCGTGCCCCATCGCATCAAGTATTACGACATGATCTGGGAGTACATCCGCCAGTTCGATGGAGTAGTATTCATGACCGGCAGCGAGATTCTGGATTGGTATAACGGCGCGGTCGGGAGCTAGCGGTCAGCGGTCWRCSRWYWKYKNTSARNGGYCAKMSGYCNAKCKKTCAGCGGTCAGCGGTCAGCGGTCTACCAATTCTTTGAAGCCAATACGCCTATCTTCCCCCTTTCGTAAAGGGGGACCGAGGGGGATTYYCCCCNCCACNCYAATCCAYCGTCACTCAAGGGNGMMAMCATGAACATCACCAAAGGCATCATTCAGACCGTCGCCGGTACCGGCGAGCCCGGTTATAGCGGCGACGGCGGGCTGGCTGAGTGGGCGTTGATCAATGACCCCTTCATGTGCGACTTCGATCAGCAAGGAAACATGTATTTTGGTCAGGCCAAGGGCCACACCGTCCGCCGCGTCGACGCTACCACCGGCGTGATTACCACCGTTGTGGGTACGGGGGCCGAGGGGTATTCCGGCGACAGGGGCCCCGCGCTGCAAGCGACGGTCAACCAGATATATTCCCTGTGCGTCGACACCAACGGCGACATCTACATCGTCGACAGGCTTAACGCCGCSGTTCGCAAGATCGCAGCCGCCACCGGSATMATCACMACCGTRGCCGGCACCGGAGAGCCGGGATACAGCGGCGACGGCGGCCCCGGCAACGAGGCCCAGCTGAGAGAGCCCAACGACGCTTTCCTTGACGGTAAGGGCGGATTGCTCATCGCCGACATCCAGGATCAGAGAATACGCCGCTTGGACCTGGCAACCGGCATCATCACCACTTTCGCTGGAAATGGTGAAAAAGTCCGGGCCGGCGACGGAAGTCCCGCGGCCCAAGCCAGCTTTTTCGGTTCCAGGGCCGTTTGCATGGACAGCAAGGGCAACACCTACGTCTGCGAGCGTGAGGGCCACGGGGTCCGGAAGATAGACGCCAACGGAATCATGTCAACCTTCGCGGGGACCGGCGAAAAGGGCTATTCCGGCGACGGTGGACCCGCGCTGGCATCCACCTGGAACGGACCCAAAGCCATCCGGTGCGACCATCAAGACAACATCCTCGTGGTGGACACGGAAAATCACGCCATCCGGCGCATCGACGGCGTTACCGGAGTGGTCACCACCGTGGCSGGTGGACRCCTGGGAGCCGATGGCGACGGCGGGAACCCAACAGCCGCGGGATTGGACCGACCCCACGGGGTTGGCGTAGACCGGGCCGGCAACCTGTTCATCGCCGACAGCAACAATAACCGGGTGAGGGTGGTGGGGTTGGCCTAGTGTCCTGCCTATAGCTTTCTTCGAATACCTGGCCAAAGCTCGGATTTACAAACCCCGTTCGTGGTGAGCCTGTCGAACCACCCTCCGTGGCGGCCGCTAGCGCTGAACCGTATCCCTCAGCCGCCGGCGGAAGTCGTCGGGGACTTCCCGCAATCGCTGCCGGAACCCGGTATTTTCCCGGTCAGACACCCGGTAAGAAGCCTCCAGCATCAACTCGATGCCACCCAGGAAATCGTCCACGTGGATGTATTCAGCCTTTATGGCTCCGTCCTCCCCACCGTTATGATAGTTCCCCAGGGGAAAGGCGATGCCGGTGGTCCGGTAACCGTGCAGGGCGAATGCGCTGGCCTCGCAGGTGCCGCCACTCATCAACTGACGCTGTACATCGAATCCCTGGGGCCTGGCCTGCAACGTCTCCCGAGCGCGAATCAATGCCGACTCAGCATCGGAGTCGAAGGTATAACCGGCGTCGCCAACCCGCACCACCGGCCCGCTACCCATCTCCGCGCCGGGCAGGGTGCGGCTGGACTCAACAGACAGGACCAAGGTGTTGGCCGGTAAAGTACCMGCTTCGGCCATCAGCCGGGCTCCGACCAATCCCACTTCTTCGGCGCGGGTAAAAATGCCATAGACATCCCCATCGGGCGCCTGTGCGGCAAGTCCAGCCAAGACCGCCAGGATACTGCCACAACCGGCCAGATCGTCTACCGCCCGCATGCGAATAATATCGCCGTCCAACAGGAAATCGGGAAGGTCGAAAACCACCGAACACGGCAGACCTACTTCCCTGGGTTGGCCCAATTTAATGAGAACCTTTCGCTCGCTCTCGTCCCCGTGACGGCCGGCGGTCTCCGCCGATAGGCGCTCTCCATCGGCCAATACAACCTGAAGCGGCACTCCTTTGTCGAAACTGGATTCCGGCACGCCGCCCAAAGCTTCGCCGACCAAGTACCCATCATGGACCGCCACTGCCTCGAAGCCCGGATGATCCATGTGGGCAACTAATGCCAGAGGCGAAACTTCCGAACTTCGCCCAGGAACGCGCACGATGATATTACCGAATTCATCCACGCTGAAAGGCAGCGGCATCTCTGAGAGGATCGCCGAGATTGCCGAAGCGACGCCGCCTTCGTAAAATGCCACCGCCGGTTGGGCGCCCAGACGCGCCATGATGCTCAGGGCTTGGTCTCTAGCCATTGTCAATTCCGCACCACCCTCGATAGGAATGGCGCGATTATATCAAGGCATGATGCTGGGAGCCATGGACGGGTTTGGGCCCTAAGGGGCGTAATACACTTTGACCGGCGCCCAATCCAGGTAGTAGGTCAGGCCGCCGGAACCGTTGGTTGTGACCCGCGCCCAGAAATTGCTATCGCTGAGTTCCGCGGCCGCCCAAGTCCGGCCCCAGGTATCTGAAGAGCCTCCCAAGATCGCACTGCGCTCCGAGGTGCTTTCCACCGCGTCGGTCTTGGCCGCCGTCCACGAAGTCCCGCCGTCCCAGGACAGCTCCACGTCCATGCTGTTGCCGCCGCCGAGAGCGCTCAGCNAYCAGTCCAGCCGCACTTCGATCCCGCTGATGCCGCAACTGCTCTTCAGGGAGATTCCATAGTCATAGAACCGGTGCCGGTCGCCGTCGCCCCCAACGTTGGTGGCGGAAGAGGCGTCGTCGGCAAAGGCGTTAGTTGGATCCGACTCGAAGCCGTCGCCGTCCCCACCCGTGTCGGCGGCTTGAGTGGTGGGGCTCAAATATCCAGTGTCACTTACCGCGCAGATACAACTGAAGTAGCTGGAATCCAACACCCCCTGAGGCGTGACCACCACCACGGTTCCAAGAGTATTGTCCTTGAGCGCCAAGAGCAGAGTGAAAGTGATCGTAGCGGTTTCATCAGGGTTCCAGGCGTTCGGGTCCCGGCTATCGGGACTCATGCTGATAGTCCAATTCGAGGTGTACACCAGACGAGACGCGACCTGATTTTCCCCACTACCGGTGTATTGGACCAAGATGTCCATCTCGGTGAAATCGGTGACTACGGTGTCTCCGGTGTTAGCTACAGTGGCAGTATATGTAAGGCAATCCGTGGTAGTGTCTGAAGTTGATTCCACATCGATGGCGGTGGCCTGCCGCTCCTCGATTCGCTGAGTGAATTCTTGATGGCCGTATACCTGGGTGTTCCACACGATGTCCATGATCTGGAATNNNNGNNCNNYARNNAACRNGWANAYSRACATGRACATGGACATGCCGATTATMCCGGATAACGCGCCGCTCACTGCCGCCGCCCTCCCGGCCGTCTAGTCCTGAGGACGTTTGGGTCTCCAGACTTCGGAGGTCTTGCCACTGCCAAAGCTACCTCACCTAGTCCCGCTAGAGGGAGACGGCCGGAGACACCTTTTGGCGGGTGCTAAATCCGGTGGAAACTAGCTTCGGMACACTGGYGCCCTGACGGCGGCGAGCGGCCCAAAGTGCTCCGAAAGACATGGCCAACGCCAGGCCGCTGCTCATAGCCAACACCGGAGGATTAGAATCGGATCTTGCGTCAAAGATTCCCGGCGGTAGCCCCGTCATCCCAGTCATAGCGTGCAACGGGGCTAGGACAGGCCGGGAATCGGACAGAATACCCTGGGTCGTTGCCGCGTTGAGGGTTTCAAAAATGGGCGGCGGTCCCCATACCAACATCAACGCCAACAATGCCGTGATGATTAGCCCCGCCGTGGTTCCCAGAATCAGCCATATCTTGAATCTTGGGGCCAGATGTACTTTTCGCATCAACCGATCCCTACACTTGAACTTCTGTATTCTCCAACTTCCCGGTCAATCCCTGAATTTCAATTKAGGCAAAGCGAGTCTTAAGTTCAAGCCGGGAGTCAGAAAGATTGGGGATTTTGATTCCAAAACTCACTGAGGTTGGACGAGCACACCACGAACCGGGGCAGGGGCGGCAAAGCTGGAACCCCAAGACTGATCTTTTCCCGAACACTTGCCTCGGTGACGAAATGTTTCCCGGATTCTCCTTCCGCGGACGGGCCGGGATGACGCGGGCGGGGGACTACGATGCCTAGTCTCCAACTCATTGGATGCCCAATGTAGTCCGATGCTATACTGCCAGGACAAAGGCGCAACGGACGCGGAGTGATTTGCCTCCGCGACATTAAATGGATGCCCAACAGGGCGAAAACTAGGAGAGTGGCATTGCTAGAACAGTTCAGAGTTAACCTGGAAGAAGCTGAGATCGTACACGGGGACGCCCTAGGACAAACAGTGGCCCACATATTCGAAAAGCTCGGCGTGCCGGCGGAGGACGCCAAGCTGGGGGCCGATGTGCTGGTATTAGCCGACCTGAGGGGCGTTGATACCCACGGCGTATCTAACATGCTCAAAAGCTACATAACCGGGTTTCAGAGCGGCCAGATCAATCCCCGTCCGGACTGGAAGGTGGTGCGGGAGTCGCCAAGCACGGCCACCATCGACTCTGACCGGGGCCTGGGCACGATCATTACCCCGAAAGCCATGGATATCGCCATCGAGAAAGCSAAAAACGTGGGAYTGGGGATGGTAACYATCGGCAACGCCCGGCATCTGGGAATGGCGTCCTACCACTCCATGATGGCCCTTGAACACGACATGATYGGCATCTGCATGACCAGTTGCCCTCCCTCGGTGSTGCCAACCTATGGAGCGGAGCCCCGTCTTGGCACCAACCCCATCGCCATAGCTGTGCCCGCCAAGAACGAGCCTCCTTTTGTCTTCGACGCCGCGACCAGCACCGTGGCCGGCAACAAGATCGGCATCGCCCGCCGTTTGGGCAGCAAACTGGAGCCAGGTTGGCTGGCCGATGCCGAAGGCAATCCCATCATGGAAGAGATTGACGCTCCCGATAGCTACACTCTTCTGCCACTGGGCAGCACTCGGGAGCTGGGTTCCCACAAGGGTTACGGCCTATCCTGCATGGTGGATATCATGGCCGGACTGCTCACTGGAATGGGATACGGGGCGGTCCCCGGACGGCCCAACTTCGGCCACTACGTCGCAGCCTACAGCATCGACGCCTTCACCCCGGTGGACGAGTTCAAGGAACAGATGGACGAGTGGCTGCAGATGATGAAGAGCACCAAGCCGGCCCCAGGCCACGAACGTGTGCTGGTGGCGGGTCAGCCCGAGGCCGAGGTAGAGGCGGTGCGCCGGAAAGAGGGCATACCGTTCCACCCGGAAGTCCTCGAGTACATCAGAGACACCTGCGCCGAGCTTTCGGTGCCTTGCTTGGTGTAGCCGTCAGCCGTAAGCAGACGAAGCTCGACTAGTCCTTCAACGCGGGAATCACTTCTTTTCCGAAGAGTTCCAGTGACCGCATCGTGTCTTCATGGGAGAGGCGGCCTCCCTGGGCCTCCAACAGAAGCGCTCCCACGCCCAACCGGTCTTTGATGTGGCGTAACTTCTTGATCACCGTTTCCGGACTGCCAACCACCAGATGGTAGTTTTCCTGCAGCTCGGTGTACGACATCTCGTTCAGGGGCGTGGGGCGCCGGGCAGCCACGGCGGCGGTGCCGGCGCGGGACGTGTAACCGGGGGGCGACCAATACTCTCGGGGACCCCGCAGGGGATAGTTCATCCGCCATAAAAAGGCCTTACCCGCCTCTTGGGCTTTTTCGTCGGTTTCGTTCACGTGGCAACAGATCATGAACGCGAATTTTTCGGGACCAGGCTCCCAACCGTCGGTGGCGGCGTAATCCCGGTAGGTCTGGAACAACTTCTCAGCGACGTCCAAAGGCGTAAGAAACGCCGCGTAGGTGTACCGGTTCCGGGCCGCCCATTCTACGGTCTCCGGACTGCCCGTGCCCGGGACCCATATCGGGGGATGGGGCTTCTGTATCGGCAGCATCCAGGGATTGACCGCCCGGTATTGGTAATGCTTCCCTTCCCACCGGAATGGGCCTGGCGTAGTCCAAGCCTTAATGATTAGGTCGTGGCACTCTTCGAACCGCTCCCGGTTGTACACCGGATTGGTGTTGTTAGCCCAGCTTTCAATGCCGATACCCCGGACGAATCCGGAGACGATACGGCCGCCGGATATCACATCCAGCATGGCGATCTCTTCCGCCAAACGCACCGGGTTGTCGGAAGTAGGCAGCATATTTCCCAGCATCAAAATCTTAACCCGCGAGGTGATTCGGGCCAAGATANCCCCCGCTGATATTGACCTCCACRTCCATGCACGAAGGGGTGTTGTGATGCTCGTTTATCATCAACCCGTCAAAGCCCACTTCTTCAGCGTACTGGTACTCGTCTAGGTACCGCTTGAACAGATCCTGAGCTTTCTTGGGATCGAAATAAGTGTTGGGAAAAGTAAGCCGCATCGACGGATACTTATCCACCTCCGACTCGGGAAACTCGGCATAGGGCATCTCAGTAAAATAATAACAATCCATGAAACCTGAACTCCTTGATCTGAATGCTGACCGCTGATTGCTGACCGTTTTTACGCCATGAATTCCAGTGCCGTTTTGACAAACTCGTCTGGCTTTTCCACTTGTGGCACGTGGCCGCAGTTGTCGATGATTACCAGGTCTGACCCTGGGATCGCCTGGTGGTAAAGCTGGGCGCACTCCGCCGGTACGATCTGGTCTTCCCGGCCCCAGACGATGCGGGTAGGGATGTTGACGCGCCCCAGCAGTTGCGGCAGGCGAAGGTCGTACATGTAAGGCTTCCAGCACAAGCGTACCGTCATTTCCCTATTTCCCTCGGCRATCGCTACCTGCTCCGGCGTAGGTGTTTGTCCGTAAAGCTGATCGTACTCGGGTGCCTGCTTGGGGTCGTGGTAAGCCAACGCGGTAACCTCGGTTGGGCTGATGATGAAGATGTCGGCAATTTCGCCCTGCTGGGGCTTGATACCCACCGCGTCCACCAACATCAGCTTACTGAAGGCGTGGCGGCAATTCACGGCTATCTCCGCCGCCAGCCAGCCTCCCATGGAGAAGCCGATGGYCCGVRWNCCCTNCCARYCCKMGSKKTTCCAGRWACCASGTGTAGAAMSAGGTCATGTCGGCCATCGTCTCCAGCCACTCCGGCCGCTCCGATTGTCCGTATCCCGGATGAGACGGGATATAAACGGTATATCGCTCAGACAGCGCCTGGACGTAGCGAAGCCAACCGGCGTTCCCTCCGGCCCCATGCAGTAGCACCAGCGGCTCACCAGACCCGCCTGACATCATGTGGATCTTCGTGCCGCCCACATCAACAAACTCTTCGGTAAATTCTCCGGCCATGATTTATTCTCTCCCGTGGTTAATGGATGGTTCTCGACAAAGTGGATAGTTCAGGAAGCCATCAAGCCGCCAGAGACAATCCTAACCGTGTCGGCAAAGTGGGTCAAGGAAATCCCAGACCGGGCGCCGGTTCAGCCAACCCCAGCATGAGTTGCCCTCGCCGCTAAATGCACAGGAGACGGTCAATGCCCGAGTTTCTATGCTATATTTGAGATTCAACTGACACTGGGACGCAGGGTTCCATTATTCCCCGCCAACTCACCAACAGGACGTCTAAACATGCCCAGAATATTGGTCGCCGACCCCATCGCCCAAGAAGGTGTGGACYTGCTGGGCAGTCGCGCCGAGGTGGACTCCAAACACGGATTAACCGCCCCGGAACTGATGGAAATATTGGGCGGCTATGATGCCTTGGTSGTCCGTAGCGAGACGAAGGTCACGGCGGAGGTCATCGGCGCCGGCAAGAAGCTTCAAGTGATTGCCAGGGCCGGCATCGGCGTKGACAACATCGATCTGGAAGCCGCCACCAGCGCCGGCATTCCGGTGGTTAACGCCCCCACCGGCAACACCGTGGCCGCCGCCGAGCACACCCTAGCGTTGATGCTGGCCCTCGCCCGGAATATCCCCGAAGCCCATCGTTCGGTTAAGGGGGGAGAGTGGCGGCGCAGCGCCTTCATGGGCATCGAGGTGCGCAACAAGACACTGGGAATCGCCGGTCTGGGCCGGGTCGGCACCGAAGTCGCCCGCCGGGCCCAAAGTTTCGGCATGCGGCTGGTCGGTTACGACCCATTCATCTCCCCCGACCATGCCAACCGCCTGGGCGTCGAACTGTTGACCYTGGACGAAATGTTGGCCCAATCCGACTTTGTGACCTTGCACACTCCCCTCACCGATGGAACCCAGCAGATGATCGGCGCCCGCCAACTGGCGCTGATCAAGCCTGGGGCAAGACTGATCAACGTCGCCAGGGGTGAGCTTATCGACGAAGCTGCGCTCCTGGAGGCCTTGGACGGCGACAGGCTCGCCGGGGTGGCCTTAGACGTATTCGCTCAGGAGCCGCCGGGCGACAATCCCCTGTTGAGCCATTCCAAAGTGGTAGCGACTCCTCACTTGGGGGCCTCCACCCAGGAGGCGCARCGKGAGGTGGCGATAGAGGCGGCCGAGCAAGTGCTGGCGGTGCTGGCTGGGGAACCGGCCCGCAACACGGTTAACGCTCCTTTCCTGCCACCTGAGGTCCACGCCGTGCTGGCCCCTTACATCCAGGTGGGYCTGATAKTGGGGAAACTGCTGACTCACCTGGCCGAAGGCCAGTTCGTGGGCGTAACTATCCGCTACGAGGGCGAGATTGCCCAGCACAATACGGCGATGCTCAAGTCGGCGGTATTGGCCGGTTTGCTGGGACCGGTTACCGGCGATCAAGTGAACTTGATCAACGCCCCATTCTTGGCCCAACAACGCGGTCTCAGCCTGACTGAACAGAGCAACGAAGCGGCCGCGGAATATGTCAGTATGATCACCGCCACGCTGGACACCACCGGAGGCCCTATCACCGTCGCCGGCACATCGATGCGGGACGAKGCCCACGTGGTAAAGGTGAACGACTACTGGCTCGACATCACGCCATCCAGCCCATACCTGCTGTTCGTGGACAACCAGGACCAGCCCGGATTGATCGGGGCGGTGGGCACCCTGGCCGGACGCCACAATATCAACATCAGCTCCATGGACGTCGGACGGCTCAACCCAAGGGGCATGGCCATGATGGTCATCGGCCTGGACGACCCGGTGCCGCCTGCGGTGCTGGAGGAGATCAAGGCCCTGCCCCAGATCATCAACGCCCGATTGGTCTCGCTGTAGCGGACAGGGTCTGGACACTCGGCAACCCCACCGTCGCCATACTTGCGAGATCTTTGCCTCTCCACTAGTATTAACCGGCCAGCCCCTATGGGCTCGGCACGCCGAATAATCGCCAACAGTCCGAGGCCGCCCGCCGCCGCCTCTGGGCAGGAGTATTAAAATGGGTGACAAGATTGGCATCATGGGAGCCGGCGCGGTAGGTAGCTACGTGGGCGCCTACTTCGTCAAAGAGGGCGAGGACGTAACCTTCATCGACATGTGGCCAGAGCACGTGGAAACCATGCGGTCCAAGGGATTGCGGGCCAGCGGCAGCCAGGGCGACTTCACGGTGCCGGTCAACGCCATGCACCTGACCGACGCCCAGAACATCTACGATCTGTTCGACATCGCTATAATCAGCGTCAAGTCCTACGACACCGAGTGGGCCACCCATTTCATCAAGCGGTACGTCAAGCCTGAMGGMTWCKTCGTYTCYRYRCAGAACTGCTGGAACGACCCGACCATCGGCGAGATCGTCGGTCCGGACCGGGCCTTGGGCTGCGTGGCCTCCCACATCGAGGTCGCTCTCTGGGAACCGGGCCACGTGAACCGGGGCGGCGAACCCGGCCGCGATCACGGCCACACCGTCTTCCGGGTGGGGGAGCACAACGGCAAGATCACYCCCAAGTCGGAGAAGATCGCCGGCATGCTGGACCGTATCGACGCCGCTTACGCCAGCGACAATCTGTGGGGAGAGCGCTGGTCAAAGCTGTGCCAGAACTCCATGGGCAACGCCATCTCCGCCATGTCCACCATGGGTTCCCAGGACCTGGCCAAAGACCCCCGGACCCGGCTGTTCCGCATCCACCTGGCCAAGGAAGGCACTCAAGTAGGCTTGGCCCAGGGCCTCAACGTGGTGGATGTGGGCGGTAARCCCGCCCAGATGTGGTCCGAGGCCGACAAAGGCGACGTCTTCGAAGAGCTGGACGACTTCCTGAGCAGCCGCGGCGGCAACGTTAACTGGCTGGCCTCCATGGCCCAGGACGTCCATAAAGGCCGCCACTCGGAGATCGACTACATGAACGGCCTCATCTGCCAAAAAGGCCGGGAAGTAGGCGTCCCCACCCCCTTCAACGACGCCATCGTTGAAGCCATGCACGGCATCGACGACGGCTCCATCAAGCCCGACCCGTCAGTGGTGGACCAGATCATGAAGGACGTTGGGCGGTAGACCACCCTTAAACAAACTCAGGAGGAACGCAGGGCTGGAGAAGAATAGCAACCTAGCGCCTGGATGTGCCGGACAAAAAATAACCGCCCTCGAAGGCGGTTGGCCTGGTCACCAGATRCGATCGGCAAAAAAATCGYCTCAACAAYTTGTTGAGACTGCCVRGNATTATAGCATATCCGGAGTAAGCCCGTCAAGTTTTTCAGCCTAAATCGATAAAAAGGTCCTCCCATAGGCAATGCTGCCGGTCCCGTTCGTCCTGAGCTTGTCGAAGGACCCACACACTGAGGAACAACCGGCTAAAACCAGTCGCAGATAAGGCGGTGCCAACGTGTTCATAAAAGTCGAACCCGCCGACTTCTTAATGTTCCGGGTCATCATGACCTTTGACCTGGAAAACCCCGACTCGGAAGATCAGCAAGTCCGCGACTACCTGACGRATCACGACCTAGAGCCCAGGTACACGAACCAGGGCGAGTTTGAAGAACGCCAGTGCGAGTTCATGCAGTTCGGCGGCTGCTACCTGGGCAACCACCTGCAAAACATCTCCCAGATACAACGAGTGGCCGTGGAAGTCGAGCTTCTCACCGCGGAGATCCGTGTCCACCTGAACATCTCACCCGATGCCACCACGCCCCTAGCCAAAGACCAGCAGACCACCATCGCCCAACTGGTAAAAGACTTCCACCGGGATTCATCCTTCCAGACCAACGAAAACGGGGAACTTATCGCGGTGTTGGACGGTGACGAGGTCCGGGCAGCCGCCAGCCAACTGGCAAGCGTCTCTTCGGACGACTAAGCTTCGGCTATAAGGTCCGTTCTTGAAGTGGAGCGGGCGATGGGAATCGAACCCACATGGCTAGCTTGGAAGGCTAGAGCTCTGCCACTGAGCTACGCCCGCTGGTTGAGACTAAATCCTGGCATTTTTCGGCCCAAAACGCCACTTTTTGGGTCACCTTTCCAGGCACGTTTTTGGTCACCTAAAAATTTCCAAAATGCCACATTGATATGATAACTCAACTGGTCACTGGATGGTAGCGGGGGACCGACAAAAAGGGGTGCCGGCCGGCGACAGAGCGACGGCCAAGGTGGCAAATGTGGTGGGCGGTRATGGACTCGAACCACTGACCTCTTRCGTGTCGAGCAAGTACTCTAACCAACTGAGCTAACCGCCCACATTTGAACGGATGTGCCTTATAGGTCGGGGAAAGATGGTTAGGTATTATGAAGTTAGGTGTGTTGACATCAGGCCAGGTACCNAGCACACTAACSCGACATGAATTCGGAAGATYGCGGAGGAGAGATACGAATAGAATTGTTCAGGAGCATTTACGACTGGCGATTCAGAGGGAGGAGTTCGGAGGATTTTCTTCGTTAGTTATGCGATAGATAACGAGGCACCAATCAACACTCTAACTRAAAAGGGGGGGTACCACGAGATGAATAGGTTTCTGATTCCATTGCTAGCGCTTGCTTTAATGTTTATTGTGACGTCCAGCCAAACTGCATCGGCTCACGTCACTTAAGTAACCATCAACTCTATAAGTAGTACGAATCTTGAAGCTGGCGACACCTTTACTATCAACTTCACAGTGACTGCAAGTGGATCAGCCAARTGTGTGAATGTAGCGCAAGGGACTTCAACTGRTGCGTATCAATCCCTRGGCACTATCTCCTTTCCTATTAATCCAGCCAACGTCACTACGACGATGACGCTGACTGAGCCAACCGGATTTACACCTRGTCCAGGCACTATTCGAGTCACGGCTCGGGGGGTCGTTGGTTGCTCGATCCCGCCGCCCGGACAAGCGGGCAACGGCAACGACGTATTCCACGACGACATAGCGGTGACCAAAGGAGACGTAACGCCGCCAGTTATTTCGAGYGTGTCTGCGGACTCGAGCGTACTGTGGCCGCCTAACCATAAGATGCGTTCAGTGGCCGTAGCAGTGGTTGTCTCCGACAACTCTGATCCGAGCYCCTCATGCAGTATCATTTCAGTCGGTAGTGACGAGCCTGTCAGCGGYAAAGGCGCTGGCAACACTTCCCCTGACTGGGAAGTCACTGGTGACTCGACGGTGGACTTGCGAGCGGAACGTTCAGGTAAAGGYGACGGACGAGTGTACACAATCGAAGTCGAGTGTTCCGATGCCTCAGGTAATACCTCGACCAGCACCACCGAAGTAACCGTACCCCACGASCAGAGCTAGAAGAAATAGCGATCCAACCTGACTCTGTCTAACTAAGTTAGATCGAAGGGCCTTGAGGATAATGTTCTCAAGGCCCTTTGTGTATAAAACAACCCCCGGTTTGGACCGTGGACTGTTATTCCCGTGCCCAACCCCAACGTTCCACCCCAGGAKAATCATCAGATATATGACACCCAAGTGGGCTTAAGGTGCCGTGGAGATAGGAGTACCCGTAGCTCTCATACATCCAGTAATTACTTGGAATTAACAGAAGATAACTGGACAGATTCAGAGGTGGTTCGTAGCTACSGAAGCACAGCGTTAACGGCGGGAGGCGTGTCGAGCAAGTACTCTGATCGATGCGACAGCACCGAACAGTCCCTCTCCGCATCCCCAGCCCCCCATCCGCATCAAAAGCCATATAYAATCCTGTGGAACTGAATCTGGAGGGGCTAGCCGATGTGGTTATTTGGGGCGCTGGCTGGGAAATCTGGGTACATCATTGCGTTCTTGCTGATCGCCTTGGTGCTGGCGGTTTTTCTTTTGCCGCAGATCCGTCAGTCCGTGCTGAAACTCCGGTCCCAACAGGTAACGATAGCGCTTACCCCGGGTCAGGCTGGAAATAGTGGGGACTCGCTGGTGAGCCTGGACATAATTACCGTCCTGGGGAAGGACGGCATACCCTCCATAGACAACCCCCGCTTCGTTGGGCCTGGTGAGGCCGACCAGCAGATGCAGTCCTTCGAAAGGGTGCTGGGCGTTTCGATCAACGGCGACCACCGGGCCTATCCGTTGAACATGCTGAGCCGCCACGAGATCGTGAACGACACCGTGGGAGGGGTGCCCGTCGCCGTTACTTGGTGACCCCTCTGCTTTACGGGCATTGTATATGCCCGCGACATCGGCGAMACCACCCACACCTTCGGCGTGTCCGGCAAGCTGATCATGAACGCGCTGGTGATGTACGACCGGCAGACCGACACCCTATGGAGCCAGTTCCTGAACCGGGGCGTCAAGGGTCCGCTTACCGGCACCCAATTGGAGATTTTGCCGTCCCTGCAGACTACCTGGGAGCAGTGGTACCAGTTGCACCCGGACACCCAACTGCTGGACAAGGGCGGCAGATACAACACGGATAGCTACGAGGGGTACTACCGGGGCGGGTCGGCTGGCATCATCGGAGAGTCCAACAAGGACCGGCGGTTGCCCGGCAAGGAATTGGTTCTGGGCGTAAACACCGAAGGCCTGGTGAAAGCCTATCCCTTCCAGACCATCGTCCGGCAACCGCTTATCAACGACTCCATCTCCGGCAAGCAGGTGTTGGTTGTCTTTGACCCAACTTCCGAGACCGGCGCCATATTTGACCGTAACCTGGAAGGCCGCAGCCTGGGCTTTGATATCTTGCCCGAGACCGGCGACGGCATCTCCCTGATGAAGGACCAGGAGACGGGCAGCACCTGGCAGCTTTTGACCGGCCGGGCAATCAGCGGCGAGTTAGATGGGATGGCCTTGAAGCGGCTGCCCTCTTTCTACGCCTTCTGGTTCGCCTGGAGCGACTTCCAYCCGGACACGGCCCTYTACGASGYMGGCGYAACGGCRGGGTAGCTCTARCCYCCGCCGGGCACGTGGACGATCGCTTCTACCTCTACCAGGAACTCCGGCCGCACCAAGGCCGCCACCATTACGGTGGAACTGGCCGGAGGACCGCTGTTGCCGAAGGTTTCCGACCGTACTTTCCCATAGGCCGCATAGTCGGCCACGTCRACCAGGAAACAGGTGATCTTCACCACGTCGTCCATGGATGCCCCCACGGCGGCGGCGATAGCCTTGATATTGGCGAAGGTCTGGCGTGTCTGGGCTTCGCAGTCGCCGACACCCACCAGGTTTCCGGAAGCGTCGTTCCCCACGGTGCCGGATATGAAAAGAAACTCYCCTACTTGAACACCGGGCGAGAACGCTGGATTGGCGGTCATCCCTTGCGGTGTCACTGGTTTTCTAACGGCCATGGTTTTCTCCTTACTGAATAAGCTGAGACAGCGTGATTTTAATACTTCCAAGGGATAAGAGGTAGACGATAGGATCCCAGAATCGTGGCGTTGAAGACGTGGCTAGTGGCGGCTTCGGCCGGTCAACTGGRACGAGGGGGTGTCTTAGGGACGCCGGTTCTAAACGAAGCCGGGGATGCTGGAGCGGTCCCGGGTGACCGAAGTTACCCCGCGGACACCTTCCAGCTTGGCGAACACTTTGCCCAGTTGGTCTAGCCCGGTGGTGTGGACGGTCAGCTCCATCGTGACGGTGCCGTCCGGTAGCTCTTTGGTGATGACCGACGCGATGTTCACGTGCTCTTCTGAAACCAGGAGGGTAACATCCCGAAGCAGCCCCACCCGGTCATAGGCTTTCATCTTTATCCTGACTGGGTAAAGCTCGTGGGCCTCTCCCCAGTCCACAGTCACGATGCGTTCCGGCTCATCCTCGTTCGTCAGGCTCGCACAGCCCTCTTTATGGACGGTTACCCCCCTCGTTCGGGTAATGAACCCCATTATCGGATCTCCGGGAATGGGATTGCAGCATTGAGCGATGCGGGTAAGTAGATCTCCCACGCCCAACACCGAGACTCCTGAGGACGGACTGGAAAGGGGCAGATTGGGCTTGATGACTGGCTGCTCGGGCTGATGTTCCTGACTGGCCTGGGAAAGGCGGTAGGCCAACTGGCTTTCGGTGAGGCCCCCGGAACCCAAGTTGGCCAGAAGTTCGTCCATGTTGTCGAACTTGCACAGGGTCACAATCTCGGCGTCTTCCAGCTTTTGGCTCACCCTGCGGAGTTCACGGCGCAGTAGCTCGCGACCCCTCTGGATGTTGCTGCTACGGGCCTGACGGCGGAACCATAATCGGACTTTTTGCCGGGCACTGGCCGATCCTACGTACCCCCGGTTGGGGTTAAGCCAGTCCAAGCTGGGGCCCCTCTCGCCCTTGGATGTCATTATCTCAACGGTATCGCCGTTTTTCAGCTTTGTATCAAGGGAAACCAGCCGGCCATTAACCTTGGCCCCGACACATCTATGTCCCAAGTCAGTGTGAATCTTGTAGCCGAAGTCGATGGGAGTGGAACCGGAAGTTAGCTCTACGATCTCGCCCTTGGGAGTGTATACGAACACTTGGTCGTGGAAAATGTCCTGCTTTACCGACTCGATGAATTCGTCGGTTCCGGCCATCTCCCGCTGCCACTCCAACAACTGGCGCAGCCAGGTCATCTTTTCTTCGAAACGCAGGTCGCCGGATCTGCCTTCCTTGTACTGCCAGTGGGCAGCTACCCCATACTCGGCTATCTGGTGCAGATCGAAGGTTTTGATCTGCACCTCCAGGGGATTGCCGCCGTCGCATATCACCGTGGAATGCAAAGCCTGGTACAAGTTTTCCTTGGGGTTGGCGATGTAGTCGTCGAATTGGCCGGGGATGGGATGCCAGAGTTGATGGATAACGCCCAGGGTCTTGTAGCAATCCTCCATTGAGTTCACCAGAACCCTTAGGGCATACAGGTCGTATATGTCGCTGAGTTCCTTGCCTTGAGTGGCGTATCGTTCGATCTTGAGATRGRTGCTGTAGATCCCYTTTGGTCTACCGACCACCTCYCCTTCCACATTGAAGGCGGCCATCTCTTCACGCAGGCGGGAGGCCACYTTTTCCACGTACGCTTCCCTTTCCACCCGTTTGGCCGCCAGCATCTTGGCAATCTCGTGGTATTTCTCTTCGTTCAAATGCCGGAAGGCCAAGTCGTCCAGCTGCCACTTGATCTCCCATATACCCAGGCGGTGGGCCAGTGGCGARTAGATATCCAGCGTTTCCTGAGCGATACGCCTTCGTTTCTCGGGGRCCAGCGCGTCCAGAGTACGCATATTGTGTAGCCGGTCAGCCAACTTGATCAGCACCACCCGTATGTCCTCGGCCATGGCCACCAGCATCTTGCGCAGGCTTTCGGCGTAGAGGTGGTCCTGTTCTTCCGAGAGGTTTGCATCGGGGTTGGCTTCCAAGGATCGATCGTCCATTCTGGTCAACTTGGTTACACCATCAACCAGCTTGGTTACTTCATTGCCGAACTTGGAATCCAACTCTTTCAACGTAACGCCGCAGTCTTCGACCACGTCGTGAAGCAAAGCGGCTACGATGGTGTGGTGATCCAGGTGGAGGTTTGCYAGGAAGAGGGCGGTTTCTAGGGGATGAGCGATATAGGGTTCACCGGAAAGTCGCATCTGACCTTGGTGGCATTGATCGGCGAAGACAAAGGCTTTTTCCACCAGCTCCGCCGCCTCTTGAGTCAAGTACGCAGAGACCCGGTCGATGAGACCCTTAGAATCGACTGTAGCTACCACCATCTAGGTTACCCCGTATATCTTGATGATATTATCGGGAATTCCRMTTGTCCAGATGGGCCGGGAATAGGTTTTGACGCATTCTACCCTTTGGTAAGYAGAATTGCCACATTTTCGCTTCCGAACTTTCGCACCTTCCTGATTTGGGCTTGGCCGGGCCGGGGACCATTGCCGGGTATCGAATCTAAGGAATCAGGCTTGCTGAATCATCTAACGGCCTTCCCGGCGTTACGGAAATATTCCACTGTCTGGCTTAACCCTTCCGCCATCTCCATTTTGGGTGTCCATCCCAGGTCTCGGATCGCTTTGCTGCTGTCCAAGCTGATCTTGTAGACGTCCCCGTGTCTGGCAGGGCCGTGCTCCGGTCCCCAACGGTACCCGATGATGCTCTGCAGCGACTCGAATATTTGGTTGACGCTTGTCTTCTCGCCGGTCCCGATGTTGAAAGAGCCGCCGTTGCCTTTGTTAATGGCCAACATATTGGCATCGACCACATCGTCCACGAACACGAAGTCCCGCTCCTGGTTGCCGTCGCCGAATATCTGGGGCTGGTGTCCCTCCAGCATCGCCTGGGTGAAGATGGCAACCACGCCCGCTTCACCGTGGGCCTCTTGGCGGGGRCCGTAGACNTTGCCGTAGCGCAAAGTGGTGAAGTTGATCTGATAGAGCCGDTBGTACAGGTCAAGATAGAGTTCGGCTATATATTTGGACATMCCGTAAGGCGACACCGGCAGAACGGGGTGTTCCTCGGTGCATGGGTCTGTCTCGGGGTCGCCGTACAACGCGCCTCCGGTGGACGAGTAAATAAACTTCTCTATGCCACATTTCCGGGCGGCCTCCAGAAGGCGCAACGTCCCGAAAACGTTAACGTCGCTATCGTGGAAAGGATCTCTGGTAGACTGGGTCACGCTGACTTGGGCCGCCAGATGGAACACCAGGTCCGGCTGCTCCCGCTGGAAGACCTCGGTCACCGATGGTTGAGTGATGTCCAAGTGATGAAACGTGGCGGAGGGGTTCAGGTTTTTCAGCTTACCGGTGCTCAGGTTGTCKATGACAAYCACCTTGTGTCCCAAGGAAAGGAGGCGGTCGACCARGTGTGACCCAATGAAACCGGCGCCACCGGTTACCAGTGCGGTTTTAGGCTCGTCCATCCGAAATAATCAGTCCCCTCACAAGAATCTAGCGGATATGATAAACCCGTGGATTAGTTCGCACAATGGGTGBTTAATAACACGTCTDCCGGTCTCGCCGATGCGATTCTCGAGTGGNAAAGCCGCATCGGACCCGAACTCGGTTCGARATCGACTAGTCKSCRCATCASTATGGRAGTGTTTSGGCCAYAAGCAGGCACGTGTTAAGATATYCAAAGGCTGGCCTCAAAGCCACTCCTCGYCYCCCCTCTACWWCGGGCCGTTAGCTCAGTTYGGCAGAGCACCGGACTTTTAATCCGGGTGTCGTGGGTTCGACCCCCACACGGCCCACCATTTTTAGGCACGAAAATAGGCCCCTGGGTTGTTCCAGGGGCCTTGTGTTTGCCAATTTGCCGACATTTTGCCGACATTCATTTCCAGATGAGTCTAGTTTGGTAGTTTCTTCGCCCGCTTCATCGCCACCGCGAAATTGTTAGCGGCCTGCTCCTGTAACCCCGGCGCCACATGGCTGTAAGTGTCCATGGTAATAGCGAAGGACGAATGGCCGAGCCGTTCCTGGACTATCTTGGGATTGGTGCCTTCCTGGAGCATAAGCGTGGCGTGGAAGTGGCGTAAATCATGTAGGCGCACACCGGGCARGTCCGCTTTCCTCGCCAGCTTCTCAAAGTTWCGGGTCAATACCGATGGGTCAAGCGGCCCACCCAACGGCCCCGAAAACACCAGRCCRTGATCCTGATAGACACCATCCAGCTCGATCTGATAGAGCAAYYGGCGRCCCCGGTGKTCTCTGAGCATGTCGACCGTGYCGGGGTCCARTGCAATTGAYCGGCGGCCCTTGGCCGATTTAGGGGCTTGGAATTGCAACCCTTGACCCTTCAGCCTTTGGAGAGACTGGATTATGGCAGCGGTGCCGTTCTCCAGGTCCACATCGGACCACCGTAAGCCCAGAGCTTCYCCGCGCCTACACCCTGTGAAGGCCATGAACTGCAACACGGCGCTGTAWGGCGTCTTTTCCGCCAGACCCAATNNCTCCCACACCCYTTCGGCGCTTGGCGGCTGGATTTCGGGTCTGTGCGGCTTRGGMGGATCAACTCCCTCGGCCACATTGCGGTGGGTTAGCCCCCAGCGCATTGCATGTTTCAGGGCTTCCCGRAGGACCGCGTGGACGTGCTGGACGCTACGGGCAGACTTGCCGYGTTCYAGTAACCTAGCCTCCATCGTTTGAATATCRGAAGGAGCYAACCGGGATAGCTGTATRTGASYGAGRGCTGGYGCGATGTGTAGGCGGATGTCACTCTCGTACCGYTCAGCCGTCCGCGGCCTTGTGTTGGGKATAGCGTAATCCTTGAGCCACCGGTTCAAGAACTCACCCACCGTGATCTTGCCGGTGTCCACGGGCAAGCCTTTGTCCAGTGAAGCCAATATGTCTCTCAGCTGTCGCTGKGCATGGGCCTTRGTGCCCTTSACGTTRACGAANTNCCGGCGCCGYTYGCCRTTGGCGTCCCTGCCAAGGTCTACGGTCAACTCCCACGTTCCTTTACCCCTGCTGCGGATTGAGCCGTTCATGTCGTACCCTCCTCCTGTTGTGACGCTTGCGCCAATTCCTGAGCCGTTTGGGGTTCAGGCCAGCCCAGGTCCTTGGCCTCTATTGCTCCCCAGGGTGACACCCGTTCTACCATGGTGTCCCACATCRCCATTGGCTTCACCCAACCGGCTCCAACCATTTSTYTATACCTTTCGAGCGCCTCGGCGCCCCGCCACGGGGCAAACCCCAGGTAGGCGTCTAATTCCTCGGTGCTGGCTTCCTTGGCCGTCCTAATCCGGTATAAGTTGGCCAGGATWCCCGCTCGTACAAAGCTCAAATCCGGGGCGATACGYTGGATTTTGASATRCCAGAAAGCCTCGACTTTCKTAAGGCCTTTGCCGAAGCCRTTAAARCTRGCCAGCCATTCAAGTATTAGTTTGGCGTCCTGAGGGTCGCTATCCTCAACGGTCCATGGTTGAGATTTATCCGTAGCCCGGAATTCCTTAACGAAGCGCTCTATTGTCCGTTGATTCGGGAACTTATCTCTCTCTCCAAACTGGCGCCTCAAGTCCTCGAATATCTGGGCGGCGTTCCAATCGGTGGTCAACGCCAGCGGCAATCCACCGCAAGGTCTCGGCAGAAGGCTGGGAAGTGTCCACCCGCACCGTGGAGCGCATGGCCAAGGAATACCGAGCCCCGAACGAG
>NVSQ01000102.1 GCA_002401285.1 SAR202 cluster bacterium
GTCTCCAGAATCTCCTGAAGGGCTCCCCACTCGGCCTTCGTTGCACTGAAGTCCCAGTCAGTTTTTATCTGCACCCAATCGATAGTGTAATCACACCAGTATCCTCTGTTGGTGGGCTTCCATTCCTCAGGTCCTCGGGCGCCCTTCTTCCTGTTATCGGAGGCCGTGACAGCTATCAGGTGGTGCACACGACATCTCGTTGGCGAAGGCCGCTTTTCTGCTCCTGTCCCATGCCCAGCCACCCGAGTCGTGAGCGTTCTTGAGTGGGATCATGTGGTCTATGTCCAACCTGGTGGCATCAGGATACCGTGCAGGCAGCAAGCTTTAATTATGAGGGAACGGCTGGGGGAGAAACGGTGCTGGTGTAACCACCTAGAACGGTGGCACAGCGTTGCTGGCGTGTGCCGCTGGTGTGCCAAGATGGAACTACGGCACCCACAGTTCAACTTCATGCCCCGGCATCCCTTCACAACAGAGATGCCTGAAGACCTACGACGTCAAGCCGCAGAAGCCGTTGATCGGGCGTTGAGAAGGGTCGCCGACCACGGTGACCTTGAGCCTACTTGATCGCCTTCGCGGGTGGTCGTGTTCTCGAATAAGAGTTGGAATGCGGGTTAAGGCTAACAGCCGCTCCTCTCTACAGCAACTCTAACAGGGCCGCCGAGACGGCATCGGGACGCTGGACCGGTAGGTCGTGTCCGGCGCCGGACACTATGCGGCGCGCCACAAGTTGGGTGAAGTTACGCTCGTCTGCCGAGGGGTCTTGCGACGGTGCGCCCAAGCCGCTGTCAGCCCCTCGCAAGACGATGGACGGTACTGTTACAGGCGGTCCCTCCGCCAGATTGAGCTCAACTTCGATGAATCGGTCCTCGCCCGGCGCGTTCATATGGCGGTGTCGGTATGAGTGCAGGACGATATCCACGAAGTCGGGATTGTCGAAAGAAGGGGCGGACAGGTTGAAGGCCTCGTCGGTGTAATCCCACGTGGGCGCCCAGGTTTCCCAGAGGTGGCGGATGATGTCCCTCCGATTCTCTTCTAGACCGACGCGCCCTTGCTCGGTGTTGAAGTACCACTGGTACCACATTCTAGCTTCCCTAAACGCGGGGGCTGGTTGTTCTTTTTGAACAGTGTTCTGAACCGAATATCCGCCCATGGCGACGAAGCCGGCGACCATCTCAGGGTGCAGGATCGACGTTATGCAACCAGCCCGAAGGCCCCAATCGAACCCCGCCAGGGCCATCCGGTTGATTCCTAACGCCGCGGCGAGGTCCACAACATCCTGGCCGATGGCGGCCTGTTCAGCCATGCGCGGTGCGTCTGGATCAAGAAAGCTCGTCGGCCCGTATCCCCGGAGGTAGGGCACGATGACCCTGTGCCCGGCCTCAACTAGGGGAGCAATGACACCGTCAAACGACCGTATGTCATAGGGAAACCCGTGGAGGAGAATGATTGGAAAGCCCGAGGCGTCTCCATGTTCCTCGTAACCGATGTTCAACATCGGAGTCTGCACGAATCTCACGTTCGAAGGATAAATCATCTCGAACCTCTGAAGAAATCCCTGATGTCCTCGACTAGCCTAACGGGCTCCTCCAGTGTCGCGAAGTGCCCGCCGGACGACATGTCCGTCCAGTGTTGCACGTTGTACGAGCGGTTAAGACCGCATCATTTGGGCAGCCGCCAAAATCACGTGTGTGATGGAGTTGATCCCGCGCATCCGGTTAATTATATCTTTAGCACTTCCAGGTTTGGCAGTCATTTCGAGCAAAACGAGAACTGACCTAACACCTCCCTGTAAAACCGATAGACCCTATCCAATCATTTAAGGTCAATCATTGGGGGTGCGCCGGCTGGGAGTACATCGAGGCCATGGATTTACCCGGCAACGCCCGCCGGGCGGCGGAAGCGACGGCTTGTTTTTCCTCGATGTCGTCCGACTAGACGGGCAGGAAGGGTTCGTCCGAAGGCGGCGGCAGCTGCTCGAAAGCGTTGATGTTGAACGCCAGCACCGAGTAGTAACCCATCAAGTTGGTCAATTCCACCAAGCCTCGCGGCCCAAATTCAGCCAACGCCGCGTCAAAGGTAGCCTGAGACACGCGACGGGTGCGGAAAAACTCCTGGCCGTAGTTGATAACCGCCGATTCCGCCGACGTCAGCGGCGGCAACTCTTGTTTGTCCCGCAGGGCATCTACCAGGGCGTTGCTCAGCCCCGCCCGCCGGCCGGCGGCGGCGTGGGCGTGCCAAATGAAAAGGCAGTCCAGTTCGCGGGCGGTGGTTATCATTGCCAGTTCCGCCACATTATCCGACAGCGTCGAACCCTCAGCGCGGAGGTAGGCTCGCAGCACCTCACCCCGTTGGGCTATCTCGGGAACGTGGAGCTGCACTGCGATGGGTCCGAATTCGGGCACAACCCCGCCCCGAGCGGACACTAAGGCGTCGAAGGCGTCGACTTGATCTTGGGGCACCGCATCACGCGAGGCCATGGGAAAGCGTGGCATGGTCAGGTCTCCTTTGTCGTTTACAGTAAGGTAGCCAACATGAGCGAATATTACGTCGGTGGAGTTGGCTTGTCCACCGGGAATTTTATGATGAAGGCTGAGTATATGATCGTTAAGTCAGCGCACCACAAGGGGGGTGCCGTCAAGTCCTACTCAGCCTTGTCACGACGGGTGTAGAATTGAGGGCACCAAAAGGACTTGGTTTTGCGCGGGTCCGTCTTCCTTATAGCATCCCAATCCTGTCCAACTGATGGCGGCCACCTCAGGTGTCTCTGGGACACGAGCTCAGCGGTTTCGCGCTGGGCCAGGATGACGATAAGACGTATTCCCCCTGGGTGTCCATAGCAGAAACCTTGTCCCACGCCGGAGCAAGAGAACGTTGCCGAGACCCAAAGACCGGTGGTAAGCTGTAATCCAATCCATTCAGGTCTTGCTGAAGGCATAGGGTCAGCCGAAATGGAGAATCTCGGATAATATGTCATCCCTGACTATAGTGGCATTCCGCTTCCAGTAACCCCATCAGGCTTAAACCTGGGGCCGTTAGAAGATTCACATTCAAAGGAGCAAAAGTAATGGGTGATAAGGGTGGTAGAAAAGATAAAGCCAAAAAGGAAAAACAGACAACTGCACAACATACTCTAAAGGAAAAACGTAAATTGAAAAAAGAGAAGTAGATATAGGGCGCTTTCACTACGCGGACGAAGGAACGAGTCTGTTCGCTCAGCTTCTCAGCGGCCCTGGCCCTGTAGACATCTAACTGAGATGGAGCTGCTCCTCTCCCGCTCCCCCTTCTCGGGTTTTTACCCCCCACCAATGTGTCCCATTATCGCTGAACGCCTACAGCGATACACTAGCTCGGCGTTGGCTAATTTCCATGGCCCGTATCTTCCTCAAATCTCCCGGACCAAATCCAAGTCCTTTTGGTGCCCCCAATTCTGCGCCTGTGTTGTAGGTCTACAATTTTGTCAGTAGCTAACTGGTCAGGGAAAATGTCAGTTCATGGAAGGACTGACAATGAGTACCAAAGAGCAGAACCGTTTACATATCTTGAATGGAGTGCTAGAGCGATACTGGACGATGAAGGAGGCGGCGCCGTCGCTGGGGGTGAGTGAACGTCAGGGTTGGCGACTGCTAGCGGCCTATCAAAGGGAAGGGGCCAGAGGACTGGTGCATCAGAACCGGGGCCGGGTGCCGCCCAATGCCACTCCAGGGGATATTCGGCAACAAGTGGTGGCCCTGGCCCAGCAACGATATAGCGGCATCAACCATACTCACCTGACCGAGTTGTTGGCCGAGCGGGAGGGAGTAATGTTGCCCCGCCCCACCGTGAGGAGGCTCTTGATCAGGGGCGGGTTGACCAGCCCACGCCAGCGCCGGCCGCCG
>NVSQ01000103.1 GCA_002401285.1 SAR202 cluster bacterium
TCAGTGTGGGCCTGCCAACGGGAACGTAAGGCAGGGTGACAACATCAGGCCAGCGAGATACGGCAGATAATCGTATCGTCTATACTGCCCCAGAGGCACGCTCATGCGGGGTTGGCACGTGGAATCACGGCTAGGAGCCCCATGGGGGATTAGGTACGACAATTGAGTGTAGGAATATGATTCCATTGCCTAACCAGACACCGGATACAATCAGCTATTAGCATTAGTGAATGGATGAACCACCGGAGCCGAGTCCTCTATTGGCTCGGCCTTTTAGCCGGCAAGTTCATAGGAGGTTATGCGCAATGCCCTCGTTTGATGTGGTTTCCAGAACAGACCTTATGGAGGTAGATAACGCTATAAACGGCGTAAAGCGAGAGATCAAACAACGCTTCGACCTCGCGGGGACAAAATGTGATATAGAACGCATCGACAACACCCTAACGATGATCGCTGACGACACTATGAAGTTAACCCAGGTAGAGGGCTTGCTTCGCGGGTATCTTGCACGTCGAAAGGTGGCCCAAGGAGCATTCGAATTCAAGGCGACACAAAATGCAGCCGGAGGAACCATCAGGCAGTCCATATCCATTAGGCAAGGGATTGACGTCGACCTAGGACGCAAAATCACCAAAGCGGTCAAAGGCGCCAAGATCAAAGTCCAGGTTTCTATCCAGGGAAGCGAGCTTCGGATGTCCGGAAAGAAACGTGACGATTTGCAAAAGACCATTGCGTTCATAAAAGAAATGAACATTGAACAGCCACTGCAATATGTGAATTTCCGGGATTGAGTCCGAGCGCCACCAGGCCCAAATCCACTGAAAACTACCTCACAACAGCCTCGTAAGCCTTAATAGCATCCTCGCTATTCATCCGACATCCGAATAGCTTGCTCTAGGTGATTAGCTGTAACTGACAGAACCTAACGGCTAGCAGCCCCATGGGGAATTTAGGAGTGACGAGGCTTTGCAAGCAGGCGGTTGTGGGTTCGAATGCCACCGTTGGCTCCACTCCTAAGCCCCATAACAAAGGCGTCCAAGGACCATAGCCTGGGACGTCTTTGTTCGTCCAGATGACTGTTTTGGTCACAAAATGGTCACGGATTTGCAGCGACCGCATCTCCCATCACGTCATCAATACTCCGAGCAGCTGCCTCCTCCAACCCCGGCATCACATGCGAATACGTGTCGATGGTCAGGGTGATGGAAGAGTGTCCCAAGGCAGACTGGACGACTTAAAAACTAAGAATGGAGAAGATAATGTCAGGAAAAAGCCCACTTTGTGGAATACACGCCGCAACTGTTGCACCTTTGAAAGATGATTTCCGTGTCGACCACGGCGCATTAAAGGAGCTTATTGCGGATATTTGTAGCGTCCAGGGCATCGAGGGGTTTCTGATCAATGGCCATGCTGGGGAACATGCGCAGCTTTCCTCGGCGGAAAAGACGCAGGTCATCAAGTCAGTTTGCGATGTAGTCTCCAAAAGCCTCTATATTACATCCGGAGTTTACAGCGAAAACACTTTGGAGGCGGCGAAAGAAGCCGAGAATGCAGAACGTGCCGGTGCTGATGCATTGCTGGTCTTCCCCCCCAATGGTTGGGCGTTGGGACAGGAACGGAAAACCATTCTTGCCCACCATAGGGCCATCAGCGACGCAACTGAACTGCCGCTGTTGTTGTATCAGGCTCCGGTTTTCGCCGGGCAAATGGCCTATGACATTGGCACACTTCTTGAACTGGCGACTATTGATAGTGTGATTGGCGTCAAGGAAGGCAGCTGGGAGGTTGCCCGATATGACGCAAATCGCCGTGCACTCAAAGCGCAGGATCCTGAATTTATTGTCTTGGGCTCTGGCGACGAGCACCTGTTGGTGTCCTACATGATGGGATCAGAGGGAAGCCAAGTAAGTCTGGCCACTGTGGTCCCAGAGATGGTGGTCGCACTTTGGGATGCCGCCGATTCAGGGGACTGGGAGAAGGCGAAGCGCCTGCATAATGCGATGTATCCGCTCAGCACCGCAATTTATGGCGCAGCRCCAGGTCGCGCAAACGCCCGGCTGAAAGCATGTCTCAAGATTCTTGGTAAACTGCCCTCAGATCTAATGCGGCCGCCCACACAACCGCTACCGACTGAAGAATACCAGACACTGGAGGCAGCGCTTAATTTTGCTCGAGAAGGCTTCGAAAAATCATGACGGCCAGCAGAGCCAGAAGGATGGGCTTAAACGTACTATTAGTAGATAAAGCTATCCATGCCAGAAATGGGGGGAGTAGAATGCTATACAAGTCGAGATGGTTTAATTGGTAATGGTAACGGATACAGCCAAGGAGGAACTCAGGCGCATCCTCGGCAATGCTTACCCTGGAGAAGGCACGACCAGACATTCCTCAAGAGCTTGGTGACCGGGCTGACGATGTTTGGTAGCCCAACCGCATTTATTCATAACGTTGCAATTTCATGTCTAAAAGAAGTTTGTGACTATGTGGGCGAGAAGTTTCGTAGCGGCTAGGAATCCCATGGGGGAGGAATAGGGCGTTATATCCCACCCCTACCTCACAACAGCCTTATACGCCTTAATAGCATCCTCGCTATTCACCTGCCAGCCCGGTAGCCACGCCTAAGCCCTAGCCCCCCTCTCGCTTGCCCCTAGGCTATACTCTGGCCCCAGAGGCAGGCTATTGGTGCCAGCTACGTTCGTGGTTGCTGAAGTTGGCATGTTAGGGTGGCTGGCAARGGCATYAACTGGGCTTRGATAGTAATATTGGGCACTCGGCTGATTCCTTGAAGCYKGCTGCRTTCCGGTGGCCGCCACCACCYCTTAACTTGGCTACTGCACTCACATCGAAATCTCCTAAATTTCTATCCGATCGTAAAYTCCATATCTTGAGACCATCACCCCGTACAAAGAAGCATGCCCCGAAAGGATACCGGGTATCCTTGGCAAGTTCACCGGCTACCTCGCTATAATATTGCGTCTCGTTTACTGCAAGTACCACATGGGGGTCAATTGTTACTTCAAATGCCTGTGACACCCTGTGTTGAATTTGCATTTTCTCAGAGCGCAATATCGCTTCCCCTTCCGTCTTCCATCTGTGATCACGAGATACAACTAGAGCCATYTCTTGCCAACTACCGAATGTCCTAGGGAAGGACCCCCTCCACGCCTTATTCTCMTCWGTATRAGSGAGTTCTTTAGTCCACAGGTCGTAATCTTGCACGTATGYCAATAACAGGGGRATRGGTTCATTKGGRTGAAAATATTCCCAAGCCAAGACAGCMCCAGATTTATTCATATCAAAATGTGCGAATGGCAAATCTGCCAAGTCTTCCATTGCAGTTTTATGATGGTCTAGCACAACGAGTTTGCACCGATCGGCAACGCGCTGGAGGATGTCCCGTGAATACGAAAAGTCGACCACATAAACAGTCTCACCAGGTGAGACCTCCGGAAAAGGCTGTCCATACTGGACTGGAATATATTCGGCTTGGTACCCATGTTTGAGCCAAATAGCGTAAGCAGCTCCGAACCCGTCATCACATCCAGCATGGTATAGAACCTTCATCTTTCGATCTCCTTGGCTCACCGGCAATGACTGTTTAGCAATCACAACATTATTCACCTGAACAATGCTTGTGCATGGAACCGGCTCGCATAAACTATGGGTTTGAAATGACCAACCCTTCTCTCGGGTCAGCTAAGCTGATTATAAACCGGAATGTCTCAAATTGTGGGTGCAGTAACACTACCCATGACAGACTATAATTGGCAAAAGGGCTCACCGGGGCTTTGCAAGCAGGGGGTCGGGGGTCCGAGCCTCCTCAGTTCTACCACCTATTGGATACGAATATTCGCCAGT
>NVSQ01000043.1 GCA_002401285.1 SAR202 cluster bacterium
AGCCCCGTAGTCCTCCGGATGCGTAGCAGGGCTTGACCCCGTGCCCCTGCCAGTAGCTTCGGGTTTAAGCCATCAACTCCTTTTCGTTGGAATCCAACAGACGCTTCAGAGTGGCATAGCCGATGCCCAGTTCCCGGGCCGCCTGCCGCCGGGAGAGACCTCCCGATCCGAGAAGTTGCAGTACTTTGGTATATAGTTGCTCGAACTCCGGCCGCTCACTCACCCGAGGCCGGCCGATGCGCTTGCCCTGCTGTCGTGCCCGCTCCATCCCGGCCACCACCAGGTCCCGGTGAACCTGCTTCCTGGCGGGGTCCTCATACCAGATGGTCTCTCCGGCCAGGGGTCCTGGAGGTACCGGGGCTCTGACATGTTCTTTGGGCTCCCAGTCCGTSGGRTCCGGGTCGGGAAGCGTTGCCACCGCCGGACCGATAGGGACCCGAGCMCGCAGTTGGCTGGCTAGAGCYGGAGCTTCWTGGGGAGTWAGRATCTGGTYCCGATGCCGTACCAGCAAACGACCGTCCAGGCGTTCTTGCACCTCCACCCGAGCTCCAGCGTAGCTGGGCCGCTCTGTRCTGGGATAGAGTTGTAAGGTGCGYCCGTGGTATCGCACCGTGTTGTCCTTGGCCACTCGGCGCAKCTCCTTGATACATAGCACRCTACTCAGGTCCATCTCCGGGTCCACTGGCCGGTAGGCTGATTMCASTTGGTCAGCGGGTACCCCGAATCGCTGGTTGAACCGGAGTAGAAAATCGGCCAACACCTGATTCGCCTGGGCCAGGGTACAGGCACCGGCCAGCCGCAGTTCTGCTACCAACCGGTCCTGGAAAGTGCCATTGGCTCGTTCCACCCTTCCTTTGGCTTCGGGGCTGTGAGCCCATATCTGGGTGACCCCCAGCTCTGTCAACGCTCTGCCCCATTGAGTTGATGGTCCTTTCTGGGCRACCGAGTCCGATGGACTATGCCGGGGTTGAAAGACGGCATGACCATCGGTATACACTGCCATCGGCACACCCTGACGCTCGATGATGCCCTGAAGCAGGGACARATAGCCCCGGGTATCCTCCTGTTCTTGGATTAGGGCATAAGGTACGGTCCCGGTAGCGTCGTCCACCGCCAGCAGCAAGGTCAGCCAGGGCCCCCTATCCTCCAGCCAGAGATGGTGGCTCCCGTCCATCTGGAGCAGCATCCCTTCCTGGGGCATTCGTTGCCTTCGACATCGGTGCCGTGGCAGCCGTCGTTGGCGTGGGCTGGACAACCCGGCCCTGGTCAGCAGCCTCCTCACAGTGGGGCGGGACAACATCACTCCCTCCCGTTCGGCCAACAACTCGGTCAGGTGAGTRTGGTTGATGCCGYYATAGCGTTCCTGGGCCAGGGCCACCACTTGTTGGCGGATGGTCTCCGGAGTGGCATTGGGCGGCACCCGGCCCCGGTTCTTGTGGACCAGCCCCCTGGCCCCTTCCCTTCTATACGCTGCCAGCAGCCTCCATCCCTGACGTTCACTYACCCCYAGSAGCGGYRCCGCCTCCYKCATCGACCAGTATCGYTCCARYACTCCRTTCAAGATMTGTAACCKGYTCTGCTCTTTGGTACTCAAWRTCAGTCCTTCCATRRACTGACATTTTCCCTGACCAGTTAGCTACTGACAAAATTGTAGACCTACAACACMGGYGYAGAATTGGGGGCACCRAAAGGACTTGGTTTTGGGCCATCTTCTATTGGGAACGATGCGGCCTTAAGCTTAATCACGTACCGCCATGTAAACCGTGTAATGCGCCCCGCCCTTACCCTTCCCGCGCGCCTGCAACGCGACTTCTTCCACTTGGAATCCGGCTCGGCGGAGGCGTTTGACGAAGGCTGGTTCGGGGCCGGAGGACCATATGGCTAGGACGCCTTTGGGCCTTAGGGCGGCGAAGGCGGTGGTGAGGCCGTTGGGGCTGTAGAGCCAGTCGTTTTCCTTTAGGGTGAGGCCCTGGGGGCCGTTGTCCACGTCCAGCAGGATAGCGTTGTAGTCGTTCTTGGCGGTCTTTATCATCTGGGCGACGTCGGCTTCGTGGACGGCGACACGATGGTCGTCCAGCGGGTTGCCGGCCAGGGGGGCCAGAACGCCCCGGTTCCAGCTCACCACCTCGGGGACCAGTTCGGCGACGGCCACCTGGGCCTTGTCGCCGAGCTCGTCCAGCGCCGACCTTACGGTGTAGCCCATGCCCAGACCGCCTATGAGAACTCTTGCCTGGGGGTGATTGGCGATCTTTTGGCAGGCCAGTTTGCCCAACGCGTCTTCCGTCCCGTAAACGCGGCTGTTCATGAGTTCATAGTTGCCCGCTTTGATGGAGAACTCTTTGTCGCGTTGGTACAAACGGAGCTCTAATCCGTTTCCGGGGGTTTGGGCGGTGTCCAGAAGCTTCCAAGGAATCATCGGTAGTTTTCCCGCTCTAGTTTGGTGAGGATGGGGCCGTTTCCCATCCCCTGACGACTATCTTGCCGCCCGAAGGACGGAGTGGCCCGGAGGCTGATCCCCCTAGGCAAGCAAGTCATATCGCAATTTACAATTTTACACTGGATGAGGATGCGACGCACCGGATGCACGATATAGCCCGCCGTGTCTGCCGCAATTCCGGCGTTATTAATAGCCAGGACTTGACCACGCCTAGCCCAGGCCATATGATGCGGCGGAACAGTCGGAAGAGGCTAATTGACGCCCGGTTATCTTTTCGACGCCAAACTAAACCTATAGAGGTACGCAAATATGAAAGTCATCGAAGCCGTTGCCCGGATCTTGAAAACTGAAGGTGTGGAATGGATTTCCTGTTTCCCCAATAACCAACTGATTGAAGCCGTTGCCAAGGAAGGCATCCGCACCGTAATGTTCCGGCAGGAGCGCGGCGGGCTGATGGCCGCCGACGGTTATAGCCGGTTGAACGACCGGGAGAAGTTCGGCGTAACCATCACCCAGGGTGGCCCCGGCTCGGAGAACACCATGGGCGGCATCGCCCAGGCGTTCAGCGACAACATTCCCGTTCTATACCTGCCCGGCGGTCCGACGCTGGCCCAATACGCCGTCCGGCCAAACTTCTCGCCGGCGCGCACCTACGAGTCCGTGTGCAAAACCGTCGAGGTCATCACCCATCCGTCCCAGGTCTCCGGCGCCATGCGCCGGGCCTTCCATAACCTGCGCAACGGACGCGGCGGCCCGGTTCTCGTTGAGATTCCCGCCGACGTCGGAGAGCAGGAACTCGCGGAAGAGTCGCTGAACTATACGCCCCCCAAGAGGTATCGCCAATCTCCGGCCGCCGAGGACGTTAAGGATGCCGTCAGGCTTCTGCTGAACGCCCATAAGCCGGTGATCTGGTCGGGGATGGGCGTCCTGTCCGCCGGAGCAACCGCGGAATTGCAGGAGTTCGCCGAGCTCATCGAGATTCCCGTGTACACCACCATGCCTGGCAAATCGTCCTTCGACGAGCGGCATCCCCTGGCCCTGGGGTCGGGAAGCAGTTCCACCAGTCTCCAGGCCCGCCGGTGGTTGCAAGAGTCGGACGTGCTGTTCGCCGTTGGCTCAAGCATGACCCGAACCGGTTACGGCCAGCCAATCCCCGACGGCAAGGTCATCATCCACAACGTGGAGAGCATCGAAGACATCAACAAAGACTTTTCCGTCGATGTTGGCCTGCCCGGCGACGCCAAGCTGACTCTCCAAGCCATGATCGAAGAGGTCAAGGCCCAGGCCGGTGAGAACGGCCGCAAGGGTAAGACCGAGGTGGCTGCCGAGATTAAGGGAATCCGGGACGGGTGGCTCGCTGAATGGACCGCGCTGTTGAATTCGGACGATGTCCCGATCAACACCTACCGGGTGATCGGCGAGATCGAGCGTAACCTGGACAAGGAGAACAGCATCGTCACCCACGACGCCGGCGCGCCCCGCGACACCATGATGCCCTTCTATCCAGGCACCACGCCCCACAGCTACATCGGCTGGGGCAAAACCACCCACTTGGGCTACGGCATACCCCTGATGATTGGCGCCAAGCTGGCCAGGCCGGATAAGTTCTGCCTGAACTTTATGGGAGACGGCGCATTCGGGATGTCCGGACTGGACCTCGAGACCTCGGTCCGGGCCGGAGCGCCCATCACAACCGTGGTGTTGAACAACGGAGGCATGGCGACTTACCCCGGAGGCTACCCGACGGCCAAAGAGTTGTACGGCACCACCCACATGGTTGGCGACTACGCCAAGATCGCCGAGGGCATGGGCGCGGTGGGCATCGTCGTGACCCAGCCGTCTGAGATCGGCCCGGCCCTGAAACGGGCTCAGCAACTGAACGCCGAAGGCAAGACGGTCCTCCTGGACATCCACTCCAACTTGGAGGCTCGCCGGTCAAATTTCGCCTAAGAGTTCGACCAAATAAAATCCCCTCTTTCGTAAAGAGGGGATTTAGGGGAGATTTCCCCAGGGCGAATTCGCACCCCTGTAGTCCCCCCTTCTTAAGGGAGGACTGRGKKAYYKRSKSKGRWWKTYMMMRGGGCNAMYYCGMWYYCMTSKRGKYSCCCCTTTTAYTCGTTTCCGGTTCGCTTAGTTTATCTAGGCGGTAACCAAGCTGGCGTAGTGGTTCCCTTTGGATATGGGAGCCAGGCCGGTCATGATTTCCTCCCAGTGATCTCCCCCGTCATCGCTGCACCACACCTCACCGGTGGCGGTGGCGGCGAAGACCGAGAASGAATCYCCCCCCCAGTCCTCCAGGCACATGGCTTCCACAGATCCCTTCATCCGGTCCGGAAGGCCGTTGCTCAACGTCTCCCAGGTCTTCCCCGCGTCGTTGCTCCGRGAAATGCGGGTACCGGCGAAGTGGGACTYCCGCCAGGACCCCGGCCCGTGATGAGCGGCCGCCACCAGGACGACTTCGGGCTTACGGGGGTGCAAAAGCAGGAAGTCGGGATACCCGCCTAGATCGTGGGCGGTGGTGGTCAGGTGCTCCCATGTTTCGCATCCATCCGAGGTGACGTAGATGCCGTCCCCGCCGGTGATGTATATCCTGTTGGGGTCCGCCGGGTTGATGACGGTCCGATGRACATCGGTGTCCATGCCATGGATCCTCGTGAAGGTTTGCCCGCCATCGGTGCTCTTTTGCAGACCGCCAACTTCTATGCCGATAAACATCGTGTTGCAGTCTTCCGGATGGAAGTTGATATGTTTGGTGTGAGCGACGTGGGGCGGGCCGGGGAAGGTCCAGTCCGACGTGTCCACCGACCTSAGSGCSGKTARCTCSGTCCAATGRCGGCCCAAGTCGTCGCTGTAAAACAGGTGGGCCGGCTGAGTCCCGGCGAATATTCGAGTTTTCCCGTTTACCTTGGCCGCRGCCARACTATAGATGTCATGCTGGGTGATGCCATCGTCCCGGCGCTCCCAAGTCTCCCCGTTGTCTTCACTGATATAGATCGTGTCCTCGGTGACTCCGGCGATTATCGCGCCGCTGTCCGGTTCGATGATAACGGCGTGAATGTGTTTGTCCGCCAATGCCCGGCGGGCGATGCTCCATCCAGAACCGCCGACGTTCCGCTTCAGGAATACGATCCCTTCTTTAGTCCCGACCAACACCTCTTCCGAGCGAGAAGTCGTGGAAAATATAGTGTCTCCGCCATGAGATAGGGTTAAAGCCATGATATCCTCCCATTCATCGACGATTCGTTGTCCGTTACACTCGGTTAGCTGGAAATCAGCATAGTGGGACAGCCGTTTGGAGTCAATCCCCTKGCGTCCSCCGGGTTRAATGTRGACAAATCCCGCRGCCTAGCGTTACTATTTCTCTAGCCTGGCCGTCCAACCTGTTCCCGGCGAAAATCCGCCGAGGTGACATTATCATCGGACCTTCCGGCCCGAATCAGGACCTTAGAGTTATCAATGTRCCCGGCGGAACGGCGATCCATTACGCCACTTTCGGCCAGGGGACTCCCTTGGTGATTGCCGCTAATTAGCTCAACCATCTGGAGTTTGACCGAAGCAGCCCGGTTTGCCGCCACTGGTGGGAAGAGCTGTCYCGCGAACACCAGGTTATCCGCTACGACCAACGGGGCTGCGGCCTATCTGACTGGGACACTTCGGACCTGTCCTTCGAAGCGGCGGTRGGCGACCTGGAATCCTTGATCTCCGCCCTGGGTATCGACAGATGCGCTCTTCTCGGCGCGTCTCAGGGGTGGTCCGTGGCCATAGAGTACGCGGCCCGCCACCCGGACAAGGTTAGCCACCTGGCATTGTACGGAGCCTGTTCCTACGGTTGGGCATATCAAAGTGARGCGCATAGGCAGGAATGGGAGAGACTGCTCGGCCTCACAAAGGACGGCTGGGGCCAAGAGCAYCCAGACTACCAMCGRGCGTTCATMRATAAGTTCAAGCCTGAAGCCACCGCCGATCAGAAGTTCTGYCTCATGCGTCTGCAAGAAGCGTCTACTTCCCCGGARAACGCSGAGAAGATCCAAGCCGAGTGGGGGAAAGTTGACCTTCGCCAACGCCTCRGGCAGATAGCGGTCCCCACCCTGGTGTTCCATGCCAGGGGAGACARCGCGGTTCTCTTTGAAGAGGGCTGCCGAATCGCGGGACTTATTCCCGGCGCTGGATTCGTGCTCCTCGAAGGCAAGAACCATCTATTAACCCACGACGAGCCGGCCTGGCAGTCGCTTGTAAGCGAGATCCGCCAATTCCTCACTTCTGATTCCGGAAACAACCCGGCACATGAAGACATCGCCGCCGCCGTGGAACTAGAACGGCCCGACCTGCGCCAAGCCACCGCCCCAGACGGCACGGTAACCATATTGTTCAGCGACATAGAAGACTCTACGGGCATGACAGAGCGGCTGGGAGACCGGCGGATGCAAGAGGTCCTACGTCTTCACAACGACATCGTCCGAGAACATCTGGCGGCCTCCGGCGGATTCGAGGTCAAGTCCATGGGCGATGGATTCATGCTGGCCTTCTCCAGCGCTSGCCGGGCATTGCAGTGCGCCGTCGYTAYTCAAACCGCCCTGGCTGCTTACAACGAAGAGCAAGACAATGAGCAGTTAMGGGTGCGTATGGGCATCCACACTGGAGAAGCTCTTAGCGAGTCCGACGACTTTTACGGGAAGCAMGTGATCCTGGCGGCGYGCGTCGCCGGGCAGGCGCAGGGAGGGCAGATTCTGGTGTCCTCATTGTTCAAGGCGCTAACCGACAGCGCCGGAGACATTGTCTTCGGCGAGGAACAAGAAGTGGAGTTGAAAGGGCTTACGGGTTTGAACAGCGTCTACCCGGTGGAAYGGCGTTAGGACCGGCRATCGATTATTCCACATCTACCGTCGCCACCGCAACCCGMTCGKTGCCCTTGTAGCTCGCTCGCACCGTAACTTCATAGGCGCCGCCGCCGGAAGAAGAGCCGTCCTCGTAGACATCCCTGATTTCTTTATCCGACAGCGCYCGGCTAAATATCTTCACCTCATCGATAACGCCGGCGAACATGTTGACCGCCTGAAGAGTCRTTCCGGTTCCGATGGCTAGGGACACGTCGAAAGTGTCACCGGGCCCGCCGATAAACGATTCTCTTACGACTACCTTCCCATCTAAAAACAGCTTATGTTMGGCAGCGTTGCGCACGTAGGCGTAATGGTGAAACTCTTGATCCGTAACCTCCGGACCCACCAGGAACACGTCGGAACCATCGGACCTTTCGAATCCCGCCGCCAAAAAATCTCCGGAGTCGGACAGCCGCGACCCCGAAAATTTCAGAACGAATGCGGTGGGTACGTCGATAGCCCSTCTAACTCCCKCGCCTTTGACCACCATGACGTGCTGCCCGCCGAATTTGGTCCGCTTCGCCCAAACGTGCACCGTCACGTCGCTCCTCAGGTTAAGGCTAGGGTCCGGCGCTACCATAACGTGATCGTTCTCGCCATCCAGCCTAAAGCCTTGGCCGAATATGGCGGTGGCAAATCCAGCGCCGCCAGTGAGGGCTCCGTTGTTGTCTCCCACGACGTCTTCACCATTTCCATCGCCTGGCCACCAGGCAACCAATCCCGAGGGAAGTCCCGCCGAGGCTTTAGGCTCATAAGTGACTTTGCCAGTTTGGTCAATGGTTAATCCGGCCCCGGACTCCCACGACAATTCGATATTTTCAATCACGATATCGAACCTGTCGTAGGCAACCGCGGTCAGTTGGACACTCTCCCCAACAAATACGGACACGGATGCGGGCTGGATTTCGATTTTRTCCAATGGGCCYGGCTCGATAATAACGTCTGCGGTTGCCGATCCTGTTCCGCCGCCATGGGATACATCCACCTGGAGGRCTGYRGCGAAAACCCCGGCCTTCGTTCCAGCGGTAAGCACGCCATCTTGGCTGATAACGCCCGCCTGGGAGCTCAATTGCCATGCGCGGACTGAATCGATAAGCGGCTGTCCTGCGCCACCAACGGCTTGCGCCTCTAATTCTTGGCTSGTATCGGCTTCTAAGGTCACTTTCGAAGGTTCGATGGTTACGTCTATCCGCTCCGTCKCCGGAGACCGAGTAGCCGTGGATGAAGACTTAGGTTCCAACCCTRCAGGCRCGATGGGAGGCTCCACCGTAGCCGTCATCGCCGCAGAGGCCGCTGGAGCGATCGTAGCCTTGACAACAGCGCCGGGAGAAGACGCTGGAGGCAGAACAACYGGAACGTTTGGGGTAGTGACCACCGGCGAAGCCGTTGCTGGTACCACCGTGCTGGCAGACAAAATCTCGGATGAGGAGGACTCGTTGCCCCCGGACCGGACCGCGGCAAACACTCCGGCGGCAACGACCACGCCAACCACGGCCAAGCCGATTCCGATCAACGGGACAGGTACGCGCCTCTTTGCCGGCGATTCGGGGAGCCTGACAACCCGGCGGCCGGCGACGTTCCCTTCCTTAGCGATCGAGATCTCTTGTAGGCCCGGAGCGCCGCCGAACTGCCCTTGGGGCCGGAAGGACAGGGTAACCAGATAATCGTCAGCCCTCTCGTCGGCGCCGACAATCTCCAGCGCCATGGCCACCTTACGAAAACGCCACCCGTATATGGCCGAAGACTCCGAGGCGRTGCACATCGCCAGGAATCGTGCCTGGTCCATGTCGATGGGGCTTTCTACCTTGCCCTCCGGGGCCAGGCCGGAATCTGTTCTGTCTTCGGTGTTCCGTTCCTCAGTCATTGCACAGCCACGGGTCGTACGGTGTCGATATCGCCATCTAAGTTAACACAATCGCCCAAGCATAAAAGTAGGCTTATCGTCACAACAGGGTCGTTGAAGCGCCGAAAATTGGCATGGGACTGCATTCCGATTACAATTCAACCGGCCGAGCCGCTTTAATTCCGGGCCGCATCCCGGTTCGGAAGACGGCAAAGCGGATGTGTAACGAAAGGAGGTTTCCCCATGAAGACGAAACTCAAGGTATCGTTTCTAGCCTTGGCAGTCGCCGGGATACTTGTTTTAGTTCTTGCCACTCAACAAGGCCCGATAGTGAGCGCCGGCGGCGGGGAGAAAATCGACGCCACGGCTTCCGTACACGACTTCCAAGACTACGGGGNCGTCATTGTCATAAACGCCCAGAACAGAGGAACTTCGGCCCTGATAAGAAATGCCGAAGGGATATCGATGAACCTAGAGACTTCCGACCTACCCGTAGGAGCGTATTCAGTGTGGTGGGTAATCTTCAACAAGCCCAGTGAATGTACCAACGGCACCTGCGGCGCTGTCKACACAGGAAAGGGCGGCGYTYCAAACCCCGCGGAGGGCACCTTGCTGTGGGCGCCCGGCGGGGTCGTCGGACCGGACCGGCCACTTCAGCGCTAGTTTAGGCGTGGGGCCGAAGAAAGCTCCCGGTGAGGTACGCCGAGGCCCAACTCTGACCAATCCTATGGGAGCCGAGGTCCATGTGGTTTTACGGTTCCATGGCACCCCTGCTTGGGACGACCCGGAGCTGTTTACGTCTCAACTCGGGACCTTCGGGGGCGGCTGTGACATCTTCGCCTGCTTTAACCCCCAGTCGGTCGCCCATCTACCATAGTTGGCACGCGATGCAAGAAATCGCAATAATCGGAGAATCGGGGGAGGCAGTGCCTGTCCGGTTGAGGCTCCCCGGCGCTCCGTGTAGGGAAGGCTTAAGTTAGTGGAACAGCAAACTTCCGGCGGGCAACAGCCGCTGACCGGTATCCGCGTCTTGGACTTGTCCGGCCCCATGGGCGTTTATTGCGGCAAGTTGATGGCCGACATGGGCGCCGACGTCATCAAGGTCGAGCCACCTGGCGGAGACCCTATGCGCATAATGGGGCCTTTTATTCCGGATGGGGYTAACTCTGAAAGAAGCCTGAACTGGCTTCACTTCAACACCAACAAGCGCAGCATCACGTTGGACATCGCCGATCCACAAGGGGCCGAGCTGTTGTCAAAGATCTCCCGCCAAGCCGGCGTTGTATTGGAAACCTTCCCGCCGGGCTACCTGGACAACTTGGGATTGGGCTACAGCCATTTGTTACAAGGCAACCCTGGCCTGATCTACGCCTCCCTGACACCTTTTGGGCAAACCGGTCCTTACAAGGATTTCAAGGCCACAGACCTGACCGGCTTCGCCATGGGCGGATACATGTACGTTACCGGACGGCCCGATACGCCGCCCACTCGCCTCTGGGGGTCCCAGGCGTACCACACAACGTCCAATCGCGCCTTCATAGCRATATTGCTGGCCCTATATCACCGCATGGCCACCGGTGAGGGTCAATACATCGACGTGTCGATGCAGGAGGCGGTGGCTGCSACGACCGAGCATGTCAACACGGCCTACAACTACACGGGGGAWCCGGCGGTACGCTGCGGGTTCCGCCACGGAGGCCAGTTCGTGGCTACTTGGCGGTGCAAAGACGGGTTCGTAAGTATCACAACCAACACCCAGCAGTCCTGGGACGACCTAAGAGACTGGATGGCCCGAGACGGAATGGCCGGCGATCTGTCATCGGAAAAGTTCAACGACCGGTTCATACTTCGAGGAGAGTTGTCCGAGCACATCGAGGGACTGATTCAGGCWTGGGCCTTGACCCACACCCGCCAGGAGATAACCGAGTGGGGCCAAAGCCGCCACCATCCCTGGGGCCCGGCGGTTCGTGCCGACGAGATTCTTGAAAACGAACAGCTTTGGGAAAGGGGATATTTCATCGAGAGTGAAGTCCTCCATCCGGGGGAGAAGATGGTCTATCCCGGCGCGCCTTACAAGCTGTCCCGATCCCCTTGGCAGCTACGTCATCCGGCGCCCCAGGTTGGCCAGCACAACCGGGAGATATACTGCGGCGATCTGGGCYTACCAGTGGACGAATTGGACGCCCTCGCCTCTCAAGGAGTTATCTAGGCCGTGAGCGCCGTTGAAAAACCGTCGAACTCGGGCTTTGCGCTTCAGGGTATCCGGGTGTTGGACTTCACCTGGATACATGCGGGTCCCTCCGCCACGCGTATCTTAGCCGATCAAGGCGCCGAGGTTATCAAAGTGGAGTCCAATAACGCCCTAGCTGTCGTCGGTGGGCCCAGTTCGGCCACTGCCCGGGGGCTGGGACAGCGCCACAATTGGAATGCGGGCAAGCGGTCCATCTCCCTAGACATGAAAACTCCCCAGGGCGTTGCCATCGCCAAGCGGTTGGCAGCCGTTTCCGATGTCGTGGCGGAAAACTTCAGCGGCCGGGTGATGACGAGCTGGGGTATGGATTACGAGAGCCTCCGCCGGGTAAAACCTGATCTGGTGATGCTCAGCATGTCGGGCTTTGGGCGCACTGGACCCTGGAAGGACCGGGTTAGCTACGGGCAAACTCTTCAGGCGTGGTCGGGATTCACCGAACTAACCGGATTCCCCAACACCGACCCCTGYGGCCCGGCCAGCGCTTACAGCGACGCCGTTGGCGGGATGGCCGGAGCCCAAGCAGTTTTACTGGCATTGATACACCGGGCGCGTACCGGTCAGGGTCAGTGGATAGACCTTTCCCAATTCGAGGCATTGTCGTCCCTGTTGGATACCTTGGTCCTGGACCTGAGCGCCAACGGAGCGGATTCCCATAACCAGAGAACCGGCAATCGCCCACCTCATGACTCCGGTGCTACCCACGGGGCCTACCGGTGCCGGGGCGACGACCGCTGGGTGGCCATATCGGTTCATACCGAAAACGAGTGGGAGTCCTTGATTGGCGCCATGGGACATCCGCCTTGGACTCAAGATGAACGGTTCGCCACCGCCTCCGGGCGCTCCCATCACTCAGAGGAGTTGGACGCGCTGATGGAGACCTGGACCATGCAGCATTYCGCTGAGGCGGTGATGCGCCTGCTCCAAGACGCCGGTGTACCGGCTGGCGTGGTTCAGACCGGAGCCGACCTRGCGGAAAATGACCCGCACTTGCAGGAAAGAGGGTTCTTCCGMCAAGTTTTGGACRGCCAGGGCRTCAGCCGYACCATCGAAGGAGCACCTTACATATTGTCGAGGACTCCGGGRGGCCCCAGCCGCGGCGCCCCGGAGTTCGGAGCCGACCAAACGTATGTGCTGCGGGAGATTCTGGGAATGTCCGATGAAGAACTGGCCGACTGCGCCATCGCCGGTGTTTTCGAGTGATAAGCGCCCAGTGCTAATACGGCGAGGAGAGGGGGYTTCCGACGGGTCCCTCTCTAGCCCTCCCCCGTAAAAGGGGCGAGGATGAATCCCTTCCCCCTCGACGGGGAAGGTTAGAGCCTGCCCTGAGCGCAGCCGAAGGGATGGAGGTGCTGCGCGGTGCACAAAATCATCTGATAGCGAATTAATCTGGCAAATAGCAACGGGGCGAAGACTAATCTTCGCCCCGTTAAAATTGTATCGGGTTGAATTTGACGCCCTTAAGCGTGCGCGCCTGCGTTAAACCTGGGCCGGCACCTTGCGCACTCCGGCAACCGCGTGAACTTGTTCCATCAAAGCGCTGAAGTTTGCGAAGGTCAAGGATTGAGGGCCGTCGCACTTGGCGATGTCCGGATTAGGATGCACCTCGATCAGCAGTCCGTGGGCGCCTGCCGCAACGGCGGCCAGCGCAACCGGCGTAACCAAGTACCATTTCCCGGTGCTATGGCTGGGGTCGGCGACGATTGGCAGGTGACTTAACCTTTGGATCACGGGAATGGCGGCCACGTCCATCGTGAACCTGGTGAATTGCTCGAAGCCGCGCACTCCCCTCTCGCAGAGTATGACCTGATCATTTCCGCCGGCCATGACGTACTCCGCSGCCAGCAACCAYTCCTCGTAAGATGCCGCCAGGCCTCGCTTGACCATTACCGGTTTCTTTAATTCACCGACCGCGTCCAGCAGGTTGTAGTTTTGCATGTTCCGTGCGCCGATCTGGAGGATGTCGGCGTATTTAGCGACCGTTTCTACATCTTCAACCGCCATCACTTCGGTGATGATGGGCAAGCCCGTCTCCTGTTTGGCCGTCTTCAAGAGTTCCAAGCCTTCGATACCCATTCCTCGGAAGCTGTATGGCGAAGAGCGCGGCTTGAAGGCCCCGCCTCGAAGGATATGCGCACCBGCAGCCTTGACCGCCTTGGCCGTGGATACCATTTGCTCCTCGTCTTCCACGGAGCAAGGCCCGGCCATGATGACGGGTTCCGGCCCGCCGATGACTACGCCGTTCACGACGACCCTGGAGTTGTCCGGATGGAACTCTCGGCTGGCCAGCTTATAGGGTTTAGAAATAGGAACTACCTCAATCACTCCTGGCAGAAGCTCAATCTCGTCTTTTAGATCGGGGGGTATAGATCCCAATACACCCACTACTATGCGCTCCACGCCGTCGAATACCTGGGGCCTAAGACCGGGGTGACTTTCGATCCGATTCTTTACCCCTTCTAACTCCGCCGGCGAAGATTCCTTTGCCATTATTACTATCATGTCTACATTCAACCTCTATTATCRAATCGTACCAGATGGTCCCGCCGATCTCTCTTGGGCATGAGAACAGAATTTAACGAGTTTAGAACTATGTCATGCAATTATTACGGCCSKMSGGCCGTAATAATTGACGACTGCCAACCGGAACCGGCGGATCAACATCAGATAGACTCCACACCTTGGAGGCGCAAYGCGTCGGTACCCCTAAGATACAGGTTTACCAACTCCTGGGGCTCTTTGTCGGTATTCAGAAGTATCAGAATCCGAATGCACTTGGTCAAGCTCCCTGGGACTGCTATCTCCGTTCCTCCCATCAAAGCTGTGTCGTTCCACCCAGCTTGGCGGGCCGCCGCCGCTGGGAACACCGCGTTCAGATCTGGGGTCATAGTAAAGTATACTGCGGCGACATCCCTTTCAATGATGCCGTTGGCTTCAATCAATCCGTCCAGCAACTCTCGCGTCGCTGAATAGATGCCCTCCGCCGTATTTTCCCCRGCGATCGTCGCACCCCGAATGCCCCGGCACATGGTCATGTGATCTTTTCGCTCTTAGAGACTACTTCACGGCCGGCTAACCGGGCCACCAACTTGCTGGCTCGGTCAACCAGTTCCTCGCGGGGCGATTCTAGCATTACCCGAACCAGCGCGCTACCCACCACTGCCGCTTCCGCGTCCCGGCACACCGTCTCAACGTGCTCTCGCTGGGAGATGCCGAACCCAACGGCCAGTGGCAACGACGTATGGGGACGCACCCGCTCCAGGAGTTCGATACCACGGACGGAAACCTCGTCCCTGGYCCCGGTGACACCGGTCAGACTGATGCAGTAGATGAACCCGCCGGCGTCTACACAGGACTCCCGGATGGACTCATCGGTGCTGGTGGGAGCCAGCAGCGGTATCATGTGGATGCCATGAGCCACGCACTGTGCCGCCAGTGGGGCCGCCTCTGAGTGGGGAAGATCCACCGCGATCAGCCCATCCACTCCAGACTCCTCGGCTCTCTCCGCAAAYTTCTGCAGCCCAAAACTATAGATCGGGTTGTAGTAGCCCATCAACACCAGGGGGGTGTCCGGGACCTGTTCCCGAAGTTCTTCAACCATGTCCATGCAGTCTGCCAGGGTGATCTCTTGTTGCAGAGCCAGAAAGCTGGACTGCTGGATAACCGGCCCTTCAGCTAAAGGGTCGCTGAAGGGAACCCCAAGCTCGATTGCATCGGCCCCGGCAGCCACCAGCGCCGGTACTAGTTCCAAAGTCGCCTGCTTATCCGGAAACCCGGCGGTCAGGAAAACTATCAGCCCGGTTCGTCCCTGCCGTTTGATGGCGGCAAATGATTCTTTTATTCGGTCTTTGTCCATTTCAGGTCTTTTTTAGTCTATCCATGATGGATGTAAATCGTAGCCAAACACCCGGATTTCGGTCAGCATTTCGACCAATTTATATCACATCCGTGCGGTTGTCTAGCCCCCGATGATGACCGCGGACACAGCYAGGGCATTCTGCCCCGCATGGGCGGCGATACCAGGCCAAAGCGAACCTGTGCGATGGTACAGCCAGGCCAATAGAACACCGGTGATGAATATTGGGACCAACACGCCCAGGGCCAGATGAAATGCGCTGAACACCAACGCGCTGACAATGATGGCCCGTGGTATCCCCAACCGTGGCGCCAACCCGGCGAAAACGAAGCCCCGGAAGAATATCTCCTCAGTTATCGGGGTCCACAGGGCCAATGCCTCGTACGTGGCTAGGGATGCCACACCGGGGAAAACAATGCCGTCGGGAATGTCCGGAGGAGCCAATWTTTGCCACCCCAGGTAGTCAACCAAAGTGGTGTAAAGAAAAGTTGCCAGCAGACTGGCGCCCAACGCCGCCGCCGCCAACAGCCCGGATAAGCGGACGGAAGTGGTGGGCGGTCGAAGACCCAGTGACGAGATGGATAGGCGGCGCGAACGAAGGCCGAAGCGCCACACAATAATGAGAATCGCCAGTCCCATCAGATGGCTGCTTTCCCATGCTCCGATGGCCKKYTCGAACCGWCCSGCAAACTTTCCCRAGAGGATCGCGATACCCGTCACCGGGATCACGCAGAACAGGATCAGCAGGATACCGACGGCAACTTCCCGGCCCCGCCAAGTGACCGTTCCCGGCTCGGCCTCAATCTGCTCGACGACGTCCGTCTCCGGTCCAGCCAAGGGCTTTCCGCAGCTAGAGCAGAAAGTGTCGCCATCCCTTCCCACAAAGCCGCAGACATTGCAATTCAACAGCGATTCTCCGATTTCATATCGATAGTGGAAGTCAGCAGAGATGCCGTGCGACCTCTCACCTGATTGAGTATATCAATACAGGCCTATCCACTGACCGCCTAGAGCTTATGTTAATCGAATTCCCTACACCGACGCTTACGATGATTCGGCCCAGCACTTCGATTATTGATCCCCACTGGGCAGATCGCCCACTGCGCCAATCACGATTGCCAGATGGCCCTCCGGAGAGGATAATATCCACCAATCCAAGGCACGGAGAATCTACAAATGGCAACGGAACCAACCTTTAACCGGCAGGCGTTTCTACATCTGGCCCAAGAAGCCGGCTTGGACGTCCAAAGCCCCCACATGGACGAGCTCTTCAGCTACACGCAGGTCGTTCTGGATAGCTTAAAGTCTCTCCACGATTACAGTGTGGACGGGTTTGAACCGGACATGGCCTTCTCACCGCCCCGGGATTAGCCGGGTGAGATGTACCCAACTGGAACCGATCGAGTGTACACCTGATAACGCGCGGGTCGACCACTTCGGTTTAGCCGTGACGCTATCACATCRGCACAAGATTCGATAGAGATTYCCCACCCTTCCCCGCTAGACGCAACCTTTTTCACTCACAGTTAAGGACGAATCGATTCGACACGGGCGGGTCTGAACCAAATCCTGAATTTGACTGATGCGAGGACTGAAACGATGGACGCCTTAGATATCTGTTATGCCAGCGCCGGGGAGCTCGCCCCCTTGATCAAGAACAAGGAATTGTCTCCGGTTGAGATAATCGACGCTCATCTGGCCCGCATCGAGGCGACCGAACCGGTCCTGAACTCATTCATTACACTCCTGGCTGACCAATCCCGWGCGGCCGCCCGGCAGGCTGAGTCGGACATTCAGAAGGGCAACTACCGGGGACCTTTACATGGTATTCCTGTTGCGCTGAAAGACCTTTACAACACCGGCGGGGTCCGCACKACYTCMGGYTCSMRSRTRTTMGACAMCTTYATTCCMGARGARGAYTGCACCGTSGCSGCYMRGTTCCRGSASGCGGGRGCSATYCTSCTGGGCAAGCTGAACATGCACCAGTTCGCYTAYGGCCCSACYGGSGAGAACCCSGACTACGGTCACATGCACAACCCMTGGRACCCRGARAAAGTAACCGGCGGATCCAGCGGCGGCTCCGGCTCAGCCACGGCGGCCGGCCAGTGCACCATCACCACCGGTAGCGACACCGGGGGTTCGATAAGGATACCCGCCGCGCTCTGTGGCATCGTCGGACTGAAGCCCACTTACGGATTGGTCAGCCGCTACGGGCTTACACCGCTTTCCTGGAGCCTGGACCACCCCGGACCCATGGTCCGCACGGTGGAGGACGCGGCCCTCACCATGAACGTCATCGCCGGGTATGACCCTAAAGACGTCGCTTCAGCCCAGGTGGACATACCTGATTACACGTCGGCCCTGACCAATGACGTGCGGGGCCTGCGCATCGGGATTCCCAAGGAATACTTTGAGGCGCCCCTCGACCCGGAAGTCTCCCAGTCCGTCCGCGACGCCCTGGACCTTCTGGAATCCATGGGCGCGGTGGTCACCGTGGTGGATCTGCCGATGTACAAGGACACCCAGGCCATCTCCACGGCTATTCTCATGGCCGAGGCGTCCGCCTACCACCAGGACTTACTGCGCCGTGACGGCGACAAGCTGTACCCGCCGGTCCGTCTGCGCCTGGAAGCCGGTCTGTTTATCACCGCCGCCGACTATCTCCGGGCTCAGCAAGGACGGACGATATTCAACCGGCAAGCACGCCGGCTATTAGACGACGTGGACCTGCTGGCCGGTCCCACCGAGCCGGTGACCGCGCCCCAATTGCTGGCCGAAAGAGTACAGGTGGGGGAGCATGAGATGGGGACCGTCGCGGCGTTGACCCAATACAGCCGCCCTTACAACCTAACCGGCTTCCCAGCCATCGCTATCCCCTGCGGATTCTCTGAGTCGGGCATGCCAATAAGCCTACAACTGGCGGGACGTCCCTTCGATGAACTCACAGTCCTGCGCGCGGCCCACGCCTACGAACAAGCCACCGATTGGCACAAGCGCCGCCCGCCGATCTGATCGGCCGTTTATAGCGCCACAGAGATACAGAGAACACGGAGGTTTTTATTTACCGATGTGAGGGTCTAGGGGCCATTATCCAATAACTCTGTGCTCTCCGTGTCTCTGTGGCAAAAAACCCACCAGTGAGAGGAACACTCGGATTGCCAAAAATAACCGCTGTAACTTTCGACCTGTGGCAAACGTTGCTGCTGGACAATCGGGAATTGGGCCGGGCTCGGGCCCAGATCCGGTTGGAAGGCGCCCAGACTGCCCTGGCGCGTTTCGGCGAGTCTTACGATATAGAGCACATCCGGGAAGCCTACCGCGCCTGCTATCAGGAGTGCCGCCGCATCCGGGAACAGTCTCTTGATGTTAGCTTTCGAGAACAGGTAGAAATTTTCATCGACAACATCAATGACGGCCTGGTCGAACGGCTGGATGAGCAAACCGTTCAAGAGATCGTCCGGTCCTATGCCGATTCATTTTTCGTTCACCCTCCGGTCCCCCACGCCGATGCACAAGCGGTGCTTCAGGACGTTAAGGCCATGGGTCTTAGTATCGGACTTATATCGAACACCGGTATGACCCCGGGAGAAGCCTTTCGAAAGTACCTGGACCAGCAAGGTCTGCTAGAGTACTTCGATGTGCTCACTTTCTCCGACGAAGTCAAGATATCCAAACCGTCCGGCGAGATATTCCTGATGACGCTCGACGCGATGGGCGCCACGCCGGCCCAGACCGTTCACGTGGGGGATCACGTCAAGAACGACGTCGTAGGAGCAAATCGCTGTGGGTTGAAGACGGTCTGGATAACCGGTTTTTACGAGAATGAAGACCCCGACGATCCAGAGACCCAGCCGGACGCCACCGTCGACGGCCTAGGGCAAGTGACCTCGGCCATCTCCAGACTGGACGGCCTAAGGCCGGGTGGGTAGACTGATCAACCTTGACAACATCAGGTCGAAATGTTTCCCTATTCAGGGGCTTTACACGTTCCTTAATCATCCTCAATTACCACACGTTGTGACCATTTGTCGCTGATTCGGCCATGACTCCGGAGGATAGGGAGCTTAAGGTGGTTGACGGGAAAGGGGAGGCGCCCAGCCAGGACGGCAACATGGCAGAGCTCCAAGAGCTTTGCGAAAGGGTGCTTTCGCAACGGCCCCTGCTTCTGGCGAGCAACCGCGGACCCGTGGAACACCAGATGACTCCGGAAGGCCGCCCCGAGGGGCGTCGTGGCAGCGGCAGCGTGGTCACCGCATTCAACTTCCTGATCCAATCCTCCGAGTTTACCTGGGTGGCCAGCGCCATGGGGGAAGGCGACCGGGCCATCGCCAACAACGGATTGGCGCCTCGTCTGAAATCGCCCCTTCCGGGTCACAAGGTCAACCTTCGCTACGTAGTTACGCCCCGGCGCGTCTACCACAAATTTTACAACGTATTCTGCAACCCCTTGCTGTGGTTCTTGCAGCACTACATGTGGAACCCGCCTTATAACCCCAACGTAGACGCCTCGGTCCATGACGCTTGGGAGACGGGGTACATCCCGGTCAACCAGGCCTTTGCCAAAGTAATAGTTGAAGACGCCCGGCGTAACGGAACACCCCCCATCGTGATCGGACACGACTACCACCTGTACCTGATGCCCGAGTTCGTGCGGCAGGAGATTCCCGAAGCGATCATCCAGCACTTCATTCACATTCCCTGGCCGACACCCCGGTACTGGCAGATGATTCCTGACTACATCACCCATCGAATCTGCTCAGCCCTTTGCCACACGAACATTCTGGGGTTTCAGACGCCCCAGGACCGCCGTAGCTTCCTGGACACTGTCGAAGAATTCCTCCCCGGCGCTGAGATTGACCACCATAACTTTACGGTGGAATGGAAGGGCAACCGAACGGAAGTGAAGGTGTACCCCATATCCATCAACGTAGGCGAAGTACAGCGCATCGCCAACTCTCCCCGCGCCCTGGAATCCGAGGCAAAGTTGTTGCCCCTGTGCAACGAAAAAACCATCGTGCGCATCGACCGCGCCGAGCCTAACAAAAATATCGTCCGGGGGTTCAAAGCCTACGAGTTGATGCTGAACCGCCATCCCGAACTGAAGGGCAAGGTAACGTTCCTGGCTTTCCTGGTGCCGTCCCGGACCCACATCCGCCAGTATCAGCGATACATGGACGAGATTCAGCAAGTGGTTCAACAGATAAATCGCTCCTTAGGCTCCGAAGATTGGCAGCCCATTCAGACATTTATCGAAAATAACTACACCCAAGCCATCGCCGGAATGAAGCTATACGACGCCCTGCTGGTCAACACGATCATGGAAGGGATGAACCTGGTAGCCAAGGAAGGTCCTGTGGTTAACGAGAGAAACGGGGTGCTGATCGTGTCCGCCACTAGCGGAGTCCACCATCAATTAGCAGAAGGCGTACTGACTGTTTCGCCCACCGACATCGAGGGGACGATGAAGGCGATGTACCAAGCCATCACCATGACTCCCGAAGAACGGGAACAGCGTGCTTCCTTGCTAGCCGAGTCCGTCCGCCGGGAAGACATTACCAACTGGCTATACCGCCAATTCCAGGACATCGCCGATCTGCTGTAGGCCAGCGTCCGGCAAGGCAGCCCGGTACCGGCAGGACTGGATAACTAGCCCATTGCGGGGTAAAGTAGTAAAGCAGGGAACGATTAGACAGGAAACCGTGGTCCAATGGGGCCATCCCACAAGGAGAACTCCTCCCAATGGATGAGTTGTTCAATTCGCAGCTTCCGGATGGCCAACGTCCGGACATCCAGCTCTGCATATTCCCACACCTCAAGGAATTCTTGGTTGTTGATTTGCGGGAGGACCCCAAACGCGTCCTGCTGATGAACACTGGCGATGTTTTTGTCGACGAGTTTTTCAAAAGCGTCGAGGCCGAATTTTCCGAAGTGCTCCGCGAAGAAACCGCCTTCCCCTTCAGTCACTTCATCAATCTGCCCCTGCGGCTTGAAGAGGTCATGCGGGAAACCGCCATGACTTTCATTCTGGACCGGCTGGACATCCAGTTAGGTGACGAGGAGGAGATACCCAACGTGGTTGTCTTCGTCATCAGCGGCGGCGCACTAACCTCCCGCGCCGACCAGGTCTTGGACGGCCTGCGAGAACTGTTGAAACCCTTTATCGGCGAAGGGGCATTGGATGATTGGGAAGAGACGATCGCTCGTTTGGTCTCCGAGGAAAAACGGGTGTTGCATCAAGAAACCATGCACGACCTCAGCGACGCTCTTCGCGGGGACTCGCCCGATTACTTCACCCTGTGGGAGAGCCGCAACTAGCGATGAGTGCCACCGCGCTAACCCTTAGCAGCCGCCAGGACATCCCCGACGACGACCTGATAGCCATTGCCCAACTGGCGGACCGGTTGGGCTACCACACCTTCTTCACCGGCGAGTCATGGGGGCGCGACGCCTTTACCATCCTCACAATGATTGCCTGCCATACCCAGTCTTTGCGCGTGGGCACGGGCATCGTACCTGTTTTCAGTCGCAGTCCTGCGCTCATCGCCCAAACCATCGCCTCACTGGACCAGATATCCAAGGGAAGGGCCACCCTGGGGCTAGGCTCCAGCGGGCGCCTGCTCATTGAGCAATGGCATGGGCAAAGCTTCGAAAAGCCGGTGGCCAGGACCCGGGAGTACATCCAGATCATCCGCAAAGCCCTGGCCGGCCAGCCGTTGAACTACGAAGGTCAATTCTTCCATCTGGGGCGCTTCCGCCTGGGCGCGCCTCCCTTACAAGAAAACATCCCCATCTATCTGGCAAGTTTAGGGCCGAGAAACCTAGAACTAACCGGACAGCTTTGCGACGGATGGTTGCCCATCTGGCTCCACCACCAACGTCTACTCGAACTCAAAGCCGAGATAGGGGAGGCCGCCAGCCGGTCGGGGCGGGACATCTCCCAGATCACGGTAGCGCCTCAAATCATCTGCCACGTGGCCGCTGACTCTGACGAACTGGAGGAAACCAAACAGCAGGTCCGCGCACACATGGCTTACTACATCGGCGGTATGGGGCAATACTATTACAACTTGTTCTGCCGCTCCGGCTTTCAGGACGAAGCCGACGCCTCGCGTGAGGCTTGGACGGCCGGAGACCGGCCCAAAGCCACCGCCGCCATATCCGAGGACATGCTGGAAAACATCACCGTTATCGGGGATGCCGAGTCCTGCCGGGCCAAACTCGACCGGTTCCGGAGCAGCGGCGCGGACATGCCGGTGGTCGCTTTTCCCCACGGCGCGTCAACCGCCGCGATTCAGCGCACCCTGGAAGCGCTGGCTCCAAGTACATGAAGATCGGCCTCATCTCCGATACCCACTCCGCCGGCTCCGGAAAAGACCTCCCTTCTCAAGTACTGCACGCCTTTGAGGGTGTAGACCTGATACTCCACTGCGGCGACTTGGAGTGCCTGGGAGTTCTGGACGTTCTGGAAAGCGTGGCGCCGGTGCTGGCGGTGCGAGGCTACGAAGACCCCATCGAACCCGGAGACCGTCTGGCCCGGACAACCAGGGTGGTTCAGACTGAAGGTATAGCCATCGGCATGATTCACGATATCCAGTGGCCCGGCCCTCACGTCGGGACCGGCGCCAACGGCGACTATCTGCACTTCCCTCCCGGCTCGGCCAGGGACCTTTTGACACGCAAATTTCAGCAACCGGTCGATGTGGTGATCTTCGGAGACACCCACGAAGAACTGATCTGCCTTCGTGACGGTGTGCTATTGGTTAATCCAGGCAGCCCCACCTATCCAGGCCTCCGCCACCCACCCGGCAGCCTAGGCACCGTGGGGTTGCTGGAGGTCCAGGGAGCGACGGCGTCGGTCAGATTGGTCAAGCTTACCGGAGAAAGGTAGCAGGCTAACCCCGGCTCATCTACAGGCTCACGCGAAAACCTTGGCACCGGCTACGGCGTCCGCACATATGGTCAAAGACAGCTAAACGGACATCTTAAAACCAAGTGTTTTTCGTGCATTTTATACGTTTCGCGGCTACACAGGTTAGGACTCCCACTGTGGAGCCGCGCATTGCTCATTTTGCTTTGCGGCGGCTGTATGGGATCAGTGGACAAGCCATCTCCCTCGACGTAACATTCCCTCAAGTTGGCTACCCAAGTCTGCAAATCAACTAACTTCCGGTAGTAGTTGCATGGTAGAACCCCAACCCACTCGCGACATTGGCCATATGTTTATTGGCCGTCAGCGGGAGATGGCCGAGCTTAGAGCGGCCCTAGATGATGCCCTGGGAGGCCGGGGACGGCTGGTCATGCTGGCTGGCGAACCGGGCATTGGCAAAACCCGCACCGCCCAAGAGTTGGCCGTGCTGGCCGAGCAGCGAGGGGCCCTGGTCCTATGGGGCTGGTGCTACGAAGGCGAGGGGGCGCCGCCCTACTGGCCCTGGGTCC
>NVSQ01000044.1 GCA_002401285.1 SAR202 cluster bacterium
ATAACCATCGCCTGGGCCGTTACCGCGCTTCTCGCCGGCCCATTGTCGGATATCTACGGAAGGCGGCGGTTGCTCCTCACCGGCCTGATGTTGATGGGTCTGGGAGTTCTAGCTTCGGGCTTTGCCTGGAACTATAGTTCGCTGTTGGCGTGCCGCCTATTGACTGGGGTAGGCGCGGCGATGATTCCACCAAATTGTTTCGCGGCGGTAGCCGATATTTTCCCACTGGAAAGGCCGGATCGGCCATCGGTTGGCTGGTCAGCGCCACTGGTATTAGCGCTGCTTTAGGTGTAGCGATGGTAGCTTTATTATTAAGCGCGGGCGGATGGCGGATTCCCTTCTATGCTATCGGAGCCATATCGCTGGTGGTATGGGCATTGTTGTGGGTCTGGTTCCCCCAGAGCCGGCGACAGCAGGGCCGGTCACTGTCGTTCATCTCCCACTTCCGGGAGGTCGGCTCCTACGCAACGATCTGGTACCTGCTCGGGGCCAATGGGCTACTGCAAATGGCGTTTATCGGGGTGTTCAGCTACCTGGCCGCCAACCTCATCCAGACCTATGGTCTGACCGCCGGAGAAACCGTACTGCCGCTAGCCCTAGCCGGTCTTGGCGTCATCGTGGGAGGCTTTATTGGGGGGCGGATAGCTGGTCATCACCGCCGATTGGCCTTTCTCGCCATTGCTTCTCTGATCTGTGGACTGCTGGCGGTCCTGGTATTCTCTGTTCAGGTGTCCCCTTGGTTGACCGTTGTCATGGCCTTTGGGGTTGGGAGCATGGCGACGATTTCKWKGKSSRTKWTSYMKAYSCWRCWYMWGGAGNCYARMSMSWMSWYCMCKSWCMWSYKYYWCYSSSMTKWWMDSWRYYMSMWWMYMDMTSRRCGYSTWYRGAGATGCCTGGATAGGGGGAGCCATATTAGCTCTGGGAGGATTCCCGATGGTGGGATTCTTCTGTCTTGGCGCTGCGATGGCAGRATCGCTGGTAGTGATGCTAAAAGTACGAGACCCAGTGAAATCCGTTGAGGGCATGGCGATGGGTGAGAGTGGAACTAGCTGATGTGGTAGAATCCGCCCGCATTGATTTGGGAAACCCTGACGGCATCCTCGTTCTCCGAACCGCTAAATAAGGAACCAAAATAGATGGCCTCCATTGAAACGGGCATTCAATTTCACCTGCCAACCTACGCCCACGTTTCGCTTCCCGAGCTTATCGATCTGGGGAAAGTGGCCAAAGCCGCCGGTGTGAAACAACTCTGGGTTACCGACAATCTGCGAAGCCGCAACGCTTTCGTGGTCCTGGCCGCCATGGCCTCTAACATCGCCATCAATCTAGGCACAGCGGTTACCGTCCAATATTTTCGCAACCCGGTGGACGTGGCCGACTCGGTCGCGGCTATCAGCGAAATAATGGACGGGGATGAGTTGAGCATAGGCATCGCCAGAGGGAACGGGAACACTCCGAATTTCGTCAAGACGCCCAAGCCCCTCACCATGGCACGGGAGATGGCCCAGAGCCTGRMACTCCTGCTGGCCGGGGAAGCGGTGTGTTTCGSCGACTATCCGGCATTGGCCGACTACTTCAACTTCAATCCCACCGCGTCGTTCCGTCTGAACTTTACTCCCAAGACGCCGATCCACCTGTATTGCGGAGGAAACGGACCCTTGGGTCTGGCCGTGGGCGGGGAATCCATGGACGGCCTCATCGTGGGCGGCGAGTTCAAAGCCATTGCCGGGGCGGGACATTTACCGGCCGTCTTAAGTAGATTCGAAGAGGGGGCCACCAAGGCAGGCAAGAGTTCAAGCTATCCCAAGATAGCTGAGATAAAGCTTTCGGTATCAAGGGACAAAGAGGCCGCCCGGGCGTTCGCCAGACCCACCGCCGGCCGCAGATTGTTGAACCTGAGCCGGCGAGGCTACGGGCCGGAGGACATCCTGGCCTTAGGCGTGGCGCCGGAAGACGTGGCCCGCTTGGACGAAGCCGAGCGCCAGGGRGCAACCGAGGAGCGGTTCACYGSGTTGGTCACGGATGCGATGTTAGACGCGGTATTCGTCGCCGGGGAGCTGGAGCACTGCCGAGACCGAATGATTGAGCTCCGAGATACGGCTGAAGAGTACGGATTCAAGCAGTTGATGTACTCCGAATTAGGTCCCAATGTGGAAGAAAGCCTACGGCTATTGTGTGATGAGATAGTGCCGGCTCTGTGATTGCACCTTGGATATTAGCCTTGCCGGTTGCATTCCCGGCGGGTTCCCTGAGAAACTAACAACGATTTAATTGATGAGGAGGGAAGTTCCCTTGACGCAAGCGAAAGACGGTGGAGAAGCGATTCTGGAGGCGTTCCGGAATCTGGATATAGACTACATCATCGCCTCGCCAGGCTCTGAGTGGGCCCCAGTATGGGAAGCCCTGGCCCGGCAACGAATCAACGAATCCGACGGCCCAACATACATCAACTGCTGGCATGAAACCCTGGCCGTGGACATGGCCCTCGGCTACACCAGGGTGACCGGCAGGATGCAGGCGGTGCTGCTTCATGCAGGTGTGGGTCTGCTGCAGGGCAGCATCGGCATCCACAGTGCCACATTGGGCGAGGTACCCATGCTGATTTGCTCCGGTGAAGCGAACAGCTACGGGGAAAATCCAGAAATGGACCCCCAAGCCCAATGGTATCGCAATCTAAGCGTGGTCGGCGGCCCGAACAAGTTCGTCGATACCTTCACCAAGTGGAGCGGCCAAGCCACCAGCCCTTACACGCTCTATGAGCAGTTGGTTCGCGCCGGCGAGATGGCTCAAAGAGTGCCCCAGGGTCCAACCTACCTGGATGTGCCCATCGAGACGATGATTCACGACTGGACACCACCGGCCAAGATTCGCAAGGTACCGCGAGCACCAAAGAATCAACCGACGCCCGATTCTATCAGCAACCTTGCCGAGTTGCTGTCCAACAGCAAAAATCCCCTRATCATAACCGAGTCGGCCGGAAGGACGCCTGAGGGCTTCGYTAGCCTAGTCAAGCTTTGYGACATGCTGGCCATCCCGGTGGTAGAGAGCGCGGCAGTATACTCCAACTTCCCCAAGAGCCACCCGATGCACATGGGGTTCAATCCGCGGCCCTACATGAATGAGGCAGACTTGGTTCTGGTTATCGCCAGCCGGTCTCCTTGGTATCCACCTTACCAGGGTCCGAGCAATGCCACTGTTGTCGTGATGGGCGATACCACGCTGAAAGGACACATGGTCTACCAGAATCTGATGGCGGACCACTACGTGGAAGGGGATTTGCCSATCGGCCTGGAGCTGCTGTTAGATGCGTTGCAGTCCAGCGGTGCGGGAAATACCAGCAAGATCGCAGAGCGGCGGAGCCGTTGGGAAGCCGAGCACAACAAGATAACCGAAAGCATCCAGGCGGAGCAGGCGGCAGCAAAAACAAAATCTCCCATAGACCCGGTGTGGCTCTGCGCCGCATTGAACGAGGTTATGCCCAAAGACGTCATATACTCGGAAGAGACTACCTCCCACCGGGTCGCAATCACCCGCCACRTTAACTGGGAAGATCCCCATGCCTACCTCCATCCCAGCGGAGGTCTGGGCCAAGGGCTGGGTTTGGCGTTGGGAGCGAAGCTGGCCAGACCCAATCAACCGGTGGTAGCTCTGATGGGTGACGGCGGCTTCCTCTACAACCCGGTAACCCAGAGTTTCGGCGTCGCCTGCGAAGCCAAATTGCCCTTTATGACCGTGATTTTCAACAACGGCAACTACGAAGCCATGCGCGGCAACCACCTGCATTACTACCCGAATGGCGACGCGGCAAACTCGGACATCTGGCATGGCGTCCATATTCCCGGACCCGAATACGCCAAGCTGGTGGAACCCTTTGGCGGATACGGCGAGCGGGTGGAAGACCCAGCAAAACTGACGCAGGCTCTGCAGAACGGATTGGACGCGGTACGGCAAGGGCGAATCTCAATCATCGATGTCGTTCTTTCCATTTAAATATCATCGCATGACGGTTTCTGTGAAATCGTTGGCGGTTTTCCGGGTTTTCCCTTGCGGCCCTCGTAACCTGGGGCTATCATAGACGCCATGGAGCAGCCAGAAGTCAAATATACTTTGGGTCCGCTGTCTCTCATCGAGCCCAACACCTTCGGAGAGCCGGGACAGCGCACCTTTAACTTGGTGTTGGAGTCCGGTGAAGCTCGATGCACTGTCTGGCTGGAGAAAGAGCAGCTTTATCAACTGGGCGTCTATCTTCATGAAGCGGTGGAGTCTCTTTCCAGCGAAGACAAAGCCCGGCCCACTCAAGAAAAGGAACCGGCATGGTCCGGGGAGGGGATCTCCCTGGATTTCAAAGTGGGCCAGGTGATGTTGAACTACGACCAAGACAGCAACTCTTTTCGGATGCTGGCTTATGAGCGGGAAGAAGAAGANGNGNCCACCCAGGAAACCTCCTCAGTGAGTTTCTGGATCAGCGTACCTCAAGCCGTAACAGTCGCCGATGAAGCCTTACGGATATGCGCCGCCGGTCGCGCCCGTTGCTTCTTGTGCGGACTACCGATCAACCCCGATGGACATATCTGTCCCAGGGCCAACGGCCACACCGTTTTGGAGGCCGGTTGACCCAAGGAGCAATAGCGATAGGGGTCCCGTTGAACCTAGAACAGTCTACTTTAGACCTCATTAATAATGGCGAAATCGTTTCTTGCCAGCTCACTCCCGCTGGTTCTAACTACACTTTCCTCGCCCAACTCCAACTGGGCGACCGGCAAGGACTGGCGATCTACAAGCCCAGAGACGGTGAGTCGCCCTTATGGGATTTCCCCAGCGGCACCCTCTACAAACGGGAGTACGCCGCCTTCCTGCTCTGCGAAATCTTGGGGTGGGACTTCATACCCTACACCACCATACGCGACGGTCCTTACGGCATCGGCACGGTTCAGCACTACGTCGATCACGACCCCAAGCAGAACTACTACAGCCTCACCGAAGATAAATCGAACGAACTGAGGAAGATTGCGTGCTTCGATCTGGTGGCCAATAGCACCGACCGGAAACCGAACCACTTGCTGGTGGACGCCGCCAACAAGCTGTGGAGCATCGACCACGGTCTGACTTTCCACTCAGATACGAAGATCCGCACGGTCATTTGGGACTTCGGTGGGAAACGCATCGCCAAATCCCACTTGAACGCAGTGCGCAATCTGGCCAGACAACTGGAATCCCCCGAGGGCCGCGTTCAAGAGTTGGTCGATCAGTTGTACCCTGACGAGGTAACGTCCCTGCAACGCCGTATCGAGTGGGTGTTGGACGAGGGGAAATACCCGGGCCTGCCCGGCCGAGCCCGGCGAAGACGGGATTAGCCATCATAAGGCGCCGGTCAACGTCGCTTCGCCAACCCTCCAGGTGACCGCTCAGTTACTCACTCGTCATTTCAGCGAAAATAGCAACGCCAACCTTAGGCCGCACACTTCGTCATTCCGACACCAGCCCTTTCGCTGAAGGGCGGCGAGGAATCTCAGTTGACCGCTACAACCAGGCATGAGACTCCTCTCCTTCCGCCGAAGGATCGGAGTGACACGAATCGCYCATGTGGGCTGTGGTGCTGGTGCCAACCAGCATGAATGATTCTGATAGAAGCGAAGAATCTACTCACAACAGGGAGATTCTTTCGTCGTTTCACTCCTCAGAATGACGGGTTCATTGTGTTTACATTGAACTTGATGCCGCGGACGCGCTTGGACACCGGCCTACGCCGGTGTGACGATTCAATTCCCTATTCAATGCTAAGGGAAATGATGCGCTGCCAAGTTCCGGACCGAAGATATTTAAGCTAGGTATTGGCGGCGGGCTTCGGCCATCGCCTGCTGGTAAACATCTTGCAGCGATATCCCAGACTCCAGAGCGATCTTTCGGCAATCTTCGTACTCCGGAGAGGCGCTGACGGCCTTCCCGCCAAGGTACTTCACCTTGACACCGATGACACCCAGAACGCTTTCCATGGATTCGATATGTCTCTCGGCCACATATCGCTCTACGGGCCTGGTTCTAACGCCGAGCGTGGTGGTTTCTCGCAGTATCAGCTCGAAGGCCGCGGTCTCCAACTCCTGAGGYACCAKCGCGGATAGCATCACACCGGGACGGTTTTTCTTCATCTGGATGGGCGTATACCATACGTCCAGGGCGCCCAGGGCAAATAACTGTTCTTGGGCGTAACCCACAAGTTCCCCAGATACATCGTCCAAGTTGGTCTCAAGCAGAATGATTCCCCCCTGCCGTCCGGCAAGAGACTGCTCCGCTGTTTCGCCCAGCCAAACCCTGATAGCGTTGGGAAAACCCTCCGGGTCTTTGGTCCCTAGCCCCACACCAACACCGGTGACCGAGAAGGCGGGCCGTTGAAACTCGGCCAAGGTAGTGATSAACGAGGCCCCCGTGGGCGTCGTCAACTCTCCGGCTCCTTGGTGAAGCGGCAGGTCCGCTACCACTGGGGCGGCCGACATTGCCACCAGTTCCAGTGTGGCCGGGGCCGGGTTGGAGTACCCGCCGGCCCAGCGGGGAGGCGTCGATTCGCCCAGCACCAAGGGCGCGGCATAGACCCGCTCCACCCCCAACTGTTCCAACCCGGAAACCACGCCCACCACGTCAACCAGGGTGTCGACGCTGCCCAACTCTTCTAGCTCCAGTACTTCCTCGGATTCTCCATGAACGCGGCATTCGGCGCGCCACAGGGCTGATAGCACCTCTCCGGAGCGGGTTTTTACACCCTCGGAAAGGCGGCTATTAATTACCGTGTCCAACAAGAAGCGGGGAGTGTAGCGCGTGGGGTCCTGGATCTTAACGTTGAGTTTAGTGCCCCGCATCTCACAGCGGGTGTCCTGAGTTACCTGCAACTCATAGCCTGATATGTCCAGTTTGTTCAGGTCGCTTTGCAGGGTTTCCAAAGATAGCCCCAGATCCAGCAGGGCCCCCAACAGCATGTCGCCGCTAGCTCCACCGATCGACTGGATATACGCTATCCGCAAGGGGCACCTCTCTCAGAGCCACGCCCATCCGCATTCGGGCGCATAGCATTATTGTACAATCTAAGCCGCTCGATGCGAAGGCAAACCGGGAGGTCAAGGCAACGTGACGGTCCAGAACATAAGCGCGGTGACATTAGCGGTGAAAGACATGGCCCGGGCGGTCGACTTTTACCAAGTCAAAGTTGGGCTAGAGCTTCTCTACGGCGGGTCAACGGCGGCATTCACCAGCTTCAAGGTGGGGCCAGGTTACTTGAATCTCATCCTGGCAACTGATGGGAACTGGTCATGGTGGGGCCGGCTGATTCTTCATGTGGACGACGTGGACGCTCTTTACCATCGCTTGACCGGCGCCGGACTCTCTCCTGACTCGCCCCCGCAAGACGCTAATTGGGGCGAGCGCTACTTCCACATAACCGACCCCGACGGCCACGAACTGAGCTTCGCCCGTCGGCTGGAGAGCTAGTTTCTGGGGTCAGACGTTGATCAAAAAGTTGATGACGTCCCCGTCTTTAACCGGATAGGTCTTCCCTTCGGAACGCAGCACCCCTTCCTTCCGCCCTTGGGGGATCCCACCGCAGCGCACCAGGTCGTCGTAAGGTATGACTTCGGCGCGGATGAATCCCCGGGTAAAGTCCGAATGCACCGCGCCCGCGGCTTCCTGGGCGGGAAGGTCCGCCGGAATGGTCCAGGCCCGCACTTCGTCCTCACCCACAGTGAGGAAAGAGATCAATCCCAGCGTCCCATAGCTCACGTTAATCACCTTGAACGTGGCTGGTTCCCCAACGCCCAACTCCTCACGGAACAGGGCGTCCTCTTCGTCGGACATCAGGCCCAGGTCCTCTTCCAGCTTGCCGCACAGGCTGACCTCGCCCAATTCTTGGGTTACGGAATCTTCCAGGCCCAACTGGCTCACCAGCACATCGGGCCCGGACTCATCGGTGTTGAACGCAATGATCACCGGTTTAGCGGTTAGCAATTGGTAGGCCGCCAAGAACTCGGYCTCCGACGGGGACAGTTCTTGACGGCGCAAAGGAACCCCGGCTTCCAGCGCCGTTTTCGCTTTTTTAACTGCGTCCAAATGACGGCCCATTGCCTGTCTCTCGGCGGGCTTGGCCTTTTTTACCGCGTCATCTTGCCGCTCGACGGCCCGGTCCATGACTTCCAGATCAGAGAACGCCAACTCGTCCAACATATCCGATACATCTCTGCCGGCGTCCACGGTGCCCGTTGGGTTGTGCACCGAAGGGTCGGTGAAAGTTCGGACGACTACCAGAAAGGCGTCGGCGGCTTGCAGGATATTCTTATGCCTGCCACCGATGCCYTGAGATTTTGTGGCGTCTTCGGCGCCGGGTAGGTCCCAATAGGTGATTTCGGCGTTCACCACCTTTTGGGGATGGTACATTTCCTCTAGGATGGCGAGCCTGGGGTCGGGAACCTTGACCACCCCAACATGCATCTCGCCGCCCGTCCCACCGCCTCCGGTAGGCGCCCCGTGGCCCTTGGTCAGCGCGTTAAACACCGTCGTCTTGCCGCTCTGGGCCAAACCGATTATTGCTACATCCATAGTCGAATTATACCGTCATCCCCCAGCTAGTGMATTCGAAATCAGAAGCCGCGTTATCCCTTGYGGCATAGRTGTGTTCCCAATCCGTACCCGAATCGGCAAAATTTGAGCCCATTGGCAGGGTTCGGGCAGATGAGCTATTGGTTAATGTATCAGTAGGACTCGAACAGTTTCCCCCACTCGGTCTCCATCGCAGCTGCGATGCGGCGGCGGCCTTTGGTTTTTAGCCAGTAGCCGTTGTGGTAMAGGTTGGAGGCYARAAAGGCCAGGCTGACYARSGGGGTGCGCAGCAGGAAGTTCTCCAGGGGTTTCARCGGYCCCCAGTARATCAWYTTTTGRCCCCGGCTGGCGAAGGTGCTTTCAACGCCGGTGAACTTCCAATCGACCTGGCTGATGTCTTCGCCCACCACATCGATCTTGGAWACGTCGCCACAGCCCAGGCCCCGCTCGTGGGCCASSCGGATGAACTTCAGGCTCATTGGGTCGAAACCCATCATCTTGGCCGCTACGGCGTCGATGGCCACCTGGTCGGCGCTGGCCAGTATGCGGTTCTTCACGTGCCAGCGCATGGCCCGGGGGCCCGGTCCGTCCCCGGCAAAGGTGCCGTCCATCACGGCGAAGAGACCGGGGTGAATCTCTTGTTGAATCGCCAGCAAGTCCACCAGGGTTTCGTGGATCACCGAGTGCGTCCAATGGCGCTTCCGGTGCAGCAAGCCGCCAAAGGCGTTCTTCATCGCCCCGGTCATCGTGGTGAAGACATGGGTTTTCATGGTAGGGAGATGGACRATGTTTCGGCCCTCGAATATCTCCGGTATCTGAATGCCTTCGGGGAATATATCGTCCAGAACCAGCATCTCCGCCTTGGGTTTGTAGTCCACCCACCGGTTAGGGGGTGTGTCCAAGTGAACCACCGGCAGGTTCATCTTTTCCTGGACCGCTTTGTGCTTGTTCTTTTCCTCTCCCTCAAAGGAATCTACGACCACCGTGCCGTTGTGGGCGCCGGTCAATTTCTGATGCCCTAAGTTTCTCAGGGCTCTTATAACCCCTTCCAACTGCCAAGGAGAAGTAGAGCAACCGGGATACCAATGCTGCCAGGAAATGTTGATCTTGAGCAAGGTCTCTAACTCGGGGTTCAAGTGCCGGCCAACGTCCGCCAACACCATGGCCCGTTCTGTATCGGCGAACACGGTCTCCGGGGTAGTGGCCACCACCGCGACAACAGCTCCTCCGGAATTTGGGGCTGGGGGCGTCTCGGGCCGGCCGGCCGGACTTGGGTCGGGTCTTTCAGATGCCTGCATGAATGGCGCTCCTGACTTATCTATGTATAGCCGGTGGYCGTGGCCAATATCAACCCCAGATCCACAACACCAAACCGGAGCCAACGATCCAACAGAAGATCGAGAATATAAGAGGTAGGTCGCAAACGATCAGTTGCTCCGGCGCTTCAGCTTGCTGGCTGGTGTTTAGAAGGTACAGGTATCGGAACAGTCCAAAAGTAACGACGGGCAAAAGAAGCAACATGGTGTTGTTGTCGGGAAGGTTTGACGCTTCCACTGTATACAAAGTATAGCTTAACCAGGCGGAAGTCGCCGATATCATAAGTAACTGGTTGATGAACAAGTTGCCGTACTTGCCCAATACCGGGCGTTGTTGGGCCGCGGCGTCTCCGGCCAGCCGCACTTCGGCATAACGGCGTCCCAGCACGATAAACAAGGCTCCGGCGCCGGTGGTGACGTACAGCCAGGGCGAGGCGGCCACGTCGATGGCCACGGCCCCGGCGGCCGTCCGTATGACGTATCCGCTGGCCACCAGCATGAGATCGATCAGTACCACTTGCTTCAGACCGAGTGAATAGGACACGTTGATGGCCAGATAAAGCACCCCAATGGCACCCAACATCAGGTCCACMGCGGCCATTACCGCCAGCCCTCCCACGGCCAGGGCCGTCATCAGAGTCAGGGCGGTAACGATGCCCACCTGCCCCGATGCGATGGGACGGTTGCGTTTCACCGGGTGCTCCCGGTCTCGATGCCGGTCCATCATGTCGTTCAGCAGATAAGTGGCGCTGGAAAGGGCGCAAAAGCCGGCTGCGAGGAGAGCCAGCTTCACCAGCATGTCCGAGACCGGGTCGAAGTTGCTGGGAGACCAGGCGACSTTGACCGAGAACACGAAGGGCAAAAACACCAGACCATTCTTGATCCACTGCTGAGGCCGCAGGGCTTTCACCAGTGCYATGGGATGGATCGACACCCTAGAGCCTCCCTCCGAGTTATTTGATCTATCGGCCACGCCCATATTGATTGATTTTTAGCGGGCAGACGGTAGGGCTGGATCTCCGGCTTCGGAATCAGACGAGGCGGTCGAATCAGGCGAGGTTGCCGCCATATTCTTGAAACGATGCAACCACAGCAATGCCAACAAACCCACAGCTACCGCGAACCAAAGGGTCGCCAATCGCACCAACAGGGTACCAGATGAGGCCGCCGCACGGCTTATTCCGCTCTGTTGCAGCAGAGCRATCATGCTGCCCTCAGTCCCTATCAGGCCTCCGGGCAGAGCGCTTACCGCTCCGACCAAAGTGGCGGCRGCGTAGATCGGCACAGCCTGGGYGATCGGGATGCCGGCCTCTAAGCCCCTTAGGATCAGSCACAGGGCCATCCCTTCGCTTAGCCAGGCCGCAGCGCCTAGTAATACGGCCGGCGCCATCACCCTGGGCGCCGCCAATCGCCGCAAGCCGTCATGGGAAGCCTGMAGGTCGGTCCGCCATCTTCGTAACACCGGCAGATCGAAGATACGGCTCCCGCGGCGCGAGGCGAACAGCACCAGAGCGCAACCGCACAGCAAAAGCGCGGCGGCCAACACCAGCAAGAGGAACAATGGGAGCGAAGCCAACCCGATCGCCGCCAGTAGAACAACAGATATCACGTCGGTCAGTCTTTCCATCACCACGACCGGCGCCGACCGGGCAACGGGCACGGACGCCCGGTCACGGAGCAGGTAGCTTTTTAGAAATTCACCGGCCTTCCCCGGCGTGATCGACATGGCCAGGCCCGATAGAAATACTAAACAATTCAGCACTAATGGGACCCGGATATCGAGTACTCTCAGGTAGAAGGACCACCGGAGGTACCTCAACACGTAATTTAGCGCCGCCAGACCAAGAGCACCCAACAGGTAAGAAATCGGGAATTGCGACAGGTTTCCGAACGTTTCCCGGAAGTCRCCGTACCCGGCGACCCCCACAAAAACCAGCACCGCCAAGATTATTAGTAGTAGAAGCTTCCAGTTAGTCACGAACAGCTTGATCCATCGAGTTTATTTTGTGGATTGATCTTGATCGGATTCGTCCGATTCGCAGTCAGATAGGGAACRTCRTTCAGKGGGCCGCACGGAGTTGGGAGTACATGGCGCCCAAAGCGCTCATRCTGGATGTGTAGAAAGTAAAKCCGGCGACCGGTATCCACAACCACAACGCGTTCAGATCGGTCARTAACGACAGGACGGTGGCCGCCGTCGCCGTGGTCAACAAAACGATCAACCCTAAAAGACCGCCAAACACCAACGCCCGCTTTGCCGGTGTCGGGGAGTACCCGCCGGCAGCGGTGATACCAAAATAACCGCCGATAAAGGGACCGAACGGAATCCCCACGAAATGCACTACTGGGATCATAGCTAAGATCAACATGATCCCAAATCCTACCAATACTCCCTTTACCACTGGACCTCCGGCGCGAATCGAAACCGCTTTTATTATTATAGACGGTGTATTCAGCGGCAAGCCATGCTCTAGGGACTTGATTGCCGTGACTAAAGAGGACACGGGTCTTCGGGGGGGCTGAGATTCCTCGCCGCCGGCCGGTGCCGGAATGACGAAGTGTGCGGACCAAGGTTGGCAATTCTATTTTCGGAGCAATGACGATAGAACAACATGACAACTAGGCAACAAGATCATTCAACCCTCGATTCCTGACAAGTCCCCGATCAGGGATCTCCAGGGCTCCCAAGACCGATCCAATATCTTCCACGCATGTCCGGCGTTTTCTTGATAAAGACGATGGAGGGCGTTCAAGTTATCCCCGTTCCTGTAGCGCATGACATACGCCCCAGGTATACTTGGACAGTTTTCAGGGCAACGGAATATCTCGTCTTAATCATCTGCATGTCCCATCTCGGATACTTAAGGAGAATCGCATTTGCCGCCAGAAACATCGATCGACACAAGCCATGACGACTTCGAATACGAGAGTCCATTTGCCCAATTACTAGGCATACGGCATCATCCCACGGTTGACGGACTTGGTCTGGCTTCAATGACCATTGAGGACAAACATCGCCAGCGCGCCGGCGTGGTCCAAGGCGGCATCATCGTCACGTTGGCCGACTACGCGTTCCACTTGGCGTGCGAGACCCGCCTAAGCGCCGGCCAGACGGCGGTGACCGTGGAGCTGAAAGTGAATTTCCTTGCCCCGGCCAAAGACGGTGAGTTGAGGGCCGCRGCCCGAATCGTCAGCGCCGGACGCCGCATCATAGTCTGCGATGTTGACGTTACYGGACAAGATAACGAGCTGATCGCCAAATGTCTCGGGACTTACATCGTCGGCGGGCAGGCGGCCTGATCAGCAGCTTCAGCGGCGCCAGGTAATCTTGCCCCGGTTGAGTTGTTTAGCTGGTGTATCAACAATGTTGGAATTGAAATTCGGTGATGCTATAATTTCAACTGAATCATCCGGAGGTGGGCACGATGAGAGTCCCCATGAAAGTCGACTATGGGGTACGGGCCTTGGTGGAGCTGGCGCTGCACTATGGGGAAGGTCCGGTGCAGACTGCGGAGATCGCTTACAGGCAGGGAATACCCGAAGCCTACTTAGACCAATTGATGACGACCCTGAGCAAGTTTGGCTTCGTGCACAGCCGCCGTGGACCACAAGGCGGCCACCGGCTGGCCTCCGACCCGGTTGACATAGACCTGGGCATGGTGATGAAAACCCTGGACGGTAGCTCCTCTCCCCTCGATTGTCTCACCAACCCTTTGGACTGTGTATTTTCCGATTCGTGCGCCCAACAAGAGGTATGGAAGGCGGTTGAGGAAGCCATACAAAACGTTCTCAGCGACATCAGCCTAGCCGATCTTGCCCGGCGTCAACGTCTACTGGCCCCCGAAGCGGTATTGTAGGCGTCTCCTCAATATAAACTTCATTGCGGTAAATCGTGGGATAGGTGTTTGGAGATTTCCGCTATTACGCAACCCCGGCCAAAGGCGTGAACTGTTTGACCTGGTCCCGTATTACTTGACAAGGTCAGAKCGCCAGGGATAGACTCAATCTACTGATGACCCCCAGCGGCAACCAAATAACGCACAACTGTACCTGTCCCCAAACATAGGGGGCGGGCGACATAGCGGCTCCCATCAAGCCTGCGCGCACCAGATCGGAAGTTCATCTGGGACAAGCGCAGGTTTTCTTATGGGATAAGCGAACCGCTGGAATTTCAAAGTCCCCCGTTTAGTGGGTACGCGGGCCGGGGTCCCGAAGAAACCCCAAGAATCAACTGAAAGGTTACTTAGGAGAAGGCAAAATGACCCAGCAACCAATGGTCCTGACACCGGATCAAGTCAATCGGTACAGCCGGCATATCATCATGGGCGATGTGGGGAGCAAGGGCCAACGCAACCTTCTGGGGGCAAAAGCGCTGATTGTTGGCGCTGGCGGTCTGGGCTCCCCATCGGCCATATATCTGGCTCTGGCGGGCGTGGGCACCATCGGRATCGTTGATTTCGACGTGGTTGAAATCTCCAACCTGCAGAGGCAGATCCTTCATCACACCAGCGACATCGGACGCCCCAAGTTGGATTCGGCCAGGGACAATATCATTTCCTACAATCCAGACACCAACGTCGTTCTCCACGAAGTTAGACTGGARTCCCACAACGCCCGAGAGATCATCAGCCAATACGATCTGGTGATTAACGGAGCGGACAACTTCGCCACCAGATACCTGGTAAACGACGCCTGTTAYCTGGAAGGTAAGCCATTGGTGGACGGAAGCATACTGATCTTCGACGGCCAAGCAACGCTGTTCCTCCCGGGTCAGGGCTGCTACCGCTGCCTCTTCCCCGAGCCACCGCCCCCTGGGTTGGTACCTAATTGCGCCGAGGCTGGAGTCCTGGGAGCACTAACAGGACTGGTCGGCAGCATCCAGGCGACCGAGGCTCTCAAGCTCATCTTGGGTATCGGCGAGTCGTTGGTATCACGGCTATTGTTGATCGACGCCCTTAGCATGAGCTTTAGAGAAGTCCGGCTGAAGAGAAACCCGTCGTGTCCATTGTGCGGTGATAATCCCACCGTTACAGAGTTGATCGACTATGAAATCTTCTGCGGCTTGACCACGCCGGAAGCAGCGGGAGTTTCTTCAAACTAATAAATAATCGTCTAAGCAAGGTCCGGGTGCGCTGACCAYTGGCAGAGGAGGGTCGCAAGTTCCCCGTTTATTTCGGGACCGGGCTGTTACGTGAAATCGATAGGCGATTCGAACAATCTAATAACTTGGTGGCAAGCCACTCGCCCACTCAACATARGCTTCTRCCCTAATCACATTAGGGCCTGCTACGAGTTCGACCCCAGTCGAAAACCGAGAGGTTATGGTTACAAGGCTGACCTACAAAGGGATATTAACGACGATCGGCAACACGCCCACCGTGGAACTCCAAAATATGAGTCCCAAGGAGGGTGTCCGGATATTCGCCAAGCTGGAGGGGCAAAACCCAACCGGCAGTGTGAAAGACCGCATCGCTCTCAAGATGATCGAGCTGGCCGAGCAGGATGGGGAAATCTCCGCATCCCGCACGATTCTGGAGCCCACCAGCGGCAATACCGGAATCTCCATCGCCATGATTGCCCGGGTAAAGGGTTACCGGGTCAAAGTGGTGATGCCGGAAAACGTCAGCCCGGAGCGCACCCAACTCCTGCAAGCCTACGGGGCGGAGATCGTCTATTCCGACGGCGCCCAGGGCACCAATGGGTCCATTGACGTTGCCCAAGATATGGCGGAGAAGAATCCCCACGATTACCTGATGCTTTACCAATATGGCAACAACGGTAATCCCGCGGCCCACTACGAGACCACAGGTAAAGAGATCATCGAGTCGGTTCCGGACATTGACACCTTTGTCGCCGGACTGGGCACCGGTGGCACCCTGATGGGAGTTGCCCGCCGGCTTAAGGAACACAATCCCCAAGTTAAGATCGTGGCCGTCGCTCCGGAGCCAGACGACCTTATATCGGGCTTACGCAGATTGGAAGACGGATTCATTCCTCCAATCTTAGATCTGAACCTCTTAGACTCAAGGATCCTGGTCAGCAGCTTCGACGCTTTCAGCACCACCAAGAGCCTTCTGGAGAAGGAAGGTATATTCGCCGGTATATCCTCTGGTTCGGTAGTTTTCGCGGCGTTGCGCCAGGCCGAACGAATGGACGAAGGCAACATCCTTTGCCTGCTGGCCGATGGCGGGTGGAAATACTTGAGTACAGGACTGTGGACCAAGGATTACGAACAGATGGCAAAAGAGGCCCAAGGCAAGATTTGGTGGTAGCCAGGTCTTCTCCGGSGAAAACCGTTCCTACACACTGTTAATTTACCTCTAATCAACGTCCTCAGGCACCGTTAGTATCCCCATTTATGTCTCACGGTTATATCCGAGATCGCTTCTTCGGCGGGCATAATAGCTCGCCTTGTGTCAAAGCTTTRCCCACGGCTAAGCCCAAGCTACCTGATTGCCTTGTAACCACCCATTTCCGATGCTATAATTTTTATGAAATGGTTCGTCCTCTAGGAAAGCGGGGGGCTCCCGCTTTCTTGCTGATGGAAAGGCTCAGAGTCCGGGTATTTTCACCCAGGGGGCTTGGCCGTGAAAAGCGACTTTTTAATTGCGTTGACCCAGTTGGCCGCGGAACGTCACCTGCCTAGGGAGCAGGTCCTTTCGGCTATTGAGGTAGCATTGGCGTCGGCCTTCAAAAAGGACAATCCGGCGTCTGGGCAGAATATCTCCGTCAAACTTAATCCCAATACCGGAGACGTAAACGTCTACGCCCTAAAAATGGTGGTCGATTCGGTAGAAGACCCCGAAAAAGAGATAACCGTAATAGACGCCCAGCGCATAAAGACGGGCGCCAGCTTGGGTGACGAGGTGGCGGCGGAAGAACCTCTGCCCCATAACGCCAGCCGAATCGCTGCACAAACAGCCAAACAAGTGGTTCTCCAGAGGCTGAGGGAAGCCGAGCGGGAACTGTTATTCCAAGAGTTCTTGCAACATGAAGAGGACATYGTCTCCGGTGTCATTGAGCAAAGTGAGCCAGGCCGGGCCATAACTCTAGACCTGGGCCGGGCTCAGGCCGTCCTTCCTTACGAAGAACAGGTACCCACGGAACGGTATCGCAAAGGGCAACGAACTAAAGTCTACGTATTGAGCGTTCGTAGCGCTGCTAAGGGGCCGGAGATTCTGGTATCCCGCAGCCATAAGAATATGCTCAAACGCCTGTTTGAGATTGAGGTTCCGGAAGTTTACAACGGCGTTGTTGAGATTAAAGCCATAGCCCGGGAGGCGGGGTTCCGCAGCAAGGTGGCGGTCAGCGCTACCCAACCGGGAATCGACCCTGTGGGCTCATGCATCGGGGTGCGGGGAAACCGTATCCAGAGCATCGTTAACGAGCTCCAAGGGGAAAAGATCGATATCGTATCTTGGGACGAGGATCCCAAAGTATTCATAAGTAAAGCGCTCAGCCCTTCTGAAGTCGTCGCGGTGGAATTGTTCCCCAGCGATTCGACTGCGATGGTGGTTGTGCCCGACCGCCAGCTTTCTCTGGCTATCGGAAAAGAAGGCCAGAATACCCGTTTGGCCGCCAGACTCACCGGTTGGCGGTTGGATATCAAGGGTATGACCGAATGGGAAGRGATTCGGGAGGCTCGCAGACTTAAGACCGCCGCGGAAGCGACGGAGAAAGTCGAAGAAGAGACCGCAGCAACCGCCGTGGCCGTGCTTGACGCACATGAAGCCAAAGTCCAAGAGGCAGATGCGCCGGCCGCCACCGATACCCAAGAGGAATCCCCGGTCGCGGTGGTCGACGCTGAGACGGTCGAAGTCGCCGGGCCGGTTGGCGAAAAAGCCGACGAAGACGAAATCCTTGAAGCCCTGATCCGGGAAGAAGAAGGCAGAGAGGCGTTGGAGGCGGCAGCGACCGGRGAAGCTTCTTCCCCGAGCTTCAGTGTTGATGACCTAGATTCGTTCACATTGGGAGACGTCGGGACTATAGAGGACGATGAAGAGCAAGACGAAAAAGAGTTAGTCTTAGTTCCCGATTCGCCGGCGATGGCGGTGGTGACCCCCGATGCCGGCAAGATCAGGTTCGCTGAGGACTTGATCGAAGATGCCCGTGGCGGTGGACGCCGAAACAACCGCGCCCGACGCGGTGGCGCGGCTAGGAAGGGACCGGCTAACCGAGGTGGCGGTCGCYAATAATTGGCGCCCTACCTACAAGGATAATATTGCTGTTGGCCAATAGGCGCCATATACCGGAGCGTAAGTGCGTTGCTTGTGGCCAACGATTCCCGAARCGAGAGCTGATYCGCGTGGTGCGGACGCCGGAAGGGACCATTTTGGTAGACCAGGCCGGGAAGAAGCCAGGCCGTGGAGCTTATGTCTGCCGATCGACAACTTGCTGGCAGCGGGGCGTTCCCAAGACTAGCCTTGAGAGAAGCTTGAATACCACCATGTCACAGGAGAGCCAGGATCAAATAATGGCTTWTTACCGGGACACGGCGGTARACCCARTCTCGGTGGAGCAGTAGATGACTACTGAACGAMGATCTAGCCAACCMCGGCGSAGGCAATCCAGAGTWCTGRTATTGCCYCCAACSCTGACYGTCCAACGACTGTCGGAACTCACCGACCAAAATCCCATAGACGTCATTAAGCAATTGATGCGCAACGGAATCATGGCGGCTATGAACCAAGTCATCGACTACCAAATGGCCACCTTGGTTACGTCCGCTTTCGAAATAAGTACCGTGATGGCGGAACCAGACGAGGCGGATGCCGGTAAAGATTCGAAAGCCRAAGAAGAGGTTGACCAGGCCGGCTTGGTCGCTCGCACTCCAGTTGTTACGATATTGGGGCATGTAGACCATGGCAAGACCACCCTCCTGGATTTTATTCGGGACTCTAGCGTGGCCGAGCGAGAAATTGGCGGCATTACTCAGCACATCGGAGCCTACCAAGTCGAAGCCAATGGGCAGCTATTAACCTTCCTTGATACACCCGGCCACGAAGCCTTTTCCGCCATCCGRGCCCGCGGTTCCAAAGCCACAGACATCGCGATTCTMGTGGTAGCCGCAGACGACGGCATTATGCCCCAAACTGATGAAGCCATTAGCCACGCSAAGGCSGCCGGAGTCCCGATTCTCGTGGCGATAAACAAGATGGACATGCCAGCCGCCGATTCCGAGAGGGTTAAGCGCCAACTCAGCGAGCGAAACCTGCTGGTGGAGGATTGGGGAGGAGAGATAATATCGGTGGAGCTCTCCGCCCGCACCGGGGAGGGCGTAAACGATCTGCTAGAAAACATTGCGCTTGTCGCCGAGATTGCCGAGCTTAAGGCCAACCCGGATAACCCAGCAACCGGAGTCATAATCGAAGCCAAACTAGACCGCAAGCGGGGACCAACGGCCACCCTGCTCGTACAAGACGGCACCCTTGCTGTGGGTGCGTACGTCACCGCGGGAGGAGTCTGGGGCCGGGTTCGGGCAATGAGCAACTACCAAGGAGATGCTATAAAACAGGCGTTGCCCGGCACTCCTGCTGAAATTCTCGGGTTCGGCACCATCCCCGAGGCTGGAGACCTGTTTACCGTGGTGCCCAACGAGCGCACGGCCCGGAACATGGCCTCCGAACGGGCGAACTCAGCTTCGTCCCAACAAGCACARGCTCGAGCCTTGACCCTGGACGAAGTGGTCAATCAGACTCCGGCCGGAGAACTCAAAGAGCTTAACCTTGTACTGAAAGCAGACGTTAAAGGCAGTGTAGAGGCTGTCAGACAATCATTGGAGAACCTCACCGAAAACAATATAAAAGTTCGCATCTTGCACGCTAATTCCGGCGGTGTGACTGAATCTGATGTGTTGCTAGCCAGCGCTTCCAAAGCCATTATCATTGCTTTTACTGTGGGCATCGAGCCGAGTGCTGACCGGTTGGCCAAYCGTATGGGCGTTGARATTCGCAGTTACGACATCATTTACCAGCTGATAGAMGATGTGGAGTTAGCATTGCAGGGCTTGCTGGAGCCCGCCGTTGTTGATGTGATTCTAGGCCGCGCCGAAATCAGGGAAATCTTCCCAACCAGAGGTGGCGTCAAGATYGCGGGTTGCCGCGTAGTTGAAGGCCGCATCACCAAGKGMNTSAMMGTGNAGRMYCRSCAKMRNNNACSGTAANGTWMKKKWGKRRACCACGGTCAACAGCCTGCGCCACTTCCGCGACGAGGTAAACGAGGCAACTCTTGGCACCGAATGCGGCATAGTGCTCCAGGGCTACAACGACTTCGAGCAGGGAGACGTGTTGGAAGCCCATCGCGAGGAAAGAGGACGGCGTTAATCCGCTCCCTACGACGGTCTGACCGCACACYTGTTTAACAATCCCCCGGCGCGGGAGGCCACTATGTCCCGGCGAATCGATCGAGTCAACGAATTGCTACGCCTTGAAATCAGCCAAGTATTGGCGCGCCAGATAAAAGACCCTCGTCTTTCCGGCGTCATTACCATCACTGAAGTCAGGACCACTCCCGATCTCCGAAACGCCTTGGTTCTTCTCAGCGTTATGGGAGATCAGGAAACTAAGAAAAGCGCCTTGGCCGGCATCGAGTCTGCCGCGAAGTTCTTGAGAAGAGAACTTCGCGGGCGATTGACCCTGCGCTACGTTCCGTTTCTTCGCTTCGTCCTAGACGACTCTTTGGAGCACGCCGACCGCCTCATGACGATAATGAACCAGATCCAAGAGAGCCAGATCGRCAACGTAGCAGCTRAGATCATCGCCGTCGAAGATTCTCAAAGCGGCGCGGCGTCRACCAAAGKCAGCTGATTGATGGCGCGACCAAGAAACAATTCCGTTCCGGCGGTCAACGGGTTTGTTAACCTCTATAAACCCTCGGGAATCACCTCYATGGATGCTTTRCGGCAGGTGAAAAGAATCACCGGCCAAAGGAAGAAGGTGGGCCACGGGGGCACGATGGACCCACTGGCTAGAGGCGTACTCCCGGTCTGTTTCGGGCAAGCCACCCGGCTCATGGATCATGTGGTTAGCGGCAGGAAGATCTATCTGATGGAGATAAAATTCGGTGTTACTACCTCCACTTACGACGGCGAAGGTGAGGTAGTCAAAACCGGAGACCCCGGAGGATTGACCCGRAAGTTGATYGARGATGCCCTCGAGCCGTTCCTAGGAGTTATACAACAAGCCCCGCCCATGTATAGCGCGATCAAAGTGGGGGGTCAACGCTTGTACAAGCTAGCCCGTGCCGGCATCGAGATCGAAGTTGCCACCCGCCCCGTGGAGATACACGACATCCGCATCGTGCAATACGATCTTCCCAGTTTGACGTTGGAAGTKGAGTGCGGAAAAGGCGCWTACATGCGCTCCCTGGCCCATGAYTTGGGCGAAGCCTTGGGCTGCGGCGCYCACGTYTCCGCSTTGGAGCGTCTCTCGTGCGGGGAATTCAAAGCCGMAACCGCMATCACTCCGGASCAATTGGRRMCAACCGSCGATAATCAGGAAGATTGGCAACAGCACCTGTTACCGGTYGACTGGGTATTGCGGAATCTCRAAAGCRTTWCGGTTGGCCMRCAGGCCGAGCAGTACTTACGTCATGGTCARRCCGTGAACCTRGGACWCGCTCCGCAGAACGCGGGYTATCTGGAGGAGTTCCGGGCTTACGCCAACGACGGRCGATTCCTCGCCCTTGTCCGCTTCGASCGCAGCGAAAACTCCTGGCGRCCGGTCAAGGTTTTCGAGGTCGATTCACCCTCACCSYACGCCCCTCAGSCCACCTAAAACGCCGCKATAAATSCCTTTMCRAAGYSSTCCCRAACGSMGMTACGWWTTTAACMAYCYCCAWCCTGCWAMTGGGCTTCTTCACGCCTTGACAATCTTCGTGTTCCCTGTATATTGAAAATCGTCACGTTCGCCTGCGCGTCGGCTGATGAACGACTGGGCCGGCTAAGATTGGTTACTCAAGCCAACAAGGCTTTAACGGGGCATCCGCAGTCCTCTTAGACCCTGCTCTCTGAAATAATTTTCAGCCGGGAACCAGGCTACAGATCACGTAACCAGGCATGCCTAATCCATTCGGGGGTGCAGATTATGGAAGCCTACTGCTTCAAGTGCCGAGGCAAGCAAGAGATTCAGAACCCGCAGCAAGTTACCCTTAAGAACGGACGCCCTGCTACTCAGGGTGTTTGTCCCGTATGCAGCACGAAGGTCTTCAGGATCGGCAAGTCTTAACTAGATAACCGACTCCTACCGCTGCCCCAAGGTGTTCATGCACTAGAGTCGGACGCAGGGACAGGGCCAAATCCCAATTTGACCAATAGGTTTTGCGGATTAGTTTCTAATAGGGCGTGGGCTTCTTCTTTGTTGAGGCCCGCGCCTTCAGCTATTTTGTCTATCAGATCGAGAGTCAACAGGTCATCAGGTTCATGAGCATCGGAGTCCAATACCGTGGCCGCGCCAACCTGCCTGGCCAGATTGACAACGTGCCCATTAGTCAAGCTATGCCCCTTCCGTGCCGACACCTCTAGATAAACCCCGTTYTCGGCTGCCAGCCTGGCGACCTCATARCTGATCAGCCCGGGATGGGCTAAAACATCYACGAACGCCGAACGCACTGCTGCTTCATTCGTACCGGGCTCAACCGGCTCCACAATGGTCTCGCCATGAACCGTCACCAGTTTCGCGCCCAGTTCCTTGGCAGTCCTKGCAACCATGTCTATGTCATCTTTGGGCACGTGAGTAATCTCCACACCGGGCATCGCCAAAATGTCCCACCGGTCAGTCGCGTTGGCGCAATCCACCACCAAGGTTTTCACCACGTACTCTATGTTMCCGATCCCAACGTGGTCGGTTACCCCAATTGCTTTGTAGCCCCGCACCAGCGCGCGTCGTATCAGTTCAATGGGGGACAGCACACCGTCGCTAAGAAAGGTATGGGTGTGGAAATCGTACATCTATCCTCTCAATCGGGGTCTTAGCTTCGGACCAAGTCAGGCCCAATACCCACACTAGTATAAGACTGGTCGAGACTCCAGAACAACAACTATGAGGTGGTCCCGGTTATTTGAACAATAACGGGGCTAGATTAAGAGAGTCTTCCGCTGCCAGAGGMGTTGTGTTGACTCCGGGAATTAAAACCACTTCT
>NVSQ01000104.1 GCA_002401285.1 SAR202 cluster bacterium
GTCACTCACTTCTAATCATCAAACCCTGATATCCCCGATATAACCGTCCAAAGTTCCAGGCTAAGTTCGGTATTGCCGAAGAAGAACCCGACGGCCCACCCTTTGACGGCCATTAACCTGTTTTGCTTAACTCCTTCTAGCAATTGCCTTTAGTTGGGCGTTGTACAATGCGGATGTCAGCCTACCAAGATGATCATCGGAGTTCTAGTAATGTCGATTAGCGAGGGTATTGCTTTAGTTCCCGCTCAGTACCGCGGGGCGGTGGAAGATGAGCCGTTCAGCTCCCGGTTTTTCGCCGTTAGGATCCAGTGGAGGTGACGGGTGACTATGCCGAGGCGGATGCTCATAAACGCTTTTACCATGAATTGCGTCTCACACATCCAGCATGGACTGTGGGTTCGTGGCGATACCCGCCAGCTTGAGTACACTCAACTCGATCCGTGGGTGGAACTRGCTCAGATCCTCGAGAAAGGCTGTTTCGACGCGATRTTTCTGGCGGAYGTGGTCGGRGTCTACGACACYTATCACGGAGGACCGGAAACATCKATCATCGAGGGGATGCAAATYCCGGTCAACGATCCAGCCCTGCTAATCCCCACCATGGCCCATGCCACTGAACATCTCGGCTTCGCATTCACCAGTTCGGTTCTGCAGACCCATCCCTTCACGTTTGCCCGACAAGTGTCAACGATCGATCATCTTTCACATGGACGGGTCGCCTGGAACATTGTGACAACCTATCTACCGAACGCCGGAGCGAACCTGGGCCTGGGTGGGCTACCCTCACATGACGAGCGCTACGATCACGCCGATGAGTACCTAGATGTGACCTATAAACTGTGGGAGGGCAGCTGGGAAGACGACGCCGTGCTACGCGACACCGAACGTGGCATTTACGCGGACCCGGCCAAGATCCACCCGATCAACCACGTGGGGAAGCATTACGATGTCGCCGGGCCACATCTATCCGAGCCATCACCCCAGCGCACGCCGTTGCTTTTTCAGGCGGGCTCATCAACTCGCGGGCGGAGGTTTGCTGCCAAGCACGCCGAGTGTGTCTTCATTGTGGCATCTCGACAAAGCCTGCGCGGGGCGGCCAGCGTCATCCGCGACATTCGTRCTCAWGCCACTAGTATGGGCCGCTATCCAGACGACATCCGCTTCTTTCAGGGCTTATCGCCTGTGGTGGGAGGAACCGAGGAGGAAGCGAARGCTAAAGAGGCAGAATACCTCGAGCAGTTCAGCACCGAGGGCGCACTCGCCCACATGAGCGGTGGCATCGGAGTCGACYTGGCCGCAATCGACCTGGATCGGCCGCTAGAGACAATTGACAGCCAAGCCATGCGGGGCTCGGTGAAAGGGTTAATTGAGTCGGCGCCGGATAAGACACAGACATTTCGGGATCTGATCCGGTCCCGKATGGCGGGCCAGTTTCTTACGGGGGCGCCAGAGCAAATCGCGGACGCCYTGCAAGAATGGCAAGAGGCCGGTGTGGACGGGTTCAACCTCGTCTATTCGWCTACTCCCGGGACCTTCGTGGACTTCATAGATGCCGTAGTGCCCATCCTTCAGGCGCGAGGTCTCATGCAACGAGAATACGCCCCCGGYCCGCTGCGGCAGAARATCTTCGGAGATCCCAAGCTACCRGATCGTCACCCCGCCGCGATCTATCGCCGACGCTGAGCTCGTCGGCCTTCTCGGCTAGGAGATTGCCGCAATAGCAACTCCGCAATTTCCTGGTCAGTCCGACTCGCTCTCCTCGGCGTCCCGGTCACCAGACGCCATACCCCGGTCTGCACTCTCCGTACTAGGATAACCGCCGTGGCCAATACCAGGTTGTAGTGTGGGCCTTCACCCCATGCCTCTTAAACAGCAAAGCCCCCTCGGTTGAGGGAGCTTCTTTAACCAATAACTGCCGTTCAAGGTTAGAAAGGTCAGAGTCGAACTGACACGGGATCACCCCCACCGGTTTTTGAGCCCGCTTCCATGCCTAGCCAGAAAAGACCATAAGTGGTCATACGTGGCAAAACTGAAGCTAGAACCTACGCATAAGTGGTCATAAGCGCAGGAAATGCTCAGACTTTTGAGCACATTTTTGAGCACAAATTTCACGGCTGACTGATAGGCATTTATTGCCCCCACCGGGCGACCCTCCAATCATAAAATTTGCCATCTCTCTTTCTCCCACAACACATCACTTTGCGAACGTCAGTGTTTTCATGTTTCAGGCCGTGGTAAACGACCGCTACATCATCGTTCTCGTAGATTACTTCCACATCAAATAAAGTCGTCGGGTTACCCCCTTCAGCTACCCAGTCCAAAAACCCTTGCCTAGGCCTACTCGTCACTGGTGAAATCAGCTCGAAATCGTCAGTTACGAATCCTCCGACCGAGCTAGAGTCCTTATTCGCGAATCCTTCTTTGAGATCCTGGAGAAATTCCGTAGCTAAAGACATTTGTCTCCCTCCGGTTTAGTAGGATTCGGAGACTATACTATAGCCTGGCCTAATCGTCGAACCCTGATATGCCGGACATAATCGTCCAAAGTTCCATGCTAAGTTCGGTATTGCCGAAGAAGAACCCGACTGCCACGGGAATGGCTTGTCCCGCGACTCGGCCAGTGCCGTCGCCACCAGTACCCACCGCCACGGCTTCCCGATGTGGGGTGTCGCAGAAACAAGAAAAGCCCCCTCGGTTCCAGGGGGCTTTTAGCRATGACCTGCATCTGATATCAGGGCTTATCGATAGTCGTGATGCAATCCCACTTCGCCTTCCCTGATGTTGTAGTCACCTGTGACGAACTCAGCTATCCCAGCCATAATGGCCCTCATGTTCTCTTGGCCCGCAACGGCCGATGCCTTGTTGTCATAGACGCCTACTGTAACCATGCGGTTTTCGAGAATTCGCGAAAGACGGACGCGRATTAATCCCGCAACACCACGGGACCGTTCCGTAGTAGTGTCGAAGTAGGAGATCATGGCATCATATTTGGCTGGGTCAAAATCGACGAATACATGGCGCACATATCCAGGCGTCAATGACTGGTCACCGTCAACCCCCCARACMACTTCCCCTTCACGGACGAAAGGTTCTTCGGTCATGAACTCAGCCATCTTACCCAAACTGGCTTTAGCGTTCTCCACGTTCGCATCCGCCGCCGCTTTGTTTTCATATCCAGCGGTCACAAGCACGGTGTCTTCTGCAACTCGAGTGACAGTTAAAAGTCTTAATCCAGACCATCCGCTAAAGTCGATGCYTTTTGCAAYGGCCATCATAGCGTCGTATTTAGACGGGTCAAAAATTACTCTAGTAATTCGTCCGTATGGCATGGTGTTCCTCCAAATCTGAAACGGAGTTAGGGGCGGAGACTATTTTAGTCACGAGCMTGGGAGTTGTCTAATCRTCGAWCCCCGATATCCCTGCAATTACGTTCCAAAGTTCCAGGCTGAGTTGTGTGTTCCCGAAGAAAAACCCCACGGCCYAGGCGAACGGTTTGTCCAGGGACTCAGCCAACGCCGCCGCCACCACATTGCCCGACCGCAATACGCTGGGACTGACGGGGCGAACCCAGAAATCCCCGCTATCACAGTCCAAAGTTCCAAGTGTGTACAATGATGGCATCACATATCAGCTAGGAGGACGCATGGCTATAAAAAAC
>NVSQ01000105.1 GCA_002401285.1 SAR202 cluster bacterium
CGGTCTGTGAAATTATTCTTGTTACGACTCACTCGTAACCGGCGAATGCCTGGTTCAAGTTCTGGTAGCTACGGGGTAGTTCTTTGGCAAGGATAATGGTAGTTATTCTTCTCCGACTCCTGCCCCAAATGTTGGCCTTTCGAAGTGGCAGTGCACTGCGATTCAATATCTCCTCGATGCAGCCGTTCGCCCGACCCGTTCCGCGGAGATGTTGACATCCTGGTGTTGCGACCTATAGRACGATAATGGGCGATAACGAGCYGAGAATRAGCWAACAATRGGCCRGTAATTGGCCTATCCAGGCACGGYRAGCCGNAAAAAGGGTYYCCACGCSYGCCAGACTCGTCTCAGNCYGGGAAWCAATAKSGAATTTATGCGTTTTCACGGCGAAATACCGGRATTAAAGYGCKRTCCATAAYCTGCGKRTGTTNTCCCAATGGCCGRCCAGCACCTGTACACCTCATGTCCTTTGTCTTYTAGTGGCCTGGCATCTCATTAGAGTCCACTAGACCATCAACTCCGTTGTTGTCTTTTCTGGAGCCGTGTGTAATATTTCYCTCACCGGTCGAGGCACACATAGTCGATGGAAACCTATACCTGGAGATGGTGTGGCCATCCCGGAAGGCACAGGACCTGCTGAGAAATCCTCGTTGTACCGTCCACATCACAGTCTCCAACCGGGACGGTAATGAGGGCGAGTTCAAGCTCTATGGGCGGGCCATCGACGTCCAAGATGCGGCGGCGCGGCGACGTTACTGCCAAGCCCTGACCGAAAAGATCGGTGAGGGTCCAGGAGAAGAAGAACATTATCACCTGTTTTCGGTGGACATCGAGAGTACCGCTTTCGGGATCATTGAAGACGGCGAGAGGTGGTTCGCAGGATTTGAAGGGGCCCGTCCCGCTGAGCGCCCTCCTGGAACTATGATACCGGGAACAGGGTAGCTCGGAGCCGGGGTTTCCCGGCTACTCCCTGTTGAACTGTAACGCTTGGTCGACGATGTCCATCCCCACCGTCTCGCTCCAGGCCGACAAGAGCTGCTGCACGATCGGGCCCGGCCGGCCATCTCCAATCTCTCTTTGGTCTACCTTGGAAACTGGCAAGATGCAGGGGCTGGTGCCGGAGAAGAAAGCCTCGTCAGCGGTATACAAATCGTAGGGCTGAAGGTCCTCTTCCACCAGCGGGATGTTCAACTGGCGCGCCAAATCGAAGACCATGCCCCGGGAAACTCCTTGTAGGATGTTACGGTCACCCGGCGTTCGGATAACCCCGTCGGTCACCAGAAAAACGTTGTAGCCGGTCCCTTCGGTAAGGCTACCCTCGGCATCGGTCAGAATGGGCCACGCTTCCGGGTCCACGTCGGCCGCCTCCAAGTCGGCCAAATTGAAGTTCATTCTGCTGTAGTTCTTAACTTTCGGATCCAGCGACTCGACAGGATAGCTCCTCGTTCGGGTTATAACACCATGCGCGCCATCCTTGAACAAATCAGCAAATCGCCCGAAACCAATTGGAGCAACTTTGACGCAGACAGCTGGGGGGCCTGCGCTTCGAGAGGAGCTCCCCGGACCTCTGGTCACGAATTGAGTGATGGTGAAGTCGCCCACCTCGGCTCGCAGATGGTCGTTCCGCTGGACAACTTCTTCGCTTATGKCTAACATTTCCTTGGCAGACAAGCCTGGATCAATGCGAACGAACTTCAGTGACCGGTAGAGCCGCTGGATGTGGTCTTCCATGCGGAAGCTCTTGCCGTTAAATGTGCGGGCTACGTCGAAGACCACGTCGCCCACGGTGAAGCCCCGGTCCATGGGGTCGATCTTCACCTSGCTGAAAGGCATCCATTCCCCTTTGAAATACGCGGTGTATTCGGCCACCTCTGCCTCCGATATTAATCGACTATCAATGCGCCCCCAGTATAACAAAAGTGTCTGATTGTGGCGGATGGGTACTCACCCATGGGTGAGTATTGGCGATGTGGGTATCTGAATCCTAATTTTGGGTATCTGAATAGCGGCCCCCACCTGTAATTTCCCGATATGGTATAAGAGGCATATGGGTAAACGGTACTGTTTAGGCCATGGGCGTAACGTCCGAAAATCCTATTCGAGTAGCAATTTGCCAATTGGCAACCGGCGGTGCCGTGGGTTCGTGGACTTCCTGGACGACGATGATGACGACGACGACCTGGGCGACGGCGAAGGATGGGCCGAAGTGGTCGGCGGGAGTGACCCGTGGGTCACTGGGGGTGCTGGCGGTGCCAACAAATAGGAGCCTTACGGCCCGGCGTAATCCTCGGGGCCGGTACAAGACCACCAAGCAGATAGTCGGGCAGAATAACCCACGGACGGGCGCCCCTCATCCGAAAGGCCAGAACCCGGAAGGCACCGAGGCGACTTTACTCGCTATGGAGCTGGCCGGTACGGTGCCGGCGGGKGACCTCCTGGCGGGCGCCCGTATACGCGGCGGCGATGGGTATGCTTATGTGGTGGTAAACCGGCAGGTAAACGGSRACRTAATYGTCCGGCGGGAGACGGATGGGGMKYGGGCGACGTTGCGSCCCACYGATAGGGTGRTCCGCACCGCCAGGTCTAGGATGCGTRAYTATATGCCGCCSGCCATGGTGCGGAGAAGCTACTGATAGTTAAGTAGCGATTTGATTTGGTGGGCGTTGTTATGACAAGATTGCCCTMGTCYACCYAAWTACACCCCAGYTCATCRATCTGGRCTGCAKAGGAGGCWAYMWRKSYMAMSACCCTATAGTTGGCGCATGGGAACTTGTATCCGATTCGGGCGTAGGGATCACCATCTACTACGCTATCGTACGGGCACCCAAGAATCGTCAGCGGTCGGCTGGCGACCAGGCCACGCCCGATGAAGCACTTGAAGCATTGCTTTCATGTCCAGCTCTGGCTGGCACATATAGCGTATCCGGGTCGACCATCACCCATGTCAGGGTAGCAAACCCCCGTGCAGAACTATCAGGCCAACCTCTCATTGTCGATTACAGTATAGAGGGCGACACTATTACCGGAACCATCGCCGGTGGCTCTAGCGCTGTTGGTACTGTACAAACATGGCGAAGGATACCCAGCGGCAGTGCCGGAAACCCGTTGGTAGGTGCGTGGGAACTGGTGCAGGAAATTTCGCAGGGAGTTGCAATCTTCACTGGGACGCATTACGCCATCGTAGTCATGCAGAAGGAACGCAACCTACCGAGTGGTGACCAGTACACGCCGGAGGAGGCCCTTGACGCCATCTCTACCTGTGGCACATTCGCCGGGACCTACACGGTCTCCGGGAACACTGTGACCGCGAAACGAATAGCCAATCTGCGCCCCACTTTGGTGGGCGTTGATGCAGTTTGGGAGTCCTTGGTAGAGGGGGACACTATGAAGTTTCGTGGTATCAGCGGTGGCCTGCCTACCGAAGAGTGGACCTTGCGCAGGGTTAGCTAGATCACGGGAATTTAAGGACGGTAGAAATGCCCCTTGCAGTGGACGTAAGTAGGCAATTAACCGAAGCGGTAAGAAACCGGTGTCAGCAGAGATCCGACTCGTTACCACACATCCGAACAGGCCCCTGGGATGCACCAGGGGCCTTTAAGATCCGGGCCAAATGAATTCTTCTAAGGGTTAGGACTT
>NVSQ01000009.1:0-69421 GCA_002401285.1 SAR202 cluster bacterium
TAGGCCGCTCCCATGGCGCTGGCCTGCTTGCCGGCGTTGGAAGCGATGTTTATGATCCGGCCCCCAGTGCCCTGACGCACCATCTCTTGTCCAACCAGCTTGGTGCACAGGAATACCGCCGTGGTGTTGATAGCGATGAAATGGTCCCAGACATCCTGGTCCAACTCGGTAACCGGTACCTTGTCTCGCCCGATAATGGCCCGGGCGTTGTTGACAAGAATGTCGATGTGGCCGAAATGTTCCACCGCCTGACTCACCATCTGCTCTATCTGATCGCTTTGGCCCAGGTCGCAAATCAGCGGCAGGCAGCGCCTCCCCATTTCCCCGATCTCCGCCGCGACGCTATCAAGCCCTTGCCACCCCAGTCTCACTTCGTGGGGCGGCAGGTCGGCCGGTTCCCGATGCACGTCGGTGATGGCCAGATCGGCCCCCTGACTTGCCAGTTTCAAAGCGGTAGCCCGGCCCACGCCCCTCATTCCACCGGCCCCGGTGATCAGAACCACTTTGCCTTCCAGTCCGGCCATAAGCTGCACTCCACATTCTCGTGTCTCATCCGGAGCTAGACGCCCCGGTCAAGAAACTTATTTTCCTTCGGCCAGTATTATAGCCCCAGARACCTCCCAACGAYTTATAATTAGGCCCGATACCTAACGGAGGGGTAACGATGGCTTCATCACTGATCCGAGGAAAATACGTGATCTGCACGGCGGGTAACGACGCCGATTCCAGCGTTATCATTACCGATGGCGCGGTGTTCCAAAGGGACGGGCTGATCGAAGAGGTCGGTGACTACCGGACCCTTAAAGCCACTCACCCAACGGATGAAGAACTCGGCGGCTCCAACGACATAGTGTTTCCGGGGCTGGTAAACGCCCACCATCACGGAAGGGCTGTCACCACATTCCAGATGGGCACCTGCGACGACTCCCTAGAGCGATGGCTGGTCGCCGGATGGGGCCGCCGTCCTTGGGACCACTACCTGATGACCGTATACACCGCCATGCARATGATCGAGTCGGGGACGACCACGGTGATGTACAACCACTCTCTGACGCCCGTCGCGACTATCGAAGAGGACCAAAACACGGTTCTCCGCGGCTTCGCCGACACCGGAATGAGGACGGCGTTTTCCATCTCTTTCCGGGAACAGAACCGGGTGGTCTATGGCRACGATCAAGCCTTCCTCTCCGGCCTGCCCGCCGATCTGGCGGACAGCCTGCGCAGCTACCTGGCGGCCGTGGCCCTGCCCACCGATGATTATTTCGCCCTATTCGAAAACCTACACCGCCGTTTCGAAGACGATCCCGGCAGCAACGTCAGCGTGCTATTGAGCCCCGCCAACCTGCATTGGGTCACCGATRACACCCTCCAACGCACGAAAGAGGYMGCCGKACGTCACAACGCCGGCATCCACATCCACTTGTTGGARAGCAGCTATCAGAAGGAGTACGGGTTCAAGACTTGGGGCAAAACTCCGGTCGCCCACCTGCAAGACCTGGATTTCCTAGGGCCCGAACTGTCCTGCGCCCATTCGGTATGGCTGACCGATGAAGACATCCAACTTTTGGCACAGAGCGAAACAACTGTGTGCCACAATGCCAGCTCCAATCTACGGCTCAAGAACGGCATCGCTCCGGTGACCGAGATGGCCGCCCGTGGCGTCAACGTTGCCATGGGCACCGACAGCACCGCCCTGAACGACGACGACGACATGGTTCAAGAGATGCGCCTGGTGAACCATCTCCACCGTATGCCAGGCATCAACGAACCGGCGGTCAACCCCCACCAAGTACTTCGGATGGCGACGATCAACGCCGCCCGGCCCACTTCCTTCCATGATTCCATCGGAGCGTTGGAGAAGGGCCGGAGGGCTGACATGGTAGTCATGGACTTCGCGTCCTTGGAGGGATCCTATTTGGACCCGGACCTTAATATCGTAGACGTGCTGATCAACCGGGGCAAAGCGCGCGACATCAAGASCGTGCTCATCGACGGCCGCGTCGTCATGAATGACGGTGAGTTCCCCGGCCTCAGCAAGGCAGACGTGATAAACGAGCTAAAGGACCGCTTTTCCCGGCCCTTGGACCAAGCAACGTTAGAAAGACGAGGCATGGTGAATCGATTGGCCCCCTACGTGGAGCGGTTCTATCAGTCCTGGAATCAGATGGAGGCGGCGCCCCACTACCGTTACAACAGCCGGACTTAGGGCTTTGACTGCCATTCAGCTAGACGGATACCCGGAGCCGCACCTGGCATATGGTAGTATTATGCGTGACTGAGCAGCCGACGATACCCGTATTTCTGGGTACCGCGCCATCATCACAAAAGGAACGTCGTTCATGCAGATCGGGATGTTCTACCAGATCCAGGTYCCCCGGCCTTGGTCGGACACCAGCGACTTCGACCACTATTGGGAGATGATGGACCAGGTGGTCCTGGCAGAGGAATTGGGTTTCGAGAGTGTGTGGATGGCGGACCACCAATTTCGCACCGAGTGGTCCCATTCCAGTGCCCCGGACGTTACTCTAGCCGCGATCAGCCAGCGCACCTCCCGCATCCGGCTGGGGATAGCCGTGGCCGTGCCGCCGGTGCAGCATCCGCTCCACATAGCGGCGCGAACRGCCACCCTGGACATACTGAGCAACGGAAGGGTGGATCTGGGCATAGGCCGGTCCGGCTATCCTTACCAAATGGCTGCCTTCGGCACCGACCTGGGAAACGCCACCGGCATGGTGGACGAAGCGTTGGARATCATCCCCCGGGCSTGGACCGAAGGGGAGTTTTCTTACCAGGGAAAGTTCTACGATATTCCGCCCCGGGAGGTCCACCCCAAACCGGTGCAGAAACCCCATCCACCCATGTGGCTGGGCTGCAGCCAGGAAGAGACTTTTCGAAAAGCCGGTGAGCTGGGATTGGGATGTCTGGCCATGTCGGGAGGAGGTCCGGACCGCCTAACCCAACTCATTCAAGCCTATCGCGACGGTATCCGGGACGCCAAGCCCGTGGGCAAAATAGTACATGACAAAGTGTCCATCAGCACGCTGGCGATCTGCGCCGAAACCCGTCAGAAAGCCCAGGAACGGGGAGCCGAGATCATCGATTGGTATCGTCACCAACAAAGCCTTCGCGACGTCAGGGTGTGGCAGGAGCAAGACCCCACCAACGTTCCCGGCGACTACCAGTGGCACTACCAGCGATCAACGGCCGCCGATTCCCCCAAGCGGGACGAAGTCTCGTCGTTGGACCAGATCAAATCAGGACGCTATTGCATCGGCGACCCCGACGACTGCCTGCGTTACCTGGAGCAATACACTCCCACGGGAGTGGACGAAATAATGCCCCTGTTCCAGATCGGCCCCATGGCCCACCAAGAGGTTATGGAAACTTTACGGTTGTTTGGCAAACACGTCATACCCAACCTGTCCCAGACCGAGCAAACCACCAKTGCCCACACTTCCGCAGATGATTAATCACCTCCCGCCAGATCGCAGATTCGCAATGGAGCCTTGAAGGAACAGAACCGTATTCCCTGAACAAGCTGAGATTCTTCAGTCGCTACGCTCCATCAGAATGACATGAACTGTTGGTTCGGCGAACGATCGATAACCCTCGGGCTTAGCCCCCTTTCGTAAAGGKGGTTGGGGGATTTCCCTCCCGGGCCGCTGCGGCGACGACCGTTAGCAGCAAATTTCAAGTAGCATTYCCGGCCCCGATGGCTAGTATCCAAACCAACTTGTGCCACTAACCCGAATTCCAAACATGCAAGAAGACCAGGAAAAACAAGAAGTTAAGATTAGCGTCGTCTACCAAAGTCCCATCAGGTAAACTCCCGCAACCGATCCGTTCTCTTGGGAATCTCGCCAGGACCACCTTGATGCGTTCACCCGCCACTCGAAGTTCCAACTACAAATATTGGGGCTTCGGCGCCATTGCCATCGGCAGCTTTTCCAACGTAATAGACCACGGCAGCGTAAATGTGGCGTTGCCGTCCATCGCCAGCAATTTCAGCTCCGAYCTTCCCACCGTCCAGTGGGTAGTCATTGGATACCTCCTAACCATCAGCGCCCTGCTGTTGCCAATGGGACGCCTGGCAGACTTAGTGGGCCGCAAARAAGTCTATATCACCGGGTCCCTGATATTCGTGCTGGGAGCTGTATCAGCCGGATTCGCGCCAAGTCTCACCATGTTGGTGTTGTCGCGGCTTCTTCAGGGCRTGGGCGCGGCGATGACYCAGGGCACCGGCATGGCCATCATCACCGCCATGTTTCCTTCCCACGAAAGAGGCAAGGCGCTGGGCCTGATAATGACCGTCGTGGGTACCGGGGCCGTGGCCGGACCGGCCTTCGGCGGGTTTTTGGTAAACGCTCTGGATTGGCGTTGGGTATTCTTCTTCAACGTGCCTTTGGGGCTCCTGGGAGTCCTGGCAAGCATCATCGTGCTCGATGGCCGGCGTTCTCAACCGGCAAGAAACGGGAGTACTCAGCACGGTTTCGACTGGCTCGGCGCCATCCTATCCACYGCAGCGCTGGTCATCTTCCTCCTGGCACTGATGAACGTMCACAGATTCGGTCTGGCTTCACCATTCATACTGGCCGGTTTTTCGGCCTTCTTCGTTCTATTAGGGACGTTTATCTGGTGGGAACTGCGTATCTCCGTTCCCTTGTTGGACGTAAGGCTATTTCGGAGCAAAACTTTCTCCTTCGGAACATCCGCCGCTTTCCTTATCTTCTTTGGCAGCTCGGCGGTCCTGTTTCTCACCCCGTTCTACCTGCAAAGAGTGTTGGGCTACAGCCCAAGAGATGCCGGCCTGTTGGTGGTACCCGGAGCGCTTTTCATGGCCGTGTTGGGRCCCCTAAGCGGCGAGCTYTCCGACCGCTACGGGCCGAGGATTTTTACCGTTGGCGGCCTGGCTCTTGCCGCCGCCGGGCTGTTCATTCTCAGCGGACTCACCGAGACCTCAGGCAAAGGATTGATCCTGCCCGCGTTGATCCTAACGAGCGCGGGTATGGGGACTTTTTATTCGGCCAACACCAGTTCGATTCTCAGCGCCGTGCCCCTTGAGCGATACGGCGTGGTCTCGGCGTTCCTCAACCTGACCAGAAACGCGGCCAACGTCACCAGCATCGCCGTGGCAACCGCCATAGTGACCGCGACGATGGGGTCCATGGGCCACGAACCTACCCTGGCGGCGGTCCAGTGTGGCGTTGACTCCGGGGTATGCAACGCCTTTACTTTAGGTATGCGAAACGCCTATCGGGCGATGACCGTTATGCTGCTTCTCGGTATGGCGATCTCCGCATTCAAATTTCKCGAAGTCAAAGAGGCAAGTYCTGTGTCCACGGGATGAGTTAAAATTCAAAGACGAAAYCGGTCCCAMCACCACGATACTTAACGGYTTCCGGGAGAAAATCGGAGAAATGTCAAACGGCGACGGCGCTCAAGAACTGCTGCTCAGCCCCTACCGGGTTTTAGACCTGACCGGCCAAGGAGGTCTCCTCTGCGGAAAGATCCTGGCGGACCTGGGCGCCGACGTCATTCAGGTGGAGCCTCCCGGAGGCAGCGCCGCCCGTAACATCGGCCCCTTCTACCAGGACGATGTACATCCTGAGAAAAGCCTGTTCTGGTGGTCCTATTCCGCCAACAAACGAAGCGTCACCCTCAATCTGGAAACAGCCGACGGGCGGGACCTCCTGAAGCGTTTGGTTAAGAGCGCCCATTTCCTCATCGAATCCTTCCCTCCGGGCTATATGGACAGCCTGTCTCTGGGATATACCGGCCTGGAGGCCATCAACCCAGAATTGGTGATGGTATCCATAACACCCTTCGGCAGCGATGGTCCCTACGCTCACTGGAAAGCCCCCGACATCGTCGGAATGGCCTTGGGCGGCTTCATGTACCTGACCGGAGACAGCGACCGTCCTCCCCTGCGGGTGAGCATTCCCCACTTTCATCTCCATGGCGCTGCCGCCGGCGCCGCCGGGGCCATGATYGCGCATACACATCGKGCGATCACCGGAGAAGGGCAGCACGTCGACGTKTCCTGYCAGCAGGCCGTGGCCAAGACCTTGGCGCATGCGCCTCAAAGCTGGGATCTGGAAGGCGTGATCCTGAAACGCATGGGGGTTTTCCGCCAGACCTCGGGCGACAGCATTRTCCGCACCTGCTGGCCCTGCAAGGATGGCTACATCAACTACGTTCTCCAAGGTGGGAGCTCGGGGGTTGCCGCCAGCACTCGGACCCTGTTGGCCTGGATGGACGAAGAGGACATGGGCGACGAATTTCTGAATGACGTCAACTGGGAGGAGCTTGGTTACGGCCAAGTCCGATCGGAAATCATGGAGAAAGGCGTCGCGCCCCTGATTCGATTTTTCGCCACTCATACCCGGCAGGAACTGGTGGCGGCCAGCGTCGAGCGTCGAATATTGCTGTTTCCGGTGGCGACTCAGCAGGATATCCTGGACCACCCCCAACTGAAGGCGCGAGACTACTTCCAACAACTCCATCACCCTGAACTCGATACCACCGTAAATTATCCCGGACTCTTTGTGAAGGACCGGCACGGAGAGCGCATGAGCCTCCGCCGCCGTCCGCCATTGATCGGGGAGCACAATCGGGAGATCTACCAGGATGAGCTCGGCCTAACGTTGGAGCAAGTCACGACTCTTAAAGAAAGCGGGGCCATCTGATGGACAAAAAACCTTTGGAAGGGATCAAGGTCCTGGACTTCTGCTGGGTGGCCGTCGGTCCCATGACCACCCGGTACCTGGCCGAGTACGGCGCTACCGTGATAAGGGTCGAGTCGGGCAAGCGGCCGGAAACGCTGCGCCGGGCAGCTCCTTTCAAGGACGGCATATCCGGCATAAACCGCAGCGGCTACTTCGCCAGCTATAACCCCAACAAGTACGGAATCACCATCGACATGGGCCATGCCAGGGCCAAAGAATTGGTGCTTCGGCTGGTGTCTTGGGCCAACCTGGTTACTGAGAACTTTACCCCGGGAACCATGGAGCGATGGGGGCTGGGATACGAAGACCTGCAAGCGATCAACCCTGCCATCGTCATGTACAGTACGTCGATGCTGGGAAGGGGCGGCCCCATGGAACGGCAGCCGGGGTTTGGACCGGTCCTATCATCCCTGGCCGGACTTACCCACATCACCGGCTGGCCCGACCGGGACCCGGTGAACCCCTACGGGGCTTATACCGACTTCATCGGCCCCAGATTCGCCGTGGCGTCCATCCTGGCGGCCCTGGACTACCAGCGAAGGACCGGAAAAGGGCTTCACTTGGACATGTCCCAACTGGAAACCTCCCTGCACTTCACCGCGCCTTTCATCTTGGACTGCAGCGTCAACGGACGTGAGCAAGGCCGCCGGGGCAACAGCGATCCGGGCGCGGTGCCCCATGGGGCGTATCCGTGTAGGGGCGAAGACCGCTGGATCGCCATCGCTTGCCAAACCGATCAGGAGTGGGAGGCATTTYTGGAACTTATCAACCCCGTGGACTGGGACGACGACCGCCGTCATCAAGCGTCAACCCTGGTGGGGCGAAAAACGGTGGAAGAAGATTTGGATAAGATGATCGCCGAATGGACCGGAGATAAAGACCCTCAGGAATTGATGCGCACCCTGCAAAACGCTGGGGTCCCCGCCGGGGTAGTCAACGACTGCCGGGACCTTTTCGAAGATCCACAACTAACTCAAAGAGAACACTTCAAGTTCCTGGACCATGCCGAGATCGGACCATATCCCAGCGATCAAAGCGAGTTCGATCTGTCGAAGACACCGGGCAGCCTGGATACTCCGGCGCCTCTYCTTGGCGAGCATACCGAGTACGCCCTCAAGGAGTTGGTGGGGCTGTCCGAGGATGAGTACCGGTCGTTTGAGGATGATGGGGTTCTGGAGTAATCGGGGATCTGTCTCTTAGGGCTGGTTCGACAAGCTCACCACGAACRGTTGGGGTTATCGTCGAGAACGGACGAAACACTTCGCACTGAGCCTGTACAAGGGTGCGCCACACGGGTGGTTCGACAAGCTCACCACGAACGGTTGGGGCTCTCCTTCCCGTTCGTCCTGAGCCTGTCGAAGGACCCCTGGAACAACCATCCGGATTCTCGTGTCATTCGGGGCGACAGTTCTTTGTCCTAGGCAATGCCAGGCAGGGCCTTAGCCAGAGGACTCAAAAGCCAAAGTGGCATATCGCAGGAAGATGCCGCCCCTGGGCTCGGCCAAGGGTCCGTTGGCCACTAGGCAAGCGATAACGTGCTTCGTCCCTGGGACTGCGCTGTTGCTAACTTCAACGCGATGCTGGGCGTTAATACCCACTACGACGCCGGTGGCCCGGTCTATCTGGCCGTCCACCCACACTTCTCCGTAATTGTCCGCGTTGGTTTCGAAGAAGACACGGGAACCGGCTATCTCAACACCGTCGATCCGTTCGGGCAATTGGACGGTGACGCGCCACCAGCCGAAGGTGAACCCAACCGAGCGGCTTGCCCGAACRTTGGTGCATTCCTCCCATCCGGAATCGTCAAAGTCTCCCAGGCGCGCCGGACTGGCCAGGATCTGAGATACCAGGCCCTCATTAGGCTCGCCGGGCACCAACCCATCGGCCACCCGCCAGCTACCGCTAACTTTTGCTCTGTCTTCCGCCTTGTTCAGGTCCAAAGCCACTCTTGGCATGGTTCACTCCTAAATGTATATTCTGCCCAGCGCCACCTAGAAAGCCACAGAGGCACAGAGAAGCGGAGAAAATCAAAAMAATCTCCGTGCKYTCTGTGTCTCTGTGGCAAATTTCTTCCCGCACACGCCATCAAATAAATAGACGAAGAGAGGACTCACCCGCCAATCACTTCTTTTACCCGCCGGATGGCTTCTATATGCTCATCGGGGGTGGTGAAGCCGGCCCCACCGGTATTCACCGAGATATGGGTAGYTCCCAATTCCGACCACGCCTTCAACTCGCCTGCCCAATCCTCCGGCCCACCTGCCGCSACGGTGACCCGGCCTTCAAGTCCCACGGAATCCGGGTCCCGGCCCGCGTCCACGGCATAGCGCCGCACCCGATCAATGGCTTCCTTACCTTCTTGGTTGGGAGGTAACATGGGGAACCAACCGTCGGCAAGCCGGCCGATGCGCCGCAAAACCCGGTTGCTGGGAATGCCACCTGCTCCGGAGCCGGCTCCCATCCATATGGGGATAGGCCGCTGCACCGGCAGGGGATTGATACCGGCGTGYGTAACKCGGTGCCAGCGGCCCTCGAAATTAACCACTTCCTGAGTCCAAAGGGACCTCAGCAATGAGACCTGCTCTTCGTACAGGTCGCCCCGGGTGTGAAAGTCCTTACCCAACGCCTCGTACTCTACCGGGTTCCAGCCCACTCCGATCCCCATGCGCAACCGCCCACCGCTAAGCACGTCTACTTCGGCCGCCTGTTTGGCCACCAAGACCGTCTGCCGCTGAGGAAGAATTATGATTCCCGTGGTCAGTTGCAGCGAGGTTGTTATCSCGGCCAAATAGCCYAACAAGGTGAAAGGCTCGTGGATATAACTCTCATGGGTATACGGGAAGCGGGGAACATCGGGGTGGTGTTGAGGGTCTGCGCCCAATACGTGGTCCAGTGTGCGGATGTGGCTGTATCCCAACTCCTCCGCCGCYTGCACGTAATCCCGCACCGCGCCAAGATCGGCGCCGAAGTCGGTTATGGGCATACTGACACCGATCTGCATTGGCCCCATCCTCCTACCACCCAGAGATCATATTTCTACAGGTCCTGCCAACAGAACCGTAAAGCCCCCCTTTCGTAAAGGGGGGTTGGGGGGATTTCCGCACTCCAACCCAACTCAGAGTTATTTCAGAACAGCTTCTAGTGGGYGGCGGCGGYNNNTTGCTTTTTCAGTTCTTCGTCCCAGGGTCCGGGGAAGCGCCCGTCGCCATTACCCAGGTCGGTGAACAGCTTGTCCTGGCGGGGCCACTCGCTTCTGGGTAACTCGTAGAACACCTCGATGCCGTTGCCATCGGGGTCTTGGATATAAACGCCCATGGAGATACCGTGATCGCCTACCCGGACTATCGGAATGTTCTTCTCTTTAACCCTCAGGTAGAACTCTTTCAGGTCCTCCAGGGTTTCCATGTACCAAGCCATGTGGTTGAGACCCACCCGTCCCCGTTCGGGCCCTGGAGCGTCGTCGCCTACCTGGACCAGGGCGATCTCATGGGACTGCTCAATGTCCGCCGCCATGAAAGCGGCATCCGGCCTGAGGTCGTAGCAGTGCAGGCCCAACACATCGGCGTACCAGTCCCGAGACCGCTCGGCGTTACGGACGAAGATGTTTATGTGTCCCAGGCACTTCGGTTTGTAGCTCATAAAGACCCTCCCATTCGAGGTGATCGCTKGCGTGGCCCACACTATACCACCCGCCGAGACCACGCAACAACACAACCGTGCTCAGCCATTGGTCTTGGCAGTGAAGAATTMGACGGCTTTATTTGGCCCAGCTTTCGCTTATAATGTACGGCGTCGCCAATCCTGGCACTGGAAAGTCATACCACCCTAATACCGCACAACCATCACTCRGCGAGGGAGGAAACATATGGATCCCGATGGACCAAAGGTATTAACCCAAGCGTTCGGCCCCCTCCAGGGCGTCCGCGTCATATCCAGCGGTTCTCTGATCGCTCAGCCATTCGCGGCGACTATGGCCGCCGAAATGGGAGCAGAGGTTATCATGGTTGAACGTCCCTCCGGCCAGGGAGAAGACGTGTGGAGGAAGCTGGAATTCCCCATCACAGGCGACAACGGCAATACCGTGGCCGCGGCTTGGGTCCAGGACCGGCGCAACAGCTTCCACGTTACTCTGGACACCGGCAAACCCCGGGGCCAGGAGATATTCTTAGACCTTCTCCGCCAAGCGGACATATGGATGGAAAGCTCCATCCCTGGGACCTATCCAGCGTGGGGCCTGGACGACGAAACGATCCTCAAGGCCAACCCTCGCCTTGTTATCGCTCATGTCTCTGGCTACGGACAGGACGGGAATGAGGACTACTTGAACAGAGCATCCTATGACTTCATCGGCCAAGGTTTCGGCGGAATGATGAACCTGACCGGCTTCGCCGAGCCCGCGTCTCCATCGAGAGCCGCGCCATGGACAGGGGATTTCATCACCGCCCTGTTCTGCATCTGGTCCTCTCTGGCCGGGTACATCCACGCCCAACGCACCGGCCAGGGCCAGGTGATCGACCTCGCCCAATTTGAGGCGATCCATCGTGTCCTGGCCGGCACCATGGTAGCCTACTATGAACTGGGCTTGAACCGGGAGCGCTCCGGCAACGCAGCGGGCATATTCCAACCCTACGACACGTTCCAGGCCAGCGACGGTTGGGTCAACCTTGCTGGTCTGGGCGGCCCGTTCAATCGGTTATGCAGGGTGATTGGCCTGGACCCCGAGGAAGAAAGATGGCAGAGGGCCACCACCGAGCTAGACTCTCCCGATGGTATAGAGTTCGACGCCATCTTAAGAGGATGGGTGCTGGAGCGTACGGTGAGCGAGGTAGTCGAAACCATGAACGCCGCCCAGGTAGCGTGTTGCGCCATCATGACCGCTAGGGACATGGCGGAAGACCGCCATTACGAGGCGCGTAACGTTCACATCGAGTGGGAAGACGTGAATCTGGGTAGAACGGTAAAGGGCACCGGCGTCGTCCCCAAGTTTTCGGAAACACCCGGCAAGATTTGGCGAGGGTCCGTGCCCGTGGGCCACGACAACGAAATGGTCTTCCAACAGCTCTTGGGCMTCTCCTCCGCGGACCTGGCCAAATTGACGGAAGACGGGATCATATAGTGAAATTCCATCTGTTCATGCTACCCACCATCGGCCGCCGTCACGAACTGGAACAGGGGATGGCSGGCCTTCGGGAYGACTTGTACCAAAGGATGCTCGGAGAGATAGACGAGCAAGCCCGGTTCGCCGACGAACTRGGCTACTACGGCATAGGGTTCACCGAGCACCACTTCCACATCGAAGGGTTCGAGCTGTCCACCAACCCACTTATGTTGGACGCTTTCGTTGCCTCACGCACCAAGAACCTGAAGGTCGGTCAGTTGGCCCTGGTGCTGCCCTCCCATCACCCYTTGCGGGTGGCCGAAGACGTAGCCATGCTGGACCAGATCACCAAGGGGCGGGTCTATGTGGGGTTCGCCCGGGGCTACCAGTCCCGATGGGTCAACACCCTGGGGCAGCCTATGGGCCTCGGCGCAACTTCCTCGGACCACTCGGAGCAGGACGAGTTGAACCGGGCGGCCTTTGAAGAGTCCTGGGAGATCATCAAGCTAGCCTGGACCAAGGACACCTTCTCCTACAAYGGACGTTTCTGGAAGGTGCCSCCAGAGAACACTCCCTGGCAGATGCCGGCCACCCTRAATTGGGGCCAGGGRGCRGACTCCGATGGCAAACTGCGAGAGATCGGCATCGCTCCCAAACCGTATCAGAAACCCTATCCAGACGTATACGCTCCCTTCACTTATAGCGCCACCACCGCCCGCTTCTGGGCAAGGGAAGGCGGAACACCAGTGGTCCTGTCCGACGACGTGGAGTTCTGCCAGAACCTCTTCCAGGCGTACCGTCAGGAGGCCCAGGGTGCGGGCCGAGAGCTAAGGACCGGCCAAGGGATAGCCATGGGGGCGACCCTGTGCATCGCAGATACTGAAGAACAAGCCCAGGAGTTGCGGGACCAATTCGACTGGCTGTTTAACGCCTGGTTCGTTCCCTTTGGCTTTCCGCCGGGTCTGGTGTTTCAGGGAACTCCGGAGAGAGTCACCCAGCAGATCCGGGAACTGGACCAGGCATTAGATTTCGAAGAATTGTTCCTTTGGATGTCCACCGGACTATACGAACACCAGATAATTATGCGGCAGATAGAGCTGTTCGCCACCAAAGTCATGCCCCACTTCGCGGGGGATTAGTCCTGCCCGGTCCTATAACCCGGGCAGCAAGAACTGGCCGAATCGCTGCACCTGGGTCACGGCATCGGTCACCGGCCAAAGGCAGATCTCCTTAGCGCCGGCCGCCATCCACCGCCGCAGCAGATCCTGGCACTCCTGGTAGCTACCCACCAGGAAATGTCCACCTTCGGTTTCGAACTTGGCCCGAATCGTCTGCTCGATGATTGGCACGGCCACCGACCTTGCCTGGTCCCCATCTTCATCGATATACATGAAAATGGTGTTCACTGCGTTGGGGAAACTGCCCGGGTCCTTGCCCCGGTTCTTGAGGGCCGTRTCCAGRTTATTCAACGCYTCGTTGAATTCCTCGGGCGTGGAGTGCCAGCCGGAGGACACCCAACCGTCSCCCAAGCGGGCCACCCGGCGCATCCCCGCCGGTGACCCCCAACTGGAAAGCCAGATGGGCACGCACGGCTGCTGTAATCCCCTAGGGGCGACGGTAACGTTATCGAAATCGTAGTAAGGTCCGTGGTGACTGACGTTCTCTCCACTGAGCAAAGCCCGCAACGCCGGCACCCCGTCCTCCAGCATCTTCCGCCGTTCTTGGAATGGGATGCCCAGCGCCAAGAAGTCGGACTCGGTGGAGCCCTCTCCCACGCCGATTATCAGGTTGCCRCCGCTCAGAACGTCTAAGGTCGCCAACGTCTGGGCAATCGCCGCAGGGTGGCGCAGGGGCAGGCCAAGCACTCCGGTTGCAATAGTCATACCAAGATTGTTCGCCTGCCCCGCGATGGCGGCCAGCATCATCATGCAGTCCAGCCAAGGATCCATGTAGACGATATGGTCGGTCACCCATACGGAAGAGAATCCAGACTTCTTGGCGGCGTCTACCGTATCAACGAGGAGAGCCGCTGAGGGCGGATTGGGTCCGGCGCCGGGTAGTATCCTGACCGGCAGATGGATTCCAAAGGAAACTCCGGTAGGGGACATATCTTTGCTCCTGGAATGCCGATTCTCAAAGAATCATAGGAAGAAATATGGGAATCACGTAGGGGCGCAYGGMCRTGCGCCCCTACAACGCTGGATGATTTAAACGGCGGTTTATCCCGCCCACGGCCACCGAGTTAGGTGCGCCCTTCCGARTGAGACCCCATATCGATGGAGATAACCTYGTCGGCCAAGAGCCAGACTTCCGAGCCAACCAACTCCGGCTGACCCAACGCATCCAGGTAGCAGATACGAACGGTCTGCTCCTGGTCGTTTATCGAGATTACTTCGGCCAGATCGCCGGTGTCTAGCAGGACGYTGAGGCCGACCGATAGATCCTCGAGTTTCACTAGTTACTCCTAACCTTGTTGATCGCGGGAAAGTATCAACTAATGAACTGCCAGCTTAGTGGACCGGCCCCTTAAGAGCTTCCTCGCCGTCCAATCTCGCCACCATTTCTCTGAGGACTGGGGCGTACTTTCCAGCGGCGCTGGTACGGCGCATCAAGCCTCGCCTAGCATAAGCCCAGGGGTCTTCGCTCCCTTCCCAGGGCAGGTCGATGCAGACATTTGACTCCGGATTGCGGAAGACGTTCATAGGTTCGCCTTCATCCTCGATGATAGCCAGTTGCTGCCGCAACATGCGCCGGTAGATGATGATGCCTTTGTCCGACKCTCCCAACTTCTCCTGAGACCGGTCCGCGATAGGCCCTTGGGTAACCCAGGCCGTAATGTCCTGACCGCTGTTGTTGTCCATCAACTGCCAATCTGCCACCCCTTGCTCGTCAACGGGCAGTGGCACATGGTAGAAGGGAACCTTGTCCTGTTTCTCGACCGTCTCCCCAGGCGGCTGGGGATACGCCGTGAACCAAATGTGCAGCGTATGGGTGTCGTCCATCGGGACCCGATATTGGAAGTTGCTTCCCACTCGCAAGATGTTGGGGAAGAGGATGGGATGGCCGATGCGCCAGTCTGGATGCTCTTCAGTCCGGCCGGCCACCACCCGCCTCTTGATGATGCCGTGTTGGAACTCGTCGAATCCTATCTTCTCATGGTCGAAATTGTTGGTTACCTGTCCTTCCGCTCCGGAGGCGCCTTCTCCCACCCGGAAGAACTCCCGCTTCAGATCGTCCCGGCCAAGCCTCTCTAACACATAGTTGGAGAACCGGCCGTGCAGCCACTCAACGTGGGTMGGATCCAAAGAGTTCTCCATGATCTGGAGCCARTTRCAGGGAACAACGGTGCTTCCGATATCTCTAAGMACGTTRTCCCAGACGAACAGGTCCCACCTAGGCAGCAAGGGTGTTGGCTCGGGSCCCAGGTAGGCGAAGATCAGGCCGGATATTTCCTGAACTGGGTATCCGGTAATCTTGACKCGGCTGGGGAAASTGCTGTCCGGGGCTTCCGCCGGCATTTCCACACATTGTCCGGTCTCGCTGAACATCCAGCCGTGGTATGCACACCGCAACCCGCCTTCTTCGGGGATTCCGTAGGCCAAGGAAATACGCCGGTGGGGACAAGTATCGCCGATCAAGCCCAGCGTTCCCTTTCGGTCGCGGTAAAGGATCAGGGACTCACCCAGCAGCTTAACGGGTTTAACCGGATTGTCGTCCAGTTCCACCGCCGCGGCGATGGGCTGCCAGTAACGGCGCATCAACACGCCCATGGGCGTGTTAGGACCAACCCGGGTCAATCTGTCGTTTTCTTTTACGGTGAGCATGTCTTCTCCTATTCGGTGAACGCCATGTTAACTATATCAAAACTGCCGAATATTGTAATCTGAAGGCACCGGCAGGTAGTTTATCAGTTATACGATCATCATTGCTCCGAAGATAGAAACKCCGATCTTCGGCCGCACACTTCATCATTCCCGTATGCGTTCGTCATTCCAGTGTGCATTCGTCATTCCGGCGCAGGCCGGGATCCATTGGACTTCCGCTGAGACAATGTCCCCGGTGCGACGGTCAAGTTTCTTTGTCAGGCCAGTCTCACTTTGGTAGTAAAGTCGTAGTCCGAAGCGATGTTGGATTCGAACTTCCAAATGACCCGGTCCGGGGGAAACCCTCCATCATGGACCCTGCTTAAGAAATCCAATATTAACGACCAGGCTTCTTCGGCCTCTTTGGGCCGGTAGCGTCCGGGCATGGTGGAATTGAACCAACCGTGGGGCATCTCCCTGAATAGCTTGAACTCGTAGGTCTTTCGCTTGGCTTGCAACACGTCTTGCAGATGCCGAACGTCGTCCACCGAAACCACCTGATCGTGCTCGCCAAAGATTCCCAGTATCGGCGCTTGGATGCCGTCCAGAATGGTTTCATAGGGTACGGGTCTGGCCTCGTCCACCTCCCAGACCTTAGCTTGGGCGCCGCCATATACCACGATATTCGCGCAGATCTCTTTCCGGACACTGTTCAAAACCAGGGGATAATCCCCACTTTGGCAGACCCCCATGGCGGCGATGCGGYYGGGGTCAACTTGGGGATGATTCAGCAGATAGTCCAGGCTATCGCCCAGGTAAGACCTGAGATCGTCGTCGGTGAGGGTCACCCGAACGTCGCCCCGGTTCAACGCTTCTACATCCCCTTCCCATCGGGAAAACAGGTCCGGCGCTAGACCGACGTACCCGTGGGCGGCAAACTTGGCCGTCAGGTCCAGGGTGTGTTGCGCCAAGCCGTAACGCTCGTGGCCCAAGATCACCGCCCCAAAAAGACCGGACTGATTCTCCGGTACGGCCAGGAAACCCTTGACCCGGTCGCCAAAATTTACCACCGATGTTATCGCGCCGGGGTAGGAAAGGTCCTGCATGGCGGCTCCGTTTGATCGAGAATGGGGGCTGGGGGGATTTGGATGTTACGTGTGTGTGGCGGACGCCGATCGGCGCGGGCTTAGGATTCGTCCTTTCTTGCTTTCCAGTCGGCGATCCATTCCAGTACGTCGGCCAGGGACAGAACGTCGGCGTATTTCTGGTTCATGTCGAAGAGGTTGATGGCGTGTGCGGCTTCATGGCGGTCAAACACGCATTCCTCAACCACGATCATTCGGTACCGGTTGGTGCAACCATCCACCACACTGGCCCGGACGCAGCCGCTGGTGCTCTCTCCAACCGTGATGATGGTATCCACTCCCAGGTAGTTCAAGTGTCCCGCCAAGGGAGTGCCCCAGAAGCTGCTGGGCGAAGACTTTCGCAGGAATGCCTCGCCGTCTATGGGCGCGACTTCATCGATGATGTCATATTCGCGGCTTCGCCGGTCGGCGGCGGCTGGGTCGGTGTCAACCGGCCGACGGTCTCCCTTGCGAGTGCTCCATCCCTCTACGCCGCAACCGTCAAGGCCCGTCATGTGGATGACGGGTATCCCGGCGTTTCTGACCGCTTGGAGCAATGTCTGGATATGGGGAATAGCATCCCACGCCGCCAGTCCGCAACTCGACGGCCAGGTCTTGATCCCTTCCAGCAACGGCTCGGGGTCGTCACCGAAGACCCACCGGTACAGGTCCACCAACAGCAGGGCCGGCTTTTCGCCAAACCCCACGGGCTTGCGCCCGGTGAGCGCCAGGTGGGCTTGGTCTTGCTCCGTGAGAAAAGAGTCCCATACTCGTTGAGTCATTTGAAGTCTCCTAATCTGCGCCGGATGATTGGGCGTCATACGGCGAAATGCGAGTCCCGCACCCACAAATCTGACGCTGCTTATTGCCAAGAATCTACCACTGCGGTGTGCCCTCGTCAATGGTCGCCGCTCAGACTCGCCGGGAACAATGAAACATGTTGAAAATACGGAGCAACGCCAGGTTGACACTTAGACGGTTGCCCATCACAATTGAGCCCAACTTTAGCATTAGCCGCTAGCGTAGGAGGTTAGGGATGACGCAAACCGCGACTTATACCATGGAAGCTTTCGTAGACRACGTGAAAGAGATTTTCGCTTCCACTAAGGACCCWTTGGCACAGGCCCAAGCCGTGGCCGATCACATGCAGGTGTTGCTGGATGTCCCAGATTGGTTGGAAGAAAARTTGAACCTTCCCGAGGAAGGCGGGTTCGGCCGGTACGACCTCCACTTTGATGAAAACTCCGGCAGCCCGGAGCCCGGTTTCCTATTGATGTGCACCGTTCAGAAACCCGGCCAAGACAACCTCCCCCACGACCACGGAGCAGCTTGGGTTGTCTACGGCGTATACGACGGAGCCATCAAGCAGACCAAGTGGCGCTGGTTCTACAAAGGGGAAGGCGTTGATACTCCCCGGATCAAAGAGACCGGSAGCTTTGTCCAGAAAAACGGTAAGGTAGCGTTCTTCCTTCCGGGAGAGATTCACCACACCGAAAACATCACCGGAGGAAGGGCTTTGGTGGTCCGCTTGGAGTCTCAGAAACTGACCGAGGTAACCCGGTATCAGTACGACCCCAATGCCAATACTGTTAAGAAAATGGACCGTTAGTTCCCGCGCCTTCCTACCCCATAATCCACTCGCGAATGGACGGCGCCCAAACCACGAAAATCGATCAGCCCGGTATCGCTCCTAGTCAGGTATGATGGATGCGGCGCCGGGCTGATTTAGTAAGTTTTCCCTTGAAGAAGGAGTCGCGTGACGTTAACCCTGGCAAATCACCCCATCACCGCATTTTTCGCCGGCCCCAAAACCCTACTGGACGGGTCGCGCCTTCAGGTCGATCTGGAAGAATTGCGCCGATATCTCCTTGAGGACCWGCGGCTAGAAAGTGTGGACTTGGAGATCGTCGGCCCCGGCGAWTCCTGCCGGGTCGGCTATGTGTTCGATATCGTGGAACCTCGCGCTAAAGAAACCGGCGCCGGACCCGATTTTCCCGGTATCTTGAGCCCTATSGCCGCGGCAGGCCAAGGCACGACCCACGTTCTTMGAGGCACCGCRGTTGCCGTGGTGGACGGCGGCCAACCGGGTGGAGAACGCGGGTATACTTCCCGGCGTGGCGGGATCGCCAAAATACTGGAGATGAGCGGTCCGCCATCCCAAGCTTCCTCYTWCGGGAATCTGCGCCATCTGGTCGTGGTACCCCACCCCCAYCCCGAAGTGGCGCGCCATTCCGTCCTCAACGCCCTACGCCTAGCTTCAGTAAAAGCCTCCGTGTACCTGGCCCGGACCGCCCAAGGCAAGACTCCCGACAGTACCCAGGTTTTCGATCTAGACGGAGCGGGTGAAGACGGACGTAAGGATCTGCCCAGAGTGGCTTACATCGGCCAGATCCACGGCCACCAGCACGGAACGGAAGTTGACGAGAACATCCTTTACGGCGGCAACACCCGGGGGATGCTGCCAGTGCCGTTGCACCCCAACGAGTGGCTGGACGGAGCCGTGGTGGTTTCTTATTCCTGGGGGGCGCGGGGGCTAGACACCTACTTCCACCAGAACCATCCCATAATTCTGGACCTGTACCGGCTTCACGAAGCGAAGGAGATCACCTTCGCCGGGGTCGTCGCCACGACATCGTCGGGACAACTTGATGAACTCAACCGAAAYTGCATGGTGGCGGCCCAGATCGTCAAGCACACATTTAAGGCCGATGGCGTGATAATCACCAAATACGCCGGTGGCGCGCCCCATTCAGACATGTTCGAGACAGCCCGGCTGTGCGAGGACCTRGGGATAAAAACGGCAATCATGGTCAGCGACACGGCCCCGGACCGGCGKGCCGAGTCGGCGGCGYTGATGAACATCCCCGGTGTGGATGCCGTGGTCAACGTAAGCGAAGCCGCCGACATCTCTTGGCCGGCCCCTGCCGTCGAAACGGTCATCGCCGGCAACCCSGAGGTGGAGACCTTGCTGGCAGATCTAAAGGAATTGCCAGGCGTCAGCGTGTGCGGAGTAACCAACAACCAGGGCGCGTCCCGGCTGCAATCGATAATTTACTAAGGACTTATTCCACCCGGCAAAGGATACCTGATGCGAGTAGTCCACTACCTGAACCAGTTTTTCGGCGGGATTGGCGGCGAGGAACAGGCCGGTTTACCGCCGGAGATTCGTCCCGGCGCGGTGGGACCCGGCCGGTTGCTTGAACAGGTCTTGGGTGACGGGACCCAGGTAGTCACCACCATAATATGCGGAGATAACTACGCCGCCGAGAACGTCCAAGAAGTGACCGCCATGGTCACTCAACAGGTCAAAGAAGCTCAAGCCGAACTCTTCGTGGCCGGTCCTTGCTTTCAGGCAGGCCGGTATGGGWCCGCCGCCGGAGCGGTATGCGCCGCCGTTCAAGAAGACCTGGGCATTCCAGCGGTTACAGCCATGGCCGGAGAGAACCCCGGCGTGGACCTTTACCGTGAATCGATCTACATCGTGGACTCGGGGGATGACGTTTCCCGGATGAGGGATGTGTTGGCGGACATGGCACGGCTGGCAAACAAACTAGCCGCCCAGGGAGTCATCGGACGTCCGGCTGACGAAGGTTATTTCTCCCAGGGCAAACTCCGGTCCGAATTCGTCGAAAACACCGCCGCCCGCCGCCTGACCGGCATGCTTCTATCCAAGATGCGTGGCGAAGCTTTTGAGGCGGAGGTGCCGATCAAATCGATTGAAGCARTCCCAGCGCCGCCGCCGGTGCCCGACATGTCCCGAGCGACCGTCGCCATAGTCACCGACGGCGGTCTCGTCCCCAAAGGGAACCCCGACCAGATACCCAGGGCTTTTGCCCAGGTTTGGGGAGCCTACTCCATCGATGGCATGGACTCATTGCAGGCCGGGGAGTACGAGGTCGCCCACGSCGGCTACGACAACCGTCCGGTGGAACAAGACCCCCACCGGTTGGTGCCCGTCGACGTGCTGCGGCAGATGGAGCGGGACGGCCTGGTTGGGAAGCTGCACCCGGAATTCCTGTCGACCACCGGAAACAGCAACCCGTTGGAAAACAGCCGGCGCATGGGCCGTGAGATGGCGGCCAGGCTGATAGAGGCCGGGGTCGATTCGGTGATTTTGACGTCGACTTGAGGGACCAGCACTCGTAGCGGCGCTGCGATCACCACCGAGTTGGAAAAAGCCGGCATTCCCGTGGCTCAAGTAACCGCCATGACCGCCGTGGCGAAGGCGGTGGGATCTAACCGAATCGTCCGTGGACAAGGAATCGTCAACCTATTGGGCGACTCGGACTTGCCTCCCGAGGAAGAGCGGGAAATACGAAAACAGATCGTCCGCCAAGCCCTGGAAGCCCTGGCTACCGATCCAGCCCAATCAGACCCTTAAGCTTGCTTACAACTACCTTTCGCTTCAGCCCCTGGATGGCCGCGGTGATGGGGATCCCCTTAGGGCAGACTGCCGTGCACTCGAAAATCGTGTGGCACCGCCATATTCCCTGCTCATCGGCGACTGCTTGCAATCGTTGTTTACCGCCCCCGTCCCGGCTGTCGGATACCAGGGTGAACGCCCGGTTCAAGGCCGCCGGACCCAGGAAACCMGAGTCCAGYCCRGCCACGGAACACGCCGAGTAGCACAGGCCGCAGTAGATGCATTCCCGGTGGGGGTCGATCGTCTTCCGTTCCTTGGAGTCCGGCAAGATCTCTGCCGGTTCCTGGCCGCCGTCTTTGGGGGAAAACGCAGCGCCTGCCCCGGCCAAGTGCTGGTAGAAAACCCCAGGGTCGGTCACCAGGTCCCGCACCACCGGCAGATGCCGCATGGGCTCCACCCGCACTTCGCCGCCCCGGTCTCCCACCAAACTCCTCACCAGCGTCCCACAGGYCAAACCCTCACGCCCATTGATCACCACTCCGCAAGTGCCGCACATCTTCACCCGGCAGGCCCGGCGGAATGCCAAAGTAGGGTCCGAGTTCTGTTGAACCCATATCAGAGCGTCCAAAACACTCATGGTTTCGGCRATCTCGGGCACCTGAAAACTCTGCCAGCTAGGACCGRCTTCATCCGCCGCACCGGTTCGTTTTATCGTGAGAGTTATRTCCGCCATATGTCGTCCAACAACTCGACTTCATCCATCACAGCATAAATGCCAGCAAAGCCCACGCGCCGTAGACAAAGGTGGCAGCGCCCAGGACCCACAGACCCAAAGTCATCGCTTGGGCTCGCCGGGCGGCGGCGGGCCACTCGAGCAGGATGTTGCGCATGCCGTTGAGGCCATGGTAAAGAACCAAGCCCAGCAACGAGAAGTCCACAAATACGAAGAGTCCCTGTGCCAGCCGTTGCTGCACGATGCTGTACAACACCAACTCTTCTTGGCTTCCTTCTATCACCGCTCGCAGTCCGGAAAAGTGGCCCATCCAGATATGGACCGCCAGCAAAGCTATCAGCAACACACCGCTGATCCGCTGGAAGAACCAGGGCCAGAATCCARCTACTCCAGTAGCTTGATTTTCAGTTAACGGCGCGGCCATAAGCCTYGRTCTGARCTCCTGTCMGATTCAGTTCSGGAATATCAACGGCAAGGAAAAGTATCCCGCCACCACTGTAATAATCGTGGTCAGAACCATGCAGATCCAGAACATACCGGCTTGCTGCTTGAGTCCGATTCCCAGATCGAAGAAAAGGACGCGCACGCCATTCAAGGCGTGATATACGACGGCGGCGATGAGAAAGAGGTCCAACACCACGAAGAASGGCTTCTGGAGCACGATCAACACGCTGTTGAATGCGTCCTCTCCAGCCTGAACTGTTGAAATAACGAGGATGTGCAGAAATAGATACCCAACCAGCGCCACTCCCGTCAGCCGTTGGAGGAACCAGGCCCACCAGCCGGCACGCGTTCCCGAGTTTCGGTCGGGAGAAGSACTGCCGTGCAAGGACCAAGTTCGGAAAGAAAGAGCCAACGCTATCCCCTAAAAGAGCTCGATTTCCGGCTTGTGCTCTTCGCCCAAGCGGCTGTAGACCGGAGGTTTTAGCCCTTCGTACAAGGACCCCAAGTTTCGGTTGATCTCCTCGTTGGCTCCGGCGAAAAAGCTGTTACCCCGAACGTCTCCCTCCACCAGTAGGGGCCCCAAACGCTCCAGATCCAGTATCCACAGTGCCTCGGAGATACCCAACTCCTCCACCCAGTACACCCCTAGRACGTCCTTGATGGCGCCGCCGTAAATGGCGCCCAGTCCGTAACCCATGGTGGTGAGACAAACCGCGCCGTGCTTTWGGAACACGTTCCGGTAGACTTCCTCGGACATGCCCGCCTTGCCGACCACAACCTTGACGCCGAACTCCTCCAGTAGTTGAGGCATGTACTGGGCGTATCGAAACCCGGCGGTGGCTTGCAGGGAAGACACGTGGTACTTTCCCGGGGATACCTCCACTCCGGCGGGGGCTGATTGGAAGGTAACGTTGGTCAGGGCAAGCAGATCGATGGGCGGAGCATGGCCCTCCACCAGCATGTGTTTATAGACCCCGTCCCGGGCGGTGAATACCGGGCCGCTCAGGTACACCAAGTCTCCAACGTTAAGTTGGTCTATGTCTTCCCCGGTTAAGGGACAATCAAGGTGCCATTCCCGTCCCTGATACTGGGACATGGTCATCACTCCTGAGAATTTCTTCGGATGCGGTGTCCTTCGACAAGCTCAGGACAAACCGTCTTAGTCCGGTCTTCCGTTCGTGGTGAGCCCTTCGGCAGGMTTAGGACAGRCTTGTCGAACCACTAATGGAACAAATTGCCGGATTAGCCTCTAGTCGATCCCCTCCCGGCGGTAGTAATCCGTGAACCAGAGAGGGTCTTCCCGGAACTCGACTTCTCCATCGGCGTGGATCCGGGCCACTGCCCGGCGGTAAGCGGTGCAGAACTGGGATATGGCGATGGGCACGCCGCCGGTGTGGGTGTAAGCGATCTCGATGTGYACGTCCANNTGCCGTGGTGTCGCCGCCGACACCCATGACGCCAAACCCTGTYTTGTTAGCCAACTCCCGTAGTTCTTCTTCCAAGACCGCAACGACTGGATCCGGGTGCCGGTTTCCGATGAGCCGCAAGCAAGCGGCCTCTTTAGAAAGGGAAACAGCCTGGTCCTTGGTGCCGCCCAGTCCCACTCCCACCACTACGGGCGGGCAGGAAAGGCCCCGGCGGGCAAACTCAGCCATGTTGTCCAACAAGAACCGCTTGATCCCGTCGGTGCCGTCGGCGGGAAACAACATACGGTAATCGGTGCCGAAAAGGCCGCCTTTGTGCACGGCGATGATGTCGATCCAATCGCCATCCGGTTCGAAAGAGTAGTCGATGTTGGGCGCGAACACCCCCAGGTTGTTGCCCGGGTTTTTGCGGGTCAACGGATGGACCCTGTTGGCCCGAAGCTGGATATCCTGGGTAACGTCAGCCACCGCCCGGCGTAGCGAGCGCTCCAGAGCCACGAAGCCGCCATCGATGCGAGCCTCGTTGCCCACTTTCACGTAGTAGCGGGGCAATCCGGTGTCGCCGCACATGGGGCGGGCGTCGGCCACGGCCAGTTTGGCGTTCTCCAGAATCTTGCCCAAAATGAAGTGGGCCAAGGGCTTGCTTTCCCGTTCCCAGGCGTTGCCGAAGGCCGTCAGCCCGTCCTGGGGCACAACGATGGCGGCCCTTTTATTAACTTCGTACCCAACCTGGTACAGCAGTTCTTGGGATATACCGGTGCTAGCACTGACCATCAGACTTTCCTAATCATCGAAATGCCTGGARAAAYGGGCCGGTCCGTGGGCTTCTGGCGGCGATTGTAGCCAGGGGTACATAGGGTGTCAAGGAAAGCCCGAATACGGGCGCGGCGCCTCTACCTCAGAATTCCACTGTCATCCCGGCGCAGGCCGGAATCCAGGAAACTTTCCCCAGAGCGGTGTGCTTGGACCCCGGCCTACGCCGGGATGACGGTATGCCAAGGAACTACAGGGACGTTGCAGCGGGGTTGCCGGTAGATTATATTTGGCCATAGTAATTCACCCAAGCGCAGGGGCCTATGTATCAGCAACTRGAGACCGACATCTTGATCCTGGGCGGCGGAGGCGCTGGATTGTTGGCGGCGCTTCACGCCCGGCGGGCGAACCAACACCTYCGCATCGCSGTAGCCGCCAAGGGGTTGGTGGGACAGAGCGGCTGTACCCGCATGGTACAGGGGGGCTACAACGCCGTCATGGACCCAAAAGACACCTTCGATCTGCACTTCGAGGACACGATACGCGGCGGGGCCTTCATAAATAACCAGGAATTGGCTTGGGTCCTGGTGAATAATGCCCCCTTRATCATCTCCGAACTGGAGCAGCTAGGCTGCTTTTTCGATCGCGACGCCCRGGGGCACATCTTGCAAAAGGCCTTCGCCGGTCAGAGCTTCGACCGCACCGTTCACCGGGGCGACCTCACCGGCATCGAGATAATGTCCCGTCTGAAAGAAAACGTTCTTATGGCAGACCTGACTTTACTTGATGAGCAACGGGCCATCTCCCTGCTCAAAGATGAAAACGGCGGTGTGGGAGGAGCGCTATTGCTGGACATACGTTCCGGCGAATTCACCGCCGTCAACGCGAAAGCCACGCTGATGTCCACCGGCGGRGGCGCCCGGATGTACACCATCGCCGCGCCGTCCCTAGAAAAGTGCGGCGATGGCATGGCCTTGTGTTACCGGGCCGGTTGCGTGCTTCAGGACATGGAGATGTACCAGTTCCATCCCACCGGCTTGGTGGCCGGCGAGACGATCATCACCGGCTCGGTGCTGGAAGAGGGATTGAGAGGCGCCGGTGGTTACCTGCTTAACGCCCTGGGCGAACGGTTCATGGAGCGCTACGACCCGGAGCGCATGGAGCGGTCCACGCGAGACATGGTGTCTCGAGCCGGATACATGGAGATCCAGGCCGGACGGGGTACCYCCGACGGAGCCGTGCTGCTTGACGTTTCCCACCTGGGGGCCGAATTCGTGGAGCGCACCTTTCCCGGCATGGCGGCCAGGTGCCGCGAAGTGGGCTTCGATCTGGGCCGCGAGCCGGTCAAAGTTTCCCCCACCGCTCACTTCCACATGGGTGGCGTGCGCATCGACCAATTGTGCCGCAGCGGCCTGGACGGGCTGTTTGTCGCCGGGGAAGACTCGGGCGGAGTTCACGGAGCCAACCGGCTGGGTGGCAACGGCGTCGCCGAGTCCACGGTGTTCGGAGCGCTGGCCGGAGATGCCATGGCGGAGTTCGCCTCGGACCGCTCCCAACCGGTGGTGCATGGGAAACAGATAGATGATGCCATCGGCGACGCCACACTGCCCATGGGCCGAGACGGTGGTGAGAACATCCACTCGATACGGAAAGAGATCGAAAGCCTTATGTGGGACAAAGGCGGAATCGTCCGTTCCGGCCTTGGGCTTGAGGAGGCCCTTGTCTCTTTGGAAGAACTCGCCCAACGGGCCGGAACAGCCTCCGTGCCAGCTATCAAGGTGTATAACATGGCCTGGCAAGAGTGGCTGGATGTCCAAAGCATCTTGACCGTCGCCCAGCTGACTTGCCAAAGCGCTTTGGCCCGCCGGGAGTCCCGTGGCTCCCACTACCGCAGCGATTACCCCGAACCGGACGACGGCAACTGGCTATGCAACGTTTTGGTGCAGCAAGATTCGGAGCCACGCCCTCGGGTTTGGCAAGAGGATGTTGACTTTACCCGCATGCGTCCCTGAAACGGTGCGGATGTAGGCTAAGAGTTCATTCGAGTGGATGGGGGTGCGTCTCTCACTACATCGAACGTCACAGATCGAGTTCGCCAAACGCTCGCTGAACAACTTCGGGCAGKGCCGGGTGAACGTAGATCGACTGGGTGATACTACGCACATTTAGGCCCGCCCGCATGGCGTTGACCACTTCTTGAATGAGTATAGAAGCGTCGGTCCCGATGATGTGAGCGCCCAGAATCTCCCCTGAGTGCCGTTCGGCCAAGACCTTTACAAAGCCATCCCGGTCTTCTATGGACGATCCGTAAGCGGTATCCGAGTAGTCGTAGCTGGCGACGGCGTATTCGATACCCTGGTCGTTCACTTCCCTTTCGGKCARGCCAACACAAGCCACCTGAGGCGAAGCGAATATCGCGTGGGGCATGGCGTTGTAGTCAACGGCGAACTTGTTCTCTSGATTGAAGATGTTATTGGCTGCGTAAGCCGCCTCCAGGTTGGCRCTGTGCTTGAGGAGGTACTTCCCAACGATGTCCCCCAGCGCCCATATACCGGGTACGTTGGTTTCCAGGAATTCGTCGGTCTTGACGAAGCCCCGCTCRTCRATCTCCACCCCGGTGGCAGCTACGTTCAGCAARTCCGTGTTGGGRACTCGCCCGGTGGCTACCAGCAACCCGTCGGCCACGACCTCTGCCGTGCTYCCCTCCGATGACACTTGCAAGACGATCTCATGGCCGCGMGAGNTCYGSGYGWKNAGNAKCWKGKTKWTCWKSMGCNTGTTTATCTTGCGCTGATACACTTCGGTGAACCGGCGAGCCACGTCGTCGTCCTCGGCCCGCAGCAACTGGGGGCCGCGGTGGATGAGAGTCACCTCTGTTCCCAAAGCGCCGAAGAAGTGGGCCATTTCCGCGGCGATGTAGCCGCCTCCCAAAATCGCCAAACGGCGGGRTTGTTCTGGGAGACGCAAAGCCTCGTCTGAAGTGATATACGGAACACCCTGCAGGCCGGGGATGTCGGGCACCATCGGCCTGGTTCCGGCGGCGATGAGCACGGTTTCGGCRGAGATTTCCTCCCCGTTCACTTCAAGGGGAACCGCCCCCGGCCTTTGAACACTGTGATGTTGTCTGCTTGCCGGTTGCCTTCTTCGATGGCCCTGGCATCAGCATCCACTTCGTTAACGGCGCGGGCAATGATGGCCTGCCAATCTATCCCTTGAACCGTTGCCTTGATGCCAAAAATATGGGCGGTTTTGATGGTGTCCATCACGTCGGCACAGTGGATAAGCATCTTGGACGGNATGCAGCCACGGTTCAGGCAGGTTCCGCCGAAAGGGCCTTCTTCGATGATGGCCACCGACAATCSAAGACCCGCCGCCTCGGAGGAGACTTCAAGGCCGGATCCGGAGCCTATTACCATCAGGTCGAAGTGTTGCATATCGTCTTCTCCGAACGGGGGAAATCCCCCCAACCCCCCTTTACGAAAGGGGGGCGAAGGCAGAATTTGTCCGGTCCCTTTGGGCCAGCTATTCCAACCAGGGCTACGCCCGTCCAGTCTCAGGCTGATTTRGCATAAATCTTACCGGGGCGGGAAGCGGGACAGGTTGTTTTCCTCTTTGGTCATGAACTCGATCAATGCCGGCTGTCCGGTATCCATCGCTTGCTTGGCCCGTCCTATGGCCGGGATTATCTCCCCCGGATCAACAACCCTTTCCCCGTGGGCCCCCAACGACTGGGCCAGGGTGGCATAGTCCCCATACAGGTTGGTGAAAGCGAAGCTGTCGGTGGCCACAGGGTAGTTTCTGGAGTAGCCGCTTAGCACGTGATTGTTCAGGACTATCGTCAAGATGGGTATCTGGTGCCGCACCCCGGTTTCAATATCCATACCGGACATCCCGATGGCAGCGTCTCCCATGATGTTGACGACCATCTTTTCCGGAGCGCCCAACTTTGCTCCCAAGGCCAGGCCCAGGCCATAACCCAATTGGGAAGAGTTCCCCCAGCCCAGGTATCCCCGGGGGACGATGGACTCGTAAAAGGGGATGGTTTGGTCGCGGGGATGGCCCGAGTCGTGCGTCACGACTGTCTGGGTACGGTCAACCGTGTGCATCAAGTCCCAGATGATCCGGTAAGGGTTGATGGGAACCTCGCCGGAGGTAAGCAAGGGCATCCACTCGCCTAGCCACTCGTCCTTAACCCGCTTTATCTCAGCCTCCACTGTGCCATTGCCCCGGCGGCCCGCCGCGCCCACCTGCATCCGCACTTCTTCGGTCAACTGCTGTAGCACCAACMGGGCATCGCCGATGATGGCGTGGTGGAGCTGCTCTTCCTTGTTCAGATCCTTCTCATCCACCGTGCATTGGACCAAAATTTTGCCTTTGGGTATGCCCACGGAAGCTAGATTGGTGGTGAAGCTGCACCCGATGCCAAATACCAGGTCCGCATCATCCAGGAATTGGCGTGCCATCTTGGTCATCGTCCCGGCCCCGGTGCCCAGGGATAAGGCGTGGTTCTCCGGGAAGGCGCTCTTGCCGGTGTTGGTGGTCATTACCGGCACATTCACCAACTCGGCAAATTCCCGTAGTTCCTCCGAGGCTTCRGCCCACAATATCCCCTGTCCCGCGTAAATGATTGGGCTTTTTGCGGCCAAAAGGGCCTTGACGGCGTCGGCTACGTCGCTGGGGTCACCGGAGCTTTTGTAACCCTTGACCGGGCGGTAATCAAAGGCGGCTTCGTCAATATCCGCGGAGGCGACGTCGCCGGGTACTTGGACCATGACCGGGCAGCCCCGGCCTGACCGCAGGAAGGTGTAGGCCCGCCGCATCATTTCCGGGATACGTTCGGCCTGATTTATCTGCGCCACCCACTTGGTYACKCCCCGGTAGGCCGACATGGCATCGAAATCGGGCGGTTGCCCCAATCTCCCGTTGGCGGTGCCGCCTGGTATGGCCAGTATGGGCGTGGACTCTGCATAAGCGTGGGCAATGCCGGCGAAAGCGTTTTCGATACCGGGGCCCGACTGAGTGACAAGCACTCCGGTCTTGTGTCCGTTGGTCATGCGGGTGTAGCCGTCGGCCATATTCACCGTAGTGCGCTCGGTACGCGACATTATGGGTTTGATGCCGGCGACGGCGGCGGCCTCAATCAATGTATTGGCCGGAAAGCAGAAAAGGTACTCTGTACCTTCCATTTTCAGTATGTTCGCTATGGCTGTGTTACCGTCCATTAGGCCTTTCCTCCTTCGTGCATCYTCTGCGGTCTGCTTATCCAGATTGGTCCAGGCTCCCACCGTACTCAACGGGCTGCCCCAGATGGAAGCCCTCCACCGGGAAGAACTCCCCGGCTTTTAGAGCCTCGAGTAGGTCATCTTGGGTGCGCACATCTCCCGGAAACACCGTGACTCCCTTGCCCAATCCGTTGACCGAATGAGCGTCGCTTCCTCCCGTCCCGGCGCGGCCCCAGAGCCCGGTCACTTCTTGAGCGAAACGGTTTTCCTTCTCCAGATTGCCCCCGTTGACCACCTCTATCGCGTCCACAAGTTCGAAGATCGGGTGCTGTATCGCCTCTTCCGCCGTCTGGGGCACTGTCCCCCAGTCTTCGAACAGGATGTTCTGGGTGTAGTTGCCCCGGTTCTCGAAGAGGTGCCGGAACGGGTGGGCCAGAATCATGAATCCGCCGACCCGGTCGATTTCCTTGCGCAGGGTCTTGATCGTGTCCAGGCCACCGGCGTAGCCCGTTACGTAGTGGTCGATTCCCAGGGTGATGATGTGCCCCAAAGGCGTGTACGCCTCAAGGGTGAGTATCAGGGGGAGGCTCTGCTGGCTGGCGAAAGCGTTAAATTCGGGGCGCTGCCAGCCCATATGCTCGGTCACCAAAACTCCACTGAGACCCAAGCGGCAAGCCTCCGCCACCATATCCTCGGGGGTCAAGCTGCTATCGAGACTACCCTGGTTGGTGTGGACGTGGAGGTCGAAGACCGAGGCCAACGAACAGGCTCCTCATTGCTGACTGGCATAGTTCGGGGGGCGTCGCCACGTATTTATAGCTGAATTCAAATGGCCAGTCAAGCAATCTCGTCGGGGCGCCAAGACTTCTTGACTACCGCCGTCTGGCGGCTACAATCGACCTTGACTCTCAGGGCCAGCGGCCCATCTTAAACATACGCGGGCACGATGAAGATAACCAGTGTAAAAGCCGTCTACCCCAATTACAAGCACGTGGTCCCTTCCTGGAGGACCCATTTCTGGCAGATCGTCGTCCGGGTGGAGACGGACATCGGCGTTACCGGACTGGGGTACGGCGGCGGCGGCGCGGCGGCGGTGGAAGTGGTCAACCGCCACTTCAGCGAGCTTCTTGTCGGTCAAACGATGGACACCGTTGACGACATCACGTCCGCCTGGGACCGGCTCTACGACGCTTCTCTCCCTTACGGACGCAAGGGCATCGCGGTCATGGCCCTCAGCGGAGTGGACCTGGCCCTGTGGGACCTGTTGGGAAGGGCCGAGGGCAAGCCGGTACACCACATGATCGGCGCAAGAACCAAAGACCGGGTCCCCGCCTACGCCACCGGCCCGGACACCGAATGGTACCGGGAGTTGGGATTCACCGCMCACAAGTTCCCCCACCGCTGGAYGGGCAAKGAATCGGACTACGAYACSGCCGTCGCCGCGGCYACYAASGCMAGGTYGGTCTTTGGCYCMGAYGCCAAGATCATGATYGAYTCCTACCTGTCATGGGACACCCAAGTGACGCTGGAGATGAGCCGCCGCCTTGCCGAGTTCGATATCTACTGGTTCGAGGACGTTCTGACGCCCGACGACCTATCCGGCCAGGCCGCGCTGCGCCAACCGGTGAAGCCGGTGCTGATCTCGGGCGGTGAGCACGAGTTCACCCACCACGGCTTCGCCGCCATCGCCGAGGCGGGCGCGTTGGACCTGTGGCAACCGGATATCACCTGGTGCGGGGGCATAACGGCGGGGCGGCGGATATTGGACATCGCCAGAGAACATTCCATCCCGGTCGCCCCCCACCGCGGCRGCGAGGTTTGGGGCCTGCACTTGATCGTGGCCAGCGACTGCATGGATCTGGCCGAGAAGAATCCGGGTAACCGTGGCGCGCCCAGGGACGAACTCTGGTTCAACGAACCGGTAGTCGAGAACGGCCACATCCAGCCCAACGACGCTCCCGGMTTCGGAGTGACGCTGAACGAGGCCATGCTGTGAAGSGGAGGMCGTCTTGCKGATAGGAGTAGTTTCCGACACCCACGGCTACCTCAACCCCAGAGTGCCCGAACTGCTTCAAGGCGTGRACCACATTCTCCACGCCGGGGACATCGGCGACGGCGGCATCATCGAGGCATTGGCCCAGATCGCCCCRATAACCGTGGTCCGTGGAAACAACGACCGCACCGGGCCCGAATCCCTTTACCCTGAAAAGGTGTCGCTGAGGCTAGAGGGCTTCAGMTTTTACTTGACCCACATAGTAAAAGTGCCCAAGAGCCCCGGCCACCCGTCGATGCAGCCCTACATCGATACGGGCGCTGACATTGTGGTCTATGGCCACAGCCACATCGCCTTCCAGCAAGAAATGGGCAACATCCTATTCTTCAACCCCGGAGCAGCGGGCAAACGCCGGTTCAAAGTGGTGCCTTCCATAGGTTTCTTGGAGTTGGCGGATGGGCGTGTGGACGGAAAGATCGTCYCGCTGTAATCGGGCTCACCGAAAAGCCCCCATTTCGCAAAGGGGGGTTGGGGGGATTTACCCCGCCGTCCCACCATCAACCCTTACAGACCCAGAACGGGCCGTGGGCAGGAGTCCTAGCCGGTTGTCCTCGACCATGCGGTCGTAGGAGCCTTGGATACCTTTCAGCGTGCCCTTGAATTGGGGCATGACRTATCGGGCGAATAGCTCCAGAGACCGGTTCCACTTCTCCGACGTGGTCCACTCCACCGCCACCATCAGCAATCCGCCGAACCCGCCGGTGGCCTCCTCGAGTTCTTTGATCTTGCCCACGCAGTAGTCTGGGTCCCCGATGATCCAATTGCGCTGCTTTATGATCTGCTCCACGGTGATCTCTTCGGCRGGCTGTCCCGGATARGCTYCGTAGGTRACCTTGCCTCCGTTGTTRAAGAAGTATTCCCTGACCTCGGTCATGATGCCCTGGGAGACGTCGTTCAAGGCCTCGTCCATGGAGTTTGCCACGTAGATGCTGGTGGACAGCCGCCAATCTTCCCGGTTGGCCTGATGCCCCGCTGCCGCAGCCTGCTGCTCGTAGGACTTCCATTGCTCGGTGATGTCGATCGCCCCAGGCTGAGTGAACGCCCCGGATATCACCCCCAGACCGCGCTCCGCCGCCACCCGGATGCTGTTGCCGCTGCCCGAGCTAACCATGTATACCGGCAGATGGGGTTGCTGGTAGGGCTTGACCTGGATTTCCATGTCCTTGATCTGCCAATAATCKCCCTCGTAAGAGACCGGGCCGTCCTCGCGGTACAGTTTCAGAATGATATCCAAGGACTCGTTCATCATCGGGCGCAGTTCCGTGGGATTCAGGCCAAACAGCTTTATGTCCGGGGCCAGGATGCCTGGTCCACAGCCCAGCATTACACGGCCGTAGGTCAGATGGTCCAGRAAAGCCATCCTTTCGGCTACGTCGAATGGGTGGTGGTAGGACAGGTTGATCACCGCCGTACCCAAACGGATCCGTTTGGTGCGGGTTCCCGCCGCCGCCAGGAATATGTCCGGCGCGGGGATGGTTTCCCAGCCGCCCGTATGGTGCTCGCCCACCCAGAATTCGTCGAATCCCAAAGTCTCCGCGTACTCGATAAGCCCCAGATCCCGCTCAAAAGCCAGGGTTGGGTTCTCGGTGTGGGAGTGGGACGGCATCATGAAAAAACCGAACTTCATAGCTTGCCTCTGGTCRATGTTTYCGGGGAACCGCCCCCCHNWYYNTAACCTTCCCYCACAANGGGGGGAAGGGACTTGTTCTCTCCCTTTACGGGGRGAGTTAGAGAGGGGGTGAAACGTGCATGTCAAATAGTCGKCACAAATGATCAGCTGACCTACCCCGCCAGCGAACCCATGGGGTCCCAGGGCGGYAGAACTATGGGCTCCARGTCCAGCGCTGCTTGCATGTCAGCGGTCAGGTAGCTCTTGGGGACGGCTATCTCAAACATGTACTCGGCGAACCARGAATCGTTCATCAGGAAGAACCCYTTGTCGCCMACCTTTTCRTCCCARCTATTCTCCACCCTCCAGCGGCGGGGTTGYCCGTCSACCARGTCCACGCCGGTGAACAGCATGGCATGGGTCATTCGGGTCTGGTGGTACTCCAGCCTTCCCGCCTTGTCGAGGGAGAAATCAGCGCTGTAGACGCCGGCGTAATCGAACAGGTCGGCGTCCCAAAGACCCAGGTCCCGATGGGACTGTTTGCCGGTGTCGCAGCCCATCCACACTGGCTTGCCGTCAAGCAGCATTCGCTGGGTGATGTCCTTGATGGTCTGGATGTCCGTATTCAGATACTTGATGGGCGGCGCGTCCACCATGTTACCTAGATAAGCGATGGTGTAAGTGCGGCCCATGGGGCTGGTCTCTCTGGGGTCATGAACCAGGCAAACGTAATCTTCCCAAGGAGTGTCCACGTATTTGTCGGCAAACTCCAAGGGTGTCATCTGGCCGTCACGGTGGAACTTGCCGTCTTTATCTTTCCATTGCCAGTCGAAGGAACTGGGAGGCGTGCCCAGATGAATGGATAGGACATTGTGAATCACCTGRAGAATTTCATCCTTGACCCCGCGCAACGCTTCCAAGCCGGATTCGGCGGCGTAGGACTCCCGGATCTTCTTTGCTCCTTGACGCATCTGGTAGTTCAGCATGGAGTTCATYCGGGCCGAACTGGCCGAGCTTTGGGTTTCGGTCATCACCGTCTTGGGGGCGACGCCGTGCTTTTTCACCAAGCCGACGAACATATCCCACTGGCCGCCGTCCTCGATGGARCGCTGCAGCAGCCAAGCCACYGTGCGGTCGTCCACCGKCCGGTCCGCRGTCTCGATGATTGCTTCCAACACGAAGTTGGCGCGTTCCACCTTGTCCCAGAACATCAGGTAGTTCTGGCTGAACTCGAACTGCTTGACGTTCATGATGTTTCTGGTGCCGGCGCGGAACAAATTTAGGCCGGCGAACATCCAACAGCGGCCCGTTCTGGCTTGGTTGGTCACTCCCCAGTCGTCCAGCACGGTGGAAAACGTGTGGTTCGCTTCGGTGACTATCGACCGGTTAAGGGCGATGTCGTTGACATCRTGCTGGGTMACCGCGTTCTGCATCAGCCTATTAGACGGATTGGCATCGAAGCTCTGCCGGAACTCCTCCAGCCTTTCCATCGTCAACGCGCCGTTCTCGGCGCTAGGCTCTAAATCGGTTCTGTTGGCATCACTGCTCATCGTTCGGCTCTCCAACCGGCGATCCCTGGCCGGATTCCGCCGGGTATCGGTTGATTGTAACGGGGACAGCGGGGGTGTCAAGCAGTTTGCATTCGTGCGTAATGGCAAGCTATGATGGGCCGGAGTTTTTAATGACTTCGAGCACARTTTACCCAATAAGTTCCATGGGCGGTCCCTTAGCCAAGCGGGTTCCTCGATCAGGGCGTTGGGGAACGGTCTTCGCCGTCTTCCGGCGGTCCTGCTATCTGGAAAGCGGTGGAGGGCAGGTATTTTGTCTGGCGGACCAAGGGTTGGGCGAAGGACCTTTGACACTAGCGGTAAAAATTCCCTCAAAAACCACGTTTCKCAGTCTCGGAATCAATGAAGGCTGCCATCTGGACACGGATGGCGTGGACTTAGTGGTTGGCCATGAGTTAGTGCTCACTACGGCAGAAACGGTGATCTGGGAGCCGGACCCAGTGGGACAAACGGCGCCGCAGGATGAAATCCTTCGCYGTCTGGACGTCCTGATCGACCAAGTGGATCCACTGATACCCTCGGATGGCCTGGCCGAGRTCATCCCCCACACCGCCGGTATTGCCAACGCGGGGTCGTCCGGCATCGTAMACATGAACGCGGTTGCAGAGTTGGCGATGCCACGCCTATCCCGATTATGCGGGGGCCTAACCCGTTCCGCCTCGGAAGCTATTGATCAAGGCGTGRMYSRYSKASWRSKTSKRSKKCMRGGSSWARYRYYSKCRRGCGWCSWTCYMMTMGGWKSKRYSYWGRYSSYRCYARRRRCCMYRYMBRMYMCGGCTTCACTTTTCAGCGTTGACGCCCTGGCCGGTTGCGTCACCAAGCATGCGGCCGCCGAGACCACCCGGATCAGCGCCGCGATGTTGGAGCAGTCGGCGCGGGGATACGGCAGCGCGGCCCAGCACCGCCTGTTGCGATGTCTCTTGGRWGTGGATGMCAGKYCSGAYACGGTCARCGCCGCYTTGGACCTGATCCGCACGGGACACACGTCGGGTTGGGACGCTTTGGCCGGGATATTGCTGGGGATCTACTGTGGTTTGCGAATCGGCCGATACCAGGCATCCCCAGATCCGGCGGCGCAAAGCTCGATCGCCTTTAGCCGCAGGATGGCTGGAACTCCAGCATGACGGTCAAGAACCACGTCCTCAAGAACATGTACCGCGATTCGGTGGCTTTGATGAGGCTCTCCCAGGAGATGGAAGGGCTGGAAAACGTGGCGCAAGCCACCGCCATCATGGGCACCGACAACAACAAAGATCTACTGGCCCAGGCAGGTCTACTGGCGGATAGTGGAAAGTCGGCCACCCCCAACGACCTGATCSTAGCTTTCGATTTGACCTCGCCCGGCCAGGAAGAGGCCGTTATAACGTCGGTCCAGCAGCGGCTTATGTCCGGCCGTCAACGAACGGGCGGCRGGGCAGGCTATCGGCCCCGCTCCATGGAAGGGGCATTACAGACGTTACCCCAAGCCAATCTGGCGATGATCTCGGTGCCTGGAGAACACGCCGCCCGCGAAGCCAGGAAGGCCCTCGACCTGGGACTTAACGTGCTGCTGTTCAGCGACAATGTGCCGCTGGAAGACGAGGTTGGCCTGAAACAGCAGGCGATCAGCCTCGGCTTGTTTATGATGGGTCCAGATTGTGGAACCGCTATCATCAATGGCGYTCCTCTGGGCTTCGCCAACGCCGTGCCCAGCGGCCGGGTTGGATTGGTTTCGGCGTCGGGCAGCGGCTTGCAGCAGGTGATCTGCCTTCTGGCCGAATCGGGAGAGGGGATCTCCCACGCTTTGGGAGTGGGTGGCAGGGACYTGTCCGGTGAGGTGAACGGGGCGATGATGCTTGAAGGGTTAAGGGCCTTGGGTGAAGACTCGGCCACTGAAATCATCGTTCTTATCTCCAAGCCTCCCGCCCAATCCGCCCGAGCCCGGGTGCTGGAGGCCGCTTYCCAGTGTGGCAAGCCATRCGTTATATCTTTCCTAGGAGAACAGGGAGAACACGGAAAACGGGCCAGCCGTGGAAACGTCCACATGGAAAATAATCTCGAAGGTACGGCCCTCCGGGTTCTGAAACTATTAGGCAAGGAGACGCCCGGCTGGGCATCTTTAGACGACAAAAATAGGAAACGGATCGAATCGATCATCGCCGGTTCGGACCCTGGACACCGGAGCATTCGGGGGCTTTATTCCGGGGGTACGTTGTGCTATGAGTCCTTGTTTATCCTGAGAGACCTGGGACATCTGGCCGGCTCGGGACTGGAACAGGAACCAGTTGGCGGCGATCTGCTGATAGATATGGGGGACGACCGCTATACCGTGGGACGTCCTCACCCGATGATCGACTTCCGATCCCGATGCGAAGCGTTGGTCCAAGCGGCAGCCGATCCTGAAGTGGGAGTTGTACTCTTGGACGTGATCCTGGGCTACGGCGCCCACCCCGACCCAGCCGCCGAACTGTCGCCCGCGATACTGGAAGCCCAWAAAATAGCTCGAAACGACGGCCGCCGATTGGCTTGTGTGGTGGCCCTGTGCGGCAGCCCCGATGATCCTCAGGATATGGACCAACAGGAGAAAACCCTGACCCACGCCGGAGCGTTGGTGGTACACAGCAACGCTTTGGCCGCCCGCATCGCCTCCGCCATCRGCCGCGGCGGCGCCGTCCCCTTGCCGGGAGGTGACACCCGTGGCTGAGAAAMGAGATTTRCTCGGCGGCCCTCCCGCCACCATCAACGTGGGATTGGAGGTCTTTGCCGACACCCTTCAGGAGTTGGGGTTCCCGGTGGTTCAGGTGGATTGGAGGCCCCCCGCCGGAGGGGACCATCGGCTGACAGACTTGCTAAGCCGCCTGGAGCGATCCAGTGATCCTAACGCCGAAGGAACTAACTGAGTTGCGAAATACCATCGAAGAGGCCAATCAGGCCGCGTTAAGTCACATGTATAATGCCGACCCCGTCCTTATTGACGTTGCTCCGGCGTCGGAAGTGATGCCCCAGCTAGGCGAAGGGATGCTGCTGCACGCCGGGCCGCCGGTCCAGTGGCCCGCGATGTGTAGCCCMAYGCARGGAGCGGTCGYCGGGGCGCTTCGATATCAAGGCTGGGCGGGCACYGRGGAGGAAGCGGCGGCTCTGGCYTCCAGCGGYTCKGTRWCTCTTCAAYCSGCTCACGACTTCTCCGCCGTCGGTCCCATGACCGGCATATTTAGTCCCTCCATGCCCGTGTTCGTGGTGGAGAACCGGACACTGGGCAATCGGTCCTATTGCACGATCAACGAGGGATTGGGCAAGGTGATGCGGTTCGGGGCCAACGATGACTCGGTTATCGAGCGATTAAGATGGATCGAGAAAACCCTGGCGCCGGCGCTCAGAGAAGCGGTGCTCCGGGCCGGCGGTGTCGATCTGAGGCCTATCATGGCCCAGGCGTTGGCCATGGGGGACGAGATGCACCAGCGCAACGTGGCCGCCACGTCCCTCTTTTTTCGGGCCATCGCCCCTCACCTGGTGCGCGGCTCCTCGCAACAGTCAAGTCTGAGCGAGGTAACCGATTTTCTGGTAGGCAATGACCAGTTTTTCCTGAATCTGGCCATGGCCGCCGCGAAGTCGGCGATGGACGCCGCCGCGTCTGTAAATGGCTCTACCCTGATCACCGCAATGAGCAGAAACGGCACTAACTTCGGCATCAGGATCGGCGCCTTGGGCAACCGGTGGTTCACCGCACCGTCTCTGATGCCGGAAGGACTGTATTTCCCTGGGTTCACCAGCGACAACGCCAATCCTGACATGGGAGACAGCGCCATCCTGGAAACATTGGGGTTGGGCGCGTTCGCCATGGCCGGCTCCCCGGCAGTCGTCGGATTCGTCGGAGCGGGAACATATCGCGACGCCCTGAACTACACCCAGGAGATGGGTGAGATCACGCTGGGCCACCATCCCCACTTATCCATCCCCAACCTTGATTACCAGGGGGTACCTTCTGGCATCGACTTGCGAAAGGTGGTCGAGACGGGCATATCGCCCGCCATCAACACCGGGATCGCCCACAAAGAGGCCGGGGCGGGACAAGTGGGCGCGGGCATCGCCAGGGCGCCTCTGGAATGTTTCCACCAGGGTTTAGAGGCGTTGGTAAACGAAATGGAAAGTAGATAACCGGCSCACAGCGAACGGCATTTCCCCGTTCATGGTGAGCCTGTACAAACRCAGCCCTACCCTTCGACRAGCTCAGRGTGAACGGTGATGAAGTGTCTCCCGTTCGTGGTGAGCTTGTCGAACCACGTCGCTGGGGACCTGAATAGGCTCTGAGGACTTGAGGAGGAATCGATGGATGTCATAAGGAAAAACTACCCGGAACTCCCGGCGCCCGGCGCRCCCCATTWCCAATCGGTRCGGGTGGGGAACATGCTGTTTCTATCCGGGGCCACGGCCCGGRACACGGAGGCGGAGTACGGCGACATGGCCGCGCAGACCGATGTGATCCTAAAGCGGATAAAGTTSATCTTGGAGGCCGAGGGTGGRACCCTGGACAACATCGTWAAGATCACCAGTTTCGTGACGGAAATCTCCCACGAAGCCGGAGCGGCCACCCACCAGGTGCGCATGAAATACTTTGGGGACAACTTACCAGCCAGCACACGGGTCCAGGTCGCCGGGTTGGTGGAGCCGCATCTGAAGATAGAGATCGAGGCCACGGCTATATTGCCCGATTAGGGGCCGGCCTAMYRSKMAWYSTKAATCGSMGAGSAGYMWTNTSCKTMSACRKKSTCAGGACGAACGGTAATGGCGTCTTTCCCCGTTCGTGGTGAGCTTGTCGAACCACACCTTTCTGTGGATACCAGTGTTTGGTTCCCCGCCGTCCGCCAATCCCGTCAAAGCGCGACCAGCCCGCCGTAGGTATCGGGCCTTCGGTCACGGAAGAATTGCCAGGTTTCCCGTACCTCCCGGATCTCATCCAGGTCAAGGTCGGCTACGATCACTTCATCTTTGTCACGRGAGCCTTGGGCAACGATATGGCCTCGCGGGTTACAGAAGTAGGACCGCCCGTAGAATTCGCCCATGTCCCAAGGTTTTTCCCGCCCAACCCGGTTTATCGCGCCGACGAAATAACCGTTGGCCACCGCCGCTGCCGGTTGTTCCAACTCCCACAAATGGTCCGATAATCCGGCAACCGTTGCAGAGGGATTGAATACGATCTCCGCACCGTTCAGGCCCAACTCCCTAAAGCCCTCAGGGAAGTGCCGGTCGTAGCAGATGTAGACGCCGATCTTCCCGAGTTGGGTGGTGAATACCGGATAGCCGCAGTTGCCTGGCTTGAAGTAAAACTTCTCCCAAAAGCCGGGGGGAAGATGGGGGATGTGGTTTTTACGGTATTTCCCCAGGTAGGTCCCATCAGTATCCAGGACTGCCGCCGTGTTGTAATACACGCCGGGAATGGTCTCTTCGTAAACCGGCACCACCATCGCCATTCCGTGCTTCTTGGCCAGTTCCTGCATCAGTCCCACTGTGGGTCCGCCGGGAACGGCCTCGGCCATCGCGTACCATCTCTTGTCTTGCTCGGCACAGAAGTAGGGACCGTTGAAGATCTCCTGCAAACAGAGGACCTGCACTCCCTTACCGGCCGCCTCTTCGATGAGAGCGAGATGCTTCTCCAACATGTACTTCTTCGACCGGTCCACATCGTCGGCGGGTTCATCGCCCATCCCGGCCTGGATGAGCCCTGCTCGGACCACTCTAACCATGCCGCCTCCTGAAGATCTCCGATTGCGGGTTAGCGCAGAACGCCATGGGTCTAATCATTTTTCGAATGAGCACATAAAAGGAGAGATTGAAACCAACCGGCAGGTACCGCCTGGCGGGGCGACTAGCTCTTCGTCGCCAGGTTGACCAGAACGTAGAGCCCGGCCCCCAATACACCGCACATCGGGAAGGTCAACACCCAGGCGTACACGATACCTTTGGCCACGCCCCACCGTACTGCCGAGAGCCTCCGGGTGGASCCCATGCCCAGTATGGTGGAGGTAATAACATGGGTGGTGCTGACTGGGATGCCGATCCGGGTTGCCACTTCTATGACGGTGGCGGCGGCGCTTTCCGCGGCGAACCCATGAACCGGTCTCATGGTGATGATACGCACTCCCAGCGTGCGTATGACCCKYGMCCCSCCRAAATAGGTGCCCAAYGCCATAACRCTGGCCGACAGCAGAATCACCCAGAAGGGTATCTCGAAGGTTTCCAGATTGTAAGCCCCGCTTACAAAGAGGGCCAGGGTAATTATTCCCATGGTCTTTTGCGCGTCGTTAGAGCCGTGGCTGAAGGCCATCGCCGCCGCCGTCACGATCTGTAGCTTGCTGAAGATCGCCGTTACCATGGCCGGGCTTACGTGGCGGAACACCCAATAGATGGTCAGCATTATGGCGAACCCGCCGGTAAGTCCAAGTATGGGGGAAAAAGCCAGACCCAAGACGATCTTTAGGATGCCGGACCCCACCAAGACACCGGGGCCGCCATGATGGGCGATGCCTGCCCCCGCCACGCCGGCAATCAGACTATGGCTGCCGCTGACCGGCAAGCCCATCCGGCTGGCCAGAAATACCCATGTCGCGGCAGCGGCCACCCCGCCCATCACTACCACCAGCGTGACGGAATCAGGGTCGACGACTCCCTTGCCGACGGCTTTGGCGACTGCCGTCCCGGACAAAGCGCCCAGGAAGTTCATCCCACCGGCCATGGTGACGGCAACCAACGGGGACATCACCCGGGTGGATACCACGGTGGCAATGGCGTTTGCCGCGTCGTTGAACCCGTTCGCGAAATCGAAGGCAAGCGCGATCAAGATTACCGCGATCAGAAAGCTCAATGAAGTGGGATCAATCACGGGTCAGAACGGGCATCCGCACCTACCACGAAATATAATGAGATCAGATCAACCTCTTCGGCGGCAAATCCCTTACGGTTGGCCTGCGGGCAACAACTGAACCTGCCCATAAACCATTCCACGTAGTTCGGACCTGCCGCTCTTGTAGCGCCCGCCAAGACTAGGAGTGCTTCAGCACTATTCCTTCCAGGATATCGGCGGCGTCTTCCGCCCTATCAGTGGCCTGTTCAAGATCGTCGTAAATGTCCCGCCACTTCAAAATCATCATCACATCGAAGCCATTGCTGAACAGCTCGCCTTTAGCCCTGCTGTGTACGCCATCAGCTTCGTTTTCCAACCGGTTAATCTCAACCACTCGGGGCAGGATTTCTTTCAACATTGTGCCTCTGGTCGATAGCATAGCCACCGCCTGCTCCAGTTCATCGGCGCATTGAACGATGATGGAGGCCAATAGACGGGCAGACTCGGTGGGTTGTTCGATGTGATATTCCATGGTGTACTGAGCCGCCTCGTCCATGGCATCCACCACGTCATCCAAACTCCCGGCCAGGGCCAAGATGTCTTCCCGGTCGATCGGGGTCACGAAAGTCCGGTGTAGAGACCGGGTGATGTCATGAATGATCCGGTCTCCAAAATCTTCCAGATCCTTGATCTCCTGGACTTTGGCTTCAACATTCTCATAGTTTTCCATGAGATCMAGTAACCGGCGCGCTACCTGTTGGATGTTCATCGCGCTTTGATGCAGTAGGAAAAAGAAGGTGTTTTCTCTGGGCAAGAAAGAGAATTTTTGCCGCCAGACGTCAGGTATTGCAAGTCGCACAGTCAACCTCGCAGAGTTTTAGATAGTAGCGAGAGCGGAATAGGCAGGATCGGTGAAGAGAAAATATATAAGAAGAACGTGGGGTACGGCAGTTGACTAGGAGCATTGAGGGTGATGTCACATCTGATATTTTACACCCCCGTCACGTCCTTATGTAAAGGGGCGAGCAGTGATTTAGAAACACCCAGACTGYAGGCTACCCTCCGAATCCTCCTCCGAATCCGGCTTCACGGGCCGCCCATGCCCCTGCCACTCTGCCGCTGAAWAGGGCGGGCCCCAGCATTGTCCCCTCCAGTCCGGCTTTGCCATTGATGTGGCCCCCGGCCATACCGGCCAGTTCCCCCGCCGCGAATAGTCCTTCGATTACACGGTAACTCTTGTCCACAACCTGACAGCGCAGGTCAGTTTTAACCCCGCCAAAATTCTTGCGGGCCAGGGGTCCGTAGTTCAGAGCATAGAAAGGCGCTTGCTCGATCTTCTGCCGCCCCGCCATTGGTCTGCCAAAGTCCGGGTCGTTTTCCAGGCCGCTGTCGATGTGGGAGTTGTAGCGGTCGATGGTGTCTTTGAGGGTGGCCACCGGCACGTCCATATCCTGGGCAAGCGCTTCCAATGTAAACCCGCGTTTGATGTAGGGCGAGACTTCCAGAAGTTCAGCCACCTTTTCGTAGTCCCGCACCGAGATGCCTTCTTGGTAGTAATATGGGTCGCTAACCACCACGTGCTCTCGCATGGCSCCATCGATGAYWGCCCAACACTGGGCSGGTTCCTGGGCCATTATGGCCCTCGTCCCCGACCATCCACCGGTTAGCTCTTCGTTGTGGAACCGGTGCCCCTGCATGTTCACCCAAACCGCGTCTGCCATCCCTCTTATAACCAGGCCCCTCCTTTGGTTCGGGTCCCGGTGGTCGGGTATGGCGAAACTGTAGAACCACATGTCACCCATATGAGTCAGGATACCTCCCGCCBCTHGCACGATATGGTGGCCATCTCCCTTGGCCCCGACGTGGGAGCCTTCCAGGATCCGATGGTTYCTAAGATCGGGACGGTGCTCCATCACCATGTCCAAGTTTGACGCAAAACCGCCGGTTCCCATGACGATCGTTTTGGCGAAATACTCCTGGGACTCTCCCGTCTCCAGGTTCTCCGTCCGGACGCCAACCGCCCTTCCATCTTCCACGATTAGTTCTCGAACTGCGGTGGAAGTGATCCAAGACTCTATACCCCGGCTCAGAGCCGTGGCGTAAAGAGCGTGCCARAGACCGCCRCCGCCCCCYTCGGGCCGGTGCCARCGWGGAACGCTGTTGCCCTCATTGGGGTTCACCCCAACCCAGTTGACCCCCCTTTCCTTGGCCCATTCATACAACTCCTGGCAGGACTGCTCCACATAGTAGCGGACCCACTCTTCGTCGGCCGAACCCTGACCCCAACTGATCCAATCGTCGAAAGCCAGGTCCGGACTGTCCTGGATTCCCTTCTCCCGCTGAAGCGGTGTATCCACGATGCAGCAACCTCCGCCGGAGATCGCGGCCGCGCCGCCTAGGTGGTCTTCCTTTTCCAAAACTATTACCTGGGCGCCGGCCTCCTTTGCCTCAATGCTGGCAGCTACGCCGACCGCACCAGATCCCACGACTAAAACGTCTGTCTGGATGACCTTCTCGGAACTCACTCTGGCGAACCCTCTAGAAAGATTTTRTTGCGTAATAATATCTCGGCCAACGAGTATACCATCGGGACGGTCCGATTCGTCTCGCACCGGTCAGAAGCAACACGAGTCTCTTAACCGACGCCATTGAGACCCCGGCGCAAGACTTTGCCGGGAAGTTCGCCGGTATGCTCACCAGCCTCAATGACGACTTTTCCGTTAACAATTACCGTGGAGATGCCCTTGGCGTACTGGTGAGGATCGTCGTAGGAAGCCATTTCGCCGATYTGGKCCGGGTCGAACACCGTGATGTCRGCCCAGTTCCCTTCCAGTAACTTTCCCCGGTCGTACATCCTCAGMGCATCGGCYGAYCCTCCCGTCATCTTGTGGATGGCCAGGGGCAGCGAGAGGATTCCAAGGTCACGGACATAGTGGCCCAAAACCCGGGCGAACGTCCCGTAGAACCGGGGATGGGGCCTGCCTTGACTGGTAATTCCATGGATAGCCAGAGAATTGCCGTCGGACCCTATCATCACCATCGGCGAGCGCAATATTTCCTGCACGTCATCTTCCGACATGGACGCAACCACGATCCGGGTATGTCCTTGGTCAGCCGCGAGAAYTTCRCAAGCGGCCGTGAGCGGGTCACACTCACGCTCCGAGGCGGCCTCCTCTATGGTACGGCCGGCAATCTCCGGCTGGTTGGGAGAGATGGCGATGCGCACGGCGTCCCAAGACGCTACCCGGCCGAAATTGGTTAGTCCGTCGCGCTGGATATCCTGCCTCATACGCTCGATGGCTTGGGGGTCCACCAGCCGCTCCAGCATSGCCTCAATCCCGCCGGCCTGGACCCACAGRGGCAGCARGTTGCGCAGAGGGTTGGTCCCGGCAGTGTAGGGATATTGRTCGCAATGAACGTCTACYCCSCGTYCTYTGGCCGCGCCGATGCGCCCCAGCAGYTCCTCGGTCYGGCCCCAGTTRTCCAAGCCGGAGAGTTTTATGTGGGCGATCTGAACCCGCACACCCGTGGTCTCGCCAACGGATATAGCTTCGTCTATGGCCTCGAGGACGTGATTCGCTTCGTCCCTGATATGGGATGCGTAGGTGGCGCCCCGTTGTTTCAGAATTCGAGCTAGGGAGGCGAGTTCGTCAAAATCGGCGTAGTTTCCCGGAGCAGTAAACAGCCCGCAAGACATCCCCAACGCTCCCGCRTCCAACGCCTCTTCCAGGAGCGATTCCATCTTAGACAATTCTTGGGCGGTAGGAGCTCTATCTTCCATCCCCATCGTCATCAACCGTAGCGTGGCGTGGCCCACTTGCATAACGGTGTTCACCGACGTTTGGGGGAAGGTGTCCATATATTCGGCGAAGCTGGTCTCCCGGAAACTCAGCCAGGGCGCTCCGGCGGCTAGGAAGTCCTTTAGCTTGTCAGCTTGGCCGGGCAATACCGGCGCCGTGGAATATCCACAGTTGCCTACCACTTCAGTGGTTACCCCCTGCCGAATCTTACTTTCCGCCTGGGGATTAAGGGGAAGGGTGAAGTCGGAGTGGGTGTGAATATCGATGAACCCCGGCGCCACCACCTGACCCGATGCATCGATAACCCTCAAAGCCTCCCGGCCGGCACAATCCCCGATCGTCACGATCCGTCCGTCACTGACCGCCAAATCGGCCCGGCGAGCCGCCGCGCCGGTGCCGTCGATCACCTCTCCGCCTCGAATCAGCAGATCATCCATTTAATCTGGTCCTCCATCGGCCCAACGACGAAATCGTTACGGGCCTGTCTAAGCCGGGTGATCCATGGGTTTTTACGTCTTCAGGCACAAACGCTTGCCAAACCTGTTTTGGTTATGTTACAATRGYYSTAAYGCCTCAACTGAAGTTGGGGCCCCTTTTTTTGTAACGAGCGTTTGAACCAGACTCCAGGCCAAGGCTGATTGCCGCCGCGCCGAATCCAATCAGGTGGAAGATGGTAAGACCCAACTGGTACGCGGAACATCCCCAAGCTTGCACCTGCGTCCAGTGCCAGGAGAAGCGGACCTTTGCCACCCAAAACCCCAGCAAAATCGGCCGCAACGAGAGATGTCCCTGTGGCAGCGGCAGAAAATACAAAAGGTGTCACGGAAAGTAACCGCCCGTTCCCCATCCTAATTTTAGCGGCCTAAGCAAGCCGCCCTCCGGACTCCTTCTAGGCGACCTGCCCRATCAGCCGTCCGGCCAGGAATCCCAAGGCCACAGCRCCCAAACCCGCCACCAAGCTCCCGAAAAGATTCAGCAAGGCCATCAACACCGAGCCGTTCTGCGCCAACCGGAAGCTGTCCCACATCAACGTGGCGAACGTCGTATAGCTGCTGATGAATCCCACGGCGAGAAGGAGCTGCAACCCGGTTGGGTACGATGTCCTGGTCAACCAGAATGACAGCAACAACCCCAACGCAAAGCTCCCAGATACGTTCACCGTCAGAAGACCGATCTGGCCGGTCAAACCGATGCGCAGAGCAAGTTGTTGCAGCATATAACGGGTCAGCGCGCCACTGGCGCCACCCAGCATCACCAAACCGGCTTCTTTCAACTCATACCCTTCCATTGGCGGATATCCGAGGATACGGAACGGTGTTTCAACAGGGTGAACGATATCACAATTGGGCTTGACCTGGGCGCTCGCCGGGATGACTGGTGACTGCCTGTGGTCTATACTTGACCGATAGCTTCAGAATTGAAAAGGACGGGCCGATAATGGTAGAAGCTGACAACAAGATATTGCTGGACTGGGACGCTTTGGAAGTGGGGGAGACGTTCGAAAAATACGAGTATGTTTTGACCCAARAGATGATYGATACATATCGAAAAGGGGTCATGGACCCCGAAGCCGGCTTCCCCACCATCGCTCATAAAGTGGACGTTAAACAGTACAACGCCAAGTACCGGGACAACGGATCGGTCAACGCCAGATGCGCCTTCTATTGCTACGGCCCTCCCATTGCCGGTAAGAAGATAACCGTTAGGGCGTGGATCACAGACAAATACTTGAGAAGGGGCAAGAACTACATCGTGACGGAAGCGGTTTCCGTGGATGAAGATGGACGGTTGATCGACCGGGTCATCACCCATGAACTGAAGCAACCGTCAGAGGTAGGCAAAAAATGGGGGGGCTAAACCGGAATTACCAGATAGACGACGATATCACGCCGATCGTTAAGGAAATGACTCAAGAGGCCATCAATCTCTTTGAGGGAAGCGCCGGTGAATCCGGTCCGTCTCAATTTACCGACGAAGCCACCGCCAGAGAGGTTCTCGGCACCGAAGGCACCGTTGCTTCGGGCCGAATGTCMCTGACCTTTGCCATCGAGATGCTGAGGAGATATTTTGGGGCCGACGTGTTCAATCACAGCGGAATGGTTGACCTGAGGTTTCTKAGGCCGGTTCGCCCCGGAGACACCATCACCTTCTCCGGCAAGATTTCCGGGATATCCCGGGAGGCGAACGGCAGCAAGATCTCGGTGGCGATCACGGCACAGAACCAGAAAGGCGACACAACAGGCGTGGGGCAGGGCAGCGCCATCGTACCCAACGCCTATTTGCCGCCCGAGGATTAATTCTCCTGAGTCTGAGAAGAACCCGCTAGTTGCCTATCCAGCCGGCCTCCGACATGTCCAACACTACTCCGTTGGGCCCGCTGATCTTGACCTCGGCATTGCTGTAAGCTCTGCCCGGAGGCGCTCCACCGCCGGTACTTGCCCCTGAGGCAACGGCCTTGGCGGGCGAGARCATCTTTGCCCCAATCTTCAGCGCCTTTTCCGAATATTCTTCCACATCGTCCACCACGAAGCCGATGTGGTGGATCCCTTCAAAACCGCCCCCGCCTTCGCCCACGTCGGCGTCGCCCTCGGATTTACAGCTTCGGATAGTCAAGTTCATCTCGCCGTCGCTGAGGTACACGTGGCTGTCGCCACTGCGGCCGACCTCTTCCATACCGAACAGTTCCATGTAAAAGGCGGCGACTTTTTGCGGGTCTTTAGCAGTCATCGCGATGTGTTTGATCTTTGGCATAACTCCTCCTCGATTGAATCACCCCGTGCTGCCGTGTACAACAATGGGACTAATTCGTATCTGATGCAGCCTGATTGTAGCCAGCCGGAAAGCAGGCGTCAACATCTATCGTCCGATCGTGTTATAGAGATGGCAATCTTGCTCCAACGGAGCTGCGAGGCCGYTCGGAAAGTAATTAARRCGACCAAMAWTTCCCGAAAYGTAGCGGCATTCGGCAAGTTAGAACAGGCCTACCATACTGCTAACCGAGCTTGACTGGGCCTTTTAGTCTGAAATATACTAGGCGCATCGCGGATAAGCGCAAATTAGCTTGTTTCAAAAGACCTRGATCGATCAACAAACCGAGGTAAGAAAATTCAGATGAAGCGTGTTCTTAGAGCGATTCCTGTTTATCTACTAATATCGATAGTCACCTTTGCTTTCGTCGCTTGCGCCGGAGCGGCGGGTTTTCAGGGTGTACCCGGCGACCCAGGTCTACCCGGAAATCCCGGCAGCGCCGGTAAACCCGGACTACCGGGCCTCCCCGGCGTCRATGGCCCCGCAGGCTCTCAAGGGGCGCGTGGACCCCAGGGCGAGCAAGGATCTCCCGGTCCAACCGGCGCTTCTGGGGCTCCCAKCTCCGYATATCCCGCAGCGATAATGTTATCCCCCAACGAGGTTGAAGAAGGACGTCCCAGAATAAACGTCATCGGCTCAGGCTGGCAAAACGAAGAGGCCGTGACCGTTGAGGTGTACGGGCCGGACGRTTACCACGTCTTCATTGGCGGTGCTGTAGCCGACAGCTCTGGGACTTTCAAAGTTGAAATCAGGCCTCGAAAACGGGAGAGGGAAGGCGGCCCGCTGAAGCCGGGGCTGCACGGGGTAGTCGTTCTGGGGAGCAAGAACGGAGGGGCCAGCGCCCCGCTCAATGTCACTGCCAAGCCTGAGGGCTAAAGGAAGGCGCGTCTGAGAAAGCTAGGGCAATCTAGCTGCCTTACAATATCGGCCCTTCATAAGTTGCTTTAACGAATCAGCCACCCGTCCCAATGACGGGTGGCTGATTTTATGCCCTCGGTTAACGATCCATCCCCACGCTGCAAACCATCAGTTAGGCGATTGTCGTTCCGGCCTCGGGGAGCGATCCGGATATGAGGAGACACCAGCCCCACCCGAGATTTCTCGGCGCTACGGTCCTCGGAATCATTCATGCAGGCTGGCGCCCGCACGACAGCCCACGAAAATGRGAGACTCGTGTCACTCCCATCCTTCGGGGGAAGGAGAGGAGTCTCATGCCTGGCTGTAGCGGTCACCTGAGATTTCCCGACTCTGCCACGAACTCGCKACGAAGTCAGGGCCTCGCCTCCCTTCAGCGGAAGGGCTGGTGCTGGAATGACAAAGTGTGCGGCTGAAGGTTGGCAATTCTATTTTCGGAGCAATGACGTGGCGTCGGACGCGGCAACGTTGTACGGCATCGGCGTTGCAGGTATGGCCAAGCCCGAAGCCGGTGTGAAGGGCTCATGGTATAGGCGTCCGCAAATCCGGCCTGATAGGTCAACAGGTAAGGGCAGGCGCAAAGAGGGGAGTGAAGGCCGCAGGGCAAAGAAAAAGGCCGCCCGCTTGCGCGGGCGGCCCGAATTTCCGTGATTGATCTGGCGGTTGCTACTTATCCAACCACACCTGTTCCAAACGCCGCGCCTGGGAATACTGGCCGGAGAAGTGCTCGTCCGGAACGTTCTTTACGTAGTTCCAGTAAACCGGGAAACGTGCYGGCCAGAACAATGGCAGGTAAGGCAAGTCGTCGTAGAAGAGATCAAGGGTCGTCTTAGTCAAGGTCTTCAACGTAGGAATGTCCGAGGTGATGCGCATCTGGCGCATCAGATCGTCCAGAGTTTCRTTGCAGTAACCGATGATGTTCTCTACGGGGGCCTCACCGCAGAAAGTCGCTTCGTCGAGCCAGTCGAAGGGGTGATCAACCCGCGCGGAGCCCGAGGAGCCAGCCTCGAAGAGCCAGTCTGCCGAGTTATGCTTCTCTACCCAAGCGCCGCTTTCCTGGACATCCAGCGTCAGCCGGATGTTCAAAGTGTCCCGCAGCAAGAACTCTACCAATGGGCACAGAGCATCCCGGTACTCGGAGGTGTCGCGGCACAGGGCTTTRACTTCAAAGCCGTCGGGGAATCCGGCCTCGGCCATCAGAGTCTTGGCCTTGGCAAGCTCGGCCTCCTTGCCAGGACCGGGTAGGGCAAAGCCAGGTCTAGTGGCCAAGTCGTCACGAGTCGTCACACCGAAGGTCTTTGAGGGCATATAGTCGCCCATTATGCAGTTCTCAAGAGCAGTGCAGATATCGTCTCGATTAATGGCCAAGTTGATAGCCTGGCGTACCCGTTTGTCCTGCCAGGGGCCCTCTTCCCGCCAGTTCCACTTTAGGCCCCGGAGCACCGGRTGTTGGCCGGGATAAAAAGTGATTTCGCCAGGGTGGCGATCAGCCACAACTTGCAGGTTTGCGGCATATAAGCCATGGCTGCTACCCATCAGTATTATGTCTATCCGGCCGGCTTCGAAAGCCGCCAACTTGGCCGCCACATCCCGGATGATAAAGGTTTCGATTCCGTCCAGGTAGGGCAGTCCATCTTTGAAGTACTGGTCATGCCGGCTATACTCRAGCTTCTCGCCCACTAGGTGGTCCGTCAGACGGAATGGGCCGGTTCCAACGGGATTATCCAACGAGCCTATTTCATCGTAGTCGACCTCGGTGTACATCATTGGCTCTTGCARGCCCATGTTGGCCAGGAACARTCCATCGGGCTGAGYCAGATTTACGATGAGTGTCSWTTCGTCAGGGGTTTCAAGGGATTCGAGGAGGCTGACACCCCCGACACTGACCCGTTCATGGGGAGGCCGGTTCTCGGTCTCCGAGGCCAATGTTTCCAACGTGAACTTTGCATCGGACGACGTCCATGGGTTCCCGTTGTGGTTGATCACACCCGATGCTAGGTTAAAGGTAAATGTCTTGCCGTCAGCGCTTACGTCCCAGGACTCGGCCAAGTCGGGCCCAAGGTTCACAAAGTCGGGGTTCTGCAAGGCGAGTAATTGATTGAAGATGGGCGCTGATGCTGTAGTCTCGTCCGTGGCGGAACGCACGTCCATCCTGAAGTGAAGAGGGCTGCGCCGGTGGGCCTGCCTGAGGACGCCCCCTCTCTTGATGACATCTGTGGGCACGGCTACCAAAGTGGGTTTTGCCGTGTCCGGAGCCTGGGCGCCGGTCTGGAAGCCGCCCGCCGAAGTATCGGATGCAGRRGCCTTCCTCTCAGGAGCTACCGGCTGGGCGGGGTCCGCCGCTGCYGCCGCCGCCGCCGGCTGCTGGGGCRCGGATTTCCCTTGAGGCGCCGCTTGTTGCTCYGAAGCCCCGCAAGCAATGACCAGTGTCAAGCTCGCTACGATWGCTCCGAGGAACGCAATCCGTCTCGCATAATTACGAATCATGCCTATTTACCTCTCTAAAAAATCGAGCCTATGCCGTTACATCCTCGAGCGCACGATTCATAGGTCAATAGACATGCTATTCGAGGCTATAACGTTGCAAGAATAAGTGTCCTGGTAGCTACATGTCAATCCCTTGTGGCTGGTGGAYAATCAAGTCCACGTCACCGCATGCAGCAGTCTGACAATTCTCTATGGTCCACTCCGGTGGAGAGTTTAGCCTTTTACGGGAAGTCGCCAGAAGTTGCACGCTCTTAACAAGTCCATGACAGGGTCATTATCAAACTGTGAATCACTCAYAGGCAAGCGCCCTTCAACTGCNGCTTTAGCAGATACGCCGCTTGTTAGGTCGATACGTTCGGACGAAGTCTTTGGATYCTTGCCACAGTCCGCGAAATTCGTGGTAAAGTTATACTGAACCCACATACCCGACATACCCCAATCTCTCCTGGGAAGGGCCGGGTAAGGGAGCGGAACTGTGCGTAAATATGCGGCCCAACGGCTGGCGCTAGGGATTCCCACCATTCTTGGTGCGGCTATCCTCATCTTCGTCATCATGCGTGTGGTGCCCGGTGACGTGGCCGTATTGATCGCCATCGGGGGTTCCGAAGGGGAAGAACAGATCAGCGCCGCGGCGATTKWWRRGRKKYKYRACAYCMKRRRYNCKAWWYKMRMYCCTGCACATGCAATTCGCGTACTGGATGTGGGACCTGGCCCACTGGGACCTTGGCCAGTCGCTGTGGACCAGGCAGCCGGTCAAAGAGTTGCTGGTCCGCCGTTACCCCCTGACATTACAACTCTCGGCCATGGCCCTTCTACTTTCGTGGCTCATCGCCATCCCCATCGGGATATTAACCGCCGTTAAGCAGGACACTCCGCTGGATTACATACCCCGTTTTCTGAGCATCATCGGGCTGGCTATTCCAAACTTYTGGCTTGGCATYCTGGTCATGACCTACCTGGCGGCVATATTAGGGTGGGTACCTGCRCTGACTTATTCCGTGCCATGGAAAGACCCGGTGGAGAATTTCTCCCAACTCATGCTTCCGGCCGTGGTGTTAGGGACCGCCCTGGCGGCTCTTCAAACACGGATGACGCGGACGACAATGTTAGAAGTCCTGAGAGAGGACTATATTCGAACGGCCAACGCCAAAGGTCTAAGTAGCAAGGCCGTCTTGTGGCGGCATGCCCTTAAGAATGCGGCTATTCCCGTGATTACGATCTCCGGGGCTCAGCTAGGCGGGCTTATCAGTGGATCCTTGGTGACCGAAGTGGTTTTTAACCTTCCCGGATTGGGGGCGGCTACTGTAGACGCGGTTCGACTGCGCGATTATCCGGTGATTCAGACCCTCATTCTCTTTATAACCGTGGCCCATATTATCGTGAACCTGGGCGTAGACCTCCTGTATGGGTTCTTAGACCCCCGGATCAGGTTTGCTTAAATACTTGCACCTCCCGGTGAATCAATGGAAATAGAGCCAAGCGCGCCTTCAACACAACACATACTTAATCTGCGCGGAGCCAGGTGGCAATATCAACGAGCCTGGTTAAGAAGATTCGTTGTCTACAAACCCCTGGGCGCTGTTGGGGCCTTGGTTGTGGCGTTGATGTTATTCCTCAGTATCTTCGGCTCTTTCTTAACTCCCTATAACCCCATCGACATGGACTTTCTAGCCCGATTGGAGAGTCCCAATCTCAGACACCCCTTAGGAACCGACCTATTTGGCCGTGACGTGCTAAGCAATATCATCGGCGGGGCCAAGATATCGATATACGTGGGTTTCGTCTCCGTGATTCTCGGCACTGGATTCGGAGCGGTCTGGGGCCTAACCAGCGGCTATGCGGGTGGCAAGTTCGATATGTATAGCCAGCGCCTCATTGACATCTTGCAAAGCATACCGACCTTGGCCCTAGCCTTGGTGATCGTGGCTTCATTGGGCTCCGGTCTGAACAACATTATCATCGCCATCAGCATCGGACTCATTGCCACYTCGGCACGGGTAGTGCGGGCATCGGCGATCTCCATAAGGAACATGGACTACATCGCCGCGGCAATCTCCACGGGAGCCGGCTGGCGCCGCATAGTATTCAGGCACGTACTGCCTAATTCCTTGCCGCCCTACCTGGTCGTCGCCACCGCCGGCTTGGGCATAGCTATCTTGCAGGAGGCGTCCCTAAGCTTCTTGGGAGTTGGCGTGCCKCCGCCCCATCCATCATGGGGCCGGATGTTGTCAGGTATGGGCCGGGATTATTTGACTATTGCCCCGTGGTTGTCCCTGGCCCCCGGGATAGCGATCGTGGTAGTCGTGCTGGCGTTCAACCTTGTTGGAGACGCCTTCCGGGACATGTTTGACCCCCGCCTTAGGGGATCGGGCCGCCGCTAAGCTCGCCCATCGCCTTGCGGTTCTTCGCATACTAAACGCGCCTTGATGTTAGGTCTGGTTACAGGCTTAACAAGGGCCGCAGGTCTCGAACGCTCTTCAAAGACTCCAAGTCCCAGATCGCGGCGATGAGCCGGTCCGTCCTCTCTTGGCCAAGAACTCCGGTTAACAGATCCCTTTCCTTAACTTCCACTTCCTCGGTGGTCAACGGGCTCTCCATAGCTCCCCTAACCACCACGACATGGTTGCGGAATTCCCGGCCGTCTTTGGTGGTGAACTCTATGACTCCTTGGCGCGGACTTTCGGCAGTGACTAGGGARGGGTCCGCCCGCACTTCGATGCGGTTGATAATCTCGACAACTTTGGGTTCATTCATGCGTTGCACGTCATGCCCTGCTTCGAAGGTCAAGTCACCGTCTAGCAATGAAACGGCCAACAGATACCGCATGTTGATATCCGGCATGGACTGCTCGGCTCCGGTCAGACGATTCTCTCCGTTGGCGGTAACCGCCACCATGTGTTCAAAATCATCGGGCCCAACTCCGTGCTCCCGCATGATGTTCAGCAAGGCGTCCACCGGAGCTTGGATAGGGGAGCCGACGCAGTAACGCTTGATGTTCGTCAGCATCACCTCATAACGGCTGCCCAGTTSGTTCAGCAGGGCCGCCCGGTCATGATTGACGGTGTAACTGTCGAAGAGGTTGTTGAAACCTTCGAAGACGTCCCATACTCCGGTGAATCCGGCCTCCACCATGGTCGCCGAGGTCACACCGCTGCGGGCCGGCATTCCGGCGAAGTCGAAAGCCTTCTCGATGTGRTCGACGTMGGTTTGCCAAGATGTTATGCCCGAGGCCTGCTGGGAGGTATAGGACAGAAGGTGCCGGATCTGGACCGGGTTCAGGTCGGTGCAGCYGCTNNNNGNNGCCGCCGCGCCGAAGACCCCGCCCATGGCRTGRCTGGCGAAACCTCGCCCACGGTCGCCCTCGAAGGGGTCCTTGGKGCGTAACGCCCGCATCAYCCGGCTGCCCACGTCGTAGCCCAGCACTACYGACTTGANNAGGGTTTCGCCACTGCAATCATTCTTCTCCCCCATCGCCAGGGCCGCCRGCACCACGGCGCAACCTGGATGGGTCCCCGAGGGTGCATGGGAATCGTCGGTTTCATCGGCGTGGGCTAGGATGCCATTGGCCAAAGCGGCGGAAACGGCGTTGGTTATCACGGAGGAACCGACGACTTGCGCTTGCGGCGTTCCACCCTGCATCTCGGCATATTTGATGGCYAAYCKGCCARGCTCCAGCGTCGTTCCGGACACCATCGCGYCGATGGTGTCCAGGATATGGTGTTTGGCCTATAGCGCCACGTCGGCGRGCACCGGSGCGCGGCRGGATTCGACCATGTAATCGCTCAAWWTTCCGATGATGCTCTCGTCAGAAGACTGCTGGGCGGCCATTTTCAACCTCTCTTAAATATCGGTCCGGAGCACCCGGCCAACGGACAGCCGGTACAGTGGCGCAGTATATCATRTGATTGAGCCTGGCAGATGGCATTTGAGGCTAGAAATCCGCCTATGACGCCTACGATGGGTGGTATACTGGTGCCGTTGCCCGGCCTTGCCTGGCAGCTATGAAGGCCAAGGCTAACCCAGAACCCGTCAGGAGCGAGAATGGACACAGGCCTTAAGGGAAAGACGGTGCTCATCACGGGAGCGACTCGCAACCACGGCAGGGCCAGCGCGATCGCGTTCGCTGAAGAGGGCGCCAACCTGCTGTTATGCACCCGTAGCAGCATGGATATGCTGGAAGAAACCGCCCGATTGGCTTCCAAGAGCGGAGTGCGGGTGGTAACGGGCGCTTGCGATGTTACCGACGAGACTCAGGTCGATGCTTTCGTGCAGATGGGACTAACCGAGTTCGGGCACATAGACGTACTGGTCAACAACGCCGCATGGCGGGCCAGAGGCGATCTGCTGTCCATCGACGAAGACCTGTGGCAAACGGCCCTGGGGGTCAACCTCCACGCCCCATTCCTTACTAGCAAAGCGGTCCTTCCCAACATGGTCCGGAATAATTGGGGAAGGATCATCAACTATTCAGGCATCTCTCCCTTCCGGGGGGCGTCGGGACAAGGGACCCTGAAGATGGCGACCGAGGGGCTGACCCGGGCCATCGCCCAGGAATACGGCCGCTACAACATTACGGCCAACTGCATCGGTCCGGGAAGCATCGCGGTAGCCCGGACCCCTGGGCAGGAGACGGGGCCCAACGAAGGTCATGGATCGTTAAACATCCCAGTTCCTCGCCAGGGCACTGTGGAAGAGTGCTCGGCGGCGGTAGTTTTCCTGGCCAGCGAGCAGGCGTCGTACATAACCGGCCAGAACTACCTGGTGAACGGTGGGGCCTACTTCCATTAAGACATCGAGCCGAAAATTGTTAACGCGCCGCGATCTAACACGGCGGGATGGTTCAAGTACCGAGGAGCAACTTACGTAGATGAACACTGGACTTGAAGGAAAAACCGTACTGGTCGTAGAGTCAGTGAATCACTTCGGCAGGCCCACGGCGGTGGCGTTCGCCAAAGAGGGAGCCAATCTGGTTCTGGCCTCAGCTCAAAGCAGCGAAGCTTTAGAGGAAACGGCCCGCCAGGTTTCAGACCAGGGTGTGCGGGTGATTACCGGCGCCTGCGCCACCGGCAACAGTTCCCAGTTGAGCGAACTGGCTCAGCGGGGAGTAGCAGAGTTCGGCCACCTGGACGTGCTGGTGAACAACACGATGCTTCCGGTGGCTCCTGAATCTTTTAGCGAGTTAACTTTCAACAGCTGGAAACAAAAGATAGAGACTGAACTCCAGGGCTCTTTCTTCATCTGCCAGRGAATCGTGCCCTTGATGGTGGAAAACAATTGGGGCCGGGTCATCAACTTCAGCGGCCTGGCGGCGTTCCAGGGTTCCGACGCCGGGTCCAGCGCCTCGGAATATGGCATAATCGGTCTTACCAGGGGAATAGCCAGGGAATACGGGAAACACAACATCACCGCAAACTGCATCTGTCCGGGCGGAGCGCAGGCCCCCGGAGAATCGGACGCCCAGGTGTACCCTCCCAGCGACAGTGACCCGATGCCCAGGTGGGGCAAACCGGAAGAGATCGCATACCTGGCCGTAACCATCGCCGCCCARGACGCGGGCTATCTCACCGGTCAGTGTTTGATGGCCAATGGCGGAAAGTACCTTCTCTAGCCGTTAGCAGTCCCCACCTTCGACCCCCACCAACTCTCTCTGCTCGAAGCCGGTRGCTGCCTGCTGCAACCCAGCCCCTTTGGTTGGCGGATGATTCGAGCCGTATGCGCCCCCAAGACGCTGGAAATCCCGAGACCGCTGGGCCAGGTGGCGGCGGAAGTATATGACCACCGTGTCGAGCGTGCTCAGCTTCTGGGGAAGATCGTACCTCAGCCGGTCTTTCTGGAAGGTGACCAGGTCTTCCCACTCGTTTATCCGGGTAATGGTATTGGGCTTGCGCCACAAGTGGTACCACAGCTTCTTGTAGGCTTTCCCCAGCATCGTCTTAGGCTCACGCCCGATTGTGTAAGTCCACACCCGGCAGGTCTCCAGGGTAACGGGGACCATCCAACGCATGTGCAAACTGATCGCCGGTTTCTCGCTGCCACTGCCAGTGCGGATCTTGGAAGGCAACTCTACTCCGTGAGAGAAGCTGGGTATTCCCAACAGGCTGGCGCCGTCAGCGCCCATCAGGGAGAATGTTTTGCGCACGCGCTTGGGCAGGAACATATACCACCGTTTACGCGGCCAACTGGCGTTAACTCCCGGATGGAAGTCTTCCCCATAAGCGACGTTGACCGGATTGCTGCAAACCCGTTTCTCGTCCTCGTGGACGATTTTTATGCCGCCGTAGTTGGCAACCCTGGGCCTGAAGAAGGGAAGCTCCTTGCTGAGCAATCCGTGGAACTTGAACTTCCATGGCTGGGTCCAACCACCCATGTAGTTAAAGGTCTTACGGTGCAGATAGGCTTCGTGGTAGTCGATGCCCTGGTTCACCGGCTCAGTCCAGTTGGCATCCCAAACGCTTACGTGTTTGTAGCTGTGGTTGCGGGAGTCCACGATCTCCGGCGGCAGGTCTTCCGCCAAGGGCACCGGTTCGGTTTCTCCCATCCAGACGTACACGACGCCATCGTGTTCATCAGTGGGGTAGGACCTGCCCTTCATCTTGCCCACAACCGGTGTATTCGGGCTGTCGATCAGGCCCGCGACACACTCACCCTCTCCGTTGAAGGTGTATCCGTGGTATTCGCAAGTGATGGTGCCAGGGAAAAGGGATTCACCCTGGGACAGCCGGGCGCTACGGTGCGGGCACCAGTCGAATAAGGCGTAGACCTTGTCCGCCTTGCCCCGGAAGAACACGATGTCTTCTCCGAGCATTTTCACGAACACCGGCTTCTTGGTGCCGACGTMCTTCCTAAACACGGCGGGATACCAATACTCCCGGAACCCCATGGGAGGCACGTAGTCAAAGGGTCCRATCTGAGACGCCCCCTGCGCCTCGCGCCACGCCTTCTCRGCATCGTGGGCCAAGGGCGAGCCGTCAATGGTGCGGCCATTGGTTGCATTGGTCCCRTTGCTGCCGTTGGCGCCGGTCCGGGTACCTAACTCCACCATCTCTTACCCTCCTGGCAGGTGTCACCGGGTTGATCTGCTGTTGCCAGATAATTTCCAACTAATTGGCGATAGGATACTCTCACAGCCTGCCCCTTGCAAGGACYGATTCCACCAACGGTCGCCGACGCGGCGACGAATAGTTTAGCGGCATCGATTCATTTCTCTTCGGATACCGCACATTCTTTTGTCAAACCAAATCCGTAAATATCCCTACCGCGACCTCGTTTCCCAGAGACGCCCATATCCCTCCGGGAGAGGGGCCGGGGGTGGGGGGCCTAACCAGCGTCCTGAATGGCCCGCCACACTTTCTCCGGTGTCAGGGGGATATCCAGATGAGTGATTCCCAAATGAGACAGGGCATCGACCACCGCGTTGACTACGGCAGGGGTTGCGGCCACCGTGGGCGACTCTCCCATACCCTTGGCCCCCAAGGGATTGAGCAGGGTTGGCGTCTCCAACCGGTCCAAGGTAAAGTCCGGTAGTTGGCCGGCTTTGGGTATCGCGTAGTCCATAAAGCTGCCGGTCMYCRRNNGACSMYKNTGGSTYKYMSRYYGSKYCSKSCSRCRARKYCGSSCMGATYSYYYGGKMCRSKCCSMYKYSKATCTKCSNCAWCNGACAATCATGGGGTTAATGACGGTCCCAAAGTCGTCGACGGCGACATAGCCGGTAAGTTTCACCACGCCGTTGTCCTTATCCACGAGCACCGTTGCCACGTTGGCGCTGTACGGGTACGTGTAATCCCGGGGTTGCCAGTAAACCGTGGCTTCCAGACCCTTGGACAACCCTCCGGGTAGTCCGCCGGGTCCGTACGCGTCCCCAGCTACGTCAGCCCAGGTAACGCTACTATCAGGGATATCTTCGACGAAGAACTTCCCGGCTTCCAAAGTTACGTGCTCGGCCTCTACCCGGAGCAGCCCGGCGGCGATCTGGATCGCCTTCTCTCTAACTACCAGACTTGCCTCCACCAGGGAACTGCCGCCCACCACCAAAGAGCGGCTGGCCCGGGTGCCCACGCCATAGGGCACTATCGACGTGTCTCCATACAAGAGTTCCACGTCTTCCATGGGCACCCCCAGCTTGTCGCTCACGATCTGACCGAATGTGGTCTCCATCCCTTGCCCATGGGGCGATGAACCGGTCATGGCGGTGACCTTTCCAGTAGGCTCGACTCGAACAACGGCGCTTTCGTAGCCGCCCCGGGCGCTGATCCTGCTGGGCGGACCATAGCCGGACCGGTCCACATTGGTGGCGAGACCTATCCCCATCAGGATCCCTTGTTCACGCAGACGCTTCTGCTCTTCCCTCAGGTCTTCATACCCGGCCAATTCCAGGGCCCGGTCCAGGGCGGCTTCGTAGTTGCCGATGTCGAACTCCCGTCCCATCGGGTTCATGTATGGAAAAGCGTCGGCCGGTATGAAATTCCTCCGTCTGACCTCCGCCGGGTCCATGTCAAGTTCGCCGGCGATCAGGTCCATCACCCGCTCGATAAAGTAGGCAGTGGCTTGCTGGCTGTAACCACGATAGGGYCCGACSGGCACCTTGTTGGTAAAAACCCCGTAGGTGGTCCACTCCAGGTTCCGGACCCGATAAGCGCCTTGGGCGCCCGAGGGAGTCGAGGCATCCACTACGGAATGGGTCCCGCCGCTGGAATAAGCCCCCAGTTCGGTGTAGTAGCTTATTCGCATCCCCAGAAGGACGCCGTTATCGTCGTAGGCTGCGTCAACGTACTGGACCTCGCCCCGCCCATGGATGGTGGAGGTGAAGCTTTCTTGACGGTCTTCCACCCACTTGACCGGTTTAGCCAATTGGATGGCGAGTATGGCTGCGATAACCGTTTCCGGATAGGTGTCAATCTTACATCCGAACCCGCCGCCAACGTCCCTGGACAGGATTCTCAGTTTGTTCTCCGGAAAGCCGAGTACCTGAGCTACGAAGTTGCGTTCCAGGTGGGGCGTCTGGGTGGACAGCCACATGGTCATGTTGCCAGTGCCCCGCTCATAACTGGCAACGACGGCTCTCGACTCCATGGGACTGGGCACCAGGCGAGGTTCGGCCAATCGCACCGACACCACTCCGCTGGCATCCCGGAATGCGCCTTCGGGGTCACCGGCGGTCCCAGATGTTTCGACGCTCAGGTTTGTGCCAAGGTCCTCGTGGACCAGAGGAGAGTCACCCCGGGCCGCCGCCTCGATATCTACCACGGCGGGAAGCGGCTCGTAGTCTACTTCTATCAACTCCAGAGCATCTGATGCGGCAGTGGCGCTGGCGGCGACCACCACGGCCACGGGCTCACCTACATACTTTGCCGTTTCCACCGCCATGGGCCACCGGCTTCGAGTGCGCGTCTCTTCTTTCACGGCAAATAGCAGGAATTGAGATTGGCATTGCTCCTTTACTTCTTCACCGGTTAGGACGGCCAGCACTTGCGGGTGCGACCTTGCTTGGGAGACATCAATATTCCGGATGCGGGCGTGGCCGTGGGGACTGCGCAGCACCGCCATRTGGACCAKGCCTTTGAGGTCCACGTCGCCGGTATACATACTGTCGCCCATGAGCAGCCTGGGGTCTTCTTTCCGCTTTACCGACGCCCCGATCATTTGGGTTTGTTGATTTGATGCCATTGAAAGCCTCATTGTTTATTGGGAGGAACTTTAATACCTTTAGCCGGGGTAAATCCCCCTGTATCCCCNTTTACGAAAGGGGGACGAAGGTGGGAGTTGTTTCCTGCGCCGGGAGTCTTCTACTCAGCCGGATGGTTGTCCCGGATCAATTGCGCCAACCTGTCGGGGCTGAGGGGCAATTCCCGCACTTGGACCCCCAGTGACGAGAGTGCTTGGGACACGGCGTTGGACAGGGCGGCCCCGGTGGCTACGATGCCGATCTCGCCGGCGCCYTTGACACCCAGGGGGTTCAGCGGCGACGGCGCCAAGTCCACCACCGCGCTTTCGATCGGGGGGATGTCCCTGCTGGTGGGTAGCAGGTAGTCCATGAGACTTCCCGCCAGGGGCTGGCCGCCCTCGTCGTAAACCAACTCTTCCAAAATGGTCGCTCCTATGCCCTGGGCCGCCGCTCCAACGATCTGACCGGTCAATATCATGGGGTTTATCACATGGCCCACGTCCTCGGCAACCACGTAACGCTCTATCTCGATCTTTCCCGTCTCCGAGTCCACCGTTAAGTGGACCGCGTGCGCGCCACAGGGGAAGCACTCTTCATCCGATCTAAAGTAGCTGGTTACGTCCAACCCCATCTCCCCTTGGTTGTATCGGCTAGACGGGCTGGCCAGCTCCAGCACCTGACCCAAGTCCAAGCGAGTTTCGCCTTCAGGATCGGACTTGCCGCGCACCTTTCCCAGGGAAAATTCCAGCTCATCGGGGTCAATGTCCAGATAGGCGCCGCTGATGCCCAGTATCTTTTGCCGCAATTCCTGGGCTGCTTTGAAAACGGCGTTCCCCGCCATGATCGTGCCCCGGCTRGCGTGGGTACCACCTCCGTAGGGCATCATGTCGGTGCTTCCGTGGTACACCGAAACGTAATCAATGGGCACTCCCAGCCCCTGAGCACAGATCTGGGCCATGGTGGTTTCGTGCCCTTGCCCCATGGTAGCGATGCCCAAGTAAACGGCTACCTGGTCTGCCCCGCTCACGACGATTCTGGCGCCTTCGAAGGGYACCCCACCGCCGGTGCTTTTGACGAAACAGGCGATGCCAACGCCGTGGTACTTCCCGTCCTTTAGCTGACCCTGGACGGATCTGATCTCACGATAGTCGATCATCTCCAGGGCTTTTTCCAGGACYGCCTGGTAATCGCCGCTGTCGTAGACCATTGGGGGCGAGTCGGGCCGGGTCACACCCACATGATAGGGCATGGCCGAGGCCGGGATAAGGTTTTTCAATCGCATTTCCACCGGGTCGATACCCAGATCGGCGGCTACCATGTCAAACATCCGCTCCCGGAAGAAGCACGACTCGTAGCGGCCGGGAGCGCTGAAGGTGCCCATCCCCACTTTGTTGGTCAGCAGGCTCTCTATYCGCCACCGGTAGTTGGGGATGTGGTAGGGACCCATGAGCATCGCCCCCACTGAGATGGGCACGCTGGCGCCGTGGGTCCGCACGTAGCCACCCAGCGCGCCTAATATCTCCGCCCGCATTCCCAGTATGACTCCATCACTGGTGGCGGCAATCTCCAACCGGCACACGTGCTCGCGGGAGTGGTTGGCGGCGATCAGATGCTCCATGCGGTCTTCGATCCACTTGACTGGGCGGCCCAGTTTCATCGAACAGAAAGGAACGATGAAGTTCTCCGGGTAGAACTCGCCGCGGATGCCGAATCCTCCGCCAACGTCGGGTTCAATGAAGTGGATACGGTGTTCCGGCATCTGCAAAAGCGAGGCCAAGACCCCCCGGTTGAAGTGGGCCACCTTGGTCTCGCCCCACACGGTCATGTCGCCGGTCCCGGTATCGAATGACGCCACCAGACCCCGAGTCTCGAGAGGGTTGCCGGTGTGCCGGTGGCAGCGAAATTCCTCTTTGCGGGTGTACTCCGATTCGGCGAACGCGCCATCCGGGTCGCCCAACGAACCCTCGAATTCCAGGGCCAGATTGGTGCCGTGTTCCTCGAACAGAAGCACGTCGCCTTTTYTCGACCCCCAGACATCGACGATGGCCGGAAAGGGCTCGTATTTCACCTCGATGGCGTCCAAGGCGTCCTCGGCCAGGTAACGGCTCTCCGCTACCACCACCGCCACSGSWTCKCCWACGTAKCGAACYWTMTCYYYSGCCAKSGSWRRWTGNNGGMAMCGSTYYWRMCNNCKGAATMAGRSMCNNCCSANNCGCANGGGRATGGGGYKSRGCWCKNCMGTCKGYAYSMKMKCCKGWAWRKWSMMMMMGRMCTCAACGCCTTCCATCTCCAGAGCGGCGGAAGGGTCTATGGATAGTACGCGGGCATGGGCGTGGGGGCTGCGCAGAATGGCCGCGTGGAGCATATGGGGCASCTTCACGTCATCGACATAGCGGGCGGTCCCAGTCAGGAACCGCAGGTCCTCTTTGCGAAGGACGGGAGAGCCGATGTACGGCTGCTGTGCCATGGAATGCTCCGCTAGGCCGGGAGGTACGGCGTGTGGACCTGCAGGTACGTGCCGGGAATCTGCTGCCAGCACAGAAAGCGCATCGGCTCGGCGTAGGGATTTATCGTCTCGTGCCTACTTCCCGCTGGAATGCAGGTGAAATCCCCTTCTTTTACTTCGATTCGCTGGTCTCCGATGAYCTCAACACCCCGGCCGGACAGGTAATAGCGGATGGCATCGCCGGAGGTTTGGGCCTGKCCATGCTCCGTGCGGGGRGCGACATGTTCCATGAACAGGTTRAAGGMGTAGATATCGAACCCCAKYTCAGGCGACATGATGTGATGGCGGCCGGSGCCCCACTCCATCAGGGGAGCTTCCGAGGCYGGCACGAAGAGCCGCTTCTGCTCCCGGCGGCGCTGCATYTCCAAGGCTACCTTGCCAAACTCCAACTGCTCTTCTATGTACYTGAGRTACAGCAGCCGGGGRTCCAAYTTGCCCAGCTCTTCCAGCGACARGTCCTTTACTTCAGGAGCCTTATCCGGGTACTCCAAGCGGATGAAGGGAGTGGTGACTTGGCGGTAGGTGCCAGGAAACTGTTGAGCAGCCAGAAAGACCAGGGGTTCCGGGTTAGGGTTTATCGTGCCATGCCACACGTTGGCGGGGACGTGGCAAAAATCCCCCACTTTGACTTCGAATTTCTCGTCGCCGATCTCCTCGAAGCCGCTGCCCTGGACGTAGTATTTCAGAGCGTCGCCGTGGGTGTGGTACCTGTCGGAACGGCCGTCCCGGCCCGAGGTGAAAACGTGAAGATTGTGGATGTTGAACCCTAATTCCGGCCCCACGATGATGCGCTGGCCGGGGCCGGCGCCAGCCACGTTAGCTTCCTCGGCAGGCACATGCAGCCGGTTCTGCTGGCGGCGTTGATCCATGGCCTCGGCTACCATACCGAAGTTGACCTGTTTCTCCATGTAGACCCGGTACAACTCTTCAGGCGATAACTCCTTCAGGTCGTCCCGCATAACGTGCTGAATCGTCGCCATGATCAACATCTCCTGCCGGTTGAGTGGTTACGCAAAGTAGAAACGCGGTTTANGAAAAACCGCTTCTYRCCCCCGGMCCCTCTCCCTCCGGAAGAGGGTCCGGGGGTGAGGGCCCTACCCCGCCGGGTCGAATTCAGGCCGTTTGGTCCAGGATAGGCTATCGGCGTCGTGGTGCAGGTCTACTTTCTTGCCGGCAGAGTCTTCGATGCCCAGGGGATGGTGGACCATCTCGATGATGTTGCCGTCGGGGTCGCGTATGTAGCTGTAGTGGTTGCCGGTATAGTCCCGGATACCCCAGGACTTCTCCGCGCCTGGAGCTTGTCTCTGTACCTTGGAGTAAAAGATTCCCAGGCTATCTAGATGGGCGATCATTTCATCCCAATCGTCTATCTCGACAGCGAAATGCACTCCGGGGACCCGGACCGGTTCTTTGGTGTCATTGGTGTGGATCTCCGCATTCCCCAAACGAAGTTGTAGTTGACCTTTATTGAGAGCCGGACTCCGGTCCAGAAACTCCGCTCCCAGCACCTTCTCGTACCAGTCTCTGGTCTGTTCCCGGTCGCTGATCTGCAGATTGACATGGTGGATGGTCGTTACTCTGGACATCTGGCAGCCTCCTCGGACTTCAGCCTAGCGTTCGGACAATATACTACTCTGCGGCTRCTGGTAAGACAATATTTGGCGGATTTAGCGGTGCCCCKCCGATAGTAGACTGCCCCACCGGGTAGCTTGGAAAACAAAAGGCCGAATCGTGGGGATTCCACGATYCGGCCGATGTGTGCCTGAGATTGGTGCCCTCGGAAGTCTGCGGTTACGCCGGTGTTCCCACCGGGAAACGGCTGGTGACCGGCTGATTTCCACCATGSTCGACATAGGGCTCTTCACGATAGAGGGCCATAGAYTTCATGRTGGGGGTGTCCTGGATGGAGAACAGGATGGCCTCTTTGCCGTCGGCGGCGGCATGCTCGTGCCAGGCCCAGGACGGCACCACTAGGAAGTCGCCCTCGGTCCAGTCGAACCGCTGGCCGTTGATGACGCTGTAACCCTCGCCTTTGAACACTTGGTAAACCTTGCTGCTGGTGTGACGGTGGGCTTTGGTGCGCACACCTGGGCGGATCAACTGCACCCAGCAAGTCATGGTTCTCAGGACGGGTCCGCCGGTGGTGGGGTCGCTGTACTCCATGGCCACGTCGTCAAAGGGGTCGGATCCCAACTCGGCCAGATTCTGTAGGGCCTCGTAGGTCTTGTCCCACTTGTAGTGCAGCAAAGGMGAATAAGCGAGGTCCGGCTGTTCCCAGGTAGGCCTCAGAGTRCCCGAMGCGAACTTTTTRATCGAATCTCCGGTACCGTKAACGGGCTGAGTGTCTTCCGGGAACTGCTCGTAGAAGTTGGCCTTCAAATACCCTACTAGGGGCACGTCCAAGCCATCCAGCCARATCATTGGCTGGTTGCCTTCGTTGGTGTGGTCGTGCCAGGTCCATGACGGGGTCAGGACCAGATCTCCCGGCTCCATCCAACACTTGTCGCCTTCCACGGTGGTGTAGGCCCCTTCCCCTTTCAGGATCCATCGGATGGCGGTTGGGGTGTGGCGATGGGAGGGCGCGGTCTCGCCAGGAAGTAAAAGTTGCAGGGCGGCGACCATGGTGTGGGTGGTGCCGCGCTCCAGGCCGGGGGTGGCCAGGCGCATGATCCTTCGTTCCACGTCCCGGTCCGGAGTAACCACGTCACCGCTCTTCAGGACCAAGGGTTCCACGTCGGACCAGCGCCACATGTACGGCTCAAGTTCCGGTGGCTTCTCGTGTTCCCGGCCAACCCACCCGGGGCCAAGCCTGACTTCGTCGGCAGAGTTGTAGTACTGTTTCAGTTCCTCAGCGCTCAGCTTATCTTGCACTGCCATGACATCACTCCTTGCCGGTTATTTCACCACGGTATCGTGCCGGGCGGACTCGCCTTATAGATTGAATTGAGGGTCCTGGTAGCCGTCTACCTTCTGGTAGATCTGGATGCGGTGCCGCATGGTGTCGCAAACCAGTAGACGGTTGTTCTCTTGATCGAAGGCGCAGTAACTGGGCATACGGAAGTACTGCTTCACCTCCGGGTTCTTGGCCAGACGGTGCCGCCGGCGCATGTCCGGGTTGGCGTCCAACCCCATGGCGGCCCACTTGGAGATCTCGTGGGCGTCCCCTCGCAATGTGGCCAGGGTCTTGCCTTCGGCGTCGAAGATRACAACCCTTTCGTTCATCCAGTCGGCCACGTAGACGTCTCCGTCACCGTCCACCGCCACGTCTGCGGGGTGATTCAGGTCGTTGGGAGGGACGCCGATGTCATGGACCAAGGCATGCATGTATGGAGTGCTGCCGTCGTTGGCCACGCCCGTRGTCCGGCCTGAACCGAATGTAAGCAGATGGGTTCCATCCGGACTGAATTTTTGCACCCGATGGTTGTTCCAGTCGGCGACGTAGACATCGCCGTTGTTGTCGACGGTTATTCCCCAGGGCATGTCCAGTTCGCCGGGGCCGTCTCCTTTGACGCCAAATCCGCTGATGAACTCGCCGTCCTTGCTGAACTTCTGGATGCGGCTGTTCAGCCCATTGACCACCCACAGGTTATCGTCTGCATCGAAGGTCAAACCGGTGGAGCCGTTCAGTTGCCCGGGACMCTCGCCTTCCTCGCCCCAGGTACGCAGAACGTTGCCGTCGTTGTCAAAAACAGTGATCCGGTTTCGCCATTCGTCGGAAGCGTAAAGATTCTGGTCTTTGTCCAATGCCAACCCGGAAAGGAACTCAAACTCTCCGGTACGTCCGAATTCGTGGATGAACTCYTGGTCGATAGTAAATTTACTGATATGGGGAGTGCGGTTAGCCACGAACATTACGCCGTCTTTCCCCACGGCCATCGCTATGGGCCAATTGAAGCCCATGCCGGCGGTGGCCCTGCGTCCAATATTGTGGCTATATGTCCAGGCACGCCCGGCAGCTATCGTGTCGAGTGGCATATTTCGTTCTCCTCAAATTTTTGGCCGTYAATCTCAGTCCAAAGGCTATCAGCCAAACTGGTACTCGGTGGTCGCTCCCACCAGCGCCAGCATCTCGCCGACGCGGGAACCCACTTTTTCGTCGTTCCAGTCCAAGTTACCCTCGGCCTGGGCGTAGTCCAGAAGTTGCTGGCGGGTTTCCRCCGCCACTTCCAGATAACCCATGTGGGTCAATGCCGAGCTCACGAAGTCGTCCGGCGTGGTCACACCGTCGGACTTCATGTACYCGATGATGTTCTGCACGCCGGGCAAGCTGGTGTCGGCGACATGGTCGGCCACGAAGTTGATCCTGGCCAGCAGCGAGCCGCTGTTGATCCACTCTTGGCCRGTGTACCAACCCTCCACGCTGGGCGGGTTCAGTAGGTCCTGGCCCATGTAGGCGGCTTGAGGCCCGATGTCCGGCAGGTCCGGGCCGGGGAACATGTTGGATTCGGTAAGACGTAGAGTCCCGGCAACCACTTCGGCCGGGCTCTTGATCTTGGCGAACTGGGCGTTCTTGAAGAAGTCGGAGGTGAAGATGGTGCGAAGTACGGCCTTCATCTCGTAGCCCGACTCAACGAACGAGTTAATCATCATCTCGAGAGCATCCTCATCACGGGCGGGCTCGATGGTCCATGCGGGTACCTGTACGTCGTCGGCGACAAAGAAGTTGTACAGGTGGCGGCAGATGAACCGAGCCGTGGCGGGCTCTTCCAGAATGATGTTGATGATGTCCTCGCCGTTGAAGTTACCGGTGCGGCCCAGGAAGGTCTTTTCTCCATCATCATGGTCCTCGGCCCGGTACTCGAACTTCCAAGGGAAGCGCCAGTAAGGCTGRCGAGGCAGCCTTGGCTCGATATTCCAGCCGGTGAAGGCCCGGGATGCCTCTCTGACGTCAACTTCGGTGTAGTTGCTGACGCCCATGGAGAACAGCTCTAAAAGCTCCCGKCCCCAGTTCTCATTGACGGCGTACCGGTGATTCTCGTTATTGTCCAGCCAGAAGATCATGGTGGGGTCTTTGGACACTTCTAGCAAGATGTCCCGGTARCTGCCCATGCCTATCTTCCGGAACAAAACGATCTGCTCAACCAGTTGGTCGGCGCCGTCCAGCTTGGAGTTGGCGGTGGCGAAAACATGGTGCCAGAACAGGGACATCTTCTCTTCCAGCGGCCGCTGAGTGGTTATCATGTGGTACATCCAGTTGTACTGGCCTGGAACCGTGACTCCCCCAGGCAGCAGACAACTGGGGTTATAGCGAACGAGCAGCGCGGTCTTTCCGGCAGACTTATCTGCGGGAGGGTTGATAAGCTCCTCCACGGTGGCATCGTAGCCTTGCTCCGCGTATCGCTCCAACTCGTCCCGCGTCGCGCCAAATCCAGCCCGGCGCAGCAGGTGRGCAATCATCGCTAGRTCTTTTGTRTTYGCCATTAAGAGACTCCTTTCCTGCGGATGAAGTTTCTAAGCGCTAACCGCATTAGGTGCAAATCNGKTNYAWWTSGTNYKAWTTNRTAAKMA
>NVSQ01000009.1:69428-79184 GCA_002401285.1 SAR202 cluster bacterium
CNNAACCCTAAATCAATTCAACGGTATCCCAGTCACASTCGGAATCATTCATGCTAGTTGACGCCAGCACACAGACCACGAAAATGGGCGATTCGTATCACTGCGAGCCTAGCCTCGAATCTCATGCCTGGTTGTAGCGGTCACTTGAGATTCCTCGCCGCCCTTCCGCCGATGGGCTGGTGTCGGAATGACCGAGATTGCGGCCGTAGGTTGGCAATTCTATTTTCGGAGCAATCATTAGGGAAATAACCGGCTAGTTGCCAGCTTGGCGCCTTCCACCAGTGCCTGGAGCTTGGCCCAAGCGATGTTAGCGTCGACCCTCCGCGAGAGGATAAACGTCCCGTAGCCGCAGTCCGACCCGGCGATAACATTCTCCCGGCCCACGGTTTCGGCATAGCGAGCTATCCTGTCGGCAACCAACTCCGGATGCTCGATAAAGTTGGTGGTCGAGTCCAATACCCCTGGAATGAGCACCTTGCCGTCAGGCAGTTTCACCTCTTGCCAAATCTTCCACTCGTGTTCGTGACGTGGGTTGGCTCCCTCAAAGGATAGGCCGGCGGGTCGGGCCTTGAGAACGATGTCAACGATATCCCTGAAGGGCACGTCATGGACATGGGGCCCTTCGAAGTTGCCCCAGCACAGGTGCATCCGAAGCCGCTCCGGCGGCAGACCCGCGAGGGCATGGTTCAGTACCTCCACGTGCAGCTCCACGATCTTTTTGAACTCGTCGATGGTCAGGTGACCGAACTGGGTGTTCCGGCTGGAGGCCAGGTCCGGGCAGTCGATCTGGAGCACAAATCCGGCGTTCACCACGGCGTTGTATTCGTCCTTCATGACGTCGGCCAGGGCGTAAAGATAGGCCTCTTCGCTGTCGTAGAACTGGTTGGGAAGGAACCTGGCGATCACCCCGGGCGAGGCGGCTGTCATGAAGACTTCCTGCTCCTCAGTACCCTGAGTGGCCTTCTTCAGCCGGTCCAGGTCCCGTTCCACGGCGGGCCAATCGCTCCAGGCAATGGGCCCATTGCAAGCCGGCCGGTGGACGACGGTGGAGGAGGGGCCAACGTAATTGGCCGCCCATTCCGGAAAATCAACATCATCCAGCCGTACCCGCGGCGGCTCGGACACTTGGCCCGAAAACCCGGTGAAGCGGTCTTTGACGTAGGTGGCGTAGCTAGGCTTGCTCTGCTCCCCGTCGTTGATAACATCCAGGCCGATGGCTACCTGCCGGTTCACGACTTCGGTCACCGCTTCGTCCGCTCCGGATTCGAAGACCTGCGGATCCACTAGGCCCTGGCTATCTCTGGTTTCCAGCAGATCCGCGACGCTGCCGCTCCTGGGCAGGCTGCCCGTATGGGTGGTGAGTATCTTGGATGTGCTCTGTTTCATCCTTAACCCTTTCTCCCTAGATTTAGACCCAAAGTCAGCCGCCAGACCCGCCCTGCMGTTAAMTTAATCCGGCACCGGCATCGCCACRGTCACGGTGGGARCAGGAAACCTGGTCCGGTGTCCCTTGCCTGTCAGGTCTTCCCAGAGGCGCAACGACTCGGGTCCAAAGCTGTGGACGCTACCGTCGGCAAGCTCGATGTCGATCTGGCCGCTCAAGATGGTCAACCAACGGCGGCGGGGAGCCGGATGGAAATCCGAAAACTCGCCGGCTTCGGTTATCTGGAGAGAGCAACCGGACACTCTTCCCAAGGATTCCAACTTGGGGTCGTCRGGCAGCAATTCTTCGATGTGGCTCTGACCGTCGTCACCGGTATACATTCTATGGATACTCATATCTTCTCCTCAGTTTTAATGTGTTTCGCTGTCCCCTCACCCCCAGGCCTTCCGCGCCGTTTCCACCACCAATTCCAGCTTCCGCCACTGCTCGTCCTCGGTGAGGAGGTTGCCCGCGGCCGTGGAGGCGAATCCGCATTGGGGACTGAGGGATAGGTTCTCCATGGGGACGTATCGGGACGCTTCCTCGATGCGGCGGAGCAAATCATCTTSGGATTCGGGCTGGGGTAACTTMGTGCTGATCAAGCCCAGGACAACATCTTTGCCCGGCGGGACGAATCGTAGGGGTTCGAAAGTCCCCGCCCGGTCCGTGTCATATTCCAACAGAAACCGATCGACATTGAGGGTGCCGAACAGCTTTTCGGCGATGGGCTCGTACCCGCCCTCGGCATACCATTTGCTCTCGTTATTGCCCCGGCAGATGTGCAGTGCCACCGTCAGCCCATCTTTCCCGATCCCTTCCACGCAGTGGTTATCRGCGGCCACGGCCTCGTCGAACATCTTGTCAGGGTCTTCGCCCAATCCCCGTAGATGCTCGCGCCACTTGGCATCCACGTAGTAGCTGTACCGGGGAGCGTCGAGTTGGATGTAGGCCACGCCGTCGGCGGCTAAAGCGGCGACTTCCGACCTGATGATCGAAGCCAGTTCCGCCAGCAGATCGGTCCGGGTTGGGTAGAACTGGTCGGTGATGCCGGCTTGGAAGCTGATGGCCGGGAATTGACTGGGGCTGGGCACCGTCACTTTTACCGGRCCTGGGGCGTTAGCCATCACGAAGGGTGTCTGATTGCCGGTCAATCGCCGCGTCTGCCGTAGTTTGGCCCCCACGACCTGCCGGGTACCYTGCTCCTGRGGTTYTCCGCCGGGCCCCTGCCAGATCCGAACAACGGCGGGAGAGCCGGTGGACACAAACCCGTCCACTACTTCCACCATGTCGTTCTGAAAGCCGGTGCGCCGGAACTCACCGTCGGTGAAGATGTCTACCCCAATGCTCTTTTGCCGCTCCAGGGCAGCCAAAACAGCACGGTCCTCTACTTCTTTAAGCCTWTCCGGGGTTAGATTTCCATCGTTGAAGGACGCCCGRGCCGCCTTAACCTCGTCCGGGCGTAGAAAGCTTCCGACGTGATCCGCACGATAAGTTCCGGGCATGCCTGGTCCTCCTGACGCAAATCGCGGCTRATCTTATGCTGGCCGCACCGGTCAATGCAAGCCCAATGCATCTCTCACTATCCCGGCGCCCAAGGTCATTACTTGCAGCTTCCTGAACGCGGTTTCTCTGGGCAGGTACTTCATGCCGCAGTCCGGAGCAACCTGAAGCCGTTCTGGGGGGACGTAGCGCAGGGCTTCGCGGATGATTCCGGCGACCGTTTCCGGCGATTCAACGCCCTGGTCGCCCAGGTCCAGCACCCCCAATATGATCGTCTTGTCAGTAAATGCTTGTAGCACGGATAGCTCCAACTTGGTCTGGGCCGACTCGATGGATATCTGCCGCACCGACGAATCCGCCAACTCCGTCAAGAAGTCGTAGGCGCCAGGTTTGTCGCTAACCACGGCAGCGTAACCGAAGCACAGATGCAGAGCGGTGACGCCATCAACGCCTTCCAATGCTTTGTCGATGGCCTTGACCGCGTACTCCCTGGCCCCGGTGGGATTGTTCCGCAGCCAGGGTTCGTCCAATTGCACCACGTCGGCCCCCGCTTGGAATAGCTCTATGACTTCCTGATTGACGCAGGCGGCGTAGTCCATGGCCAGGCTTTCCCGGTCGGGATAATAGTCGTTCTGGGMCTGCTGGGCCATGGTGAATGGACCGGGTACCGTCACTTTGATGCGGCACGCGGTATTCTTGCGCAGAAACTCCAAGTCGCCCACCTGCACCGGCCCTGACCGGCGGATCGGCCCCACGACCCGGGGCACCAAGGTAGTCTGACCACCACTGCCGGCTATCTCCCCTGGCCGCTCTATGTCGATGCCCTCCAGCGCCGTRGCGAAACGGTTGGAATAGCTCTCCCGGCGGATCTCCCCGTCGCTGATGATGTCCACCCCGGCCCGCTCCATGTCCCGGATGGCCAGTATCGTAGCGTCGTCCTGAGCCTCGGCCAGGAATCGTTCCGGGATGCGCCAAAGCCCTTGATAGCGAACCCTGGGCACTCTGGACGACATGAGGGCTTCACGGTCGATGAGCCAATCCGGTTGGGGATAGCTGCCCACCACCGTGGTGAGCAGATCGCCTTCCGCCATATCCAATTCTCCGGTATTCATGCGTGGAGTGATAGATGAACCTATGTTATGTTCACCCAATWTCGCTGTCAACGACCGTTCCAAGGCACCGTGATACAATTCCCCAACCACGGTTCCAGCAGCTACCGCCCAGTCTCGCCGCGAGCGTAGCCGGCCTTGCAAGCCCAGGTATGAATCAGGGATGAATAATGAAGCGTAGCAATGAGCGCATCCTAACCACCCATACCGGCAGCCTACCCCGCCCGGCGGACCTGGTGGAAATGATACAGGCCAGGGAGAATCGCGAGACCTCGGACGATGCATCATTCAACCTTCGAGTGAAGGCCGCCGTCGCCGAGACCGTCGCCCAGCAGATAGAGGCTGGCATCGACGTTGTCTCCGACGGTGAGATGGGAAAACCCAGCTTCGCCAGCTACGTGAAAAACCGGATCGCCGGCTTCGACRGCCAGAACCCGGAGCCGCGTATCTTCACCGACCGGGCTGAGTTCCCCGAGTGGAATGCCCGGTCATCCCCCATCAGCACTGCCCTGTCAGTCAGACCGATGTGCACCGGGCCCCTATCATGGACTGACAAGGCCGCGGTCCAGAATGACATAGACAACTTCAAAGCCGCCTTGGACGGCGCAGACCATGAAGACGYCTTCATACCGTCCGCCTCCCTGGGCATCATCTCAGAGATCATGCACAACCGGTATTACCCCAGCGAGGAAGCTTATCTCTACGCCCTGGCCGACGTGATGAAAGAGGAGTACCAGGCCATCGCTCAAGCCGGCTTGGTTCTCCAGATCGACGCTCCCGACGCGGCCATGGGGCGGCATTCCCAGTTCGGCTTCCAAACCTTGGCGGAGTTTCGTTCAGCACTCGCCCAGCGGATCGAAGCGCTCAACCATGCCCTGGAAGGCATACCGCAGGAACAGATCAGGTTCCATCTGTGCTGGGGCAACTACGAAGGGCCCCACCATCACGACGTCCCGCTGCGAGAAATCGTGGACCTRGTGCTACAGGTGAACGCCGGAGCCTACTCGGTGGAAGCGGCRAAYCCCCGSCACGARCAYGAGTGGCGCGTCTGGGAACARGTAAAGCTTCCTGATGGAAAGGTGCTCATCCCAGGAGTGATCGATTCGACCACCCATTTTGTCGAGCACCCCGAACTCGTCGCCCAACGTATCGTTCGCCTAGCCAACTTGGTAGGAAAGGAAAACGTGATCGCCGGAACGGATTGCGGCTTCAGCACCTCCGCCGGAGTACCAAGGGTAGATCAGGCTGTAATGTGGGCCAAGTTTCGTACTCTGGCGGAAGGGGCCAAACTGGCAACCCGGGAATTGTGGCAGAATCAGTAGGAATCATGCCCCGAATATGTGAGCTTGTCGAACCACTGTGATTGATGTTCGGATAGATTCCAAGTAGCAACCAGGACTGGGAGAAACAGATGAAGCGCAGCACTGATCGGATACTCACCACCCACACCGGAAGCCTGGCCCGTCCGGCGGGCTTGCTGGAAATGATGGCGGCCAAGGAAGCAGGGCAGCCCTACGACCGGGATGCCTACGCGGCCACGGTGCGGTCCGCCGTCTCCGACATCGTGCGGCGTCAGGCGGAAACAGGCGTCGACATCCTGTGCGACGGGGAGCAAAGTAAGCCGGGTTTTTTCACCTACGTTAGCGACCGCCTCACCGGCTTTGAGCCTTTGGACGCGCCCCAGCGGGCGGGCCCGTGGGAAGGCTCTCGAGAGGTGCAAAGCTTTCCCGAATACTACGAGCTCTACGCCCGGGGACGCAGCCCCAACGTCTCCGCCCCCTTCGGTATGGTGTGCACCGGGCCGGTCACCTACCGGGGACATGAACAGATCAAGACGGACCTGGACAACCTCRAGGCGGCTCTACAGGGGATCAATCCCGAAGAGGTGTTCGTCCCGTCATCCTCTGCCACCAACGTAGAAGCCCAGCGCCGGAACGAATACTATCCGTCCGATGAGGCTTACCTCCACGCCATCGCCGACGCCATGCGCGAGGAATACCACGCCATCCTCGACGCCGGATTCCTGCTCCAGATAGACGATCCCAGGCTTGTTACTTTCTACGTCTCCCGTCCTGACTTGACCATCGCGGAGTGCCGCAAGTGGGCCGAGATGCGGGTTGAAGCGCTGAACTATGCCCTRAGGGACATCCCGCCCGAGCGGGTGCGTTTCCATACCTGTTACGGCATCAACATCGGCCCCCGGGTCCACGACATGGAGCTGAAGGATATCGTGGACATTCTGCTGCGCATCAACGCCGGGGCTTACTCCTTCGAGGCGGCCAACCCAAGGCACGAGCATGAGTGGAAGGTGTGGCAGACGGCCAAGCTGCCGGAAGGGAAGATTCTCATTCCCGGCGTCATCTCCCACACCACCAATCTGGTGGAACACCCGGAAGCCATCGCAGAAAGGCTGGTCCGKTTCGCCGGAGTGGTGGGGCGGGARAATGTCATCGCCGGSAGCGACTGCGGGTTCTCATCTCAGGCCACCACGGAAACGGAAATCCATCCCACGGTCGTTTGGGCCAAATTCCAGGCCATGACCGAAGGCGCGGCCCTGGCATCCAAAGAGCTTTGGGGTTAGGCAACGGCTGGATGGCTTCTAAGCGGGGGGTCGCCTCAATCGGTTCACTCGAAGGTCATGAGCAGGCTGCGCAAGCCCTCCTGCGCCTGAGACCTCCGGTCCGGCCTTGTCGCCAGCGCCGCCATATCACTCAGGATGAGGGCTGAACGCCAGACCAACTTAAACTCGTCGGTTACCGGTTCGTCGTCACAGTATCCTCGAAGAATGGCTAAACGGTCCTCGTGGGTTGGCCAACGCCAATCGAGCCCCGGATGACTGATATACGCGTCACCGAAGTCGATAAGGCCTACGAATTCCAGCGTATCGGGCTGGACGAAGGTATGCACTGGTCCTGGATTCGAGTGCAAGGCAACCAAATCAACTGATTCAGCGATGGATGTAGCAACCCTCGACGCAACCTCCGYCGGTGAGACATCCGAAACCCAGAGGTCTGGGTTGTCATCTATGATCCGTACCGAGTCCGCCAAGCCGGCTTGGACAAGCTCGTTAAACTGCTCGCGGTTCCGGCTCCCTAGAAACAGTGAGTTCTTGAAGAATGGCTCCTGGGGAATCGAGTGGATGCGCCGCAGAGTCCTACCCAACTGACGCAACACGTCCATCCTTACTGTTCCATTTAGCTCGACGGTCAGTGCAGCGACTCCGGGCATCCGCGTCTTCACGGTGTATTCAAAGATATCCTGTCTACCGTAACCCAACACTCGTGGTACCACGATCTCCGGGTAAGCAGCTAGCTGGTCCAAGAAAAATGCCTCTTTTTCCAAACTGGTACGGGCTCGAAGCTGATGAGGCCTCTGGRCTTTGACGATAATATCGTCGTCGATGTTATAAACCCGGGCCTCTCCGCCAGACTCATCGATCCCGGTAACGGCGGTGCAACTCGRGACATGCCGGCGCGCAATGTTAAGCACCGTCCCTACATCCAGCACGGGATCATCGGCACTGGGCTGGCTGTAAATGTCACTCGGAAGCATTGTTTCTCTCTGGTGCGGTACTGCGGGCTACGATGAACTATATGACGGCGGCATTAACGGGTCAACTTGCCCCCGGTTCGTTGAGGTGGCCCACTNACATGTGATGTCCATCTTCCCAATGATAAGATACTATTTCTCAGGGCAATGGCCCATGAAGTACCTGAAATTTAGGAGAGAATCTAATGGCTGATCTGGTAATGCGCACCGCCATCGGCGACTACGGCCACACCAAGGGTCTGAAGGACGGCACCGCCACTTCCGATAAGTTCGATATGGAACACATCGACGTCTCTCCGGTCACCAGCATATTCCGCCGCATGGTTCGGGGGCTGGAGTTCGACGTGTGCGAGATGGCCCTTTCCACCTACCTATGCGCCAGGGCCCATGGAAAAGCCTTCACGGGGATCCCCATMTTCCTGACCCGCAGCTTCTACCACGGCGGCATCACCTACAACCAAAAGTCGGGGATAAAGTCGCCGGAAGACTTGGCGGGGCGCAAGATTGGAGTGCGCGGTTACACCGTGACCCCCGGAGTRTGGACCAGAGGGTTGTTGCAGACCGTCTACGGSTTGGACCTGAACTCGGTAACMTGGGTTTTGTCAGGGGACGAGCACGTGGCCGAATWCGTGKCCCCTTCCAACGTTGTGTCCTCACCYAACGGCGACYTGAACGCCATGCTTCTKTCCGGMGAGATCGACGCCGCYATCGGAGCSGGGGYYTCCGAYTCCCCGGACATCAAACACCTCTTCTCGGACCCSGATGGAGCCGACGCGGATTGGTTCAACAGCACTGGYCTCTACCCGATAAGCCATATGCTGGTGGCCAAGAACGACCATCTGGAGAGCAAGCCATGGCTGGCCGGGGAACTGTTCTCACTGTTCCAAGCCGCCAAGAAACCTTACCTAGAGATCCTCCACTCTTCCGGAGACAAGAGCCCTGTCGACCAAGCACTGCTGAAGATGGCTAACATCGTCGGCGACGACCCAATACCCTTCGGCCTGGATAGCTCCCGGAAAACCCTGGAGACCTTCATCAACTTCAACGTGGACCAGAAGGTGATTCCGGATTGGGTGGACGTGGAAGACGTGTTTGCGAAGGTCTCTTAAACGTCGTAGGGGCGCACGGCCGTGCGCCCCTACCCMTWAATGCGACAATCATTGCMWGWTTGCAAYTCCTCTTAAYGCCCRACCCACGCTGGGCCGGTMGAGAACCCCYNTAYAGAATAACKCCCTCATTCTGCAACGTGGCRATGTCGTCCCAGGTATAGCCCAAGGTYTCGATGAGGATCTCCTCGGTATTCTCCCCATGAGCYGGAGCCATYTTCCTGGTMGACAAWGGTGTCTTGTTRTAGCCCAGKGGYGTTTGCAGCCACTTGGACGGCCCCACCACCGGGTGGTCGAAGTCGATGATGTAGTTGTTGGCGATCACCTGAGGRTCGCTGGGCARGTCGAACACATCCTGAACCCGTTCCCAAATGATGTCTTCATTGCCGGTGAACAGCTCGGCCCACTCCTCCCGAGTTCTGGTGATAAAGATCTCGTCTAGGATCGCAACCAACTCTTTCCGGTATTCCGTGCGGCTGTCCATCGAACTGAATCGCTCGTCTTCCAACAGGTCGGTCCTGTCGATGGCTTTACAGATGAACGGCCAGTAGCGGTCGCTCTGGTTCATGGAAAAGGCGATCCACTTGCCGTCCTCGCACTGGTAGTAATTCCATAGAGGGTTCCGGGCCATACTACGATCGATTCGGGCAGGGGCATTCTTGGTGACCAGCGCCATGCCGTAGCGCATGCCGCCCAGCCACATCACGCTGCCCAGGTGAGACGCATCTACCTTCTGCCCAAAGCCCAATCTCTCTCTGGCGACCAACCCGCCCAGAACACCATAGGAGAGCATGATTCCCGCGATCTGATCGGCCATGCCACCAACACTATAAGGGATGCCATCATCGGGTCCGGCCCAAAAGAGGGATCCTGACCTGGACTCGCCGGTCAAGGCGAAGGCAGGTTTGTTGGCATCCGGTCCTTGGGCGCCATAGCCGGTAGCCGCCCCGTATACGATCTTGGGGTTGTGTTTCACCAGATCGTCGTACCCCAGGCCAAGCCGCTCGGCCACGCCGTTGCGGAAGTTTTCGACGAACACATCGGATTTGGCCACCAGTTTGTGCATAAC
>NVSQ01000045.1 GCA_002401285.1 SAR202 cluster bacterium
ATCCCCGGGGTAGCTTTTATCCGATAAGCCACGGCCCTTCCACACGGTGCCGTAGGATCACTTTGCCCGACTTTCGTCCCTGCTCGACTTGTAGGTCTTACAGTCAAGCCCCCTTATGCCAATGCGTTCTTAGGACGATTTCCATCCGTCCTGAGGGGACCTTTGGGCGCCTCCGTTACATTTTAGGAGGCAACCGCCCCAGTTAAACTGCCCACCAGGCACTGTCCCCCAGTTTTGCTGAGGTTAGAACCAAAAACAGCCAAGGGTGGTATTTCAACGGCGGCTCCACCCCAACTAGCGTCGGGGTTTCATAGCCTCCCACCTATCCTACACATGACAGCTCCCAGCCCAATACCAGGCTACAGTAAAGCTCCACGGGGTCTTTTTGTCCTGCCGCGGGTCGCCCGCGTCTTCACGGGCACCGCAATTTCACCGAGCCCTCCGTCGAGACAATGGCCAAGTCGTTCAACCATTCATGCGGGTCGGAACTTACCCGACAAGGGACTTCGCTACCTTAGGCATTTTGTTACTCATCAAACTTCTCCATTGGTCCCATCCCTTGTTAAAGGGGGAGGTTAGGATGGGGTAGTTAGACGGGGCCGGACATTTCTGCCGGCCTCTGCATGTCGCCATACAGATCGGACCATATCTTCCCCACGTTCCGACAGGGGTCTGGCGTATGGTCTCTGAGGATTCCAGGGAGGTCCGCGCTTCCCCATGGACATGGGTTAGCGTTTCTTCTCCGAGGCCTTTCCTGCTGATTGTCCGCACCGGACGCATTATTACCGATCAACCCAGATTAGGATGACTTGGTAGCGCCGGATACTCGGAGTTTCCAGCATATAGCCAGATTTTATAACGGCCTTGGTCAGCCTTTGAGGCCGAGGCTTGCGCCGGGGCCTGGTTGGACTAACCGGTTGACCGTTAGAGTTACGGCCGCCGTTCACCGGGGCTTCAGTTCGCAGCTCTCACCGCTCCCCTTAACCTTCCGGCACTGGGCAGGCGTCAGCCTGTATACGTAGGGTTTCCCCTTAGCACAGACCTGTGTTTTTGTTAAACAGTCGCCCGGCCTTCTTCTCTGCGCCCCCAGARCGCTYCACCAGCWAGTGGYTTCACCYMCCGGGGGGCCCTTTCTCCCAAAGTTACAGGGCTCTTTTGTCTAGTTCCTTAACGGAGGTTAGCTCGAACGCCTTAGGACTTTTATCCTTGCCCACCAGTGGCGGTTTGCGGTACGGTCGCCCCTGCTCCATAACTACGAAGCTTTTCTCGTCGGTTTGGGATCAGCAGAGTTTCGTATCTCGAAAGATCGATTCCCTCCTCTCTCGGCTCGTAACGATGGAGTGGATTTGCCTGCCCCATCTTGGCCTACGGAGAAGAACACACCATGTCCAATAGGCATGCCCTACCTACCCTTCCGCACCCCTCCTTAGTTTTAAAGCGAAACAACGGCGGTGCAGGAATATTAACCTGCTGTCCATCGCCTTCGGCTCTTGCCTACGGCTTAGGACCGACTAACCCTACGCCGATAAACGTTGCGTAGGAAACCTTGGGCTTTCGGCGCCAGGGATTTTCACCCTAGTTTACGTTACTCATTCCAGGATTCTCACTTCCCCGCGCTCCAGTCAGCCTCACGATTGACCTTCATCGCCCGAGGAACGCTCCCCTACCATACCCAGGCATGATTCAGAGGATCTGACCCTTTTCCCGCCRGATTCACCGCCGGGAGCCCTTTGGCCGTTCCGCTCCAACCGAAGTCGGAGTTTCCCGATCATTGGATTCCCGGTAGATCCACCATTGGGAGCAAGATTTTAGCCTCTGTACCTGAACATTCACGGCTTCGGCGGCAAGCTTGAGCCCCGTTACATTTTCGGCGCGAAACCCCTCGACCAGTGGGCTGTTACGCACTCTTTAAAGGATGGCTGCTTCTAAGCCAACCTCCTGGTTGTCTGGGGAATCTCACTTCCTTTGCCACTTAGCTTGCACTTGGGGGCCTTAGCCGGTGATCTGGGCTGTTTCCCTTTCGACTACCGCACTTATCTGTGGCAGTCTCACTCCCGGGTATCGGATAGACGGCATTGGTGGTTTGATTGGGTTTGGTAAGCTCACGCCCCCTAGCCCATTCAGTGCCCTACCTCCGTCCACCTAGTTCCCGAGGCTGCACCTAAATGCATTTCGGGGAGAACTAGCTATTTCCGAGTTCGATTGGCATTTCACCTCTACCCACAGCTCATCCCAAGCTTTTGTACCAGCCACGGGTTCGGTCCTCCAGTTCGCGTTAACGAACCTTCAACCTGGCCATGGGTAGCTCACCCGGTTTCGAGTCTAATATATGGAACTAAGCGCCCTATTCAGACTCGCTTTCGCTACGGCTCCGGAACTACAGTTCCTTAACCTCGCTCCACACATTAAGTCCCTGGATCATTCTTCAATAGGCACGCCGCCACCCCTTCTAATAAAAGAAGAGGCTACGACCTTCTGTAGGCTTACGGTTTCAGATCTATTTCACTCCCCGCTAGGGGTTCTTTTCACCTTTCCCTCACGGTACTGGTACGCTATCGGTGACCAAGGGTATTTAGCCTTGGAGGGTGGTCCCCCCAGATTCCCACAAGGTTTCCCGTGCCCCGTGGTACTCAGGGTATGCGCTAGGAGTCTTGTCCCTTTCGTCTACGGGGCTTTCACCCTCTATGACGGTCCTTCCCAGGTGCCTTCGACTAGAGACAAGATTTGTAACTCCTTCAGGTCTGGCGAGGCGACCTAAAACGCGCCCTACAACCCCGATACGACATAGGACCTCACTCCACTAAGTCGTACTGGTTTAGGCTATTCCCCGTTCGTTCGCCACTACTAGGGGAATCTCGGTTGATTTCTTTTCCTCGGGGTACTTAGATGTTTCAGTTCCCCCGCTTACCTTCCCGATACAAAACCGGGATAATCCGACTCAACACCGGATTAGGTTACCCCATTCGGGTATCCCCGACTATGCCTGCTAGACGGCTCATCGAGGCTTAACGCAGCCTTGCCGCGCCCTTCATCGGCCCTTGGTCCCAAGGCATCCACCGTAAGCCCTTAATAACTTGACCCACGCTAGGAACTTCAAACTTAATACTTTGTTCTTCGCAGGATTCTCGCTTCCTATTCTTTTGTTAATGTGCGGGCAAGAGAAACGGCGGCTGGGKTTTACCCCGAACCRCCGTCCAGGCTATCCCAACYMTATTGTCTTTTTCAGGTGACTCGCATCAACTGCAAACAACCYTCYGCCWACAAGTRTYCTCTTGCGGACTTACGATTATACGKGCGGCAYKMCTCCCAGTCAAGGGTCTATGCACGGAKTTAAYCAGATTGRCTAAAAYTCGRTTACCGCCCCTTGAACTCCGGSCGGCGTTTTTCCAGRAATGCCTGSACCGCCTCTTTGTGGTCCTCSGTSGACCGGGCCTGGTCYTGGGCCACGTGGGCCAGRTGYAGACTGTCTTTYAGGCTCATGTCCARGCTCTGGTGCACCAGGTATTTAATCATSGCCAAGCTCTGGGTRGGCCCTTGGGCCARGCGGGTCGCYAGTTCCATCGAGGCYTCTTCGATGGCGTCGTCGGCSACTACTTTGCTCACCAGACCCAACCGRTAGGCTTCRTTGCCGTCGATGCGGTCCCCGGTGTATTGCAGAAGCAGGGTGTTGCTCAAACCGATCAACCGGGGCAACTGCCAGCAGCTTCCATCGCCGGGTATCAAACCCATGCGCACGAAGGCTTCGGAGAACTGGGCYTTTTCGGCGGCGATRCGGATGTCGCAGCCCAGRGCTATRCCCATACCMACTCCCATGGCGTGGCCGTTAACYGCGGCWATCGATGGYTTCTGCAGCTCGTGRAGCCGCAGGGGCACCATTGCGGCGCCGASGGCCTCGGACGTGGAYCTCTTGGCRAACCGGCTCTCCATCCTCCCCCAGGGCAAGGKGGCCGGGTCCGCGCCGGYGYTGGACTTTTCKTCCCGGTCCTGGATCCGCTGRTTRAAGCCRCGAACGTTCGCCCCGGAGCAGAACGACGGCTCGGTGCCCGTGAGCAACAACACCCTTTGTTCCGGGTTGTCCTCAAACTGGTCCAGGGCTTGCAGGAGCTCTTGGGCCATCTCAGCGCCCATTGCGTTCCGGGTAGACGGGTCGTGCATGGTGATTATAAAAACCCCGTCCCTGGTTTCTGTCTTGATGAACTGATTATCCATCGTCGCCTCCAATTGAGAGGTTATCTGTCAACTAGCCCAGTGGCAGTTCACGCATGTTGCCGCTATAATTCGGTGAGTTAAGAGCGCAACACAGTGTTAGTCTTTGAAGCCGTTCGGGGCCACAGATTAGCACATGACCGGAGACCAGACAACTTAGGAGGCAGGCCAAGATGCAACAGGGTAGCATCGTCAACATCCACATCGCCAGGGTCAAGGGCACGCCCTCAGACCCGGTGCAAGAAGCCAACGCGATCTCCGGAATGGGGTTGGAAGGCGACCGTAGCTGTGAAAAAGGAAACATGCGCCAGGTGCTTTTAGTGGACAAAGAAACTCTGGACGAATTTGAGCTGAAGCCGGGTCAGATCAAAGAGAACATAACGACCACCGGCGTAGATATGTCCCAGACGRAGCCCGGCCAGGTGTTCTTCATCGGCGACCACGTGACCATGGAGATCGTCGGCGAGTGCGAGCCTTGCGGCAAGATGAACGCCCTTCAACCGGGGCTACTGGACAAAATAAATCACCGCCGAGGAATGCTCGCCATGGTAATCAACGGCGGCTCCTTCAAGGTTGGCGACTCGATACGCTTGGATTCCTAGATCGCCGGGTGAGTTCCCTCAAAAGAGCGGTAACAAAAAGGCGGGAGGYYWWWRRCCTCCCGCCTTCTCTTATTGTGCCCATTCTTCCGGTAAGTGGAATCTTGCCTGTAATTGCCTTACGGCGTGCGTCCGGACATGCCCAGTAGCTTGTCCTGAATGCTGGCAGTGATCGGCACTTGTATCTCCGATCCAAAGAAGCCGSCCTGCCGGGCCCCTTCTATAGCCTGGGACAAGAACCCATAACACGCTTCCGCCAAGGCGGAGTCCATGTCGGTATTCTGGCCTGTTGCCGTGGACAGGTCCCAATTGTGGATAACAATGTCTCCCATGGGAATCATGAGGAAACCGCCCGCGGGCATCGGACCGAAGGGCGTCTCCACCGTGGATGACATATCCATGGACTTGGCGGTGGCCAGCACTGCGGCGGTATTGGCCCGGAAAACGGCCTCCGCGCCTTCGGTCGGTATCGGATCCGCCACCGAGAACATCTCACCAGGATCCCCGGGGCCCCGTTCAATACGCTGTTGGCGAACACCGCGACCCTGAGGTTATGGTTGATCAACGACTGAACGTTCCATTCGCTACAGGGAGTAGACGAACTCAATTGATCAGCCTTGATGCTAGCCAACTTAGGCAGCATCAGTTGAATCGCAGCTTCGTAAGCATCGATTGGATTCGGACCTTGTTGAGCCATGGGTTATCTCTTTCTACGCCGCCGGTGACGGCCTTTTAGTAAATTTTGCCGGGCAGTTTCTGCCCAATGTACGTATCGACGTGGCTCCTAGCMGCAATTTGCCGCCCGGATTGTCCCACGGGCTCATAACTTGAGAGCGGATTGTATGGGCAAGGTCCATCCTGCGTCAACCCATAGTTCGTTCTTCTACGTCCTTTACCCGTCTCCAGCCCGGCTGTTAACTCAGTGTTCTCGCAACAGTGCCGGACACATCGGTCACCTGTAGGATATCCGACCAGGCGTTGACCGCGTCTTCCACGYCTTCTTGAGATAGCACCAACGCCACATTCTCCTGGAACTTAGCTTTGATGTTTTCAAAGCCCCACGGGTTTTTCTGGCTGCCCAGGATGTCGGCCCTGGCAGTAACGTGCTCGAACACCCGGCCATCTTTCAACGTGATCTTGATCTTATGTCCGTCATCGGACCTGGTCAGCATCTCCTCGGATTTGGCCATGACCCTGGTCCGCACTTTGCCCATGGTTTCGTTGATGGTGGGGTCGGCTATTTTTTCTTGAGTGAAAGTGTCCACAGCAATTTCCCCGTCCACCAGGGCCGCCGCGACGTTAAACTTGGCGCTGAATTTCCCCTTAAGTTCGTCGTCAGGGTCCTGGTAAAGCATCACCACCGAGTAATACGACTGGTCGACCTCGGCCGAGGYCACGTCTTCGTAGGTGAAATCGTTGTCTCGCATCAGGCTGAACAGGCTATCCAACATGGCGTGATTGCCACCGCAGCAGGGATACTTCTTAATCATCAAAGCGTCCTGAACCCGGTAAGGCTTACCCAGGTTTTCCGCCATCTCATCCAAGTCGTAGATGCCCTCTCCCAGAACGGTGGTAGCGAAACCGAAGGGATGCTCAATGATCTGCTCTCCGGCAGTCAATCCCCGCTGAGCGAGTTGGGCCGCGGTCACGCCATCCCGGCAGGTCAGGCCGGCGTGCAACGGCTTGGTCATGGTGCCGAAGTTGTGGATCAACCCGCTGGCCATGGACCCAGCCATGCCCAGCGCCATGACGGTCTGTCCATGGTCTAGCTTCATCAGTTTGGCGCAGGCGGCGGTGCAGGCCAACCGGCCGATGACCGCGGTACTGTGGAACCCCTTGTCCATCTGCTTGTATTTGGTGGCATGTTGCAGCGCCAGCCCAACCTCGCACCCGATCACATAGGCTTCCAGCAGATCTCGTCCGGTAGCTCCCGAGTGCTCTCCGATCGCCAGTAGAGCGGGGAAAATAGCGACAGTGGGATGGCCGAATCCGCCAAAATCGTCGTAGTCCAGGGCATGGCCCATGGTCCCGTTGGCCAATGCCGCGTTGGCTACGGAGCTTTGAGATCCCGACGAAAGCACCGTAGCTTGAGGCGCCGCCCCTTGATCGGCGACATATTTCTTGATGATGTCACCCACCGGCTGGGCTGAACCCGCCAGGATAACCCCAATGACGTCGAAGCATGACTCATTGGCCACCCGGATAGCGTCGGGCGGTATGTCCTCGTACGTTGTGTTGACGATCCACTTGGCGATTGTATCTGTYGCGCCCATCTACTTGCCTCCGTAAACTCAGAATCTGTGCCAAGATTCTCTTGGTWTTAAGGAACTTCGCGCCCATTATATACCTGGCAGTGGCGACGGCAAGACAGGTATTTGGAATAAAAACCCGGCCTAGATATCTATACTCGTCGACCTGTGAAAGACATATAATTGTGAAACTATCCTCGGAAATGCCGATAAGAATCGCCGCTGTCCCTGCTTCGGAACCTTTACGGGGTGGAAAATCGAAATTGGATAAACTGACCATATGACTACAACAACCGAAGCCGTAATTATCGGCGGCGGGGTGATGGGTTGCAGCATACTGTTCAACCTGGCCGCCCGCGGATTGACCAACTCGATATTGTTGGAGCGTGAGTCGCTGGGCTCCGGTTCCACCGGCCGCTCTTCCGGGGCCGTGCGGATGCACTACTCCAACGAAGTCCACGCCCGGATGGCCTGGCAAAGCCTGGAGATATTCCGCAACTTCGATCAGGTTATCGGCKGCAGCGTAGAGAACCAGGCTGCCTTCGTGGAAACCGGGTACCTGATCTTCTCCGGCAACGATGACGTGGACGCCTTCCACGCCAATGTGGCCATGCATCAGCGGGTTGGCATTAAATCCAGCGTCATCAGCCGGGAGGACGCCGCCGAGATCGCCCCCGCCTTCAACTTAGAAGATTGCGCCGCCATCGCCTATGAACCCATGTCGGGACACGCTGATCCTTCAGGCGTCGCCGCCGCCTAYGCCTCCCGGGCCCGTGAGTTGGGCGCCCAAATAAGGCTACAGTCTCCAGCCACCACTGTGGAGATTTCTTCTGGGAAAGTAACCGCGGTGATCACCKCCGGAGAGCGCATCGAAACACCCATGGCCGTAGTGGCCACCGGTCCCTGGAGCCGGCGCTTCCTACTTCAGCACGGAATAGACCTGCCACTGGAGGCCACCCGGCACGAGGTGATACACCTTAAACGCCCAGTAGACAAGCTTCCCTACCATCCCGGCGGTGCGGATATTGCCAACCTGATCTACTTCCGCCCGGAAGGCGCAGACCTAACTCTGGTGGGCAACGGCAACATTGAGCAAGTGGTGGATGATCCGGAGATATACGCCGCCAGGCCCAGCCAGAGCTTCATTCAAGAAGTGTGGAGCCGGCTGGTYCGCCGGATTCCAGTCATGGAAGAAGCCGAATTCAGCACCGGCTATGCCGGACTGTACACGTCCACTCCGGACTCTCATCCCATCATTGACCGGGTAGACGGAATCGATGGCCTGTACATCTGCACTGGGTTCAGCGGCCACGGGTTCAAACTATCTCCCATGGTGGGYGTGCTGATGGCMGARCTGATGCTGGAYGGCCRGGCCACCACCATAGACATCTCTCCCCTGCGMATGTCCCGGTTYCGTGAGGGAGAYTTGAACAGTCCAAGCTACGGGTTCAAAGTGCTGGTTTAAGAGGTGTGGATGTGAAGGGCCTATTGCTATTGACGGCGCTTATGTTGCTCGCCATGGKASCGCTAACGGCGTGCGTCAGTCTGACCGCGGAGGAAAAGACCTACAAAGCTGCGGTGGAATTTCAGGGGCAAGGGAAGCTGAACGAAGCTATCGCCGAATACGGCAAGGTCCTGGAGCTGAACCCCCAGTCTGTCGAAGCTTATGCCAACCGTGGTGGCGCTCGCGCCGATCTRGGCGAATATCAGATGGCCCTGCAGGATTACGGCCAGGCTCTGCTGCTCAACCCTGAGGACGCCAAAATGTATCTCACTCGTGCTAATCTCCATAACGATCTAGGGGAGACTGACAAGGCCATCGAGGACTACAGCCAAGCGATACGGATCACGCCAACTTTCTCGGATTACTACCACCGAAGGGCTAATATCTACGCCAAACTGGGCCAAGTAGACCTGGCCTTGGGAGACTACGCCGAGTCGATCCGCCTCAGTCCCACCTTCGCCGCAATATATGTCGACCGGGGCAAGTTTTACGGCAACTTGAACCAASGTCAACGGGCCTTGGACGACTTGACGGAAGCGATCCGTCTTGACGGGAACTACAGAGAGGCTTATGCGCTACGCGCCGCGGAAAACGCCCATACTGGCAATGACGCCGCCGCCCAGCAAGACCTGGAACAAGCCGTAGGGCTTGGCTATGATCAAGCCCTTCTCGCAGATACGATTCAGCGGATTAGAGCCCTGCGTTAGTTGGGGCTTTGGCATGCCATCACCGTTAAATCGGAATATTGGCGAATCCGTGTGAAGCATACTTGGTTATTTACATTGGTTCTGCTTCCGGCCTGCGCCCTTATCCTCGCCGGTTGTCAGACCGGAAAARTTCCGGARCGGCAGCAGGCGATTATTYCCCTGGACCRGCCGGTCAACCGGGACCCGGCCGCCGGCCGCCCTTTTCAAGACAGCGGCTCGATTCATGCCGCTCAGGGCAACCTTCAGCGATCCGTCGTGGATTTCGACGAAGCCATTCGGTTGGACCCGAAATTTGTGCAGGCATACTATTCCAGAGGGTTCGTGTATAACCGGTTGGGCCAGCCTCTTCGAGCCATCGAAGATTTCAAACGAGCAATCCTGCTAGACCCAGAYGTGGCGGAGGGTTACYTMGGCAGAGGCGAAGCCCACGCCGCGCTGAAGCAAATACCCCAAGCCATCGAGAATTACGGGGAGGCAATCAGGCGTGATCCCGATTCCTCCAGAGCCTATTACGGCCGGGGTAACGTTTACGCCGAGCTGGGCCGACCCCGGCTGGCCATACAGGACTGGGAGGACGCCACCCRGGCCGATAGTCAGTTCGCCCCGCCCTATCAYCGCTTRGGCGAAGCCTATCGGGGCATGGCYCAACTCCAACGGGCCCTCACAACCCTGAATSAYGCCCTCCGGSTTGACCCGGNVAATGCYCYCAGCCTCGCCAGCCGTGGCGCRGCTTACGCTCAGTTGGGCCAGTTCCAACCAGCGGCCCGCGACCTGGATGAAGCCATCCTGCTGGACCCCGAACACGCCCAATCTCACAATAACCGGGCTTACATCGCCCTCAATCTGGGAAAGATCCAGCAGGCTATACAACACCTAAACACCGCCATCTCCCTGGATCCATTGGCGGGGCCGGCCTACACCAATAGGGGATATGCCTACCACCGATCGGGACGCTACCAACAGGCCGTTCAGGACCTTGACCAAGCGGTGGGATTGATCACGGAAGACATTACAGCCTACCGCCGATGGGGCCTGGCCTACGACGGCTGGGAACAGTATCGCCGGCCCAGGGAAGACTTCGACGAGGCWATCCTYATTGTRCCGTGGATTGGTGGGGTGTACGCTGTGCGTGGGGTTGCCAACGCCCTGTTGGGAAGAGACTCAGCCTCCCTCCGSGACATCGACCTAGCGGCCCAAAGAGGATTAGACCGGAGACTGGTGGAGCGGRCCATAAGGCTGGAGCRGTCAAAAGCAGGAAATCAGGGCCTAGGGGCTAGTAACTCTCCAGGCTGATTGAAAGGACCTAACGATATGACTCAACCTACCGTCGATGGCGCCCGGTTAAACCGCACCCTGCAAGAGTTGGGCCGGTTCGGCGACTCGCCCCAGGGTATGCAGCGTATCGCGTTTTCTCCKGACGACGTAGCCGGYCGCCGTTACATCATGTCATTGATGAGCCAGGCCGGATTGGATATCCGCATCGACGCCGGGGGCAACATCATCGCCCGGAAAGAAGGGTCCGTGGCCGGATTGCCCGCCATCGGCATGGGGTCTCACGCCGACACCGTCCCCAGCGGAGGCAAGTACGACGGCGCCTTGGGAGTAATGGCCGCCCTGGAGTGCGCGCAGACTTTGGCCGACAATCACCTAACACTACGGCACCCGGTGGAGGTGATGGTCTTCACCAACGAAGAGGGCACCCGCTTTCACCGTTGGCTGCTCGGCAGCCGAGCCATGTCGGGGCTATTGCTGCCGGAAGACCTKGCCGCCGTCGACGATGAAGGAGTCACCTTGGCCAGCAGGATGTCCGACATCGGGGGAGACCTTTCCCGCGTTGACGAAGCCCAACGGGCGGCGGGAGAGCTAGCCGCCTTCTTCGAACTCCACATCGAGCAAGGCCCCACCCTATATCAGACCGGCACCYCCATCGGCGTTGTGACCGGCATTACCGGCMGGGCCCTGTTTGAAGTGGAGATCGACGGGATGGCCAACCACGCCGGCACCACACCMATGSCGGACCGGCACGACGCTCTTGTAAGCGCCTCCCGCCTGGTGTTGGCGGYCCAGCGCATGGCGGCTGAAGATGAAATATGCCGGGTGGCCACTACCGGGGCGATAGAAGCTCATCCCAACGCCGCCAACGTCATCCCCGGCAAAGCCCGCATCAGCGTGGAGTTCCGGGACGTGTCAATGGATGCTCTTTCCGCCGCCGAAACCGAGCTACGCCGCGCTGTGGAACGGGTGTCGTCGGACGAAGGAGTAACGATGCAGATCCATCGCCAAAGATTCACATCGGCGGTCCCCATAGCCGATTCGATGCAARCGATGGTGGAAGAAGCTGCCGGCCGGTCAAGCTTGGAGTCACAGCGGCTGCCCAGCGGYGCCGGCCACGACGCCCAGGCTCTTGCCCAGATCGCCGAAATGGCGATGATTTTCGTGCCCAGCGTCAACGGCATCAGCCACTCGCCCGAGGAATTCACCACCCCTGAGGACTGCGCCAACGGCGCACAGACCCTGCTCAATCTGCTCACCCTGGCCGACGAAAGATTTTAGCCATTTCCAGACAGGAGATTTATGAAACTCACCGGAAGTTATGAGGTTGCCGCCACCGCCGAGAAAGTGTGGAATGCCTTGACCGACCCCGTGTCCTTGTCCGGCTGCATCCCCGGTTGTGACGGATTGGAGCCGGTTGGACAGGACGATTACACGGCAACGATGACGGTGGGCGTTGGCCCGGTAAAGGGAACCTACAACGCCAAGATATCCATGCTCGACAAGGACCCTAACCGGTCGTTCCGGCTAGTGATCGAGGGTAGCGGAAACATGGGTTTCGTGAATGGTGAGGCCACCATTACCCTGGACGAGCAAGAAGGCCTAACCACCATCGGCGTGGACAGCGACGCTCARRTCGGCGGTCCGGTCGCCCGCGTRGGTCAACGCCTGATGGAGAGCGTAGGCAGGATGATCATGGACAACTTCTTCAAATGTCTCCGGGAATCCATAGAGTAGAAGGGTTCGCCCGGACTGCCGGACCGAACGCTTCCAAATCCTAGATCAACTGACCTTGATCGATCCATAGGCAACCCTCGGCTAAGGCAACGGGTATCGGCCGATTTATGGATGAAACTGGAACAAACCTCGTGAAGCTCAGCGGGGTGTGCGCCATCCTNATATGGCGTCACATGGGTCGCATGGCTGGTTGTCTCCGCGGTCGCCACACCCTGGGACCCCGGCGACATGGGACCGTACCTTTTACAAGTAAAYGCCGACCCAACGGCCTACTTAGTCGCCAACTGGCTGGCAGTCATCAGCCACGTCGTAGGGTTGCCCGTCGCCCTGGGGTTTTACCAAGTGCTTCGCCGGTGGGGCGCAATGCTGTGGGTTGGGGTACTAGCGTTGGTTTTGGGGAGTCTCTTTTTTATCGCCGCCAATATCATGTTTAGGGCGTTTGCTTATGAACTGGGGTCTCGCTACGTGGCGGCAAGTGAAGCCACCAGGCCCGCCCTGGAGGTTCTGGCCAGCACCCTGTACCAAACAGGATTGTTTCTGGATCTTATCGCCCACGAACTCTTCTTCAGCATCGGAATCGGGCTCTTTTCTCTCGCCATCTTTCGGACATCAGTGGCGCCCAAGTGGGTCGGGTGGTTCGGTATGTTCGGRGCCGTCGCCGCGGGTGGTTTCAGTCTCCTGACTCTGCCCATCATCGTGGGATGGATCGTCGCTCCGGAACCGGTGGTTGTCCTGGCCAGCGGGGTCATGATCGTTGGAATGCTCGCCGCCTATGGATGGATAGTAGTCATGGGGATAGTTCTGCTGAGGCAGCGGGAGCCGGTCACACTGGCCACGTGAGCATAGATTCACGTCSTATGCCCACTCGATTCGTCAAAGCCGGCCACCGCCCACTCTGAACCGCTCCTGTTGCGTGAGCAGAACACTAGCGCCGACAGAAACCTAAGGGAAAAGAGTCTCCCCGGTCTCGTCGTCAATCACGGTTATGGCGCTAACCGGACAGTCTTGCGCCGCCTCCATAATGTTCTCTTCCGTGTCAGCGTTTGGGTCCGCTACGGTGGACTGCCGGTCGTCGTTGAGAACAAACACCTTGGGCGCGTAGGTTTCGCACATGGCGTTTCCTACACAGATGTCGAGGTCAACGGAAACTCTAAGCTTTCGTGGCATTGCTACTCTCTATTTCAGCGAAACCGGCAGGCTCTTCAAGGAGCGGAAGGTGACGCTGGGCTGATACTCGTAAYCATCGGTTTCCAGGCTTATGGAGTCGTACCTCTCGGCTAGGGCCTTGAAGGCTTCTTGGGCCTCCATTCTCGCCAGCGTCGCGCCAAGGCAGTGGTGGATACCGGACCCGAAGGCCACGTGGGTGTTGGGCCAACGGCTGATATCGAATGTGTCGGGATTCTCGTGCTTGGCCGGGTCGCGGTTGGCACTGGACATGAACCACCGGATGCGGTCTCCCTCTTTTAACAACTTCCCGCCCAACTCCACGTCTTCCGACGCGATGCGCTGGATCGACTTCACCGGCGGATCGTARCGCAAACACTCCTCCGTGGCCCTTACAATGGTATCAGGGTCCTGGAACGGCGCGTCTTTCAACAGCTTCCACTGGTCTGGATGCTGCGTAAAGGCCAGGGTGCCGTTGCAGATAAGATTGATCGTAGTCTCGTGTCCGGCCAGAAGAAGCAGGATGGCGTCGGCTATCACCTCGTCCCTGGTTAGGGCGCCAGTTTTCTCACCGCTGGCCAACACCGAGAGAAGGTCATTCTCGTCGACCGGTAGGGCCACCTTCTGGGCCACCAAGGGAGACAAGTATTCCATCAGCTCTTTGATTCCATCGGTTAGGGGCTGCATCCGGTCCGCCTCCCCCCTTCCGATGAAAAGAAGCTTCTCRGCCATGGAGCGGATGAATTTCCGGTCCTCAAAAGGCATCCCCATCATCTGTGCGATGACAAAGAGGGGCAGCGGAGTGGCAAAGTCCTTCATGACATCCATCCGCCCGTTCTGATCGGCCTCATCAAGCATATCTTTGACCACTTTCTGGACCATCGGGCGCCACGTTTCCATGGAGGCTGGGTTAAACCACTTGTGCACCACCTTTCGTTGATCCGTATGCACCGGCCTATCCTGCTGGATGAACCACTTCATGAAGAACTCCCTCATGAATTGGTATAAGCCGAGGTCAGATTCGTCGATCGCCGGATAGGGCGATCTTTTGTCCCTAGACCAGAACTCTGAGGAAAACAACTCGTGATGCCTGGTCATCCAGACCAAGTCATCGTGTCGGGTGATTACCCAGAGCTCGTACTTCTCATTCCAATGGACAGGGTCTTCGTCCCTGATCCGGCCGTAGTAGGAGTAAGGGTCGGCGATGGCCTCACCGCTAAACATCTCATCGCTGATAGCAGTAACCATAACGTCTCCACWTCTCTGAATTTTGCTCGAATCTAATACTATAGCCGCCTGATGTCAATGGTGATCTAGCTACATCATGTCTCGATAGACTAGGATACGTCGAACAGATCTTTACGGCTACTGCTGTTCCGATGCCCCGGCAACCCCATGGAAATCGTGGCAGTGGGTACGACGCTGATGCCCCATCTCGCGATCCCGGACCTCCTACCGGAGAGTACTTTTCCCCATGGCCCCTACGGATGTAAGATGCAATGGGTCAAAAAGTATTTCATTCTGATGGAGTGAACGGGACGCCATTGCTCCACAGAACGAGCGTCCAACTGGCTAGACAATACTGGCGGCGGCTGTCTAAACATAGTAAAGCTGCCGCCAAATCACGGCGCTTCGTTCTCACGGTTATATGCATGATGGCGCCGAATCAAAAGAATAGGACGGAACATGCCAACAGCACCACACGACACCGAATATTATCTTGATACCGCCCGCGAATTGGCCTCCCGCGTGGCGCCTAAAGTCGACATTATAGAAGCTGAACGCCAACTACCCACCGAACTCGCTAACGAGATTGCCGACAAGGGTTTCTTCCGCCTCCTCATTCCTCGTTCGATGGGTGGAGCGGAACTGGACCATCCGACATTCCGCAAGATWCTTGAGATATTCGCCGCCGTTGATGGCAGCACCGCTTGGGCAATCAACCAGAACAATGTGTTCGCCACCGATGTRATGCGGATGCCAGAGCAGATCGCTCATGAGATTTGGGATGAAAGACGAGCCGTTGTAACCAACGGYCCCCCTACCAGATCCGCCAAGGCCGTTACCGTGGACGGCGGATACAGGCTGAGCGGACTGTGGAACTTCAGTAGCGGCTTCGACCACGCCACCTGGATCGCAGCCCTGGTTCCCGTTTGGAGCCAAGGACAAACCGCTCCCACCGGCAGGGAAAACTTCCGCTTGATGCTTCTGCCGAAAAATGAAGTGACTTTCGTAGACCAATGGCATGTCAACGGGATGCGAGGCACCGCAAGTTTTAGCTTCGAGTTGAATGACATCTTTGTTCCCGAGACCCGAACGTATGCCCAAACTGACCCCGTGCGGTCAGATAGCCCCGTCTACGTTATTCCTAGAGGGCTGCTATTCGGCTCAGGCTTCGCCACCGTGGCTCTGGGCATCGCCCGCGCCAGCTTGGGCACGGTGATTGACCTAGCCGCAAACAAGACGCCGGTCCGAGCCAACACGTTGGTGCAAGATCTCTCYACTACCCACCGGCTCATCGGAGAAGCGGAAGCCATCTGGCGCTCAGCCCGGGCGTATCTCCAAGAATGCGCCTCCGCAGTTTGGGAAGGCTCATGCAAGAATGGCGSACTGACGCCGGAGGAGCGCATCCAGTTACGCCTTGCCAGCACGTACGCAATTCGAAGCGCGGCCCAGACCGTAGATATATCCTATAACCTTAGTGGATCGGACGCGATCTTCACGCCTAATGCGATCCACCGTTATTTCCAGGACATCCACGTCATAACCCAACATGCCCAAGGGCGTCCCGTCCACTTGGAAACCGCGGGCCGGTTCTTGCTAGGCCTGAATCCCGATGGCAATCTGTAGAAAGTAKCAATCTGACTGTCAGGAGTAGCGATAATGGAACGGAGAATACCAACGAAAGAAGAGGTTCTRGCWTATCTGGAAAAGGACCGGAATTGGGGGCGTTGGGGCGACGACGACCAGGTTGGAGCGGTCAATATGATCACTCCGGAAAAACGCGCCGCCGCTGCCCGGTTGGTCAAATCCGGCCGCGCCGTGTCGTTGAGCCGCGASTTCCCGAAAACCCCGGCGCCAAACAATCCTACCCCGGCCATCCACTTCATGAAGCGCGGCGCCAAAGACACGGGCGGCTCCGCCACCGATTTCTACGGCATCTCCTATCACGGCCAAGCGACCACCCACTTGGATGCTCTGTGCCACGTCTGGGACCACAACGGGATGTGGAACGGACGCAACCCCGACGACGTCATAACCTTTGACGGTGCRACTTGGGGGTCGGTGGAGCACTGGAAGGAAGGAATCATTACCCGGGGAGTGCTTTTGGACGTTCCCAAGTTCCGGGGGCAGCCCTTCGTTAAATTGGACGAGCCCATYCACGGATGGGACCTGGAGGACGTCGCCAAGTCTCAAGGGATCACCATGGAGCCGGGTGACGCGTTAATCGTCTATGGCGGCCGGGACGCTTGGAACGAGGTCAATNCCACANTGGGGGTCYCYTCCAGMGCCCGGCCAGCCCCGCCAACGRGCGGGCCTGCAYGCTTCATGCCTCAAGTTCATCCGGGAGTCGGACTGCTCCCTGCTRGTCTGGGACATGATGGATTTCGAGCCCAAYGGATACGACATTCCCTGGTCGGTGCACGGCTCAATCTTCGCCTACGGCATCGGGCTGTTGGACAACGCGCTGCTGCAACCACTAGCTGAGGCCTGCGCCGAGGAGGGCCGTTACGAGTTCATGCTCACCGTGAATCCGCTTCGTGTCGTAGGAGGAACCGGCTCCCCGGTTAATCCAATAGCGCTGTTTTGAGGGACAGTTCGCCTGKGTGAGTCCACTACCCCAGACCTAGACGARGGCCACGATTCCCAGTGTANCCCCCCGCCGGGCCAACAAAAAAGCAGAGACGAATTTGCCTCTGCTTAATTTTCTCCCTGTTCAAACCTGCGGCCATCGTAACCGCAGSCACTAGCTAATCAGACAACTCTCTACCCCAATTGCCGCAGCCGCGGGTCCAGAGTGTCACGAAGCCAATCTCCAAATACATTTGCGGCCATCACAACAGCTACTATCGCCAGGCCGGGAAGGGTGGAGATCCACCATGCGCCCGCCAGCCTATCTCGCCCGTCAGCCACCATGGAACCCCAGGCAGGGGTCGGCGGCGGGACTCCCGCTCCCAAGAAGCTGAGCGTRGCCTCCAGCAGAATGACTATGCCGATCTCCAGTGTGGTCAGCACGATCAGAGTATTGATGAGGCCGGGGAAGATGTGCACGATCAKGATGCGCGGGGTGGACGCACCGGCAACTTTGGCCAGGCCCACGTAATCAGCGGTCTTCAGACTCAGCACTTCTCCCCTTACGTTCCTTGCGATTCGGGGCCATATGGTGAGAGCGAGAACGGCCACGATCAGAACAAAGGACTGTCCCAAAGCCAGGACCATCACCAGCGCCAGCAAGATCGTCGGTATCGCCAGCTTGATGTCTACCAGGCGCATGCAGACCTCATCGACCCAGCCTCCGTACCAACCCGCCAGCATCCCAACGGTCACCCCGATGGTGATGCCCACCAAGATGACCAAAGTTACCACTATCAGGGAGACACGGGCTCCGTGGATAACCCGGCTCAACACGTCGCGACCCAGGTGGTCGGTGCCAAGAATGTATTTGGTGGTGCCGCCGATTTTGGTGACTACCTCAATCTCGTCCCCGATCTTGACTCCGGGGTCGTCCAATGAGGCTTTCTGCAGGGTGATTTGGAAACTCCTCTCGTTGATCGACAACCGCTGTACAACTGTCTTAAGCGATGTTTCGGAACTCGCCCACATCGGCGGCGTGTTCCTGTCTCTCAGGTCACTTTTCAAGGGATCATGGGGCGATATCCAGGGCGCCGCTATCCCCACAAARATAAAAACACYCAGCATAATAGAGGGTATTATGGGCATCCTTCGAAATCGTCTCAGCCAACGGGCAACCTTTACCCGAGGTGCTTCTGGGGCGAAAACGACGCTACCGGCAGTTTGTTCAGCCATCTCTGCTTCTTCCTTTACTGACTACCAATGCCAACGGTTCTTGAATCGGGGCGGGTATTCTAGGCGTAACGAACCCTGGGATCGATGTAGGCGTAAAGAACGTCAACGATCAGCGCCGCCAGGACGTACARCATCGTAAACACCATGACCACGCCCTGCAGGAGCGGATAGTCGGCGGCGAACAGAGCCTGAACCGCCAATTGTCCCAAACCAGGCCAGGCGAACACCGTTTCCACAACCAGTGACCCGGTGACCAGAGCGCCCAGGGTTACACCGGCAAAGGTAAGCGCCGGCACCAGGGCGTTGCGCAGGGCGTGTTTCCAGATAACGACGGCGGGTTTTACTCCTTTGGCCCGGGCCAGTTTGATGTATTCAGAGTCCAAGGCGTCCAGCATGGCCGAGCGGATCAGACGCAGATTAGCGGCCACGTAATACCAGCCCAGAGTGATGGCAGGGAGGATGATGCTCAACTTCTCCTGCCGCCCGTAGGGAGGTAGCCAGCCCAGATTAACCGCGAAAAAGAACATCAACATTATGCCCAGCCAAAAGTTGGGAGCTGACTGGCCGACCAATGCAATCATCTTCCCAAATCCGTCCATAAGAGAGCCACGCTTCACGGCGGAGAGTACCCCCAAAGGTAACCCCAATGATATCGAAAACAAAAAGGCCGCCCCTCCCAACTGTATTGTAGCCGCCACTCGTTCCCCAATGATTTCTACAACCGGGCGCTTCTCTTTGATGGATATTCCGAAGTTTCCCTGCATGGCGTCACTAAGGAATATCCCGTATTGCTGATAATAGGGCTTATCCAAGCCTAACGAAACGGTCAGCCGGTCCCAGTCCTCCTGAGTGGAATAATCATCCAGGAAGATGTGCCTGGGATCTCCGGACGCACGGCTCATGGCGAAGATCACCACGGAAACCACCAATAGGGTGATTATGGATATGAAGAACCTGCGAACTAGAAAACGTTGCATAATCTACTCTCCGGGTCCGTTCCCAATTACCAACCGATTCTCGCCGGTACAGGCCGCCGACTCCTGGATTATCGTCGAAATAAAAGCAGCGCTCGATGGCTTAGGTTTAGTAGCAACGCTGCGACACTGGTAGCCACGATAGCTCCAATCACGATGTATGTTATGGGGGTCACATCCGCCGTAGCGCAGCAGGGCACATCTTGCGCCGAACCGAATTGGTACCCTCCCCAAGAGCCGCCGGCCGCCGCCAGCAGCAGCAATGAGCCCATGACGATGAGCCGACCCGCCGAATTTCCATCAAGGTTCAGCCATGCTAGGAACACGCCTCCGGCGACGCCCACCGACGCACCCCCTATGAAGAAAAGCAGTAAGGTGTCGCCGGAGCGGGCGCCGAAAAACACGAAAGATCCCCATCCGATCCCGACACCAAGGAAACCAAAGGTTCCCCCGATAAGCACGCCCATAAGTGTACGTACCGTCAATCCGATCAACGGCCGCAGCCACTCCATGACGACCTCTGTCGATGGCAGAGGCCCGGATTTAGATACCACTCCGGTTTACTTCCAACACTGAATCAGCCTCCAGGGACAATAGTTGTCTCCGGTCTTTACTTTAAAATTACCRATAAAATAGTTGAATCCGGACCGGGCTTGACTGCCCGGTCCGGATTAGTTTCGCTGCTCCGCTCTAGCGGGAGATTCGATCTACTAACTTACCATTAACGAGGAACGATGTTCTCGTAGCCGTTGGGAAGCCGGATGTCGCTGAAGCTGGTGTACTCCCAAGGCTGAATCCTGGGACCCACCGGTACTACACCCTCGATAGTGTAGAGACCGAATCCAAGCTTTTGCTCGTGGGCCATCCAGTCGTACATCTCTAGCGTCTTTTCCATCCGCGCGGCGTCATCCAACTCACCCATCACACCGCCTATGTTCTCGTTCAGGTAGGGGTGGAATGTGCCATAGTTAAAGGTCGATTTATCCAGATAGTTGTTCAAGCCCAGCATCGGCTCCAAACGTATTGAGATAGCGTGGCAGGTCGCGCCGGGCCAAGTGCGGCCAACCAACTGAGGCCGTAAGGTCTGGTATGGGATCCTCTGGAGTTTGACGTCGATCCCAACTTCGCCCCACATGGCGGCGATGGCCTCACAAGCTTCCACCTCGGCGGCAACGCCTCGAATGGCCGTCGTCAGGTCGATAGTGAAACCGTCGGGGTATCCGGCTTCAGCCAGCAACTGCTTGGCTCTTTCCGGGTCGTAGTCACAGGTCCAGTCAGCCGGTACCAAGTGTTCATAGCCGCCCCAATCGCGAATGCATAGGGGGGCGCCGAACCCAGCCAGCAGCGTGTCGACCAGGGTCTGCCGGTCGATCGCGATAGTCATGGCCTCACGAACCTTCCGGGCATTGGCCCACTCGGGGGAATTTACATCAGCGTTGGCCGACACCCAGGCCCGGTCACCATCGAAGTCGCCTTTCTGATCTGGGTCGCCAATGCCAGTGTAAAGCTGGCCGTAGACATTCATCCCCGCTTGGCTGATAAGGCCCACGGAGTTTAGCAATGCGCCTTCCACCTTCTCCACCTGAGGAATGTTGTCGAACGACATAATGAAGGTGTCAAGCTGTCCGGTCTGGAACCCGGCCAAGCGGGCCGACTCCTCCGGAATCTCCCACAAGGTCATCTCGGCGAATGCCGGGGTTTTGCGCCAATGGTTTTGTACCGCCTTCATCCTCCAGAACTCACCGGTCTTGGTCTCCACCAATTCCCATGAGCCAGTCATGGCCGTGTCCCGGCTAGTTTTTTCGATACCTAACTCTTCGCTCTGCTTCTTACTCACCACGTTACCGCTGGTTCCGCCCACGTGGCGCATGAACTCAAGGGCGCGTGTGCTGATCCAGGGTTTGGCGGTTTTCACCACAACGGTATGGGTATCAGGTGACTCGACGCTGCCTTCGGGATTTGTCCAGAAGTCGGCGATGAAGGATGCCCTGGCGTGGACGGACGATTCACTTCCCCATTGCTGGTAGGAGTAAATTATGTCGTCCGCAGTCAACTCACCGTAGCCTTTGTGGAACTGTACCCCTGGCCGAATGTTAAAAGTCCAAGTAAGCGTGTCTTCACCGATGCTCCAGGACTCGGCCAGCATGGGAGCCGCTTTCCGATTCTTGTCGAAGCGGACCAGGGCCTCTCCCATGGTGGTACTAACCACGTAGATCGCCGGGTTCCCGGCGATGGACGGGTGGTAGATGAAAGTGCCCAGCGACGACTGGCCGACGTTGAGGGCGCCCACAGGCTCCATTGCCATTGCGGGAGCCATCGCCGTTGGCGTGGCCACTACCACAACTTCTTTGACTACTTCCTTGATAACCTCTTTTTCTACCACAACCTCTACGGGAACTTCCTTGATGACCTCTTTTTGTACCACGACCTCTTTGATTATTTCCTTGACTACTTCCTTTTCCACCACTATCGGCTCAGGAGCGGAGCGCCACAGGCGGCGGCTATCGCAAGAATCAAAATCAAGGGGATCCAAATAAGCGCTATAGACATCGGGGTCCTTGGGTAAGCCAAAATCATACCTCCACAAATTACGGTCCAGGGCATTCAATCCCTCAATTCCAAGGTCAGCCGGCCACGAAATCGAAAGAAACTACAGGAACTACGTTGGAGTAGGGTTTCCGGATTTATACACTAATCAGCCGATACAAATAATAAGAATCAATACAAATGACGCTTTCCGTTGGGAGTCTATTGTTAAGAGATTCTACATAGCCATGTTATCATGAAAGTTAATACTATAGGGCACCCTTTCTACCTGTAGACAAGCGTTCGGAGGGACTGCACCAAAGGAGCGGAAAAAACGGAGCGGAAAAAACGAAAGTAACCAGTGGTGGGCCTGGATGGACTCGAACCATCGACCTCGGTCTTATCAGGACCGCGCTCTAGCCGCCT
>NVSQ01000106.1 GCA_002401285.1 SAR202 cluster bacterium
GCTTTGGGGCTGTTTATATCGGTTCCGGAGAATACCGGTGCCGGACTGAGGGACGATGCCCTGCCCCATCGGGCCGTCCRACACCGCCYGGRYTGTCCTGGGCATCSGTAGCCACSAGATASGCCGCGCGCAGGCTACGAMTATKCSGATTCGGCCATATCTCCGGAGCGGAAGGACTCTACCAGCACATCAGCCTGGCCGGCGAGCTCGATGGCTTGCTCGCGGCCTTCGGCGGTGCTGAGATCCAACACGATGCCTTTCTTCCCGCGGTTCCATGAAATCCAGGCSGGCTGAAAACGGAAGGGATCTCCCGTGGGAGGTTCAACCTTAATCACATTGGCCCCGTAGTCGGCCATTACCAAGGTGCAGATGGCCCCTGGCATCCCCAATGAGAAATCCAGGACGGTTAGGCCGGTACATGGTCCTGCCACGGTTCACGTCCCCCTTGAGCCGGGTTTTCCCAGATGAAACCGGGTCCCCCAAAATCTAACCCTCTGGGATATCTCGGACTAGTATACGGCACCCTGCGCGCGACGAATGCGCTCGGATTCGGCCGGTTGCCCCGTTCTCACTAAATAGCACCTAGGTAAGCAACATCCGCAACAAAATCAACCGAGTCGCGGCAGCAATAGATGCCGCTCGGCAGGGGTTAGCTTAGGTCTTGATCCCAAGGCCCAGAATGCCCAATATCGGCGAATAGTGATGGCCCTAGTTCAGCACTCTTNATGGACTGAAGTTCCACTATGAGGCGGTAATTGCGGGCGGTTTTCCGACCAGATTCGTGCCTGAAGAYCCCTTCCAGGTGGGACCATTCGCGACGCTTTCTTCTAAGCATCAGGCGCGGGTTCGAATCCTGCCTGGGACGCCACCTAGTCACGACGCAGATAGTCCCCAGCGATAACYTTTCGGTACGGTCTGCGATGGCCGACATCGTTACTATGGCTTCAATCCTTGGCTGGAACATCAAGTTGTCGCCCACCCAAACACCGCTGATTCAACCACGCCGCCCATGGAAATCGAACGATACAGCCCGAGTGGACAGACTTACACCGAAATTCGGTTGCATCTTGTGTTGCACAGGAGACCTGCCTCATTCATCAGCCTAAAAGGGACATGATTGTATGGACCAGTACACGGGCTTCATCTGCAACCTGTCGCACAGGCGCAAAGTCATCTCCCAACATCGACTCACCGCCACCGACCCCGTACATCACCGCAGGCACACCGGCAGCACATGGCCCRCCAGCATCGAAGGTACCCTGCCCATAGAATGTTTCAGGRTCCTCGGAATAAACCTTTCGATGCGCTTCAGTCAACGCCTGCACTCCAGGGTGCTGTGGGTCGACCAGCGCCGGCCACATGTGTGTTCCTCTGGAAACAATCACTTCATAAGGCGAAAGGTCRCCRATCGCCTCTCGCACTTCCTCCACCGCCTSGTCCAAGTCRTCTCCRGGMAGMAGGCGSCGGTCCACCCTGATCCGGGCGGTYTCCGGGAGGGTGTGRGGCGCCAAGGGTTCGTACACGATCTGGTAGGCGATGGCGTGACGCCCGCCTAGGATCGGATGGRATTCGGTAAATTGAAGTTTTTTCAGGCGGTTTAAGAACTCGTTAGCTCCTTCGATAGCGCTGAGGCCTGCTCCGGGAGCGCTGGAGTGCGAAGCTTTCCCCTTAATCTCTACGTTCACATCTACCCGGCCCCGATTACCCAAAGAGATGCGCATCCCGGTTCCCCTGAGTAGCACGCAAAAATCCGGCTTARTGTCCAACGATTGAAGGATCAGATCTGAGCACCGATGACTGCTACGGCCTTCGTTATTCACTGCAAAGTAGAGGGTACCGGGAAGTCGTACATTCTGCTCCGTCAACATCTTCAGCACCGCYAGCATCACGGCGTGGTGGGCTTTGATTTGGCTTACYCCCTGTCCAAAAACRCAGGSYTCGTCGTATCCCAATGCCGCTCCGTTGGCAACCCTGCCAGAAAACGGCTCATCCATCAGGTTATGATGCTGGATCGGAGTGTAGACCATCACCAAGAGCGAGGCTGAAGATGTCCCGTCGCCATACCGAACCAATAGCTGATTGTCTGGGACGTCGAAAATTTCCGTGACTCCTAGATCATCTAACTTGGGACGCAAGATCTTTTGTACGTAATTGACTAGCTTTGGGTCGTCCGGTTCCATRAACGTCTCGGTTCCGAGCGGAACCTCAGTCGGCACCTTCGCTAATTCCGTCAAAACGTCRATCAGGTAACCTTCATCGAGGTGTGAGGTGAGGTCTTGTGGCTGGTCGTGGGACAACATCTGGATCCTCCGTGAATGGGTAACGATTGCCGAGCATCAGAAAGCATTGATYGGGAAACGGGCAATATACCGCTGCGACCGACGGGGCTGGCTTAGGGTCAGAGAATATGTCAGTCTTTAGATAGCAATACCAATCGTAATGATATCSCAGAGATAGGCAACAGGGCCGATAAATCAATAAGAAAGACCATCTGAGGATCCGTCAGAGACCCAGTTGTGATAACCCCGGGTGTTCGTCCGGCCTGTGGCCCAGTGGCCARCGGTACTTGCGTTCCGACTCCTCGATGGGCAGGTCATTGATGCTCGCGATACGTCGAGGCATCAGACCGCTCTCGTCAAACTCCCAATTTTCGTTACCATAAGAGCGGAACCAATTGCCGGAATCATCTCGCCATTCATAGGCGAACCGCACMGAGATACGGGCGTCATCAAAGGCCCAAAACTCTTTGATCAGCCGGTAGTCAAGTTCTTTGGCCYATTTGCGGCGCAGGAACYGCACAATCATCTCCCGTCCCGAGAGAAACTCAGCACGGTTTCTCCACACGCTGTCGACCGTGTAAGCCAGAGAAACTCGTTCAGGTTCACGGGTGTTCCATGCGTCTTCAGCCATCCGCACCTTCTGGGCGGCTGTTTCTCTGGTGAAGGGGGGNACGGGAGGACGCACATTTGAATCAGTGGACATTTTGACTCGCCTCGATTCGTTGGCTTTCGCCTGGTTTAGCAAGAGACCGCCGGACATTTACGAGACGTTTCTTGGGTTGGAACAGAATGTATCATTCCTCGACGGATGTTAGTCCAGTGTAAATCCCTTGTCTATCGAGAGCTTATATGGAATGTCAGAACACTATCCGAGAATCGTGACGTGTGTTTTGATCGACGTCATCGATTCACATTAGTTTACGAGCACGTTTCCTCTTCTCCCTCCATTGCCAATACCGGCCTGATTCACGGTGGTCCGTGGGCGCTATTACGTGGCCAATAAACTCATGTCTTCCTAGAAGGCAATCTGTAAATCTCCCRTGTTTGTCCGTCGACAAACCCTTCTCCGACCTCTAGTATTGCTGTTTTRCTGATATGGTCTCGCCATCGCCGGTCCCTGCGGTCGATCAAGCTTGAAAGGAGTTGACGTGGAAAAGCGCGATATACCTTATCTCTCCACGGCAGAGCTTGCGGAGTTGATACGACAGAAAGAGGTGTCTCCCGTAGAGGTGACCGAATCGTACCTGGAGCGTATCGCAGACCTGAAC
>NVSQ01000046.1:0-8028 GCA_002401285.1 SAR202 cluster bacterium
AGGGCACCTGTGAGCCGTGCCCTCCTGCGCTATAAATGTTAGTTCTTATCGCCAGTTAGAATCTGAACCAGCTTACCAGAAACGGTTTCACCGTTGTCCGCCTTCGTCTTGTGGAAGGAAGTAACATTGACGGTCTCGCCCTTTCCAAGTGCCTGCCACAACTTCATCACAGCCTCAGAAGGCAAGGAAACAAAGTAGTTAGCGAGATTGATACACTGAGTCTCAGTCAACTCGTTATTGAATACCTCGCTGGCATCCATCTTTTCAATCAGCGCATTGTGCTCATTGATGTCGAATTCTCCAGTCTTTTCAATTTTACCATTGTCCAAAACATCTTCAACAGTCACTTGACGTTCGTAATTCTTTACGAAATCGTTGAAAGATACAGCAGCCTCGAAACCTACAAAACCACATTGAACACACACCGAATATACACCGTGGCTGGTGGTTTCTACAATGGTAGGACACTATTATACCGTGAATCTATAGTTTTTGAAGCCGGGCCGGTGCTTGGGAGTCTGATTCTTGTAACGACAGCGATGAAGGATTCAGCCTCGCTCTAAGATCCGCTCAGCTGTCCAGGAATCCGTGATTAAGGTGACCCGCCCAGGATCGATAGGGGCATCACGGCAATTTCCTTTAATAAAATGGTACAAAGCTTCTTCTTTCTGTGCTCCACCTGCCACCAAAATGACTTCCTCCGCGCTCTCCAAAGTTTTCCTGGGAGGGGTAGACATAACATTATTCAACTCGTTTATCGCTTCGATCAGTCGATCGTGAGGTTGCCCAGTGCCCACATAGAACAGGACATGGCAAATGTCGGCGATGCTGGCTTGCTCGTCCCCTTCCTTGCCTTGAAATTCGCGGATAGTGGCCAGAGCACTGCTCATGCTCTCCAGTTGCAGCGCCGCGTCCGGCCGAAGAAAGTGATGTCCGGTATTGAGTTGGCCTATGCCAACGATCGCCAGATCAAGATGGACCCCTTCATAGCTGGCCTGTTCGGCCGCCCTTTCACCCGCCAGCAGCCAGGAACCGACATATGTTCGAATATCCGGAGAAACGTGCAAGATTGTGCCCAGATGGAAAACATTGGCATCGGCATCCAAGGGCCGGTTAAACGGCATCGCCCAAGTCCCCTGCCATGAGCCGCCGCTCAAAGAGAATATCCTGACATCCTGATAGCCGCTCATCCATTCGCGCCGGTCTTTCGCCATGTCTTCCAATCGGTCTACAGTCAAGGCTACCCCTCTTCCCGAGGCCAACCCGATGGTCATATTCGGCCGCAACCGGTCGCAAAGAAATCGAGCCGCAACATCTCCCAGGGCGCGGTGAAGATAATCCCCTGCTTGGTAAGCAGCCTGCCCTCTGTCGCTGGCTGAGTGCATCCGGTAGTCGTCCCCGGCTGCCGCTTCCACACCGGTTAGACGGGCCACCCGGGCCCGCCGAATCGCGGTCCCCYGGGCCAATCGCTCTCCCAATGCTTCATCTATGGCTGTGGCGGCTTGTGAAGTGGTTGGTTGGCCGGTCCACTTATCGATCAGATCGAAGCGCCCTTCTTCCAGCCAACCTTTGAGTTTTCGATGCAAAGTTGTAGCGCCTGCCGGAAAGATGCTCGCCAATTTTTGTAAACTTTCTCCTTCCAGCTTGTTCCGCCGGGCGATCTCCAAAGCGAATCGATCTAACGGATCGACTCTTGGCGTAGATTGGTTGGAGCCAGTTTGGGGAGAAATGCTCATCGCTGATTTCCTTCGKGGGAATATTAAAGCATTATTGAATATTCGACGGGTCTTTCCAGGGCGCTTGCAATATATTATACCTTTGTGGTGCAACCAAGGAATAATATTCCGCATAATCTTCGGAAACCGGGGCCTTGCCAGCCAGCTACAGGAGTTTGCTACCGTTGGTAGAGAAATATATTCAGATGTGGCAGAAACAACATTTGTGCGGGAGGTGAAGTGTGGTARTAGCAGCGAATCGKAYTTCTCTACAAGAWTACCTRAYCTCGGASGGAATGGGACAAGGTCACAACAGTGGACTRGGCGCGGTAATCATGGCGATCGCCGAGGGTTCWTGCCAGATCCARCAGCAGGTCCGGCAAGCCGCCTTGGCCGACAACCTGGGTACGACGGGTGAGACCAATGTCCAGAATGAGATCGTCCAACGTCTGGATAAGGCCAGTTCGGACATCTTTGTGGAGACCCTCTCCCAGTCCGGTCAAGTTGCCGCCATAGGGTGCGAAGAGATCGAAATGCCTGTGAYTGTCCAGGGTAACACGGGCGACGGCTATATCGTGCTGATGGACCCGTTGGACGGCTCGTCGAACATCGATGTGGCAGTGACTATCGGCTCCATCTTCGGAATCTGGCGGAAGAAGTCCGGCGAGACGGTGAACGACGACTCTTTGCTGCGGCCTGGTAGCGAGCAAGTCGGTGCCGCGTACGTCGTCTATGGTTCAAGCACCGTGTTAGTCCTAGCGACAAAGAACAACGTCCTTGGTTTCACTTTGAACACTGAATCTGGGGCCTATGCCCTGACCCACCCCGAAATTAAGATTCCCGAGACTTGTGTTTACTACAGTACTAACGAGGGCAACAACAAGGTCTTGGACGAGCCCACTCAGAAGGCCATCGCTTTGCTCCGGGATAAATATTCGCAACGGTATGTCGGTTCGTTGGTGGCCGATTTCCACAGGAACCTCTTGAAGGGAGGTATCTTCGCCTACCCCGCCGACCAGAGCCGCAAAGACGGCCGCCTCCGGCTGATGTATGAGGCGAACCCGCTGGGGTTTGTGGCCGAACAAGCAGGCGGGGCCGCTTCAACAGGCTATGAGCGAATCATGGACATTGTCCCCCAGCAGTTGCACCAAAGGACGCCTTTGATCTTGGGGAATAAACATGTCGTCGAGGAAACAGTGGCCGTGATCAAGGCCGGCTAGCAKCCATGCTTACTACAGGATTAATCTAGAGGAGTGGGAAGAAGGAGTGATCGATGGATAAGCAACGGCTAGTACAGACCGCTMAAGCGCTGGTTGCCGACAAAAAGGGCATCTTGGCAGCCGACGAAAGCGGCGGCACCATCAAAAGACGGTTTGACAGCATCAACGTGGAGTCCACCGARAAGACACGGCGCGATTACCGCGAGATGCTGTTTCGCACCGCCGGRGTTTCTGATTTTATCAGCGGYGTAATCCTGTTCGACGARACGATTCGCCAGGARGGCGCTGACGGRACGCCGTTGGTAAARGTGCTTWCCGACCAGGGTATGATCCCCGGGATCAAAGTCGACAAAGGCACTATCCCTCTTCCCGAGGCTCCCGATGAGTTGGTAACCGAGGGATTGGACGGTCTGCGGGACCGGCTCAATGAATATGCTGAGTTAGGGGCAGGCTTCACCAARTGGCGGGCGGTGATCGATATCGCCGACGATACCCCAACTCCCTATGSTTTGAACRCCAATGCTCATTCCCTGGCCCGTTTCGCSGCCTTGAGCCAAGAAGCGGGATTGGTGCCCATCGTGGAACCGGAAATCTTGCGCGATGGCGGCCACAGCATCGAAAGATGCTTCGAGGTCACCGAAGAAACCCTTCGGGAGGTATTCGACCAGTTGGCCCAACAAAAGGTGCTTCTCGAAGGAATGCTGCTCAAGCCCAGCATGGTGATCTCTGGCGGCTCGGCGGCCCAGCGAGCTGACCCCGCCGAGGTCGCGGAGAGGACCATTGAGTGCTTTAAGCGGGTGCTGCCGGCGTCGGTCCCTGGCGTGGTCTTCCTCTCCGGTGGCGAGCCTGATAATTCGGTGACGGCGAACCTAAACGCCATAAATCAAAAGACAATCGAGCTTGGAATGCCCTGGCAGCTTACGTTCAGTTTTGGCAGAAGCCTTCAGGGAGCTCCTCTATCCGCATGGGCGGGAAAAGCGGAGAACACGGAAGCAGCCGCCTTGGCTTTTTACACGCGGGCGAGRCTGACYAGCGCGGCKCGRCAGGGTAAATACRTTCCWGAAGACTAGAAAACGACGSGCCGTCTAGGMGAAGCGCTCCGAHTVAATAAGACAACAAGARGCCCGGGGACATCCCCNGGGCCTCTTGTTGTCTTTACCGGWTYTTGKTYTTCCTAMRKTGCTRWWTYGTKAYRGMTCTTGTCGTTACCCGCTCGGYTACGTTACCCAAGCAAGCSCAACTCCAGTTCTTTCAGTTGSTCCGGTTCYACCGGGGCYGGAGAGCCGAACAATAGGTCCGCTCCCGTTTGGGTTTTGGGGAAGGCGATGACGTCGCGGATGGATGTTGAGCCGGCCAGAATCGCTACCAGACGGTCGATGCCGGGGGCGATGCCTCCGTGGGGCGGAGCGCCGTACTCGAATGCTTCAAGGATCTGGCCAAACTTTTCGTTAATTTCCTCATTAGAATATCCCAGGATTCGAAAAATCTTTTCCTGTTCCTCACGCCGATGGATCCGTATGCTACCACTAGCCAGCTCCGATCCATTACAGACCAGGTCATAGGCTTTTGAATCGATGGAGCCCAGGTCCTCTCCYTCCAGCAAATCTTCCTGGCCTTCCGCGGGCGATGTAAATGGATGGTGGGAGGAGTCCCACCGGTTTCGGTCCGCGTTCCAATCGAATAGAGGAAACTTTGTGACAAACGCGAAAGCTAATGTTTGAGGGTCGGCCAGTCCCAATRTTTTTCCCATGTGATCTCGCATGGCGCTTAACCAGGTGTTAACTTGCTTGCTGGGCCCGGCCATCAGTAGGACCAGATCCCCCGGAACGGCTCCCATTTTSTYCGCCAGGCGGCGGCTCCACTCCACCGGCATTCTCAGTCCGGGCGAGAGCAATACTTCTTCTTCAGCGATCTCGCCAATGGCTCCCGCGCCGTGGAATCGGACGTGACTGAGACCTCCGGCGCCAAATCCTTGGGCTGTCTCTTCAAGATTGCGCATCAAGGTGCCGGTGTATTCACCCTGGCCGGGCACGACGAATCCTTTGATTATCCCCCCGTTTTTAACCACCGACAAAAAGACCCGAAACTCGGTTTCCTTGGCCAGATCGGTGACGTCGGTCATTTCCAACCCGAAACGCAGATCCGGTTTGTCGCTGCCGTACCGGTCCATCGCCTCGGCATATTCCAGCCTGGGAAAGGGCTTAAGCATCGTCCTATCAGGGGCGACGGACTCAATCATGCCGGTGTATAGCTCTTCAGTTAACTGGAGGATGTCCTCCTCCTCAACGAAGCTCATCTCCAGGTCAAGTTGGGTGAACTCCGGCTGGCGGTCGGCCCGCAAGTCTTCGTCTCTGAAACAGCGGGCGATCTGGAARTACTTCTCCACACCGGCCACCATAAGCAACTGTTTGAGTTGCTGCGGCGATTGGGGGAGGGCATAGAAGTTACCCGGYTGCATGCGGCTTGGCACCAGGAAATCACGGGCCCCTTCCGGAGTACTCTTGATCAAGATGGGGGTCTCAATCTCCAGGAAACCKCGGTCGCTCAGGAAGTCCCTGATGTATTTCACCACCCGGTGCCGAAGCGTCAGGTTTCGAAGCATMBCCGGCCGCCGCAGGTCTAAGTACCGRTARCGCAGKCGCAAAYTCTCGTCCACCTCCACKTCATCACTGATGTAGAASGGCGGGGTTAGAGAAGAGTTTAGGATAGATGCTTCGTCGGCGGCCACTTCCACCATTCCCGTGGCCATCGCMGGGTTTTCACTTCCGGGAGGACGGACCCGTACCGTGCCCTTGATCTGCACAACCCATTCTGAGCGAAGCTGATCCGCTATSTCATAGGCCGKGGGTGAGGTCTCGGGATTGAACACCACCTGTACGATTCCGGACCGGTCCCGTAAGTCAACAAATATCACGCCCCCGTGGTCGCGCCGCCGGCTGACCCAACCGGCCAAGGTAACTTGGCTACCTATACTATTTTCGCGAAGGTCGCCACAGTCCATGGTTCTTAGCAATCCGTTCCTCCGGTATATCCTACGGTCTTTTCGTGGTTGAGGGTATTTGCTGGGCTCGACTACGCCGTCTCAAGGCGGTCAGATCGAACYGGCCCGTCGGCGATGCCTTGGCGCGCGTCGTTCTGACCAGGATCAGTGCTTCAGAACTCGGCCAACCGGTCCAAAACATTTTCAAAGGGACTGGCGGCCGGCGCCGACATCTCCGAAACCAAGCCTTCCAGCAAGTCAGGGTCTGTCACTGGAGGAAGGCATAGAGTATCTAAGCAAACATGAGCCTGGGCTGGGAGTTGAGTCTCATCAACCAGAACCGGCTTGATGACCAGATTGGGGCAAGACAACCGGGCCGCGGCTTGAATCATGTGCGAAGTCTCCGGGTCTTCAGGACGCCCTTCAACGGTCACTTCCACCGGCGAATTCTTTAGGAGGCTGACGGCTAAACCGTAACCGGCGCTTTGGGCCCCGTATTCGTGGAAGGTACCGGCGCAGGCGCTCAAGGTGGTCTCGGCTATCTGCCGGTAGTCATCGTCCCGAGTTGCCTGCCATAGCTTGAGCAGCCCGATGGCCACGGATACGTTCTCCGCCAGCGGTTTTTCCCGTAGCCTCAGATATCCGATTGGCTGGGTGCTAGCTTCGATGTCGAAAAAGCCGCCGCCGGTCTCGTCGTAGAAACGGTCCAGGATCTCTTTGACCACCGACTTCGCCCGGTCCAAATAGTGTTCCCGTCCGGTATATCCGTGGGCGTCGGTCAACGCGATGAGCAGCCCAGCCCAATCCATCAAGAACGACAGCCCGTCTCCCGCGCCCGAAGCATCATAAACGTGGCTSAAMTTCYCRGCTTGGGCCGTTGATTCCAATCGGTCCAACACGGCCAAGGCTGTTTCGGTCAGTTCGGGCCGGCTCAGCTTCCAAGCGGCATCTAGTAGCAGGGAAACCGACTGAGCATTACTGTTGGTGTAGAGGTAATCGTCCACGGCCGGGACTTCTTGCTCCATTCGGGACGATACAGGGAGGTTGAAGTAGTCGGAATGGGCGCCCTGGCTGCCCCKGAATCCGGGGGTCTCCGAATCGAACAAACTGGTCACGATGTAATCGACCGTCTGAGAAGCTACCCGSCGGTAGTCGTCCCGGTCCAATATGGAGTAGGCGTCCAGGTAAACCTGGGCCAGGCTAATGTTGTCTTCCAGCATTTTCTCTCGCTGAGGATCCGACCAATCGGCATTCCCGGCGTTGCGAAAAAAGCCGCCTTCCTCGCTGTCATACATCGGCCCGCAAGACATGCGGTCCAGGGACTTGACCAGCATGGACCGGTAGAAGTCTTCACCGGTGGTCCGGGTCAGGTGGACCAAGTACTGGAGTATGGGCCCGTTGGGAAACTTGGGTTCTTGCCCAAATCCGCCATTGATCGCATCGTACGCGCCGGCCAAGCTGCGGGCGACCTGATCCGGAAATGCGTCGTCTAACTCGGGRCCCGCGGTGATTCGGCCGGCCCGGTCTTGGCGTTGACGGAGCAATCCACGGGCCTGATCGTATAGTTGCGCCCGGTCTTCTTCGTAAGCCTGACACAACTCCGACAACATGGACAGGAATTGGTCCGGTGGAAGGTAGGTGGCTCCGCCGATAAGTCCGCCGTGCCCGGTCAGGAAAGCGGTCGTMGGCCATCCGCCCACGTTGTATCTGGWGTTCAARTCCGGCCGGTGGTCRTTGTCCACKCGGATRGCGATGAARCTCTGGYCGATGAGCCGGGCGACGTCCGGGTCGGAATAGGAGGTCTCGTCCATAACGTGGCACCAGTAGCACCACACCGCGGATATCGACAGCAAGACCGGTTTGTTTTCCTCTTGGGCCTTGGCGAACGCAGCCTCACCCCACGGCAACCAGTTTATCTGGTGCGCCACGTTTGGGTTCGGAGAAAATCGAAAGCTTACCAAGGGCCTCCAACCGGCGATTGGACAGAGATTTCTCGAGCATACGGTTTCCGTGTCACAACGCCGAAGCCGAAAAAGATAGGGCGATGGGGAATTAACCGGGCACCCAAAGATTTACGTTAGCATAGCGCCTGCGGTTAATCAATTTACGCGGC
>NVSQ01000046.1:8036-11393 GCA_002401285.1 SAR202 cluster bacterium
AGCGTTCCAGCAAAGGTCGCGTCAACTGATCCTATTCAAGACCGGGATACTGGTTGTTCCAGGTGTCCAGATACACAAAGTCAGCCATATCTCCTCGCCGTACCGGTCCGAAGTTACCAAGRGGATAGCCTATGGGCAGGATGGCGTAAGAATGGATCCCTTGGGGTAAACCGAATATGGCTTCGACTTCGGCTTCGAAATTCAAATGCCGGGTGGTCAAGGTAGCCCCCAAACCCAAAGCGCGGGCGGCCAGCAGCATGTTTTGAACCGCCGGGTAGATGGATGCTCCCGAAGAACGGCTGGGCGTCGACTGTCCGTCGTCTTGGCAAGCCACGATCCAGATGGGCGCTTCGTGATAATGGTCGGTTAGGTATTCCACTGCGCTGTGCTGCCTACGGTAGCGGCCGGGACTGGAACCGGGAGGGGGTTCGCTGGACAGGTATCTAGGGCTGACCACCTCATCGAAGGCGCGCTTGTAGTAAGCTTGGACYTTYTCTTTRATGGACTGGTCCTKGATGACCAGAAACCGCCAGCGTTGGCTATTYCCGCCGCTGGCCGCGTTCATACCGGCGCGAAGTATCTTTTGGACCAACTCCTCGGGCACCGGGTCGGGCTTAAGCCGGCGCATGGCACGGGTGGTCCTTTGGATCTCAAATAATTCGTTTTCGTCGGGCATTTTGCCTCCTTGGAAGGCTGAATGATCCGGGGAAATTAGTCATCGGAGAATCACAATGGTAGCCTGTCAGGAGCGGTCATCCTGACTGCAGACCGGAGTATATCACTTTGTTGCGGCCTACAGGGCGCTACTATATAGTCTCAGCGTCACACCACAANCCCCCCGAATAGTTGAGATTCCCATGACGGAACTAGAACAACTGCAAGACACGATAATCGCCTGTACCAAATGTCCCAGGCTGGTTCCGTACCGGGAAGARGTGGCCCGGACGAAGCGGCGTATGTACATGGATTGGGACTATTGGGGCAAGCCTCTTCCCGCCTAYGGGGACCACCAAGCCCGGMTATTGGTGGTGGGACTCGCGCCRGCGGCCCACGGCGGAAACCGGACGGGAAGGATGTTTACCGGGGACCGGAGCGGCGATTGGGTTTACGGCACTTTGTACAAGTTCGGGTTTTCCAGTTCTCCCGACTCCCAGCRSCGCGACGATGGACTGGTCCTTTACGACACYTTTATCACCGCCGCCCTGCGATGCGCCCCGCCGGCCAACAAACCCTTGAAGGAGGAGCGGTTGGAATGCCTCCCCTACCTGATTCGGGAATTGGAGTTGATGGACACAGTCCGAGTCGTGGTTGCGTTGGGAAAGATCGCTTTCGACACTTATCTAACCACTTTCGCTCCCCGGGGACTCGCTCTTCCCAAACCGCTTCCAAAGTTCGGTCACTTGGTTACCTATGCCTTGGACGGCGGGGTGACGCTTATCGGCTCCTACCACCCCAGCCAACAGAACACCCAGACGGGACGGTTAACCCACGAAATGTTCGATGCCGTGTTCGCCCACGCCAAAGAGTTGCTGGATCGACCARTGGCAATCAAAGCAGATTCCAACTGAATCGCAACAGGTAGGTCGGGAACSCTTTTCACACCCATCCTAACCTGCCCCCGTCGAGGGGRAAGGGATTTGTTCAATTACCATTGCGGGGGACAACCAAAGTTGGGAATCATGGTTAGCCGCTCCCAACTGGGTTCGCTACTCCAGGGGTATGGTTGCTGAAATTCTTGACCCGGYTCCCACCGTTCTGGTSGTGTGGCCTTGACCGGTCAGGTCTTCAACCAGGGTAACGTGGCCGGGCCCGAACCGGTGTACCGAACCGTCGCCAAGCCCCAATTCCACCTCCCCTCCGATGGTAATCACATATTGACGCCTGGGTCCGTTATGCCAGTCGCTGAATGATCCGGCAGGACTTGACCGGAAGGATATCCCGGTGGCTGRAGCGATATCCGTCAGCTCCGGATGAGAATCCAAGTCTAACTCCTCAAGATGGGACTGTCCATCGTCGCCGGTATAAAGCCTCCAGATCGCCATTGCATCGCCTCCCTTCGTGATGTGCTCTTGGATAGTTCGACCAGATTAACGGTTAGTCGTGGCCCACGCAACCCAGCCCCCATCGCGGCAGGTTAGGTTCTGGTAGTATTGCTGGGCACGTGGTGTAGGGGCCGGAACCAAGCCCCGGCGGATGTCAATGTTCCGATACCGKGTGTCCTAGACTCGAAACAGAATTCTGGAGGCTCGGCATGGAGATCGGAATCGGACTGGACTGGAGCCTGAACCTTACGTGGGACGAGCAGGCGGAGCTGTCCCGGGAAGCGGCCCGTCTGGGCTATACCAGCATCTGGACTCCTGAGGGCACGGGCATCGACGCATTTCACCTTTGCTCCCAGCGTTGGGCCGCCAGCCGCGACGTCACGCCGGAGGGACTGGACACCGGTATCGCCGTCTCCCCCGTCATGTACCGCAGTCCGGTCGCGTTCGCCATGAGCGGCGGAACAATGAGCCAATTAACCGGCGGCCGTTTCCACATGGGTATCGGTACCGGTGGGGTCTACCGGCCCAGGTCGCGGCGGACCATGGGTATGCCCAAGATATCGGCTTTGGCCATGATGCGGGACTACATGATTACCGTGCGGGGACTGGTGGCAGGAGAGCAGATCGATTACAAGGGCGATGTCGTTACCTTGCGGGGCGTCAAACTTGGTATAGACCCGGCTCCAAAAACACCGGTCTATCTKGGGGCTTTGGGTCCGGAGATGCTCAAGTTATCCGGTGAATTGGCCGACGGCGCATGCCTAAATTGGTGCAACCCCGAGCAGATCGCTTGGAGCCGGGAAAAGATCAACGAAGGGGCAGCCAAGGCCGGCCGTGMCCCCGCCRGGATCAAAATGGTGGAGTATATCCGGGTTTGCGTTGACGACGACGTGGATACGGCCAAGCGAGCTTACGCCCGTTCGACCATGGGTTATGCCCTGGGACAGGAAGTCCCCACCACCAAGGAGCGGACCCTGGGTTACCGTGGCCACTTCGAACGGATGGGCTTTACCGAGGAGTTGGCCGAGTTGGACCGGATGCGCTCCGCCGGAGAGTCCCGGGACGACGTGGCCGACGCTTTCTCGAGCGACTTGCTACTGAACGTAGGGTATTACGGCCAGGCCAAGGGCGCCGCRGATGCCTTTGGCAAACTTGCCAAAGGCCTGGATGTCGCCATCGTCCGGGTGGTGGCGGCCCGCCCTACCCTGGAATCAACCCTAGCAGTCATGCGCGCCTGCCGTCCCAGCCTGGTTACTGAGGCTTCCGGTTAGTTAGCCACAGAGACANNGAGGAGCGGAAGGACCAAAAAATAAAW
>NVSQ01000046.1:11400-22048 GCA_002401285.1 SAR202 cluster bacterium
TTSSTCCSTWYCTCYGTRTCTCTGTGTCTCTGTGGCTAATCCYCCGTCGTGACTTCCCTGACCTGTCCATGCTACGATTGCCCGGATTCGAGRCTATATTATGGATCGAAGGTGACGCATGGCGGTCCGAACCGGCAAACAATTCCTGGAAGGCTTACGCGACGGGCGGGAGATCTGGCTGGAAGGGGAACGGGTTGAGGATGTAACCACCCACCCTAAACTCTCTCGCATGGCCCACACCTTGGCGTCTATCTACGACCTCCAGGTTTCTCCCGAACATCACGAGGTAATGACCTTCAAATCCCCATCTTCCGGGGAACCGGTGGCCCGCTCCTACAAGATCCCGGAAACCCAAGATGACCTGTTGGAACGCAGGAAGGCCTTGGAAGTGGTGGCTAACTGGTCCTTTGGGATGCTGGGCCGGACGCCGGATTATGTGAACATCCAGTTAACGGCGATGCGCCAGGTGGCCCATGTTTACGGCCGGAAGGAAAAGCGTTTCGCCGACAACCTGATCCGTTACCACGAATACGCCCGGGAAAAGGACCTTTGCCTCACCCATGCCTTCGGCCATCCTCAGGTCAACCGGGCGGTGCCCATCAGCGATCTGCCTGACCCTTACGTGGCTTTAGGAGCCGTGGACACCACAAGCGAGGGGATCATAGTACGAGGGGCCAAACTACTGGCGACCCTTGCGCCCTTTTCCGACGAGATTTTCGCTCCCATTTACCGGCCTTTACGGCCCGACGCCGAAGAGGACAAGAAGTACTGCATCGGCTTTGCTCTCCCGATAAACACTCCCGGACTCAAATTCATCTGCCGCCAGTCGTACGACCGGGGAGACTCTCTCTACGACTACCCGCTATCCGGGCGGTACGACGAGATGGACGCCTTGGCTGTCTTCGACGACGTGCTGATTCCCTGGGACCGGGTCTTCGCTTTCGAGGACGTGGAGCTGGCCAACTACGCCCTGCAGCAAGTGCCTATGTGGCGGCAGTACATGCAACAGGTAGCCGTCAAGAATATCGCCAAACTAGAGTTTATTCTCGGGATAACCCACGGTATCGCCGAAGGCATCGGAATCACCGGCTTCGGCCACATACAGGAGAAGATCGCCGAAATTATCGACATTCTGGAGACGGTGCGGGCTTACATGCGGTCTGCTGAAGCCGACGCGGCTCCCTCCGAGGGAGAGGGGATCTGGCCTGCCCAAGAGCCTTGGATCGCCATGAGGAACTGGTACCCGGACGCTTACGTGCGGGTAATATGGATCCTGGAGCAACTGGCGGCGRGTGGCCTGATGCTGACGCCCTCTGAAGAAGACATCAACGGTCCCATGGCTGAAGACATCGGCAAGTATTATCAAGGMGCGACCGCCAACGCCGCCGACCGGGTCAAGCTTTTTCGGCTGGCCTGGGACCTGGTGGGGRCCCAATTCGGCTCTAGGCAGACCCTTTACGAGAGGTTTTTTAACGGCGACGTTGTACGGCTACGGCAGCGAAGGTTTGAAACCTACGATTATTCACGGGCTAGAGAGTCGTTGCGATCATTCATGGACGGTCCCACCGGGAAGTAAACAGTGATCGGATCGGTGCATGAGCATCTGCGCTKTGATTAAGAAAAGGCTAGATCCGTCACACCGGCGAAAGCCAGTGTTCAGGAACGATTATCTTGCAACCGGTTCTTGGATTCCGGCCTGCGCCGGAATGACGGGGGTAGGGACTGCACGGGGGCGTCTCCAACMCGTCAAGCAATGCCTTCCCTTAATCCCCTCCTTCGGAAATGCCCGTCACTCCGGCGTAGGCCGGGGTCCAGGCAGGCCGCTTTGGGGAAAGTTTCTGGATTCCGGCCTGCGCTAAAAYTACGSAAGGCTAGCTGTGCGTTTCCACGATGTACGACGGCCCGGTTATACGGTGCTCGCTACTTTTGCCGGCTCCGTGACGCTCTGAATAAACCGGGACACTTCAAAATTAAAGATGTCCGGTTTCTCGAAGTAAACCGAGTGTCCAGCCTCAGGCACCTTGGTTATCCGCGCCCCTGGAATCGTTTTAGCGGCCGCTTCAATCACTGCGGGAGGAGCGATCTGGTCTTCCTCGCCGACAATGAACAGGGTGGGCACTTGCAGATCGCCAAGCTGTGCCACACTGGGGCCGGGCTGCTGACCTCCAGCCGGTTCGGAGCGGGGTGGATTGGAATCGGAGATCTGCAGGTATAGATTGGCCAGCGCCGGGTTCCGTTGGACGAACCCCCGAGATATCGCCCGGTGCCCGATGGACACGTTGGCTGCGTTGGTATCCCTTAACCGTGCCTGTAACTCTTCAACTTCCGGCACGGCCATTCCGCCCACGGTATCGGCCATCACCAAACTCTTGGTCCGATGTGGATAGGCCACGGCGAAGCCAAGCATGGTGCGGCCGCCCATGGACTGGGCAACCAGGTGGGCNGAGTCTATTTCAAGATAGTCYAGCAGTCCCACCAAGTCTTCGACGAACGCCCCGGATCCGGGGCCGTTTGGAACGTCCAGTGAGTGCCCRAATCCCCTTTGGTCGATAGTTATGCATCGGTAGTTTTGGGAGAAATAGGGGATCTGCTGCCACCAACTCAGTAGATTGCCACCGGCGCCATGGGCAAAGACGATGGTCTYACCTTCGCCGAATGCCTGGTAGTGGACATCGATGCCGTTTATTTTCGCTGAAGTCAACTTTCACCTCGCCCCGGATGTCTTGGTAGAGTCTTGTTCGGGGTTTCTGGATYGTACCATGGGGGCCGGTTTACATAAGCGCCATCTTTGCGTTATGCGGATAACCCGGCTTGAATTGCCTTTCGGGSCTTGGTAGTCTAAACCCGGCATGTGGACAGGYAGTATGAAAATAAGRGGATCTCAAGAAATATGGCCAAGTTGATTCATGGYGACCGGATCGGAAAGCGCGGGGTCTTGCGTGTGGGCGCGTCGTCGATTATCTTCGACGAATCTCGGGGAAAGATCCTCCTAACCAAACGCACCGACAACGGACGGTGGTGCCTGCCCGGCGGCGGCATGGACCCCGGCGAAAGCATCGAGGAAGCCTGCGTCAGGGAGGCYTACGAGGAAACCGGGCTCCACGTGAAGGTAACTCGCTTGGTCGGCGTATATACAACCCCCGACCTGGTTGTCGAATATGCCGACGGCAATGTTATCCAWCCAGTGGCTCTCAGCTTTGAGGCTACAGTTACCGGCGGAGAGATGGGGTTGAGCGACGAGACCACCGACGTCGGTTATTTCTCAGTGGAAGAAATGGGATCCTTAGACTTGATGGAGAATCACATCGAGCGGATCCGGGACGCCATGCAGAACTTAGAAACCAGTTTCGTTAAATAAAGGCGGCGCTCCATTGGTCGATCTAACACCCGAAGCAGCCACCGACATCTGCATGAACCAATGCCGGGGCATGTGCTGCCGGGGTCCCCTYATCCTAAGGCTGATTGGGGATGARCCAGCCATGTTTGAAGAAAAGGCCGCGGCGCTGGGATTGGCCGTAAAGGTAGACGCGGCGCCCGGCGGTGGCGCTTGGGTCAAGTTTGCTGAACATCCRGGTGAGCGGTGCCCCATGCTGGAAGACGCCACCTCAGCCTGTCGYATCTACGARGACCGGCCCCAACGYTGCCGCAGCTTCCCAGARCGGCCCACYCCMGGYTGCGCTATTTCCGGATGGGATGAAACGGCCGMCAAATARYCKCACTAGTRGTTTGACCCGCTGATGGCTGGTGGTGRAAKACTACCTGGCTGCTAAGACCTGTTATTCCGATCCTTCGGCGGAAGGAGAGGAATCTGSAAATGTGCAAAGAACCACCCCAGATTCTTCGTCGCTGCGCTCCTCGGAATGACACCTGCCATTTTGCCTAGATAGAACCCMGAGAAGGATGKCATAGAACCAAACGCGAATACCCGACAGATATCAATATCGCCGAAATAGGAGTAACGCAATAGAGAATCGCCAACCTGAATTTGAACAAGGACCATTGGATGCCATGGACGCCCACGTGGCCGCGTTGAATGCCCGGGATGATGAGGCTCTTTTCCTAACTATGCACACGCCCCACGTCCGCATTTCCACCGCAGGTATCGCCATTTATCCGACCCTAGATGACTTGAGGACGTCTTATCTGCGAGAATTCTCCGAACGGGCCGGATCAGATTGGGATCACACCGTTTTCGAAAGTAAGGATGTGATCCACAGCTCGGAGAACAAGRCCCATGTGTTTCTCCAATTTACCCGSTACGMCAACTCCGGGAACAACATTGGGACCTTCCGGTCTCTGTGGATCATGATCCGGAAGGACGGGCCGTGGGGAGCACAAGCTCGATCAAGCTTCGCGCCGTGATTACAYACGTAGAYACGGTCGGAAAYCTGTTGGAAGAAGGTCCAGAGAATGGTTGGGAGAGGTGGCTCCCGAAGCGAGGCTTTTGCCGGTGGCTGGCGGTATCTTAAGCTAAGTCCGCCAGCCAGTCGTCAGTTGGCAGCCGGCGCCAGAGTAGCCAGCTCCAGACTGTCGCCGATATGGGCTTGAATAACGTCCAAAGCCGGGAAATCCCACTCGGAGACGAAAGTTATCGCCGTGCCGTGRCGCCCCATCCGGGCCGTCCTGCCGATCCGGTGGACGTATTCCTCCAGRTTACCGGGCATGTCGTAGTTAATCACGTGGGACACTGCCGGAATATCCAAGCCCCGGGCGGCGACGTTGGTAGCCACCAAGACRCGGAGGTCGCCGGAGCGGAAGCGGGTCATAACCCGGTCACGGTGGGCCTGAGTCATGTCTCCATGAATGGCTTGAACGTCGTACTCCCTACGTTGCAGGTGGGACACCARCATGTCCACCCCAATCTTGGTCCGCCGGAACACCAGGGCTTGAGTGATCACGCCGGGCTGGCGAAGCAACGATTCTAGAGCGGTGGGGCGGTCCCGGTCGGCCACTTCGTAGTAACGCTGGGTCACACCCTCCACCGGTTCGCCGTCTCCACCAACTTGTATCCAGGCGGGATCTTTCAAATAGTGGCGGGCCAATCGGTGAATCGGTCCCGGCATGGTGGCGGAGAACAGGAGSGTTTGCCGGGCTTTCGGGGTCCAACGGAGTATGTATTCGATGTCGTCGGCGAACCCKATATCCAGCATCTGGTCGGCTTCGTCCATAACAACGAACTTAACCTGTCCAATGTCCACGGTGCCGCGCTGCATATGGTCCATCAACCGGCCTGGAGTGGCCACGATTATCTGGACGCCCCGCCGCATYGATTCCAATTGGCGGCTCATGGCCTGKCCGCCATAGACGGCTATGATTYTTACGCCGGTGTGCTGCCCGAGTTTAGACAGCTCGCCTTTGACTTGGACGGCTAATTCTCTGGTCGGCACCAAAATCAATGCTTGAGGRTCATTGGTGTCACGGTCCACTGACTCTACCAGAGGAATACCAAATGCCGCGGTCTTACCGGTCCCGGTTTGGGCTTGGCCAACCACGTCCCTTCCTGACCGAACCAAAGGGATAATCTCGGCTTGGATGGGAGTAGGCTCGGCATACCCCATGCTTTCTAGGGCTCGGCCCACTGGACCGGAAACAGGAATAGTGCCGAAGAACTGGGRATCAGATTGAGCTTGGGGAGAGCTGACGGCGGGGCGAGGCATGGGACGTTCCGGAGAGCGAGGMCTGTCTGTTGCGGACTTGAGGGCTGGTGAAGGCGGGGACRCGTTCGGGACCGCCCGCGGGACCGGTGGCTTTGTAGGCCGTTCGGTGGTGACCGCTGCCAGAAGACTATTAGTGGGCGATGATTGCTGCGGCGGTGGTGTTTTGGGGTCGCTTTTGGGGAAGCTTGCGGTTAGCTTACGTAACAATGTACCGAGAATTGGGGTTACCTCCGATGGTCAGGGCAGGTGAGATGCATTGTATCTGACTGGTGCTTGGCGCACAAAAGGGGCCTTGGGTTTAGCATCTCATCTGTTGCGCTGTTCGCATGACTCGTAAAAATAATATCAATTTAGAGMCGAATTGTAAAGAATGAATGCCTAGAAGCGCCTCGTCCCGTGGGGAACGATGCTCCCGTTAGCCCTGGAACTTCATCCATACCCCGGTTCCGCGTCGCCTCGCTATAATGTCCAGGACGTCCGCCAASTAAGACTCTCAAACYGCYAGACGAGGATATTCCGATGCAACCTGACGAACTCAACATGACGACCGCCGTCACCGGCCACCAACTATTCCTGTTCGTAACATTCGGTGACGGCAGGGGCGATGGAGAACTTGCCAAGGCCGTAGACCAACTGGGCCAAGACCTGGACAACATGCACCACGCCGGCGGGCCGCCTTCTGACGAGGCTTTTGAACGCGGCCGGTTCCAGTTGCTACGGGCGGAGGACGGCCTAACCAGCGAGCAGCAGATCGMGCATCCGGAAATATCCGAGTCCCATGGGCTCATCCGGCTGGAATGTGCGACTCTGGCGCCTCTCAAGATCTACGAGACCGGATTGAGGCAGTTGATCGAAACTCGGGGAGGATCGGTGGAAACTTTGGCCGGAGTGATGAGGGCCCGCAGCTACACCAGCCACGCCATGACTCAATTTGCCTACGCCCACGCCCTGCCGCCTGGTCCAGGAGAGATTTACCCGCTGGCGGCGGTGACCCCGATGAATAAGACGCCCGCCTGGTGGAATATGGACTTTTTACACCGGGAAAGCTTCTTCCTACCGAGATACGACGTGAACGAGAACATGGTTGTGAAGGGCCACGCGTTGGCCAGCGCCGCCGGCGTTCCCAACATCAACCGCCGCCTGGTCCACGCTCCGGAAGGCTATGGGCTGGATGAGAATTACGACTTCGTAGGCTACTTCGAATTTGCCGAATCTGACGCTCCGGTGTTCCACCAAGTGATGGCGGCGCTCCGGGACACCGAGCAGAACCCCGAGTGGAAGTACGTCCTGGAAGGCCCCGAATGGTGGGGAAGGCGGGTCGGGAACGCCCAAGCTTTCTTAGAGAAATGACCCCTGTTTACTTCTGATTGGGTAGAAAGTCTGCCCTGCTTCTCTGAGGTGCCGAAGCCAATTCCAGGGCCGCTACGGCCAAGGCTAAGATAATTCTTTGCTATGCCGCTTGGTCCAAATCAGAGCCTATCCATGGCCGGGCCAACCCCCGGTTGTGAGCGGTCCTTTCGGGATCGCCATGCAGAGCCACCCGGCGGATGGCTTCGTCGGCTCTGGATTTTTGAGATGGCCTGAATCCCCATAGGCGGGCCGGTTTCGAATCCTGAAAGAGTGCATACCGGATAAAGGCTAGTTCATCTTCGTCGATYTGGCCGGCCCAGCCCGGTTTCAGAAGTCGAGGGTCACCAACCGGCGTTGGAATCAGGAATTGCTGCCTTGGTGTTGTTGGTTTCGGTGGCGAAAATACCACTTCTGCCTCCCCCYYCCTNCACGATACTTCAGCGCCCCACAGCCGGCAAAATCCGAGTSACAGCACCTTTGGCTCTTAGATTCCTCCGTAGGCAACATTGATTAARGTGCCCTTCTGGAATCTAACCCGAGAATCCCCGGTGGCTAATGGRCCACATCACGCTTGCGATATTGRRTCATGATCGCGGGGTGAAAGTCCTGCTATACACGTTCATCGGCGTTCAGTTTCTGAAACTACTCACTAGTGTGTRCTCAGTATTCGTTCGTCACCTAGTATTCGCCCAAYAAACCCATTAAGCAGATGCTTKCCRGAATCTCCTTTAATGCCATCCCCCACTGGCCTCGGCCACGCATTAGTCAGGTCCGGCGRATCTCATTACATCTACCGGCGTACTGGGTACGCAAAAGCGTTCATGGTAGRGTGACCCCACATTACGTCTGATCGAGCAATATGTCTACCCCATATCTTTGGAGCGCCGAAGCAAACGTAAGGGCTTCTGATTCCGTTTCCAGTGTGGCGACCTCRGCGAAGGGCACCTCAACATCCTCGTACTGCTCATACTCTTCATCGCAAGACTCCACGCAGATCCAAACCTTGTATTTCATGGATTATCCTTAAAAGAAGGCCCCCGAACTAATCCGGGGGCCTGTTTTTGGTCCTAAATTTGGCGCGCCTGGCGGGATTCGAACCCACAACCCCTGGGTCCGAAGCCYMKTRCYCKRKMYGTTGAGCTACAGGCGCGGGAAATGTGTGAGGCGTGGGGCGAGCGACGGGATTCGAACCCGTGATCTCCTGTGCCACAGACAGGCGCCTTAGACCACTTGGCTACGCTCGCCATATAGGGGCCTATGCCTGCCGCACAGCCCTGAACCCTCTGGAGGTGTCACCCAAGGAGTTAATCACCATCCAGCCTAGCTATCGTAGCAAAAAGCCGGTCCCCTTACAACGTTAGCTGATCCCTGCGACAGGATCATCTCACGGTCAAATGGGTTTTACCGACGTGTTTGCCTCAGGTGTCGTGATGAGCCAGCCGGGGCGACGATCCATCTGAGRCGGGGCGCCTCCCCTCTGCCTCCCCAGATCCCTCATCCTTACCGCGAAGGACTCGGAATCGTTCATCCTGGTTGGCACCAGCACCTTAGTCCCAGAAAATGGCCGATTCGTGCCACGCCGATCCTTCGGCGGAAGGAGAGGAGTCTCAAGCCTGGTTGTAGCGGTCACCTGAGATTCCTCGCCGCCCTTCCGCCGAAGGGCTGGTGTCGGAATGACCAAGTGTGCAGCCGGAGGTTGGCAATTCTATTTTCGGAGCAATGACCAACATAGCGACCGGCGAGCAGGCGGCCAAGGGCTGGTTGAACCCAACCTGTGCCTTGWTTACAATGAGCTACGAGCTACACTTTAAGTGACMACTTGGATAGGACCGATCACCCCCGGAGGGCATCCTATCTGGATCATGGGGCAGAAAATCGTAGCGCCCGGCGCCCACAATAGTCCACCAAGATCAACGAGCAGAGATTAACGATAGAGGCCGAGTTTGGGAACGTATATATTCCGGCGGATGTTGTGGCTGCCATTTATCCTCCTAATAGTGTCGGCCATCACCTTCGCTCTGGGCAGATTCGGGCCCGGTGACCCGGTGGAGTTGCTTCTGGGCCAGTATTCTAACCCAGTGGTGGTGGAACGTATCCGGGAGCAACGAGGGCTGAACGACAACATCGCTGTCCAGTACGGCCGGTATCTGAGTGAAGTGGTCCGGGGCGATTTCGGCGAGAGCTTCAAGTATCGGGGACGCAGCGTTGCCGACCTGCTCAAGAAAAAGATGTGGGTTTCGGCCCAGCTAAATATCGCCGCATTGATAATATCCGTAGGGCTAGGCGTCCCCATCGGACTGTACGCCGCCCTAAAGCAGGGGACGTGGGTGGACACCGCCGTGGTGTTTACCGTCCTCGGCTGGCAATCGGTGCCCGTATTTCTGACCGCCCCGGCGGCGCTGTTGATATTCGCTTTGCATTTCGACTTGCTCCCCACCCACGGATGGGGCGGCTTTTTCGATACCAGRATCATCCTTCCGGCGTTGGTTGTCGGTATTCCGGGAGTCGCCTTTTTTACCCGCCTGACCCGGGCCAGCACCCTGGAAGTCATATCCCAAGATTACATCAGGACGGCGCGGGCTAAGGGGCTGCCGGAGTTGGCGATCAGGCGGCGGCACATACTGCGCAATTCCTTGATTCCGGTAGTGACGATCCTTGGCTTCTCCCTGGCGGGCCTGGCGTTCACGTCCTTTATCGTCGAACGATTCTTTGGGATTCCCGGCGTGGGTAACCTGTTCATAGAATCGATCTTCGCCCGGGACTTTCCGGTGATCAACGCTGTAATCATCGTCGGTACAACGTTGTTTGTGCTGGCTAACCTGGTAGTCGATCTGATCTATCCGGTGATGGACCCCCGGATCCGGTTGGGTGGAAGTTATGGCGCAGAGTGAAGCCCAAACCGGCCCGATCTTAACAGGCGGTCGCAGCCGCAGCTATTGGGCCATATCTCTGCGCCGGCTGATGCGSAAGAAGGTTGGCGTCGTTTGTTTGGTCGTGATTGTGCTCATGTATGGCGCGGGCATTTTATCACCYCTGGTAACGCCCTACGACTACAACGACCAGGACCTGAGCGTGTCGAAACAAGGCCCCAGCTTTAGCCATCCCTTCGGCACTGACCGTCTGGGCCGGGACATGTTTACCCGAGTGGTATATGGGCTCCGGACCACCGTCATAATCACCGTCGTCTCCCTGGTCACCGGCAGTCTGGCGCTGGGCTTAACATTGGGTCTCCTGTCGGGGTATTTCGGCAGGTGGATCGACACAATCATCATGCGGGTGGGAGAAGTGACTTCCGCTTTTCCTGAGATTTTCCTGGTGCTGATCATCATCGCCAGCGTAAAGCCGACGGTCACGGGATGGGCCAGGGTCGTTGAAGACTTATTGAGAGTGGACATCGTCCGCTTGGGCGTGGTGGACTATCTAGTCCTGTCGCTGGCCCTGGCGATCTTTTCTTGGTTCGGAATGGCCCGGCTGGTGCGAGGTCAAGTCCTACAGCAGAGGGAGGGCCAATACGTGGAGGCGGCCCGGTCCATCGGGGCATCTACCCCCCGCATACTTTTGAGGCACGTGCTCCCCAACGTCATGGGCCCCGTGATAGTCGTGGTTTCAGCGGGAATGGCTGCGGTGGCCGGCTCCGAGGT